>JBKCPL010000001.1:0-57014 GCA_046309355.1 Bacteroidota bacterium
TGATGATTTGAATTTCTTGTTGCTTAGTCGCTTAAAATTTAAGCTAGTTTCGCCAAAGTTGATCAGTAATCCAATTTCTAAATTATAGGCCTCTAAATAATTGATAGCCTGGGCAAAATGAACATCTTCTAATTTTATTATAGCTTTCAATTCAACTGAGATAATTCCCTCTACCAGAAAATCAACTCTCCTTGTGCCTATTTGTTCTTCCCTGTAATATATGGGCATCTCAAATTCTCTGCTAAACGAAATACCCGCCAAATTCATTTCAATAGCCAAAGCTCTTTGATATATTACTTCTTGAAAACCATTACCAAGCATCCTATGAACAGTCATTGCACACCCAATAATTTTGGAAGTCAACTCAGAATATTTGTATTGTTCGTTAATCAAAGCAATTATTTAATTATCTTAACTGTGATTCATTTGATTTGTATGATTAAACAGATTTAAACTTCTTAATTTAATCAAAGCAATCATTTAATCACAAAAATCATCGTTCAGACACCCTCCACAATTTTTATTTCTTCTTCCGTTAACCCGTAAAGTTGGTAAACCAATTGGTCGATTTGGTTTTCTAAATCGGTGGTGTCTGCTGATGGGTTTTGCTTTTTTAACTCATGAATCGTTTTAGATTTTTCTAATAATTTAAATGAGATATTACTGTCTGGTTTTAAATAAGGAATATCTTCAATAGTATTTTTGTTTATTGCTAAATAACCACCTGCCAGGGCTTTATCCTTAAACATTTCTTTGAAATAGTAACTGATAAATTTGCTATTTAGAATACTTGAGAAAATATAACCATCATCTTCTGATAGACCATGAATTCCATAAATACCTACACCTAGCGCCAATGGTCTATCGCTATAAACAGATTCAATTTCTTTTGTCATTCCTGCAATAACTATTTTAGGGTTTCTCCAGAAGTCTAATTTGTCGTTACTTAGATTACAATCAAGAGTAATATAAGCTTGTTTGTATTTGACACCCATGTATCTTACATTTTCGTTTGACACAAAATACCTGTCTACACAACCACTCACTGTAAATGGTATAGAATTTTCAATGTTTGATTCTTGAATATATTTCTTTACGGAATCGGCTTGGAAACCCGCAAGACCTCCTTGTATTTTGAACCCAGCATCCTTTATAGTTGGATATTTTTTCAGTACTTTTTCTTCTTTTAGTTCACCAAATTGAATGAAGGATTCTTTATTCTCAACTATGAATTTCTTAAATGGTTTGGATTGTTTAAGGTGTCCAAAAATTATTATTGGATAAACAGACGCTTCATCAAAAATATTGTGTTTTGATAAGTTTATAGAATACTGAAGAGATTGATTTTTAATGAGATAATTTAATAGGTTTTCGGAGTATTTTGCAACTAAAAATTTGTTTGGTATGATGTATGAAAAAGAAGCATGAGTATTCGATATATCTCTGACTAACTCAACAAATAATGCATATATATCATATGTACCGCTAACTAGTTTATATCTTGTACTAAAATAATTTTTTATGGATACATCTCTCTTCATGTTGACCGCAGATATATAAGGCGGATTTCCAATCACCACATCAAAGCCCACAAAATCACCATCATCATTCAGCACTTCGGGAAATTCAAAACGCCATTCAAAAGCGTTTTCAAAAATTTTGTTGGCTTTTATTTCTTCGATCTCGGCTTCCAATTTTTTGGTTTCTTCTGTCAGTTGCGTTACTTTCTTGTTCCAATCGGCTTTTTCCTTTTTGCTCATTTCAAACAACTGCCCTTGATTGGTCAATTGATACAAGTCGCCTGAAAGTTTGCGAAGCTTCTTTACTTTCGGGTCGTTCAACGAAATTTCACTTCTGAAATCCGATTTAATATCGGCAATCAGTCGTTCCATTTCTCTTTTCTGTTCCTTGCTTTCCGCATTGCGGTAAGTGGCAACCGCTACGCGATAACTTTCAATCGTCCACTTGCTTTTTTTCAAAGCTTGTTTCAGGTCGGCATCAATAGAAAAACGGCTCACTAAAGAGTTTCCGCATTTGATGTTGATGTCAATATTCGGAAGCGTTTCCAGTTCTCGATACGCTGCGCTACTCGAACCGGCTTGTTTATAATAAGCACTTTTTAAAAGTTCAATCCACAAGCGCAGTCGGCATATTTTAACTGAGTTGGTGTTGATATCAACCCCAAAAAGGCAGTTTTCAATAATGGTTTGTTTTTCGTGGAATAACGTTTCTTGTATGCGTTGGCTTTCTTTGTTGCTGGGGTTGTATTCAAAAAGTTCTCCTTCTTCGTCTGTTACAATCAATTCATCATTTACTACTTCCACTTGGTATTCTTTCAGGCGTTTGCCGTCACGGTCTTGCAGAATTTTTAAGTCGTTTTTAACGGCAATCATTTCATTGAGTGCCGAAACTAAAAAGTGTCCTGAACCAACGGCAGGGTCGCAAATTTTGATGCTGTTTACAATCTTGTTGGCTTCTTTTCGGTCTTCAATTTTGTCATAAAGTTCTTCAATGTTGTTGCAGTTCCATTTTTTGGTTTCGTTGAACTTCTGCACAACTGCTTTGCGAATAGTCTCACGACACATATACATGGTGATGAAACCCGGAGTAAAGAATGAGCCATCTTTGTATCCGTTTATTTTCTCGAAAATCAAACCGAGAACCGAAGCGTTAATCAGCGTTTTATTGTCTTCCTGAATTGCTGAACCGCCTTCTGCTCCAAAGTCGTAAGCATCTAAAAACTCAAAGAGATATTCAAGCGTGGAAATGTTGCCCGACCTTTTTTTGCCTTGCTGGTCTTTCAGCACGGTTTGCGAAAAAATGGGAATAGTTTTATCGTCTTTCAGATTGCTGATAAATAAAGTAATCTGCTCAATGTCGGTCGGCTCAAAAAGCGAAGAATTGAGATAAGGAACTTTTTCAAATAGCTGTTTTACATCTTCGTTTCGCTCATCATACTTACGTGCCAATACCTGAAAAAACAAACTATTCAAATCATCATAATTCTTGATTTTGTCAAGGTTGAGAAACGAATACGATTTGTCGCCTTTCCCGAAGCCTCGGGACGAGTTATGATACGTGATGAGTTGGGCTTCCAACAGCTTTAAGAACAAAATACGGTTAATCCAAGTAATCGAAAGTTCTAGCGCAATATTGAAAAGTCTTTCCTGCTGAGTGTTACCAAATTTATTTGGATTCTCTAATCGGCTTAGTTTATCTAAACTGTCAAGTTGGATAATGGCATTTTCAAGAATTGTTCCTGTGTATCGTTCACCTTCTTTATTTCGTTCAATTAACTTTTTGCTTTTCTCGTTCGTTTCCTTCAAACCAATAATGTGCAACAACTCGCTGTAAAAGCGTTTATCAAGGCTGTTGCTATCGTTGGTAAACGGAAGTTTTAAAAGATGTTCCGGTGAAAGCAATTTGAATAGAGCAATAAGCGAATAATCGTCAGCTTTGTCGGTATTGCGAAGCGGTTGTTGATAGTCTTGAATGTTGAAATAAGTAAACTCAATTTCAGCAGTGATATCGGCAATAAACGGCTCGGCAATTTGTTTGTAGAAAAAATCGGTTTTGGTGTCGGCTAAACGACCTGCTTCAAAGTCGTTGAATTGTTTTACAAGGTTTTTGTTTTGGGCAAAAAGTCTATCGAATAGGGTAGCGTCAAAAATGAACCATTCGTTAATGTTGGTCGCCACCAAATGTTTTACTTCAAGATTTTTGTGTGTAATTCTCTCTCGTAGGTAATACAAAACCAATTCCTGAAAAGCTTTTGCATTCAGTTTTTTGGTGGTAATCATTTCGGTTTTGTTGGTGGGCTTTTTCGCTTCTAGAATTACACCAACTGTGGAGTTTGCATTTTGTCCGTTATGAATAACAAGGTCGTTTCTACCTTTGGTATTAATAAAATGGTTTGGGTCGTAATAGGTTTTCTTTAAAAAGTCCGATACTAAGTTTTTATGAAACTCTTCGCTTTCCGTATCATTTGTCCTGTCGAGTAAAGTAATAAGATTGGCCTTGAACCCTTCAATTTCAGTCCTGTTCGGTTTTACTTTTAAAAAGGCTTTGTTTAGTGCCTTTCTGGGTTTCAATTCTTTTAATTCCATCTACAATTTTATATTCTTTTTTTCAGTCGGTTAAGATAAGTTTTTCGGTCGTAACGGTGTCAGAGCGTTGGCAAAGAAAATGGCTCTTTTGGTTTTTTGAGCGTTGGTCCCGATAGCTATCGGGATGGGTGGGCTTTTTTATCGTTTACCTGTTCGTTAATTTTTGTACTGTCGTCTGTTCTTTAGGGTTGCAGCTAACGCATGGATTACTGCACTGTTTAATGCATGTGTAACAATGCTGACACCCCTTCCACAACCGAAGCAAGTACCCACGAGAAATGATTCGTGCGAAGGCAGGGCAGCAACTAACAGTATTTACTTCAGTTGTAACAAATCCAGGATAACCTCTTCGCCTTCTGTCAGTATCAAATCTTGTGCATCGGCATTATCGCTTTTGTTGGCTTTTCTGAATTCATCACGCTGTTTCTTCACGTTGTCATCTTCGGTGGTTTGCGCTTTCATTTGTGCCTGATTCAAGGTAATATACCTGCGTTTTTCCAGCTGTTGTATGCGTTCTATATCCTGCTTCAGATAAGTATATTCTATGTTTTTAGTTATACGTGTACTATGTAACTGCTGAAGCATATCACGCTTCAACATTTCCTGGCTAAGACTGGTGTAATAGGAGGTTGCAATCTGATCCCATGGCAAAGCAAATTCACTTCCATCTTCACCATACTTGCGGCCATCATAAATGCTGGGCAATAAAATATCAGGTGTAACTCCTTTGTGTTGCGTACTGCTGCCATTTACCCGGTAAAACTTAGCTAGTGTTAACTTCACTTGACCCACTTTGGCATTGCCCAATCGTACGTAATTATTCATATCTTCTACCTGCTGTACGGTGCCTTTGCCAAAGGTGCGTTCGCCCACCACAATACCTCGGTTGTAATCCTGAATAGCGCCTGCAAATATTTCGGATGCACTGGCACTAAAACGATTTACCAGCACTACCAGCGGGCCATCGTAATATACCAAACCGCCATCTTTGTCCTGCTCTACACGCGTATTCCCCATCATATCTTTTACCTGCACCACCGGCCCTGAGTTGATAAACAAACCGGTAAGTTCTACGGCTTCCTGCAACGACCCACCTCCATTGTTGCGCAGGTCAATAATAAGTCCCTGAATTTTTTGCTTGTTCAACTCTGTAATAAGCTTCTTCACATCTCGAGTGGTGCTTTTATACTCTTTATCACCACGTTGGGCTGCGGCAAAATCCATATAAAATGCAGGAATTGACACCACCCCTACTTTCATTTTTTTACCATTGCGCACTACTTCCTTTACTGAGCTTTTAGCCGACTGATCTTCGAGTACAATTTTATCGCGCACCAGCTCAATAATCTTTACTTTATTTGGGTCGTTGGCCGGAATTATTTCCAACCTCACTGTAGTTCCTTTTTTACCCCGAATTAACGATACCACGTCATCCAGCCTCCAGTCAATTACGTTTACTATCTCTCCTTTTTCAGCTTGCCCCACTCCTATTATTTTATCACCTGCTTTAAGTTTCTTGCTGCGATCGGCAGGACCACCCTTTATCACTTCTCTTATTTTGGTGTACTCGCCTTCCATTTGTAATTGCGCACCAATACCTTCTAGCGATAACGACATGCTTTGATTAAAATCTTCTGCTGTACGTGGCGAAAAGTAATTGGTATGCGGGTCACACACTTCCAGTATGGCATTCATGATTAACTGAAACACATCTTCGCTTTTAGTTTTCAGCGCATTTTTAGCTAGGTTTTCGTATCGCTTTCGTATGGTTTCGCTGTATTCCTTGTAGTATTTTCCTGAACTGGCCAGTTGCAGGCATTCATATTTTATGCGTGCATACCACAATGCATCCATGTCGGCAAAATCTGTGCAGTACGCTGCGTCCTCTCTGTTTATTTCAAACGAGTCCTGTAGGGTAAAGTCAAACGAATCGCGCAACAATGTGGTTGCATAATCAATGCGGTCGAACATACGCTGCTGAGATGTGTTAAATATATCGAACAGAAACTGAATATTTCCATCTAACATGGCATCATCAATGCGCAAGCTATACTGATTAAAATTATCTATATCAGCCTGTGTGAAATACAGCTTCTGTGGATCTAGCATGTCGAGGTAGTTTTTAAATGCCTTTTCAGAAAACGCATCGTTTATAGCCGGTTTTGAAAAATGATAGGACGCTACAAACTGAAGTGCTGTCTGATAGGTAAGAGCATGTTGGCTTTCGGGCATAAACTGTTTTGGTTTATGTTGTGTAGTATCTTGTGCGCTCCATGCATGCAGGGTAAGCAAAACAGCACTTAAAAAAATGAAAGAAGTTTTATACATCAGATTTCGTACTAAGCGGGATGAATTAACGCACTACAACAAATTTTTTAACTGAAACAGACTTACCGTCTAAGGTATACGAGTAAAAATACACTCCGGGCTTCCACTGGCTGATGTCAAGAGTTAGTTTATTTAACCCGGACTCTGATACCGTATCGAGCGTGTATACCACCTTGCCGGTTATATCTGTAACTGAAATGGACGCATTAGCCGATTCAACTGCCGAGAAATTTATAGTTACTTGTTGTATTGCTGGGTTTGGATACGCATTAAACAAATGATCTTTGGCTTTTACCACTAGCTCATCTGTAGACGTGATAGGATCAGTAAAATGTATCATGTAGTAACCATCTGGTGCGGTAATGGGCTTGGTAGCTGTTTTGCCGTTTTGTGTAGTTGCACTCAGGTAGTATTCAATCACATCATCCTGAGCAATAACTCCGGGTGTAATATCTCCAATAAAATAACCTGCACTATCGGTGAGTGCACTAGTTGTCCAGCTGGTTTTGTTGCGTATGCGCCACATACACGTGGCAGATTGTATTCCTGATTTATTGGTAATGCGCGCAACAATATGGTAGTTATTTCGCATGGATTGAAGACCGTCAACCGAAGGATGCCAAAACAAAACCGGGTTTTCGGCAGGAACCTGCATCGTTATACAATGCAATTCACCGCCAAAAGGACTCATCTCACGCGAGTCAATAGGTATCACTTTATAACCCGGCATGACACGTTCAAAAATCTTCGTTACTTGAGCGGTTTGTTGCTGGTTGCCATCCATGTCATCGGAATATGAAGGGTATATAAATGTTTTATTTATTGTTAACCCATTTACAAACGTGCGGGCATCGTCATTCATCTGAGCGCAGGTCGTATCGGTATATTGCCCGTCATCATTGGTCGGATGAGGAATTCGGTAAACCCTGAATGGCCTGTTGTATGTAGATTTAAGTGTTTTTATATACTGCAAATTGTCTTCTATTCGCTGGCGGTCAGATGAAGTTATGGCATTCGGATACTGAGCCACCATCAATGTTTGTTCGTCAACCATTTTGATGTACAAGTCAATGTGGCCTGTACCACCATCACACAGCAACTCCTCCAATTCAACGGTTTCAGTTGAGTTAAAGATATTTTTCATGGTATCTGTAACCTGCGCGGCTGTCCATGGCGGATTGTGACTAAATGCAGATGTATTTACATTGGTAACGGTGGTACTGTAAAAATTTTTACCGAAACCATCCGGCATAAAATTACCTCCTTCTGCGTATATCTTCGATTCATACACAGGTTTATTCATAAGCGAACCAATTTGACGCGAGTACAAATCGTCCTGGTCTCGGCCGGGATAATACTTTACATCTACAAACGCAATACTATCCTGACTGCCGTAGTACACTCCGTTTGGTCCGAAATCGCGTATCCACCATCCATCACCCATGCTTACAATAAAGCGGTAATTGTACAGTGGTTCGCCTAAATTCTGCATAAACGCAAGTACGCGAGTAGTATCGGAAGGCTGGTAAACACGAATCCAAACAGGTGCTTCGGGTTGTATGGCTACGGATAGTTGTGCTGATATATAACCCCAGGTTGTTTCAGTATCTGCACCTAAATAATTGCCATTGTCGTCATACAAGTCAGACCAAGAAATGAGTACACATTGCGATTCTTCAAATTCGCCCGGATACCGAACATTGGCTGGCATCTGCAGTCCGTTACCGGCTTTGCCGTAAAACACACTCGCACGTTTTGATAATTCCGACATTTTTTGCCATTCGGCTGCGGTGCGGTGTGCAGGCAATGAGTGCTTGTGCTGTGCACTTACTGTAATGGCACTAACCAGGGCAAACAAGAGTACTGCCCAATTCAATTGTTTTTTCATAGTTTTATTTTTTAAGTCCTATTTCACGTAAGCGTTCATCTAAATATTCACCGGCTGTTATGGGTTCATAGTTAAGTGAATTTTCGTAAGTCACACACGATGGAAGGCAATCAAGCGGCATTGCCGAAACAGGGTGTAAAAAGAATGGAATAGAATAACGGGATGTTCCCCATTTTTCACGCGGGGGATTGACCACCCGGTGCGTGGTTGATTTAAGTTTGTTATTGGTTAAACGTTGCAACATATCGCCTACATTTACTACCAGTTGTTCGGGCAGTGCTGTTATAGCCACCCATTCACCTTGCTTATTTAGCACCTCCAAACCTTCGGCCGAGGCACCCATAAGCAGCGTGATGAGGTTGATATCTTCATGTTCCGCTGCACGAACCGCATCATGTGGATCATGTAGAATGGGTCCGTAATGAATGGCACGAAGTATACTGTTTCCTCGTTCAATCTTGTCATCAAAATAATACTCGTTCAATCCCAGGTACAACGCTATGGCACGCAACATGTATTTACCGGTTCTTTCCAGCGTTTGGTAAGCTTCTTTCCCTAATGTATTGAAGTCGGGCAATTCGTTTACCGTAACATTATCGGGGTACTCCGCTCGAAGTGGATCATGCTCATTCACATACTGACCAAATTGCCAGAACTCTTTAAGGTCGCCTGCTGTACGACCTTTCGCATGTTCTTTACCAAATGAAGTGTATCCTCGTTGTCCGGCCAGATTTTGTATTTCATACTTTATTTTTTGCTCGTAGGGCAACTGAAAGAAGTTTTTAACTTGTTCATATAAGTTGTTACTTAGTTCTTCATTCAGAAAATGTCCGCGAACAGCTACAAATCCAATATCTTCATAGGCCTTGCCCAATGCATTTACAAAGGCTAGTTTGCGGTTAGGGTCGTTTGATAAAAAATCATTTAAGTCAACGGATGGAATACCTGATTCGTACATAGTATAAATTAATTTATTTTTTAGGTTTCTTAAATAGTTCGCTGAATGTATCAAATTCTTTTCGGTAATACAATCCTATGCCCTGTGTGGTTACGTTTCGGCTGTAAGCATCGGTAGTATTTCGGTTAAAAAAGCGGGCCTTCATATTGCCTGATTTGGTCAGGTTATATTGTGTCATAAGGCTGTTGTTGAAGTTTCGAGGGTCATAACTACCCTGAACTTCTAACCTATCATCAAACCATTTTTTACTGGCTGAAAAAATGTATTGAGTCTGTTGAATCTGACTATTCGCTGTTTGTATATCTACATTAAATTCAAGTCCCGGAATGATTTTGCCAACCAGATTATTCGCCTGCTGAGTCAGCAAATCGCTAAAGGTATTATTTATACCCGAGCTTAAATTGCCTTGCTGATTAGCTTGAGTAAGTCCATTGGGCGGAGCAAATCTGCCAAATAAAAGCAAGCTGATTACCTGTTGATTCATCATATCGGGGTTGTTGCGCAAGTTACGCAGACTGTTATCAATGGCCGATACATTGTTTGAACCGATGGTTCCCTGCAAATCGGGAAACTCAATATCAAATTTTATATCGGGATTGGTTAAGCCCCCACGCATTTGCAGGATACAATCAACCGGTATTCGCTGTGAACGCATCTGCTGCCGTTCTTCATTAGTGGCAGTAGTTACAAAATCAGCAATGGATGTTCTCCTAACTTTATACAAACCGATAATATCCAGTTTTATATCCATAGGGTTTCCTGACCATGAAATGCTACTTCCTTTTTGTATTAAAAACTTGCGCGAGAAAAATTCCATTGCGGTGAGTTTATAATCACCTTGCTCTATATCTACTTTACCGTACATGGTAAAATCGCCTTGCTTGGTCAGTTCCATTTTTAATAAGCCACGCCCACTGCCTTTAATGCGGTCATCGTAGCGTGGGTCAATAATCATTTGTATTTCCGCATCGGGGGTAATATCTGCATACAATGCCATGGTAAAACCTGAAAGTCCGGGTAGTTTATTGGCCAGTTCGGCCTTGCGTGTGGTATCGTAACTGACATAATTAACAATGCCCCCTCCACTGCTTATATCGCTTTGTGCAAACGGCACATATATGACTGTGTTAGGTGCTGTTCGCACACGTGCTTCCAAAAATATATTGTCGGGTGAACCGGTAACGGATGCATATCCGGTGGCGTATGCCTTACCGAAAAACAAGTCGTTGTCTTTGGCTTCGGTATTCAGCAAGTGAAATCTGTTCATTTGCTGCAGCGAAACATCAAATTTCAGGTTGTTGAAAAACTGATGCGATACCTTTCCGGTTAGCAGGGCTTGATTTCCCTGGTCATCGTACACACTAGTGGGCAAGAGCTCTAGGCTGTTGTGATTAAAGTCCAGAACAGATGAAAAGGTATATACGGTTTTCAGGTATTCAACACGCGCACGCACGTCCGTTAGTCGAGCCTCCCCTTCTAGCACCAGGTGGTCAATATCGCCTGTCAGCGTTGCTTTTGCAGAAACACGGCCGCTGAAAATGTGTAATTGCCCTTTCAGAAACGCCTGAAATGCATCGAGTGGCGATTCGTCAAATGCAAAGTTTATACCTACCTGAGCCGGTTTTGTATCGGTAGCTATGTGCCCGCCCATTTCCATGTTTTTCAGCTTGCCTGCAATCGATTTGGCATAAATAAGAAAGCGCTGCTGCTTCTCGTTGTAGTTGGTATTGATATTAAAGTCGCCTATCGTATCTTTATCCAGTATCAGATTATCGAGTTTCAGATACGCATCGATAAAATTGGTATTGTCAGCTGATTTAAATACCAGCGCACCGTTGGTGTAACCGCCAACCTCAAAATTCAACCCCCGGTATACTTTTCCTATCAGCCCTAAATCAATTTGTGCCAGATTCACCCGTATATTTTGGTTCCCATTAAAATCATAAAAACCGTTAACGTATAACGACTGCGTTTCCTCAATCTGCACGAGTAATTCATCCAACTTGAGCTTATTATTTTCAAACACTACAGTTCCTTCATCATTAATCGTAAAATCAACGGTACGTATACTTACTCCCGATTTGCTGAAATGCGATTCAATTCTATCCGCTTCAAATAACGTTTGAAGCTCAACCGCTGCAAATATGCTTTGCGCGGAATCGTTAATATGAATCTGCGATTTCAGCTGATTAGACTGAGCTGTTGTTGCTATGCTCACATGGCTTACCAACGAACTGTCGCCTTGGCTTATTCGACCAATCGTAATTTCAGCTTGTTGGCTTTGCTCATCTTCCATCAGCTTAAGCCCGGTTTTTTCTAGACGGGCTTCAGCCACTTGTATTTTACCTGCCGATGCCGTTCCTGTAATAGCATGTTTGCTGCCGCTGTAGTTGATGTCAGCACTTACCGACTGCAGGTTAAATTCCGGGAAAAATAAAGCCGAATAGGTATTCAAATCCTTTATTTGTGCTTTAAGATTAAAATGCTGTTCGGCAAATTTCGTTGGATTTCTCGATTGGAAATAAGATGGAAACAAGTTATGACAGATATCAAGCACCATATCGTTCAAATCAAGTAAATTGTACTTGCCGGTCAACTCGATATCTATCCCATCGCTTTTAAAGTGAATGTCTCTGTAAGCATCCTGTACATTGGTGGTTAATTCAAATGTACGTAAGGGGTAATCTTTGCCGTTTTTTACAAAAACCAGATCATTCAATTTCACATATCCTTCATTCATGTCAATGGTAGAAAACCTAAAATCGATATTTACGTTGGCTGAAACCATCGTATTGGCAGTATCCACTCCGATGGCTTTTAAATTAACATAGCGTAAGTCGGCATTTATTTTGTACAGCGGATTTTTATCATTCAGGTCAATGGTTGTAGTAAAGTTAAAATCTGCATTGGTATCGTTCGAATAAAAAGATCCCTGAAGTTTTTTCTTGTCTATCTGCCCATCCAACCGTAGCTTTTTGTATGTGTAACCGTACGCATTTAAACTCGTGATATCGGTATTTACGCTGGCCTGAAGTGTGTTTAGGTCAAACCCTTTACCTTTTGCCTGAAGCGTTAAGCTTACTTTCCCCAGGTATTTTTCCATATCGGTCAAATAGCCCACGTTAAAATCATTTACAACCACCGAACCCGAATATGCAGGTACGCTGTCGCTTTGGTTAAACTTTAAATTCAAGTCTGTTCTAACCGTTCCTACTTGTGTTTTAAATATACCATAAGCCACAAAATCTGCTATGAAACCATTAAATGCTCCGCTGAAATCGATTGTACCAAAACGATGTACGAGGTCGGGCAGCTTGGAACCCAAAATAGGCTCCAAATCGGCAGCGTAGGTATTAAAATCTTTTACATTGGCATCTATGTATGTTTCATCTATCTCGGGCAGGCCTACAATGTTTACCGATCCGTTGAAGGCAGATTGATTGCCGAAAGCAATATCCATGTTTCGAATACGCAGGCTGCTTACTGTACCGGTTACACGAGTATTCACAAAAAAGTCCTGCTTCATGTAACTGAGCGCAGGTGCGAAATAGGCTATATCGCGCATACTCACTTTTGCATCCGTTAGTTGTCCATCAAGCCATACCTTGTTATTGAAATCTGCCAAGTCATCCCATGATTGGTAATCCATATGAATGGTATTGCCTATTAAACTATGCGGAGTTTGTATCAATAAATCATCCAAATACAATGCGGTGGATGAAAGGCACGCACGTGCACGCATATCTTGCAGTTCAAATCCCGAAACTTCTTTGCAAGACATGTGCTTTAAATTAAACACCAAAGAATCTTCAACAATATGAAAATCGCGAAGCAGAATGGCGATGTCGTGAAAATCTTCGTGCAATCCGTCAAATCCTTCCTCTTCCCTAGGTACCGTGTAATCGTACAGTTTAAAATGCCCCTTCTTGAACAGAACTTTGTCCATAACCAGATGGAACGGTGGCGAAACAGTGTCGGGTATGGTATCGTTGGGATCTAAAATGTTAAACAATACATCGAGGTTAAATGTACTGTCTTCGTAGGTAATAAGTTTACAGTAACTGCCTTCCATCACCACATTTTTAAGGCCGAAAATCATAGAATCGGGGTTAAGCTTACCCAACCTAAAACTAAGTTCATCTACATAAAACAGTGTATCGTTGCGGTGATCGCCAAAATAAACCTCCTCCAATGTAAAGCGGGTGAATGGCTTATAGCTGATTTTGCCAATACGAATGGGTGCTTTAAATTGCTTACTTAAATAAGTGGTAGCCTGACTACCCAGCCAGTTTTGAAAGGCATTGTTATTAAACACCAAATACAGCAACAAAAGCAAGGTGGCCGCAAGCAAAACGATACCTGCAAAAAAAGATTTTATTGCTTTTTTAACTGAAATCAAAACATTCAAATATATTGCCAAACAACTGAATTAACAACAGTGACGGGCGCTTTAACAATATTGGCCATAGAATCATCGTGTGATGACACAGCTGCTGCTGTGTTACAAGACGGCCTGATACTAAGCAATGTAGTGGCTAATCAGCTGGTGCACGAGAAATACGGAGGCGTAGTACCCGAATTGGCTTCCAGGGCCCATCAGAAAAATATTGTACCGGTAGTAGATGCGGCATTAAAGCAGGCTCAGGTAAAACTTGATGAATTAAGTGCAGTCGCGTTTACATCTTCTCCCGGACTAATCGGTTCACTTCTGGTAGGGACAAGTTTTGCAAAAGCCCTGGCACTTTCACTTGATATTCCGCTGATTGCCGTAAACCATATGGAAGCGCATGTAATGGCCCACTTTATTGCTCAACCCATACCACAGTTTCCGTTTATGTGCCTGACGGTTTCGGGAGGCCACACCCTAATAGAGCTTTTACATGCCGATGGAAGAATGGAAAACATCGGACAAACGCTGGACGATGCCGCAGGAGAGGCTTTTGATAAATGTGCCAAACTGCTGGGTCTACCGTATCCGGGCGGACCGCTCATTGATTTGTATGCCAAGGACGGCAATCCAAATACATATTCGTTTCCCGTTTCTTCGGTATCGGGTTTCGATTTCAGTTTCAGTGGACTAAAAACTTCTTTTTTGAATTTTCTTAAACATCATACGTCTAAAAACCCCGATTTTATCGCTAACAATCTGGCTGATTGTTGTGCGTCTGTTCAACACGCCATCATTCAGCAACTGATTGCCAAACTCGAATCTGCTGCCACTCAATATGGGGTATCGCATATAGGCATTGCCGGAGGTGTATCAGCCAACAGCGTACTTCGAAATGCCGTTGAAGAACTTGGCATTAAACACAACTGGAACACGTATATACCCGCATTTGAATACTGCACCGACAATGCAGCCATGATTGCTATGGCCGCCTGGTACAAATACCGCAAACAGGAGTTTTCGGAGTTAACCATCACGCCTTCAGCAAAATAAAAAGTGAAGCCAATTTAATTTGCCTGTTAAAGTCCATTTTATCGGTCATTTACGAACGTGCAGACCGGCCTAATTTTGCATTTCAGCTGATGAAGGGTATATTTGTTATTCTTTAATCTGTTTAAGAGTTAAGAAAACTTGAAACTAGGTAGTATTTTTATATTTGGGGTGTCCCTCATTTTGAGTACAGCAACCAGCGTGTTCGCCCAGCAGCAGGTATTGCCCGTAAAGGCTAATCAGGAAATGCTGAGCCTGCTAGATAGCACCACGTTAAAAATCAGGAACAAATTATACGAAACACCCGATGCAGGCGATTTAAATATTTATGGGTTTGACCCGGGAGATGTTCCCATTTACACCGATTCGGCCTATGCTTACCGCCTGCAATCATTAGAGTCGGAAATACCAATGGATTACAACGAATTTGTAAGACCTTACATAGATTTGTACACGATTAAGCGTAGAAAACTGACTTCCAAAATGTTGAGTTTATCTACCTACTACTTCCCCATTTTTGAAGAAATACTAGACCGTGAAGGCATGCCTCAGGAACTCAAATACCTGGCAGTTATTGAGTCAGCTCTCAATCCAAATGCCGTTTCAAGGGTGGGCGCTGCAGGCATGTGGCAGTTTATGCGTGCAACTGGTCGCATGTATGGCCTTAGCCACAGCAATGCCTACGATGAGCGCAGAGATGTCATGAAAGCGACAGAAGCTGCTATAAAGTACCTCAGAAATTCATACCGGATTTATGGCGACTGGCTGTTGGTTATTGCATCGTACAATTGTGGACCGGGCAATGTAAATAAAGCCATCAAACGTGCCGGTAATGTTAAAAATTTCTGGGTTATTCAAAAATACCTGCCTGCCGAAACACGTGGATACGTTCCTGCATTTATAGGTGCAGCGTATGCCATGAACTATGCTTCGGAGCACAATATTTACCCATCTACCGAACTGGCCATTGAAACCCATACCGATACTGTTTACGTTGATAACAGATACAACCTGCGTACACTGGCTACATTACTGGATATGGATATAGAGCAAATAAAACTGATGAATCCGGCTTTGAAACAAGGTGTAATACCCTTTTATCAGGGTAAAATTCCGGTTACGTTGCCCTATTCCAAAGCTATGCTTCTTACTTCAATGCTGGCCACACCCGACTTCAAGCCGGCAACCGATTACCTGTTAGCAGAACGCAAACCATCGCCTGATTACATCCTACACAAAGTAAAACGTGGCGAAAACCTGTCGTCTATTGCACGAAAATACCGCATTCAAGCTAACGACATCAAATCGTGGAATAAGCTATCGGGTAATAAACTGACTACAGGTAAACAGCTAAAAATTCAAAAGCGCGGATAATTAAGGTTTTTGGGTACACAAAACCCACTTTTTGCCACCGGCCTGCGTAATAAAAAAGTAAAGATCTCCACCCTCTTTAAGTTTCCATTGTTTTCTAAACTCCGCAACTGTTAAGGGGAAATTGCGCACCGAAACATGGGCGTGTGTAATCTTATTCCGGGTTAAATAATCTGCAAAAGCTCTCTTACTGTACTCAAATGCATCGCGTATGTTAAATGTTCTGCCAAAAAAATCGGGTATAAGCGCATTGCCCAATGCCAGATAGCTGGACGCATCAAGCATCGTGAGACCATATTTCTCCAAATAATTAGGTGTTAACCCTGATTTAATTAGCGCGGGCGATGGTTCGTATACATAAGCCGATGTAAAATCAGGGCGAAATTTTCCTGGTTTTTCGACTACGCTTTGTGAAAATTGATACATGACCTGCCCCCGACTGTCGCACCTAACTGCGTGGATAATGGGAGAATCTGAATACCCATAGTGCATGGCCACCAGAATTTCCTTTACCTCACCATCCCATTCAACCACATAAATATCTTTAACGTACGGTAAAATGCGAATGGCTTCCCGAATATCGAACAGGGGTGAAAGCTTAAGCAATACCTGGTGTGTGCACTCAAAAATACGCGGTAAAAGACTGATAATATCAGGTGTGCAATCCCTTAACGCATGCGACCTACCAGCGCCCGGACGCCTGTCGGCATCGGCAAAAATCAAATCGAACCTGCTGTGTGTGTTCTGTAAAAATGTTCCTGCGTCACAGTCAACACGCTCAATGTGTCGAATTCCCAATAACTCGTTATTTCTGCGTACAAGTGTGTTTAAAAACGTATCTGTATCGAGTGCGACAATATGTTGAAAACTGCGTGAAAAGGCCATATCGTCAATGCCCAAACCAGCACATAAATCGAGCAAATCAGAACCTGAAAACAAGGTGCTTTTAAATAGAGCCGTGGCTTCGCTGCTGCATTGCTCAAAACTTCTTCTGGTAAGCCAGCATCCAGTTTTTGCAAATTGCGACAGCTTGTGTTCAGCCTTTTTACGCATCAAAACCTGGTCTGCCATTAAGGTAGAATGACTACCGTATGTTTTACGCAGAAAAGGTATTAGTGCACTGGTTTGTACAGTCGCACAACTTTTCAACACTTCGTCTGTTGTAGAAGTATTGAGAATTAATTCAAGATCATTTACATTTGTTACCAAATTTATTGTATGAAAAAACTAGTTTATGCGTTAAGCATCCTGGCAATTATAGGATTGTCATCTTGCAAAAGCCAATGCCCTAAATTTTCAATCAAGCCCTTTTTAACCTATATTTTGACGAGTCAAAAATAGGTACTTAACCAATACGGTGGGTCGTGTTGAGGCAACGTTTAATCTGTTATCGCTATTCGGTAACAGATTTTTTAGTTTTATAGCTAGTCTCACTCCCGTTTACGCGCGGTATTCAAATTTTACATTTTGTCGAATTTCTGGGTTTAGGCTTTTAGCAACGGGGCAATTGTGTGCTGCATATTCAAGCGCACTGCGCTGCGTATCCGTTAGGACTGCTTGTGTGTGTATAACAATATCCAGTTGAATCTCGCTCACTCTTCTGGGCTGGGCAGCCATCAGTTTACGCACCGCTATGGCTGAACCGCTGATATCCAGATTTAATTTCTTGGCTTCGATGCCCATTATGGTCATCATACAGGCTGCCAGTGAGGCCGCAAGCATGTCGGTAGGCGAAAAACTCTGCGCTTTGCCCTGATTATCGAGGGGAGCATCGGTAATTATTTTTGTACCTGAATAGCAATGTTCGAGCAAACACCGCAAATCACCTTCGTATACCAATTCGGAAGTATTCATGAAATGTGTAATTTTGATACCTGTTTTGAAAAAGACGTCTACAACATTATTAAACTTATGGCTGGTGTGCAACATTTTATTTGCAGGTCAGGCACTGGCACAAAATGAAGCTATTCTCACACCCACATTGCTTTACAAACACAGCCAGCAATACGGCCTGCATTTAAACAGCTCGGGACTAGGCGGACTAAATTTCAGATACGGATGGCACAAAACGGGCGATGCCAAACATATACTGGACGTAGACTTTTCCCGTGTGCGTGATCCAAAAGAATTTCAGATTTACGGTACCAGCGATAACCCCCAGCAGTATTCGTACGGACGGCTAAACATGGCTTTTTTCCTGCGTACCGGCTATCATCAAACTGTAAAAATTACCGATAGGCCTTATAAAAATTCAATAGGTCTGAACATCACTTATGGTGGAGGCTTGAGCAGTGCTTTGCTTAAACCCATTTACCTCGATATATACAATCTTTTTCCCGACCGCAGCGGTGGCTTCATTAGGCCTGAGCGCTACAATCCCGATATTCATACCAACCCTCAATACATTTTTGGCAATTCGAACTTTTTTGAAGGTATAGAAAATACCGCATACCGGGCAGGGGGATATGGCCGTTTAGCTCTTTCAGCCGAATGGGGCGCTTACCCCGATGATTTTCATAACCTGGAAGCCGGCTTTACAGTTGATTTCTTTCCGCAGGGCCTGCCACTTATGGCTAAGCAGGACACACGCCAATTTTTCTTTCTACTATACATAGCTTACACATACGGATTAAATAATTAATATGATTGCATTACCAACACTGGCAGACGAACGCATAAAAAAACCCGATTGGCTAAAAGTAAAATTACCAACCGGAGAAAATTACCGAAAAGTTCGTCAGCTGGTAGATCACTACAAACTACACACCATTTGCGAAAGCGGCAATTGCCCAAATATGGGCGAATGCTGGGGCGAGGGAACTGCTACGTTTATGATTTTGGGAAACACATGTACACGAAGCTGTTCGTTTTGTGCAGTAGCCACCGGTCGCAATGCCGATTACGACCGACAAGAACCGCAGCGTGTGGCTGAAGCAATTAAACTTATGGGTGTTAAACATGCCGTTTTAACTTCGGTAAACCGGGATGAACTGCCCGACAAAGGAGCCTGGGTATGGGCTGAAACCATACGGAAAGTGAAGGAACTGAATACCGATACAACCATGGAAACCCTCATTCCCGACTTTATGAGTAAATGGGAATTGTTGTATCAGGTTATTGATGAAAAGCCTGAAGTAGTTTCGCATAACATGGAAACCGTAAAACGTCTGTACCGCAAAGTACGACCTCAGGCTAAATACGAACGTAGCCTCGAACAAATTCAAAAAACCAAAGAACGAGGCCGCAGAACCAAATCAGGCATTATGCTGGGATTGGGTGAAACCCGTGAAGAGGTGCTTGAGGCCATGCAGGATTTGGTTAACCACGGTTGCGATGTGCTCACTCTCGGACAGTATTTGCAGCCCACCAAAATGCACTTGGCTATAGAGCGTTTCATTGCTCCAGATGAGTTTGACTTCTACCGTGAAGCCGGAATCAATATGGGTTTTAAGTATGTCGAATCAGGTCCACTGGTGCGCTCATCTTACCACGCTGAAAGGCACGTGATTTAGCCTATGAAAACCAAAAAAGAAATTGTTAAAGACTGGCTACCTCGTTACACCGGAAGGCCATTAAATGAATTTGGTGAGTATATACTGCTTACAAACTTCATTCAGTACGTTCATTTATTTGCCAAAAAATTTGATGTAGACGTTATAGGGCAGGATAAGCCTATGCAAAGTGCCACGGCCGATAATATTACTATTATTAATTTTGGTATGGGCAGTGCAATGGCTGCTACATGCATGGATTTGTTAAGTGCTATTCAGCCCAAAGCTGCTCTTTTCCTGGGCAAGTGCGGTGGACTAAAAAAAAGTACCAAACTGGGCGATTTAATTTTACCCATTGCAGCCATACGTGGCGATGGCACCAGCAATGATTACCTACCTGCCGAAATTCCGGCATTGCCATCATTCAGGCTGCAAAAAGCAGTATCGGCTATGATCGTAAAACACGAAATGGATTACTGGACCGGTACAGTTTACACCACCAACAGACGAGTGTGGGAGCACGATGACAGTTTTAAGGAATACCTGAAAAGCACACGGGCTATGGGTATTGATATGGAAACCGCCACATTATTTATTGTGGGATTTGCCAATAAAATTCCTAAAGGCGCACTGCTGCTGGTAAGCGATAACCCGATGATTCCCGAGGGAGTTAAAACTTCTAAAAGCGATAAGCTGGTTACTCAAAATTTTGTTGAAAAGCATTTAAATATCGGAATTGATTCGTTGATTGAACTTCGTGATTCGGGCGAATCAGTCAAACACCTGCGTTTTGAGTAATTACTGATTTATCCACTGCACATCAAACAGACGTGCCAGATGAGCGAGCAAGCGGTGTTGCACCTCTTGCATATCCACAGTGTATCCCAATTCGTGTTGCATACTGGTTACCTGTTTGTCATCAATGCCGCAAGGCACTATATGATTAAAATAACTCAAATCGGTATTCACATTAAATGCAAAACCGTGCATGGTAATCCACCTGGAGCAACGCACGCCCATAGCGCAAATTTTACGTGCCCTATGGCTATCGGCTGCATCCAGCCACACGCCTGTATACCCTTCGTAACGCTCGCCACGTATTCCATATTCGGCCAGTGTTAATATGATGGATTCTTCAAGCGTGCGTAGGTAGCGGTGTATATCGGTAAAAAATTGTTCGAGGTCGAAAATTGGATAGCCTACCACCTGTCCCGGACCATGATACGTGATATCGCCACCGCGATTTATGGCATAATACGATGCGCCAATATCAGGCAACTGAGCTTCGGTAAGCAATAAGTGGTCGGGTTTCCCGCTTTTACCTAGTGTGTACACGTGTGGATGCTCGCATAACACAAAGTGATTGGGAACGGGACTTTGTGAAGCATTTATACGGTTTGCCAGTTTCAGTTCAGTTTTAGCCTTAAACAGATCTTCCTGCCTGTCCCACGCCTGCTTGTAATCTATCAATCCCCAATTTTCGAGTGCTACCTGAAGGGGCATGTTGATTATTTATAAATATCCTTTAACTCAACAGGCTTGTCAGATTTTTTGCGCAATTTCATGTTCAACAATTCGATGCCGACTGAAAAAGCCATAGCGAAGTATACATATCCTTTGGGCACATGATAACCCAGCGCTTCGGCACCCAGCAACATTCCTATCATAAGCAAAAAGGACAAGGCCAGCAGCTTAATACTAGGATGCCTGTCGATAAATACACTTATTGCCTGCGCAAAAAAGAGCATCACAATCATGGATACAATAACTGCCAGTACCATGATAGGTAAATCCTGTGCCAGACCAACAGCTGTGATAATGGAATCGAATGAGAAAACAATATCAATAACAATGACCTGCAATACCACATTCCAAAACGTTAATTTCATTCCTGCACTTTTAACGCTTGTGTCAGCCTCTAAGAGTTCAAAAATTTCTCCGGTACTTTTGTACAATAAAAACAATCCGCCTGCCATCAGTATAATATCCCTCCAGCTGTAGGGATGATCAAGCACATGAAAAAGTGGCTCGGTCATTTCATTAACAATATAACTGATAACCGAAAGTAGAAGTACACGTATAAACAAAGCAAGAAACACACCGATTCTACGGGCCTTCTGCTGATCTTTTTTAGGCAGTTTATTCGTAACCAGTGAAATGAAAATAACATTGTCAATGCCCAGCACAATCTCCATCAATGATAAAGTGACGAGAGACAGCCAGGCTTCGGGTTTGCTGAATAATTCTAACATAAAACAGGTTAATGCGGTGCAAAGATACAACAAGTTGTGGCATTGCAGAAGTCGGATAGGCAGTAACATATAATTCCCCACCTAGTAGCAATCCATGTTTTTTTAGCACCGCCAAAACTACAAAGACGCGAAACTGCTTACATCCCGTAAAAACAATTTTGGCTATACTTGTGTAATTATACTAAACAATATCCAAATATGATTACGATAGCTACAGATTCCAATTTTAACGAACTGCTGAATACACACGACAAAGTGGTAGTTAAGTATTTTGCAAACTGGTGCGGTACGTGCAAATTATTTGCACCTAAGTACAAAAAGATATCCGAAAAACCCGAACACGAAGGCGTACTTTTTCTGGATGTGAATGCTGAAGAAAATCCGCTGGCCCGAAAAGCTGCCGGGGTAACAAACCTGCCCTATTTTGCGGTATTTAAAGCAGGGCAAAAAGTAGCTGCTGATGCGACAGCCAAAGAAGAGGGTGTTGAATACCTGATTGCACAACTAAACGGATAGGGATGAAGGTAGCAGCCATTAAAAAATTAGTAGAGCAATATACCCTGGAACAATGCCGCAAAGCCGAACAGAGCCTGATGGAAGGTGAAGTGCCCGAAATAGAGATTGAAGGTGCAGATGAAGGCGAACAATTAACTCATGTATTAGGCGCTATAGACATACTGGAACATGTAGCCCTGGAAGGGAAAGACATCAAAGTCGCTATGCGTGATTTCATTGAGCGCGTACGAAATTCCATTAGCTGATAACCAGTGCGTAAAAAAGCATTTTTTGTGTGGGAAAGTTAGTGTGCTATTCATCAAGTTTTGATTATGTTTGCACGCCTTTTAAAAAGTAGAAAAAAAGTTCACTATGGCCGTATCAATTGATTATTTAGCAATATTAGTTCAGTTTATAGTTGCTGCAGGTTTTGTAGTTACCACCATGGTGGTGACACATTTGGTAGGACCCAAGCGACAAACTAGCGATAAACTGCAAAGTTTTGAGTGCGGCATTGAAAGCGAAGGCAATGCACGTTTGCCGTTTTCCATCAAGTATTTCCTTACAGCCATTTTATTCGTCATGTTCGATGTGGAAGTGATTTTCATGTATCCCTGGGCGGTTAACTTCCGAACGCTGGGTACAGTAGGTTTTATTGAAATGCTCCTCTTCATCGGAACATTACTTATCGGCTATTTTTATATATTGAAAAAAGGCGCCCTTAAATGGGAATAAAAAACTATTAAGTACGACTCGTATGACAGAAGTTACCTATTCCAACAAACCTTTACCCGGCATTGAAGGTCCCGGTTTTCTGGCCACATCGCTTGAAAAAGCAGTGGGCATGGCCCGTGCTAATTCACTTTGGCCCCTGCCGTTTGCTACATCATGTTGCGGTATAGAATTTATGGCTACTATGGGTTCAAATTACGACTTGGCACGTTTTGGTTCTGAACGCATGAGTTTTTCGCCCCGGCAAGCCGATTTGCTGATAGTGGCCGGTACCATAGCCAAAAAAATGGGCCCCGTACTACGTCAGGTATATCTTCAAATGGCAGAACCTCGCTGGGTTCTATCTGTGGGCGCTTGCGCATCCAGCGGAGGCATTTTTGATACCTATTCTGTATTGCAGGGAATTGATAAAGTAATTCCGGTTGACGTGTATGTTCCGGGTTGTCCACCACGACCTGAACAAATACTTGACGGTGTAATGAAAATACAGGAATTGGTTAGAAATGAATCGCTGCGCAGGCGCGAATCCGATGAATACAAAACACTGCTTGCCTCCTACGGCATTCAATAAATACAACCTATGACGCAAGTAAACAATGCTTATATAGTGGAAGAAGTTCAGGCTGCATTTGGCACCGATATTCTGGAGCATCAGGAACCCTATGGAATGCTTACGCTGGTTATTAATCCCGCTAAAATTGTTGACCTACTTACCTGGTTTAAGCAACACCCCATTATACAGGCGGGTTTTTTAACAGATATCAGCGGGGCGCATTTTCCCGATCTGAAAGGCGGTGAACTCAATGCTGTTTACCATATTCAAAGTATGACCCAAAATATTCGCATACGCATCAAGTGCTTTGTGCCCGTTGAAAACCCAGTTATACCAAGTGTTGTACCACTATACTCAGGTGCCAACTGGATGGAACGCGAAACGTATGACTACTACGGAATTCAATTTGAAGGACATCCCAACCTGAAACGAATATTAAATGTAGACGAAATGGATTACTTCCCGCTGCGCAAGGAATTTCCGCTTGAAGACGGCACACGAACCGATAAGGAAGACAAATACTTCGGACGCTAAAAAATTAACGCATGCAAGAGTCAATTGAACTGAATAAAGAAGAAGTTAAGGAATATACCACGCTAAACCTTGGGCCAACACACCCGGCTACGCATGGTATATTTCAAAACATTCTGAAAATGGATGGTGAAATCGTTATAGATGCGGAACAAACCGTAGGCTATATTCACCGCGCGTTCGAAAAAATTGCCGAACGCAGGCCATTCTATCAAATTACCACACTTACGGACAGATTGAATTACTGCTCATCGCCCATTAATAACATGGGATGGCACATGACCGTGGAAAAACTGCTGCAGGTAGAAGTACCCAAACGTGCCCAGTACATGCGTGTTATTATTATGGAGCTGGCGCGCATTGCGGATCACCTGGTGTGTAATGCTGTAGTGGGTGTAGATACAGGAGCGCTCACCGGTTTCACATATATGTTTCAGTGGCGCGAAAAAATATACGATATATATGAGCAGATATGCGGTGCCCGACTGACCACAAACATTGGTCGTATAGGCGGTATGGA
This sequence comes from Bacteroidota bacterium, assembly GCA_046309355.1. Taxonomy (GTDB): domain Bacteria; phylum Bacteroidota; class Bacteroidia; order UKL13-3; family UKL13-3; genus CAYSBE01. The sequence goes on from JBKCPL010000001.1 coordinate 24,663, forward strand.
GCGCGACTTCAACGATGACGTGTACAAGAAACTTCGTGAATTTTTAAAAGAGTTTCCAAAAGCATTCAGCGAATTTTGCAGCTTGCTTGAACGCAACCGCATATTTTTCGACCGTACCATAAACACCGGTGTGATTAGTGCCGAACGTGCCCTGAATTACGGATTTACCGGCCCGAATTTACGTGCCACCGGAGTAGACTATGATGTGCGTGTGATGAATCCGTACTCATCCTATCAGGACTTTGACTTTGCCATTCCCGTTGGTTCCAATGGCGACACATACGACAGGTTTATGGTGCGTCAGCAGGAAATGTGGGAGAGCTTAAAAATTATACAGCAAGCCTTGGATAATCTTCCACAAGGAAAATATTATGCCGATGTGCCTGAGTTTTATTTGCCGCCAAAAGAAGATGTGTACAACAACATGGAGGCGCTTATCTGGCACTTTAAAATAGTGATGGGCGAGGCCGATGTTCCTAAAGGAGAAGTATATCATGCCGTAGAAGGTGGCAATGGCGAACTGGGCTTTTACCTGATTAGTGACGGAGGACGAGCACCTTATAAATTGCATTTCCGCAGGCCATGTTTTATTTACTACCAGGCTTACCCCGAAATGATTAAAGGAGGCATGCTTTCCGATGCCGTTGTGGCCATGAGTAGCATGAATGTAATAGCCGGAGAACTTGACGCATAATACTGAACGCACCATGAACGAAAACAAAACAGTAGCATTTAGCCCCGAAACACTGGCATTAGCCAACAAAATAATCGGTCAGTACCCGGAGGGCAAACACAAGTCGGCATTATTACCGCTGTTGCATCTGGCTCAGGCCGAATTTGACGGATGGTTAAGTGTAGAAACCATGGACTACGTTGCCTCATTGCTACATATTCAACCTATAGAGGTATATGAAGTTGCTTCGTTTTATAGTATGTATAACCTAAAGCCTGTGGGCAAATGCCTGATAGAAGTTTGCCGTACGAGCAGCTGCTGGCTAAGAGGTGCAGAAGATGTGGTGAAGCATATTGAAAAACGCCTTGGAATAAAAGATGGCGAAACCACAGCAGATGGCATGTTTACCCTGAAAACCGTGGAATGTTTAGGCTCATGCGGCACTGCTCCCATGCTCATGTGCGGAGCACAGTTTCATGAAAACCTGACTTTGGAAAAGGTAGACGAACTGCTGGCCAAATGGAAAACAGAAAATAAACGTACTACCTATTATGACGATGTTGTCATAGATAATTATTAGACTGGAATGGGCAAGAAACTATTACTCGAACATATTGATGTGCCCGGTATACAAGGGTATGATGCCTACCGTAAATCGGGTGGCTACAAAAGCGTTGAAAAAGCCTTTAAAGAGATGAGGCCTGATGAGGTTGTTGAGGAAGTGAAAAAGTCGGGACTGCGCGGACGCGGTGGAGCAGGTTTCCCTACAGGCATGAAATGGAGTTTTTTGGCTAAGCCTGAGGGCGTACCCCGCTACCTGGTATGCAATGCCGATGAATCAGAACCGGGAACGTTCAAAGACCGTTACCTGATGTCGCGCATTCCGCATTTGCTTATCGAAGGCATGATTACTTCAAGTTATGCGCTGGGAGCAAATACTTCTTACATCTATATCCGTGGCGAATATTTTTATATCGTTAAAATACTGGAAAAAGCCATTCAGGAAGCCTATGCACATGGATGGTTAGGGAAAAACATTCTTGGAACAGGATACGATCTCGACTTGTATGTACATCCGGGTGCTGGTGCTTACATATGCGGTGAAGAAACTGCATTGCTAGAATCGCTGGAAGGCAAACGCGGCAACCCACGTATCAAACCTCCGTTTCCTGCTATAGCCGGTTTATATGGCTGCCCAACTGTTGTAAATAATGTAGAAACCATTGCTGCCGTTGTACCCATTGTAAATGAGGGGGGCGATGCCTATGCAAAAGTTGGAATCGGCCGTTCAACCGGAACAAAACTAATTTCAGCTTCGGGTCACATCAAAAAACCGGGTGTGTACGAAATTGAAATGGGTATAACCGTTGAAGAATTTATATACAGCGATGAATACTGTGGCGGAATACTTAACAACAGAAAATTAAAAGCTGTGGTGGCCGGTGGTTCATCGGTACCTGTGTTACCGGCCGATTTAATTTTAAAAACAGCCAATGGTGAACCCAGGCTAATGAGTTACGAAAGTCTGGCTGACGGTGGTTTTGCAACCGGCACAATGCTGGGTTCTGGCGGTTTTATAGTGATGGACGACACAACCAATATTGCTAAAAACCTGTGGAACTTCACCCGTTTTTACCACCACGAAAGCTGCGGTCAATGCAGTCCATGCCGTGAAGGAACAGGATGGATGGAGAAAATACTGCATAAAATTCTGGATGGTCACGCAACCGTAGAGGATATTGATTTGCTATGGGATATACAGCGCAAAATTGAAGGCAATACGATTTGCCCACTGGGCGATGCTGCTGCCTGGCCTGTTGCCAGTGCCATACGTCATTTCCGGAGCGAGTTTGAACAACTGATAAAAAATCCTTCATCGGCTAAGGATGTAAAATATTACTTTCACTGCAATAATTTAGACCCCGCTGTAGCATACAGCTCATTATAGTGTACAACAAATGGCAAAAGTTACAATAGATGGAATTACGGTAGAGGTAGCTGATGGCACTACCATACTTCAGGCTGCCCGAATGATTGGACCTGAGGTGGCCCCTCCTACCATGTGCTATTACAGCAAGCTAAAAACCAGTGGTGGCTACTGCCGCACATGCCTGGTTGAGGTTAGTAAAGGCTCTGAAAAAGACCCGCGTCCTATGCCAAAACTGGTGGCCAGCTGCCGCACATCGGTGATGGATGGTATGGAAGTGAAAAATACTACCTCCGAAAAAGTACTGGATGCCCGCAAAGGCGTAGTCGAGTTTTTACTGCTAAACCATCCGCTCGATTGCCCTATATGTGATCAGGCGGGCGAATGCCACTTGCAGGATCTTAGCTACGAACACGGCTCGTATAAAACCCGCACCGACTTTGAACGCAGAACATTTGAAAAAATAAATATCGGCAATAAAATACAACTGCACATGACCCGATGCATATTGTGCTACAGGTGTGTAAAGGTAGCCGAACAAATTACTGACGGACGTGTGCACGGTGTAATTAACCGAGGCGATCATGCTGAAATTTCAACATATATTCAGGAAGCGATTGAGAATGATTATTCGGGAAACATGATAGATGTATGCCCTGTAGGCGCACTGACCGATAAAACGTTTCGCTTCAAAAGCCGTGTATGGTTTACCAAACCGGTACTGGCTCATCGCCATTGCTCAACGTGTTCGGGTAAAGTAGTGCTGTGGTATCAGGGCCAAGATGTACTGCGTGTTACCGGACGCAAAGATCAGTGGGGTGAGGTGGAAGAATTTATTTGCAACACCTGCCGGTTCGATACCAAAAAAACATCCGACTGGACAATAGAAGGTATGTATCAGGTAAACCGTCACTCGGTTATTTCTGCCAATAAGTACAGCAACAACCTGGTGAAACCGAAAGAATTTAAACTTAACGATATTAAAGCACTGGAATCATAATGGATTGGTCATTACTTCTCGACAAAACAATACTTATTTTCATCATCTTTCTGGTGAGTTTGGGTATTGCAGCATACGCCACGTATGGCGAACGTAAGGTGGCGGCATTTTTACAGGATCGTGTTGGTCCTGATAGGGCAGGTCCGTTCGGGCTTTTGCAGCCTATAGCTGACGGGGTGAAAATGTTTTTAAAAGAAGAAATCATTCCTATAAGTTCTAATAAATTTTTATTCATACTGGGTCCATCCCTGTTTATGGTTACCGCATTAATGACCAGTGCTATTATACCCTGGGGAAAATCGTTCATTATCAACGGACGCGAGTTTAGCCTTCAGGTGGCTGATTTGAACGTAGGAATACTATACATATTTGCTATGGTATCAGTGGGTGGTTATGGAATTATGATAGGTGGCTGGGCTTCCAATAACAAGTATTCGCTGTTGGGAGCATTGCGTGCATCTTCGCAAATGATCAGCTACGAATTGTCGCTGGGCATGTCGCTGATAGCATTATTGCTTATGTCGAATTCGCTTAATCTGCGTGAAATAGTAGATATGCAGCAGGGTTTCCATTGGAATGTATTTTATCAGCCACTTGGTTTTATTATTTTCCTCATCTGTGCGTTTGCTGAATGTAACCGAGCTCCGTTTGACCTTCCCGAAAGCGAATCAGAACTAGTGGGTGGGTTTCATACCGAATTCAGTTCGATGAAACTGGGTTTATACCTCTTTGCCGAATACATACACATGTTTATTTCATCGGCTATCATTGCATCGCTGTACTTTGGAGGATATCACTTTCCGGGATTAGAAAAACTCGGATTGTCGCAAAATGTGGAAGCGGCCGTAAGTGTTGCAGTGCTTTTTGCTAAAATATTTTTCTTCATTTTCTTTTTCATGTGGGTACGGTGGACATTGCCCAGGTTCCGTTACGACCAGCTGATGAAGTTGGGTTGGCAGGTTCTCATACCCCTTTCAATTTTAAATGTTTTACTAACCGGAGGCTGGATTACCTTCTTCGGAAAATAGCACACACTATACACTAAAACGTATGCAAGCATTAACCAACAGAGCAAAAGTAGTTACCAAACGCGAACTCAACTTGATTGAGCGGATGTATCTGCCTGCCATATTTCAGGGCTTGATTATTACCTTCAAGCATTTGTTTAAAAAGAGTGCGACTGTGCGCTACCCGGATGTAAAACGGGAAATAGCACCGGTTTATCGTGGCATGCACGTATTGAAACGTGATGAGCAAGGGCGTGAGAATTGCACGGCATGCGGCTTGTGTGCTGTAGCTTGTCCGGCAGAAGCCATCACCATTGAAGCAGCCGAGCGCGAAAAAGGAGAAGAAAATCTTTACAGAGAAGAAAAGTACGCTGCCAAATACGAGATTAACATGCTGCGTTGTATATACTGCGGCTTATGTGAAGAGGCTTGTCCAAAAGATGCCATATACTTAACCGACCGCATTGTTTCTTCGGCTTACACCCGTGGTAATTTTATATTCGGTAAAGACGTGTTGGTAGAAGGTACAAAACCCGAAGAGCGTGTAGATGTAAGCAAGCGCAAGAAACAATACACCATGGATGTAAACGAATAATAGTAGTAACCCAAAGCCCAAACGGATACATGAATCAAATTTTGTTTTTTTCACTTACTGCCCTCACACTGCTTACAGCGTTTTTTGTTGTATTTACCAAAAATCCGATGTACAGTGTACTGGCATTGATTGCCTGCTTCTTTACCATTGCAGGGCACTACATTATGCTGAGCGCACAGTTTCTGGCCATCGTGCATTTAATTGTATATGCAGGTGCTATCATGGTGTTGTTTCTATTTGTAGTGATGCTCCTAAATCTGAATGCCGAAACAGAACCTCAATCATCGGTTAAAATAAAATTAGCCGGTACATTAGCTGGCGGAATGCTGTTCCTAATATTGATAGCTTCCATGAAATCGCATGATCTGGGCATGAACCACCTTGGACATAAATCAACCATCGGATACGTAGAAGCCGTGGGATTAAAACTATTCAACGATTATTTACTGCCTTTCGAAATTTCATCGGTACTGTTTCTATCGGCTATGATAGGAGCAGTAGTACTGGCCAAAAAAGATAAAGCATAATGGAACACATGAACGAATCACTGCCCCAATACTGGTACCTGCTGCTAAGCACGTTTTTATTTTGCATAGGTGTGGTAGGTGTACTTATTCGCAGAAATGCCATCATTATATTGATGTGTATTGAAATTATGCTGAATGCCGTGAACCTGTTACTGGTATCTTTTTCAACTTACAGCGGCAACAATGACGGAATGGTTTTCGTATTTTTTATCATGGTGGTAGCTGCGGCTGAAGTAGCTGTAGGACTTGCACTGCTGATGAGCATTTACCGCAATCTGGCAAGCACCGATATTCATGTATTAAATAAACTTAAGTGGTAATACTAACATGACTGATACCCTACTGAATAGCGCCTTATTAATTACACCTGCACTACTTATTCCGGCATTTCCGTTAATCGGTTTTCTGATAAATGGTTTATTTGGCAGGTATATTCCTGTATCCTTAACCGGCTGGATAGCTACGCTATCGGTTGCAGCATCATTTGTATGTTCATTCTATTTGTTTGAGCATGTAGACCAAAGCCAGTCCTTTACTATTGAATTATTTAACTGGATTGGATTCGGAAAATTATCCATTGGATTTAATTTTCTGATTGATCCGCTGACCATAACTATGCTGCTGGTAATAACCGGTGTGGGTGCTCTCATTCACATGTATTCCATCAGCTATATGCAAGATGATGAAGGATTTACCCGCTTTTTCACTTACCTCAATCTGTTTATCTTCTTCATGCTTATGCTGGTGATGGGCAGCAATTACCTCATTATGTTCATCGGGTGGGAAGGCGTAGGCTTATGTTCATATTTGCTCATCGGTTTCTGGTTTAAAAACAACGAATACAACCATGCAGCCAAGAAGGCATTTGTTATGAACCGCATTGGCGATCTTGGATTTTTACTGGGTATATTTTTCATACTCTTTCACTTTGGCACACTCGAATACGATGCGGTAGCTACACAAGCTTTAGCATTGCCTGCAAACAGTTCATTGCTGGTTATAATTACCTTATTGCTATTTATTGGTGCTACCGGTAAATCGGCACAAATACCGCTGTATACCTGGCTACCCGATGCCATGGCGGGTCCTACACCCGTGTCGGCACTTATACATGCAGCTACGATGGTTACTGCGGGTATTTATATGGTCGTGCGTTCAAATGTTTTGTTCGCACTATCGCCCACTACGCTGTCGGTTGTATTGGCTGTAGGCGTGGCAACATCGGTTTTTGCAGCCATCATTGGTTTAATGCAAAACGATATAAAAAAGGTGCTTGCCTACTCTACTGTTTCACAACTGGGATTGATGTTTGCTGCACTGGGCTTTGGCGCATTTAGCAGCGGAATGTTCCATGTGGTAACACACGCATTTTTCAAAGCCTTGCTTTTCCTCGGATCGGGAAGTGTTATACATGCCCTGCATGGCGAACAGGATATTCGTAAAATGGGTGGCTTAAGCAAGTACATCAAAATTACATTTATTACTTTTTTAATAGGTTCACTGGCTATTTCGGGCATACCGCCTTTTGCCGGTTTCTTTTCTAAAGATGAAATATTGGCTACTGCCTTTGCACATCATCCCATTATCTGGGCCATACTTTCAGCAAGCAGCATGCTCACGGCATTTTACATGTTCCGCCTTGTATACCTTACCTTTAACGGAACCTTCAGAGGCACTGAAGAAACCCGTAAACACATACACGAAAGTCCTGCACTGATTACAGTACCGTTAATTATTCTTGCTATACTTTCACTGGTTGGTGGCTTTGTTGGTTTACCTGTAGCCCTTGGCTTTACTCATCAATTTTCAGCATACTTAAGTAGCGTGGTAAAACCCGGTACAGATGTTTTGCCCGAAATGCACCACCTTAGTCACAGTACAGAATATGCACTTATTGCAACTGCAGTTGTTGCCGCTATTGCTTCTATTTTTTATGCGCGTCACTTATACATTACAAAATCTGAACGTCCGGCAGACAGTGATGAGTCGCTAAGTACGTTGCAACGTTGGATAAGCCATAAATTTTATGTGGATGAATTTTACCATAAAGCTATTGTACGTCCGGTTACGATAGCTTCTGATTTATTTTTGGTGCTGATCGATAAATTGATTGTGGATTTGATTGTAAATGCCACCGGCTGGATGGTGATGCTGGCGGGTCGAACACTACGCCTGCTGCAAACAGGCAATACCGGTTTTTACGTACTGGCTATGGTGGCCGGTATCATTGTTTTATTTGTAATTAGGCTACTATACTAATCATGATTTTACAACTCCTATTCTTCCCCCTTTTAGCTGCTGTACTCGTATTGGCAGCCGGCAATAAATGGGCATCAAAAATTGCATTGGGTGCTGCATGCGTTGAACTGATTCTAACCTGTTTAGCTTACAATGAAATGATGTCGACCAGCGAAAAATCGCTGTTGTTTTTTGCCCCATGGATTGAAACCCCAAAAATCAGTTTTCATCTGGCCATCGATGGGTTGAGCATGCTTATGGTAGCACTTACCAATGTGCTCATGCCGTTAATTATTTTATCGGCATTTAACCGCAGCATTGAAAACTGCCGAGCTTACTTTTCGCTTATGTTGCTCATGCAGTTTGCGCTCGTGGGCGTATTCCTGGCTATGGATGGCATGCTGTACTACATTTTCTGGGAGCTTGCACTAATTCCTATTTACTTCATTGCGCTGCGCTGGGGTGGTGCAAACCGCATTACCGTTACGCTTAAATTTTTCATTTATACATTAGCCGGCAGCTTGCTTATGCTATTTGGGTTTATTGCACTGTATTGGTACAACCCCATGCATTCGTTTGATATTCGTGAATTATATAGCAACGTGATTTGCAGCTGCAATCAGGGTTGGTTATTTTGGTTATTCTTTTTGGCTTATGCCATCAAAATTCCGATTGTTCCATTTCACACCTGGCAAGCCGATACCTATAAAGAATCGCCCACACAGGGTACTATGTTGTTATCCGGCATTATGCTGAAAATGGGTACATATTCGCTCATACGCTGGCTGTTGCCTGTTTTGCCTGCGGGTGTTATGGAATGGGGGCCGCTAGCCATTACGCTAAGCGTTATCGGAATCGTATATGCATCTGTTATTGCAATTATGCAGCGCGACCTGAAGCGACTATTTGCCTATTCATCAGTAGCGCACGTGGGCTTGATTGCGGCAGGTATTTTTGCTCTGAACATGGAAGGCTTGCAAGGAGCTACCCTTCAAATGCTGGCACACGGAGTGAATGTGGTGGGGTTATTCTTTTGTGCCGATATTATTTTTAACCGCACGGAAACCCATTCTATGCATGAGTTGGGCGGCATCCGACTGGTTGCACCAGGCTTCAATACGCTTTTCATGGTTGTAGTGCTAGGAAGTGTTGCACTGCCTTTAACCAACGGTTTCATAGGCGAGTTTTTATTGTTGTACGGTGTATACAGCTACCATACTTGGCTGGCTGCCTTTGCCGGATTAACCATCATACTTGGTGCGGTATATATGCTGCGCATGTTTCAAATTACCATGCTGGGAAATACGGTTGATAAAACTTCGGCATTTGCTGATTTGAAATGGAATGAATGGTGTGTGCTCGGAGTTATTTCGCTTCTGATCATTGGGATGGGCATTTACCCCAATCCTGTAATCGAACTTGCTCAACCCGTGTTGACGGATATTTTAAACCATGTTAACTAGTGTAAACCCTTAAATCAACGCACCTTGAATACTATACTTTATACTACTGCATTAGGTCTGATTTGCATGTTGGGTGAAATATTCAGCCTGCGCAAATTGCTTGTACCTATTGTATTAAGCGGATTGTCCATCATCATATACCTTACCCTTACAACATGGGGCAGCAACGCACCGGTAGTGATTTCGGGTATTGACATGTCGCACATGGTTACAAGCGATAATTTGTCGAAAGCATTTTCGGTACTGGCGCTGTTCACGGCTGCTTTAATTTTTATGTTGGCTCACGACTATTATAAAAACGAACCACAACATCTTAGCGATTACATTTCTATACTTCTGTTTGCATTGGTTGGTGCATTGGTACTATTTAGCTATACCAATATGGCAATGCTGTTTTTGGGCATTGAAATTTTATCTATTTCCATGTACATCATGGCCGGTAGCCGCAAATACGATACCCGATCAAACGAGGCCGGTTTTAAGTACTTCCTGATGGGGGCTTTTGCTTCCGGTTTCCTGCTGTTCGGCATCGCACTTATTTATGGCGCAACGGGTTCTTTCGAACTGGTTAAAATTGGCCAATACATGCAAACAGGCCAAGCCGGAGCTCTATTCTATACGGGAATCATGCTGCTGCTAGTCGCACTTCTTTTTAAAGTTTCGGCTTTCCCGTTTCACTTCTGGAGTCCTGACGTGTATGAAGGTGCACCTGCCCTTATAACTGCTGTAATGTCTACGCTGGTAAAAACAGCAGTATTCGCTGCGTTTATTCGCTTGGTAATTGATGGTCACCTGTACATGCATATGCCGGTTGAAATCATGCTTACAATACTGGCAGGCGCAACCATGGCGGTGGGTAATCTCTCTGCTTTGGCGCAGGAGAACTTTAAACGCATACTTGCCTACTCAGGTATTTCACATGCCGGTTACATGATGCTTACGTTGCTTAGCGTTAATGCCGGCAGCCAGTCTGCATTGTTGTTTTATGCCGCTTCATATACTATTGCCAGCATCGGTGTTTTTGCGCTGGCTATTCCAGTTTTTTATTTTATGAAAAATGAACAGGTAAGTGCATTCAATGGACTGGGTAAAAAAAATCCGTGGATGGCGGGTTTACTTACCATGCTAATGCTGGCTTTAGCCGGCATCCCTCCTATGTCCGGATTTTTAGCGAAGTATTATATTTTTTCAAAATCATTTCAGGCAGGATTTTTTGCACTCACCTTGTTTGCTGTCATCAATTCGATTGTAGGTGTATACTATTACTTCAAAGTCATTCTGGCAATGTATACCAAACCGGCCGATGATACCACAATTGAACCAACACCCCTTTTCTGGAGCGTCATTATCACATGCAGCATTCTTACCCTAGTATTGGGCTTATATCCCGGTGGACTGCTTAATTTGATTTAATACCTATATTCGCTTGTATGAGTGACTACAGAAAATATGCGAAAGAGGTTTTTGAAATTGAAGCCAAAGCTGTTTCTGATTTAGCACAGTCACTTACCACCGATTTTAATAAAGCAGTTGATGCCATACTAAAAAGTGCAGGACGACTGGTTGTGTGCGGAGTAGGAAAATCGGGAATTATAGGCCGTAAAATTGCAGCTACTTTAGCCAGTACGGGAACGCCCTCTTTGTTTATTCATCCAACAGAAGCCTTTCATGGCGATTTGGGTATGATAACCAAAGACGATATATGCTTGGCTATTTCATACTCGGGAGAAACAGAAGAATTGCTTAAAATTATTCCGTTCATCAAGCACAACAACATCATACTGATTGGCATGAGCGGAAACCCGAACTCAACGTTGGCCGCAAACAGCCAATTTCATTTAAATGTGGCCGTTTATAAAGAAGCCTGTCCGCTTGAACTGGCTCCAACTTCATCAACCACGGCAACACTGGCTATGGGCGATGCGCTGGCCGTTGCACTGATGAAGGCACGTAAATTTAAACCGGCTGATTTTGCTCAGTATCATCCAGGTGGCAGCTTGGGCCGCAGGCTACTAACCACTGTTGAGCATGCGATGGTAAAAACGAACCTGCCTGTGGTGAAAGGAAACGACAGCATAAAACAGGTAATAAATACCATGAGCAGTGGCCGACTTGGATTAGCAGTGGTGCTCGATAAAAATAAAATTGCCGGAATAATTACAGATGGTGACTTACGCAGAGCTATGGATAAGCATGCAGAAAAGCTTTTTGCACTTAAAGCAGCCGCTATCATGACTCAAAATCCCAGAACGATAAATAAGACCATGATGATGGCAGAGGCAGAAGAGTTAATGACCAAACACAAAATCACTTCGCTGCTTGTAGCTGATAAAGGCAAACTGATAGGCATAGCTCAAATTTACAGCGTTAGCTTGTAGTACTACTTCTAAATACTAGCAGCAATTTCTGCTATATTATCTTCAGCCTCACGAGCATCAATCCAGGTAATGTCGGTTTGTTTTCTGAACCATGTGAGTTGCCGTTTGGCATAATTGCGCGTGTGTTGCTTTATAAGTTCAATGGCCTGATCTCGGGTTGTTTTTCCTTCAAAATAATCAAACCACTCGCTGTAACCAACAGTTTGTAATGCATAGGTATGCTTGTAGGGTAACATGAAACGTGCTTCTGATTCAAGACCGCTTTTTACCATCTCGTCTACTCGTTTGTTAATGCGTTCATAAAGCAGCTCTCTGGGCAACTCAAGCCCAAGCTTCATTACCCGATACGGAAATACATAAGGTGCTGAATGCACCTCGGCAGGCGATTTTAAAATTTCGATGGCGCGCATCACGCGCTGAGGATTTTGTACATCGGTGTTTTCATACACGTGCTCACTCATTTGTTTTAGCATACGTTGTAATGCAGAAATTCCCTGCTCTGAAAAAACGGTGTGCAATTCAGCACGCAGTTCTTCATTGGCCTGAGGCAATGCATCCAGACCATTAAGCAAAGCACGTATGTATAAGCCTGATCCACCTACCAGTATCAGCGTCTTTTTTGTTTGAAAAAGAGTAGTACATACCTGCCTTGCATCGCGTGCAAAATCACCGGCACTGTATGTATCGAGTACCGAAAGCGAATTGATGAAGTGATGACGAATACCTCCCTGCTCATATGGTGTTGGTTTGGCTGTGCCAATACTCAGTTCTTTGTAAAATTGCCTGGAGTCGCCCGAAATGATTTCGGTATTTAATACTTGTGCAAGTTTTACAGCAAACGCGGTTTTACCAACTGCGGTAGGCCCCAGTATGCATATGAGTGTTGGCTCTGTCATGGCACGTTTACATGAAGCAGTTCGGTAATAGCTTTAGCCTTTAATAAACATTCGTTGTATTCTTCATCAGCCACACTATCAAAAGTGATGGCGCTACCTACGTTGAATGCAAGTGTACCTGTAACCGCATTGTATTGCAAACTCCGAATGACCACGTTGAAATCAAAATCTCCATCGGGAGAAATGTATCCAACCGTACCGGAATACAAACCTCTTCGTGTGCATTCGTATTCTTCAATCAATTGCATGGATTTTATTTTAGGTGCACCGGTCATACTTCCCATCGGGAAGGCATTTTTCAGCATATCAGCACATGAATAATTTTCGTTGACACACGCGCTTACTGTAGATATCATTTGATGCACCTGAGCGTAACTGTATATACCAAATAGCTCATCTACACTTACAGTGCCGGTAACAGCGCTGCGTGCCAGATCATTTCTGACCAGATCAACAATCATCAAATTTTCGGCTCGTTCTTTTTCCGATTGCTGCAGGTTATTTTTTAAATAATCGTCTTCCTCGGCAGTTACACCTCTGCGTGTTGTTCCTTTTATGGGTTGCGAATAAAGCGTATGTCCGTATTTACACAAAAAGCGTTCGGGGCTGGCACACAACAGGTACGACTGCTTGTAGCGGTAAAAGGCACCAAAGGGAACCGGTGACTTTTGCAGCAACTGTGTATATGCATGGGCCGTATCAAATTTTGCTGTATGTGCTTGCCATTGCATGCAGTAGTTTAGTTCGTACACATCACCCTGTATGATATGGTCAATTATTTTCTGTACATCGGTACAGTATTTTTCATAGCTCACTGTAGCATTCAGGTTGTGCACCTTCATAAAACCTTTAGAAGGCTGCCATTCTTTATCCAGTATCTGTTTAACCAACTCCGCACCTTCTATAACTTGCAGTTGCTTATCTACAGCAATTACACTTTCGGGAACAAAGAAATGCAGCACAGGAAAACCGATGCAATCCGGGTGCAATGAGGTTAAATTTTCTACATCATTTTTTGCATCGTAGCTGATTGCGCCAAAAATCCAGCACTGTTTGTGCGTAGCTAAAAAACTACTCCATTCGCTGAATGCGCGTTCATTTACAGCTATCTGATGAACAGGTTGCCAGGCTGCCAACAGTTCGTACCTGCCAATACCCAATGCCGATTGGCATTGATTGCTGTCGAGCAATACGCTTACTTCTTCCTCAGCCAACCGGTGAATAAGTTGACTGCGTAAATGCAAATACTGGTTGTGTGATAACTTCACGTTGCAAATATAGCGTGTTGGGCTAATTACTGTCGGGAACAAGAATAGCATCATTTGCATCGGCTGGCGGTACAAGCGGAAGCATCTCCTCTACTCTTACTTTAGCTATGCCTTTTCCTGTATTTATACCCAGGTAACGGGCTGCACGAAATGAAACATCAATGATCCGTTTTTTGGTGTAAGGACCGCGGTCATTTATACGTACAAGTACCCACTGGCCGGTGCGGAGGTTTGTTACCTTTACCAAGGTACCAAAAGGCAATGTTCGGTGAGCAGCCGTCAATTTGTATTTGTTGTATACCTCACCGCTGGCGGTTTTACGTCCGTGAAAACTGCCCCCGTAATACGAAGCAATACCTGTTTTTACATAGCGCTTTACCGTTGTGTCGGCAGGAACGGATAATACAGGCTGTTGTGCCAACACAGGGCTGCCACAGCAAAAAATAATGCTCATCAAAAACACATAAAACCACTTATTTTGAACCCCCATTCTTGTGCAAAATACAATTTCAGATGAATACTACTAAACCTCTGGCTGAACGAGTGAGGCCGCAAACCCTTGAACAATACATCGGGCAAGAGCATTTAACTGCACCAGGTGCACCACTCTACGAAGCTATACGCCAAAAAAACATTCCGTCTATACTACTGTGGGGACCTCCGGGAGTGGGAAAAACAACGCTTGCACGCATTATTGGAAATGCATTAAACCTGCAATTCTATCAACTGAGTGCAATTAGTGCCGGTGTAGCTGAGGTCAGGAAAATAATTGAAGACGCGCGAATGTTTGGCAAAGTGCTGTTGTTTTTAGATGAGATTCACCGATTCAACAAATCGCAGCAAGATGCATTGCTGGGTGCTGTTGAAAGCGGAGCCATCACGTTAATAGGTGCCACGACCGAAAATCCATCGTTTGAGGTAAACAATGCCTTGCTTTCACGTTGTCAGGTATATGTTTTACACGAGTTGAGTACTGATGCATTACTGCGAATACTGAAACAGGCACTGGAGCAAGATGAGTTGATGAAGCATAAAAATAGTGTGCTGAAAGAAACTGAAGCATTGCTTCTGTACTCGGGGGGTGATGCCCGAAAACTGCTGAACATTACTGAAATGCTGTGTGCATCGGGTGATGCGGTTGAAATTACCAACGAACTGGTGCAGCAACGCTTGCAACAACGCATAGCACTTCACGATAAATCGGGCGAATCGCATTACGATACTATTTCAGCGTTTATAAAATCATTGCGCGGTAGTGATCCAAACGCAGCAGTATATTGGCTTGCACGCATGCTAGATGGCGGTGAAAAACCGGAGTTTATTGCTCGCAGAATGTTGATTTTGGCCAGTGAAGACATTGGCAACGCCAACCCGACAGCTCTGATTATGGCTCATACAACATTTCAATCCGTGCAGGTAATCGGTATGCCCGAAGCACGTATTGTGTTATCGCAGTGCGCCACTTACCTGGCTGCTTCGCCCAAAAGCAATGCTGCTTACATGGCCATCGAACATGCAGCCGAGGCAGTAGGCAAACATGGTCAATTGCCTGTACCGCTTGCACTGCGCAATGCACCTACACGCCTTATGAAACAGCTGAACTATGGCGAAGGCTACAAGTACGCACATGAATTTGAGAATAACTTTGTGAATATGGAATTTATGCCTGATGAATTGTCGGGTACTGCCTTTTACCAACCGGGCCAGAATACACGTGAGAATGAACTTCGTGAATTCCTGAAAAAAAGATGGAAAGAGAAATATGGGTACTGATAGTGGCGATACCACCTTCGCAAAAGCTACAGTGGTTGAAAGAAGTGAAATAACCGCAATTCGTATTTTGAACATCGGATGCAATGATTAATTTCGTATGGTGAGAAATCCAAACCTTGATCCTGACGAAGAAAGACTGTCGAACAACGAACGTGAGCTTGAACGTGTGCTACGACCACGTGAGTTCGATGATTTTACAGGACAGGAAAAAATATTGGAAAATCTGAAGGTATTCGTGAAAGCTGCCAAGCAGCGTGAGGAAGCGCTTGACCATATTCTGCTGCACGGACCACCGGGATTAGGCAAAACCACACTGAGTTATATCATCGCCAACGAGCTGGGCGCAAATATCAAAACGACCTCGGGTCCGGTACTTGAAAAGCCGGGCGATTTGGCCGGGTTGCTGACCAATCTGGAAAAAGGTGATTGTTTGTTTATTGACGAAATTCACAGGCTTAGTCCGGTAGTTGAAGAATTTTTATATTCAGCTATGGAAGATTACCGCATCGATATCATGATTGACAGCGGACCAAATGCACGCAGCATACAACTCGAAATAAATCCGTTTACGCTGATTGGAGCCACTACACGTTCTGGATTGCTAACCTCTCCCCTGCGTGCGCGTTTTGGAATAAATGCCCGACTTGAATACTACGACCGTGTGTTGATGAAAAAAATCATTACACGATCAGCTACGATTATGCAATGCCCGATAAACGATGAAGCGGCTGAAGAAATTGCCAGACGAAGCCGTGGCACACCGCGTATTGGCAATGCCTTATTGCGCAGGACCCGCGACTTTGCCCAGATAAAAGGAGATGGCACCATTACACTCGACATTGCTAAGTATGCGCTCAATGCATTGAATGTAGATGCAGAAGGATTGGATGAAATGGACAATAAGATTTTACGTACCATCATTGATAAATTCAAAGGGGGACCTGTGGGCATTAATACCATAGCAACAGCCATAGGTGAAGAAGGCGGAACTATAGAAGAGGTATATGAACCCTATTTGATACAAGAGGGATTTTTAATGCGCACACCACGTGGCCGCGAAGCAACCGAAAGAGCATACAAGCACTTCGGCATATTGCCGGGATTTAAGAATGCGTTGTTTTAAATGCCTATCTAAGCACTCCGACAATCCTTTGCCAAACCCGTTTTATCATCTGCTTTTCAATCACACCCACCGAAATACTTAGTGCAACATAGAGTGCGAATGCAAGTGCTGTTTTTAAACCGAACAGCAACAGCGATTCATTCATCCAGTTGCGTAGCAGATAAACGATAACTGCAGCACATAAAAACGAAAGTATAAGGTAGCGTATCGGATAGTGAAATTTTACACGAACAACGGTATACACAATAGCTGCCACACCCATGTAAGCTACCACACTGCTCTTTAGCCAAGCAGCACCCACAGTTCCGTAAGTGGGGATAAGCCACACGCAGCCCGCTAATACAAAAACTGCTGCCAGTGTATCCTGTACTATTAAAAATGTATTTTTACCCAAAGCCATGTGAAGCTGTGTAGCTAAAAAACTTAAAGCCCCGCAGGCGTAACCCCACAACAGTATACGCAATATATCGGCAGAAGCGATGTAACGGTCGGTGTATATAAAATGGATAATTCGGTGCGATTCGACTCCTGCATATAAGAAAATAAATACCAGCAGCCAGCCATAGTAACGCATGAATGCATAAAACACTCCCGCATTTTTTACCCCCTCATCTTTGTGTGCCGAAAAATAAGGCATCATCGCACCGGGCAGCATCCGGAAAAACTCAACCAGCAATGCCAGCAACGAAAGCGCCACACCATACACAGCCAACTCATCAAAGCCGGCATGCCTGCGTATGAAATACAATTCGGTGCGCTGCCAGAGTATAGCCGCCAATACCGATGAAATGGCCAATGCTGCAGCCGTACCGTACAATTGATTTGAAGTGAAACGTGTTTCGGTATGCTGTAGTTGTTCGTTCATTTTTGTGGCCGAAAGCCAAACCCATAAACTCCAAAACGCATTCAAAAAATTAACAGCTGTAAACACGTACACATAAGCATCCATACCGTGTGTTGGCAGAAATGTAAGCAGCAGCAGAAAACCTGCAACAGCAATACATGTATTGCCAAATGCAAGTTTAGCAAAGCTGAATGTAGCCTGTGCCATAACCTGAAGGTAATTGGAAATAACCAGCGATGACAGGTAAATAAGCAGCATACCTTTCACCGGACGTGCATTGTAATTTGAATACATAACCCACACGGCTGAAGATACCACAACCGATAAGGTTACGGCCAATAAAAAAAATTGATGCAACTGCCGAAACTGAATACCCGAGCCGTTTCTAAAGGCTTGGGCATAGTAACGCTGTAAGGTTGCCGCTCCGCCAAAGTTAAAGAACGTCCAAAGTATGGCTATACTGAAGTTGATGTACTGCAATTTGCCAAAGTCAACCGGATTAAGAATGCGTGAAGTATATACATTGGCACAAAAGACAAAGGCGAAGAATACTATCCGCGATAGAAAGTTGTAAAATGTTATATTAAGTACCTTTATTTTTTTAGTATTGCTCATGCAACAGGGCCTAAGGCTTAGCAAACATATTAAATCCCTGATACCAAACCATTGGAAATATCCGTTTTGGTACATTTTCAAATCGCCTCAGCGCAAGTTGGGTATGCATACAGTGCTAACCGATGTGCTGGGTTTGACTATTTACGTTACGCGATTTTTCTTTCCTAAAAAGAAACTTCAGCCCTTAAGTATTTGCACAGGCATATACAACCGAAGCAGCAACTACCTAAATCGGTTGCTCAACAGTTTGGAGCATGCTGAATATAAACACCTCATCGAACTATCGGTATTTGATTGCTGTTCGGATGACATATCCGACCTCGAAGCCGAGATTCGCAAACGCTGGAAGGGAAAGCTGGTTTTCACCCGTGAGCCTGTAAAATTTGCGCGTTCATATACGTTTAACAAAGCGGTAGACCAGGCATCGCACGAGCTCATTTTTATATGTGATGCAGATTTGTCGTTGCCTAAAAATATAGTTAACTTATGCAATCAGTACACCGGAAAAAATACCGTGTGGTACCCTATTTATTTCTTTTTGTATAAAGATAAACCGGCCATACTTAACCGCGAGAATGGAGAATGGGAGCAATACGGAAGCCGGGGTATGCTAGCTTGTACAAAGAACGCCTTTTATGACGCAGGAAGACTAAACGAAGCTTACACTGTATGGGGCGGAGAAGACACCGACTTATGGGAACGGTTTCACCGCAGGCATTACATCATCATTCGAAATAGGGTGAAAGGATTGTTTCACCACTGGCATCAAACTTTTAACAAGAAGTTTGAGCATATGAATGATTGAATGGCGCAAACGCATTGAAATTCATATATAGGATGCAGCCGGTTAAATAGATACACATTCGTTAAGCGTAATAATAGGCAATAGTTGATAGCTCTGTAAAACAGCCTTGTGTTTTGTATTCGTTTATCACATCTAGTACGATATAATTATATTGCTATGTTAAACCTTTGGTAAATAATTCGTATCTATGTGCTACCAAACCTTACTCTAAATGAAAAAAACAACGCTACTCTTTTCAGCTATACTAGCTGTAGTACTCATTTCAGGCACAGTCGATTTAAACAATTTACTGAACTACAGCAATCAGCCGATGCCTGATTACATCCTTAAAAACAACGAACCCGCCAATAACCGCACTACTGATGCCGGTGCCACTCTGGGTCGCGTTCTTTTTTACGACAAAAATCTATCCATCAACAACACGATTGCCTGCGCCAGTTGCCACCACCAGGAGTTTGCTTTTGGCGATACAGCAGTGCAAAGTTTGGGATATGATGGTGGGCATACAGGTCGTCACTCGATGCGTTTGGCCAATGCACGTTTCGGCAATGAAAACCGTTTTTTTTGGGATGAACGGGCTGCTTCGCTCGAAAACCAAACGACACAACCGATTCGTGACCATATCGAAATGGGATTTAGCGGAGTATTCGGCAACCCTACTTTCGACTCCTTATTGCGTAAGCTATCTGCTATTCCGTATTATCCAGTGTTGTTTACAGCAGCCTATGGAACAAGTGATAT
The DNA here is from genome assembly GCA_046309355.1 of Bacteroidota bacterium. Lineage (GTDB taxonomy): Bacteria > Bacteroidota > Bacteroidia > UKL13-3 > UKL13-3 > CAYSBE01. The sequence goes on from JBKCPL010000001.1 coordinate 44,536, forward strand.
TACAGAACTTAAAATACAGCGTGCTTTGGCACAGTTTGTACGCAGTATTCAATCCTTCGACTCCAAGTACGATGTTGGCCGAGCACAGGTAGCCAATGATGGACAGCCTTTCCCGAATTTTACGCCACAGGAAAACATGGGTAAAAACCTATTCCTCACCCCTCCTCCAAATGGCGCAGGTTGTCAGGGTTGCCACCGGGCACCGGAGTTTGATATTGATCCAGGCTCACGAAATAATGGGGTGATTGGCGTGATAGGAGACACCAGCATCGTTGATTTAACCATCACTCGTTCACCATCGCTGCGCAACCTTACCCGTGCGAATGGCACTGTAAATACACCCATGATGCATACCGGTTCATTCCGCACACTCGATCAGGTTATTGGTCATTATTTACAAATACCGAATAATCCAAACAACACAAACCTAGACCCCAGACTGCGCGGCCCCGGAGGTGTTCCACAAAATTTACCATTTACACAGGCACAGCGTGATGCACTGGCTGCATTTTTACGCACACTAAGCGGCACTGCTGTTTACACAGATGCACGATGGTCTAGTCCGTTTGACAGTGCAGGAAATATTACAGTCATTCCCGTTACGCAACCTACATCTGTTGGTGATTACACGTTCATGGCTGCACGCATACATGCATATCCAAATCCGTTTGTAAATGTCTTATACCTTAACCTGCCTGAAAGCGCCAGGAGTGTGGTAGTACTTGATGCTGCCGGCAAATTAATTTACACTACCGAGGCACATTCATCTATGCAACTGGAAACAACAACATGGATAAGGGGCATATATCACATACAGGTATTGAATGCCGGTAACGAATTACTTGCTTACAGAAAAGTGATGAAAAATTAATTTTGACGGACAGAGAGAGAGATGAGAGAGTAGAGATAATAACGAATACTCGATTAGTAGCTTTATTTAAAAACAACGGCTCCGCGCTAAGCGCGGGGCCATAGCTCAAACACAAAAAACACGATAAAACTACCTGCTGATTACAACACTGCGCGAGGCTTGTTTGCCTCCCTGCTCCATGCGTAAATAGTACACACCGGGGGGCACATTCAATTGCAGTGATAGTTGATTTTCTCCTACTGCTACATTGTTGTATTGATGCGTAAATACTTGCTTACCCATTATATCATACACCAAAACTTTTGCCGGTGTGGTGTTTTCTGCATCCCATTGCAGCGTAAATGCGCCTGTGTTAGTTGGGTTGGGGTAAAGTATTACTGACAATTGTGATTTTATATTACTCTCTTCTACACCAACAGATGCATCACCTAGTGTTGTAGTATAGTACAATCCACCACCCTGAGTTTTAACATATATAACGTTACCCGTCATGCTCATTTCTTGGTAATTACTCGTTGGTAAACTAGTTTGTTCTATCCATGTATAGCCACCATTAGTAGTTTTAAAAACTTTCTCTTTATATGCAAAACCAATTTTACTATTAATAAAAAATAGTTTGGTCAACCATGTACCATTAGTTGTACTTGATGGTATCGTTGCGATATTTGTCCAAATACTTCCACCATTTGTTGTACGATAAATTTCAGTCTGATAAGACAAATTACCAAATGTTCCATAAGTTCTTATCACTGCCATAAAACCTGTGTCTGGAGAAACAAAATGTATATCAAAAACATCAAAGGAAGGAAGGTTGAATGTATCAATATTCGTGGGCAGATAAGTCCAAGACATACCTCCATTAGATGTACGATACAATCTCTGTAAACCGCGCAATGCTGAAGGTAGCACCTGTCCGCTCTGAACTTGCCTTCGTGCCCATACATGATTTTTATCGAACACAAATATCTTTTCAAGCATATTATCAGTACTACTTGTAATTGAATCCAATACTGAAATTTTTGATGTTCCTAAATTGGTTGTTTTGTACAAATCATCTATCACCCTATCTGTATTTGCATAGTACATTACCGAATCTTCAAGATAATTACCTACTCTTCTATACACACCGGGATTAAATCTAAAATTATTAAATAAAGCCCCTGTCGTTGTTGTATCCCAATTTGATATATCATGATGGGGAACAAAGATACTTCCGGGCAATATTTTACCCGTTTTAAGTATGATTGGCGGATGACGCCTGTCATTTAATTCAGTTTTTTTTGAATAATATAAATTAAAGGTTTGACCGCGGTTAGTCGAATAAAAATACGATATAAAGTGCCCTGAATCAGGCACAACAGCAACACCAAAACCCACTACCGTATCTTCATGATTAATAATATAACCCGATAATGCTCCATAGGCATTAGCATTGGGCTTAGGTGGTGGTACATTCGTCATCGGTATTGAATACCATTGTGCTACTATGTTATTTACTAGCAAGCTTAAAATTATGAGGAAAGCCGTCTTTTTCATATTGGAATTATTTATAAAGTTTAAAATTTGCACACGGAAGTGTGTACGTGTTGTCATAAATTCTTGGTAACAAATGCTCCTTAGTACTTAAAAAATTAACCGTGCTGTAATAACTGATGTTACCACGCATATTTTGCCCCATACCACCAATACCAAGGTGGTAAAACATGGGTTGATAAAATACAGAAGTTTCTGCCAAATCAACAATATGACATTTAGTAATTGCATTAATCCTTGTTAGAAGTTCTTCGCTAATGGAATTACAATACTGCTGCGTTGCTGGTAGTATGAAATCGTTACGGTGTATGAGAGAACCATTTACATAATTTCCTGATGAACATACGCTTAATTCTATATGCGTTTGTTCATTGTCATATTCACGCAACAAAATATCAATATAATTTCGACTAAATATGCTACCGGTCACGTTTAATAAAGCACCACCACTCCAAACATGATCAATGTTATTTGTACCTTGATTGCAATAATATACTGTATGATCCGCTCGATACCCTGAAAGTAAAGCAATATCCGCATAATGTATACGTGAATTTAGCACCATAACTTCAGAGTTAGAAAGACAACTATTACCAAGGTCACAATTTGCACTATTAATTTCTTGACAACAGTCATACCATCCACCCGCTTCTATACCTTGCCAACCACAATAACCAATATCTGTATTATCTAATATTAATCTGGCACCATTTTCTACCAATATTTTGGTGCATCCTTTCATTAAATAATCACAATTTCTTAAATCTAGAGTGTATCCTCGTGGCACCAATATAGATTTTTCGAAATATAGAACTTTATAATAACTAATTGTATTTATTTGTTTAGGTACATAATACTCCTCTCCACCACTCGCCTCTAGTGTTACCAATTCATATTCCTCATAGGTTTGAAAAGGATCATTTACATCGCAACAATTACTATAGTTAATGTTAATTCCTACCATGTCAGGTGGGCAGTTACCAATACTATCCCATACGTATAAATTGTATGTGCCATTGGCCTGTAGGCCGGCAATTGCTGTTCTTGATATTACTTCTTGTGTGCTCGCATTTTCCCATAAAAAACGGTAGCCACTCGTTGCTTCATGCATTACTATCTTACCCTCGCACTGCCAACCTGTGGGCGGTGTTGAAGTATAAGTTGCAGTATATATTTGCCCCACATACACTTTACCATATGCGGTGTAGCTGCATCCTGTTATCGTATCAGTAATTGTATAACTCACGGTGTGTACTCCCGGCCCTGCTGCACTGGGGTCAAACTTACCATTAGGTGCATTGGTGCTCCATGTGCCGGGTATGCTGCTTTGGGTGTGCAAGGGTATCGTTACTGCGGTTTGTGTTACGCAGGTTTGCACATGCTCCAATTCAGCATATGGCCCTTCTATTACCGTTACCGTAAAGTTTACCGTATCGGTACATCCACTATCGTTGGTGTAGCTGTATATTACCACATGTGTGCCTACGCCTGCTACACGGGGAAAAAATTTAAATGTACCATGCGTATTCATTACGCCTCTGCCTTCGTAATAACCAAACAATGGTGTGGCATGCCCGCTTAAGGTATAGGGTTGGTCATACAGGCATATTGGTCCTATATTGTTTGCTGTTGGCTTGGTCTTTTGCCTTATTCGTACAAAAATACTGTCGCATGCTGTACATGCTAACGAATCGGTTACACATACCCAATAAGTACCTGTATTGCTCACGCATATACTAGATGTGGTAGCACTCGTGCTCCACAGGTAAGTAAAGTTACTTACGGTGCTCGAACCTGTTATTGTTGGGCTAAGGGTTTCACAAATATCAACACAGCCATTTCTGTCTTCACCCAACGATACGCTAAAGGGTGTGCCACGATATAATACACCAAAACTTTGAGCTACACAACCATTTGTATCGGTTACATCAACATAGTAAATGCCTGCATCATACACGGTAATACATCGGCTGGTATCGCCATTGCTCCAGTAATACGATGCCATGCCCGGTGTGGCACAAAACGTTACTGAATCGGTACCGCAGGTACGTATGGTATCGGGCACTACTTCTATTTCTGGCAACATGGTAATGTTTACTGAATCGCTCATTTCGCAACCATCTCTGCTAATAGTTACTTTATATGTACCGCTGTGCCATATCTGCAAATAGTTGGTTTCCCAAGTAATTAGATTCATTGGCTCCCACAGCAGCCACGTGCTATCATTAAACGGAGTGTGTAACATATAGGTACTGCTATCGCACAACACTATATCAGGGCCTAAATCGGGTGGTATTAAGTTTCTTACTTCAACCAGCACAGTATCATAAGCATCGCAACCAAATATGGTTCGTCTTAACACATACTCATCTGTTACACTTGGATTAAATGTATAAATCGGATTGGTTGACAATATGGTGCTTGGATTGGAACTGCTATACCATTGATAAGTTGCTCCAAATTGGCCGGCACATGCGCCTGTACCCAGTTTTACTTGTAGTCCGGGTGTACAGAGTACGGTATCTTCACCTGCAAATCCAAAATTGGGTATCAATACCACATCATCTAAACTGGCCCATTGGGTAGCACCCGGTGTCAATTGTTCGGGGTGTATTACTAAATGTTTCCAGTCATAGGTTGGTATAAAATTACATGCAGTGTACTGTTGGTAATTGGTGTGAGTAATACCGGGAACATACAATACCGGTTGAAATGGAGCCAATAATGGTGGATTTCCACTGAGCAGTTGAAATGCACTATCGGTTAAATAAGACCTTACCATATCAACCTGACTGGTGCCTCCGCTATTGCGTAATTTAAACGAAAAAATATAAGGCTTGCCTGTTTCTAGTGCGAACGGCAATACTTGAAATATCCCTTCGTAATAATTAGGTATAACACTTCTGTTTGCCCAACATAATGCTGCACTGGGTGAAGTAGTAAAAATTGTATCAATTTGTGGTGTATTGATAGGATACCAGCCATTTATGTAATTCATCGCAAATGGATCTGCATGGCTCACTGCCGCTACGTTGTTGTAGGTAATTTCTGAATTACCCACCACATTACAAACTTGTGCCGTAGCTGTTGTTGGTACTAGATAGATAGATAGATAGATAGATAGGCGTAATGCGACTTTTTTCATTAGCCAACGCATTCAGGCATCCCGCCCGCATGCGCGTGAAGTGTGAGTATTTCATAATACAGTGCGATTGTATTACAAAGTTTAACACTTTTAGTGGGGTTTCAAAATGGGATTTATCCCTGCTTATTAAATAGACGTTAATTAAGGAAATAATTAACGCTGGCTACAATTGCCACAGCCATCGAATAAAAGTTTTAGGCCCCGCGCTTCGCGCGGGGCCGTTGTTTTATGCTAACTTTAAGAATTTTATTCAGCCAATACCAGTTTAGTTTGGTAGGCGTGTGTTCCATCCGAAATACGTAGTATGTATACTCCACGGTTTAAAGACGACATGTTCAGTATTGTTTTGCCTGTATTGACCTGCAATGTTGTATTCAGTACTTGCTTACCTGTAATATCTACTACCGATACGTTTACACCTGTAACATAATCAGGCAGCGCTATCTGTACCAGGTCTTTTGCCGGATTAGGCAACACGCGCACTGTTTCCCATGCTTTGGTTTTCATAACCGAAGTATTAGGCCCAAATTTTGGCAAATCGAATGCCTCAGTTCCATCAGAACGGGATGAAGTAAGTCCTTGATCTGCGCTTAATCCTAAACCTCTACGGGCAAATGCACGCCAAATCAATTCTTTGTTTGCTCCACCGTTGCGCAAACTGTCGGCAAGCAGTATCGCATTGCGTCCATCTTCAAAACCGGGATTACATGGTTGCAATTTCAACGCATCAATCACCAGTTGAAGGGCCATATTATTTCCGCCCACTTCCGGTTGATAGATATTCTCGTTGAAGCCATACTTATCTACCATGTCCCAATACATATCATACAGCATAGCACACCATACCGAGCCTACGCCATGCGGCACCGACAAGGTTTTGATACTGTTGTACGTAGTAGGGTTAACACTGAGGCTGCGGCTGTATTTGTAATTGCGTATACCTAAACCATCTGTAGTTTGATTGAATACATAGGTACCAATTCCTTTTCCATCTAAAGCACTATCGCTTGCGCTAGCAGTTAAACACAGTGCGAAGAAATCGCTCCACCCCTCACCCATTTGCTCCTGATTGTTCAGGCATGATGAGTTAGCCGGTCCACCGGTAAGTCGGGTTGATATGCCGTGTCCGTATTCGTGTGTAATTACTCCGTTATCAAAATCAGAATCGTATACTCTGGATACTTGAGGGTTGCCCCGAATGGATACGAACACTGTAGAATCTTGATTCAATTTTGTTTTAAGATTTGTTCCCAGTGAACTTGAAATCATAACACCCGGTATATTGATTCCGTTTCCGTTTCCTGTCATGGCAACGGCTGAGTTTTGAGTATTCACCATCACCACTGCAATGGCTCCGGCAGCTTGTGCATTTAAAATTTTTGTTCGGTAATTGCAGGCGCTCGTTCCGCGATCAATCAATGCTATTTTACCTGCGATATCATTCTTAATAGAGTTACACGCATGTGTGGGGTTAGTTGAACTATCGTTTACCAAAACCAGCTGTGCTGTAATGGTATCGGCCGGACGTGTAGATAAATTTCCAAACGGTGAAGTAACCCAGCCAGCCAATGTAGTGTTGTTTATACGTAAATTTTGTGTGCCTATACCGGTTGTTGACGGATACCACAAGTACATCTGCATACGGCCGCTGGTGCCATCAACGGGTGTTTGAAAATTGGCATTATTGGTTCCACTTCCATCCTGTGCATCAGCAAAAACGGCATCGCCATCGGCTCCACCCTTGCTGTAATTATTGGCTTGAAAATTCCCTGATTCTTCATCAAATCCGTAATTGTAAAAAATGTCGTGTATCAGGTTATTCCAATAGAAAAGATTAGTAATTGCAGCCGCCTGGTTGGAATTTGCACTGCTGTCTACATGGTATGGAAAATCAAATACCAAACCCGAACCTCCATCAGGGCTAAAGCCGGCTGAATTAGTATTAGCTCTATCTTCACGGGCAAATACATTATTGCCTCGTGTTATAGTAAAATCAGCACCTGCTACTCCATCCGTATCGTGCCATCCGAATGGAGACGCGTTGGAAGTAGCTGAACCGGAAACTGTAGAGCGTGATCCGTGATTAGGACTTTCAAACGGACGCGGGAATATAGAATAACTGCCATCGCTGGTTTTTTTAGCGGCTTTATTCGCCACCTGAGTCATCAATATATGTGATTGGGCATGTTGATTAAAACTACCCACACGCTGCTCTACTTCATCTACACTGCACTGTGTAGTCCAGTTATTTTTGTCCAATATGACACCTGTTTCGGCATCCACTTGTATGTGCCACCAGTTATGTGTTTCGTTATCGTACAACTCAATGTTCCACGCCAGGCGAATGCCTGCATCAGCCGCATAGTAATATGTTTTCGCACTTACCGGAGTTGTTTCCGAAAGAATATATTTTCCATCGGCAGCAGCTTTTACCTGTTTATTGAGTGTAACAGGCAGTGCAGCCTCAACATGAGACGCAGCATTCTGCAGGGCAGTCATATAGCTTACAACAGGTGCTGTAGGATACGATTTATCTGCCGGTGTGTTCACGAATTTATTATGAAATGCGACCACGTTGCGTGATTTATCGAAATGTATAGAGGGGTTAACATTATACACCTCGAAGCCGTTTAATTTTTGACGCATATAAACGTGCGTAACACCGGTTCGAGGGTTGGTGTGCTGTGCGGTAATAGTAAAATCAAGGGTTGAGAGTCCGGATTTATTTTGCACAATTTGGCGAATGAACGACTCAGGCAATTGGGCGAAAACACTGAGTACAACGAGTGTTAAAACACCAGTAACAAAGATTTTTTTCATTTTATATGATGTAAATTTAATCAAATTTAGCTATTCGGTTGAATATTCAAAGCTATAAACAAACGCCCCCCTGAAATGGATTTCAGGGGGGCGTGTAGGTATGTGAATAAGATTGATGAACTACTTCACGTTCACCACTTTAGTCGTAGTCACCTCTCCGTTAAGTTCGATGCGAATAAAGTATACCCCTTTTTGCAGGTGTTTCGAAGCATCAACCGGCATCACATTCAGGCCTTCCTGTATGCTCTGGTCAAAAGTCATGACTGTGCGTCCTTGCAAATCAACGATGGATGCGTGAGCAATACCTGCCTGTGTGCTTTGAACAGCGATATTCAGATTACCTTCAAACGGATTAGGATACACGGTTACAGCGCTGCTGTTTGAGGCAAGCTTACTTACCTGTACTGTATTCGAATACGTAAATGTACCGTCTTTATCCAACTGTTTCAGGCGGTAGTACAGTATAGGTTGTGTAGCCAGTGCATCCGCATCGGTATATACATAGTCGATACGTACATTGCTGTTGCCACGAGCAGCTACACTTCCTGCGAATTCAAAATTTAGTGCATCAGCCGAACGCTCTACGTCAAACAGCTCGCTGTTTAATTCACTTGCGGTTGTCCACTTCAGAACCACATCATTCGCTACAGCAGCGCCTTCGAATGATAGTAGCTGAACAGGCAGTGGGGATGTAGCATCGGTAGCTGTGAATGTACCGAACCCGTTGAATGGAGTACCTGTGGTAACAGTTCGTGCTACAGTATTGGCGGTAGATGTGTTATCAACTGACCAAGTTCCTGTAGCATTGCGTGCAACTTTTAAATCCGTTTGCGACAGCACGTTTCCAAGTAACGCTGGGTCATAATTTACAGTCATATGGTATACATACCCTGTACCGCCTGTTGCTGAAACAGTCATGTACGCATTCAGGTGACGTGCAGCAGGGAAACTGTTAGGTGGTGTAGTTGCGCTGAAGTATTGGGCAGTAATTGCTGAAGGCAAAGTGCCTAATCCACCCCAGGTTATTGTTGCAATATCGCGTGAAGCAAAACTGAGTGTATTTGTTGTACCATATGCAATGCTTCCTGATAGCGTCATAGCCGGAGGTGTGCTGGTAGAAGTGAACTCATGCGCACCGATATCGGTTCCGAAACCTAACGTGGTACCACGAGCGTTTCCGCTGAAGTCGGTATTGATATTAAACGAAGTTGAACCTGCAATACCTTTTCCGTTGAGGTACCAGTTTTGAGGAACAGTTGTTGCTACATTCAGGTTACCATTGGCAATATCGGTAAACAATGCCGATGGATTTACCGTAGCACTTGCAACAGACCATGAGGTACGATCAGCATTACTTGACGTACGCCATTGCGCGATATCGCGGTCAGATGCTCCCCACAAACCAACAGTTGTTCCGCTTGAGCTCGACAATAAGTTATATCCCGACTCTTGCCAACCGGAACCTGTAGGAGTTCCTGCTACTTCATTGGCAATTGCGTAATGTTTGCTGCTACCGCCTGCACGGTTGTTGATAAAGGCATTGTTGAATAAACGTGTGGTTGAGGTAACCTCGCCTGTCGAATTGCTACCGCGGTGGTATGCAAACGATGGAATAGATCCAGCACCTGATGTTCCGGTAATCAACACGCTGTTGTAGTAGCAATTCACATCAAAACCTCCTGATGTATTTTGCCAGATACCGTTATACTGAATGTTGTTTGACTGTGCATTACCGAGTGTAATCTGATTGTTGTAGATATCGATTTTGTTTTGCATGCCAAAAACCGTAATACCCGCTGCCACGGAAGTTGGGTTTTGTGCAACAGCAGTACTTAGGTTGCGGATGTCGTAGATGCGGTTTCCTGCGACAACCATTGAGTTGGTTGATTGAACAGCAATACCAAATGAGTTCGTAACAATCGGATCTGTATTAGCGGCCGAAATGTTGTAAATGAGATTATTTGCGATAAGCATTCCCGGATTAACGGTTGCAGATACGCCTATACCAAATACTGACGAACCAGTAGCTGACAAGGAAGAGTTAGCAGCTTGTGACGACAAATTGAATATGCGGTTACCGCTAATATTACTTACCGTGGTACCGGTTTGTTGAATACCACCCACACTGGCACTTGGCACAGCTGCAACACTCGTCATATTTGCTATTGTGTTATTGATTACCTGTGTTGACGGATCGATATTAATAGGGTTTGTTATCACTATACCACGCAGTGTCGAATTTCCATCGTGTAGAATCGAATTCGACACGCCTGTAGCCCCAATGATATTATTAGATACTGTTGTGATACCGCCAGCTATACTAATCGCATTGAAGGCAATACTATTACCAGTACTAATAAAACTTAAACCAGCAAAACGATTACCCGAAATACTTACCGGGGAAGTAACCGTAGCATTGATAACGATTCCATTATGAGTTGTAGGTGCTGACAACGAAATCGATCCTGAGGTTGTTGAATCACCGAACATGTTATTGCTGATATTTAACCTTCCACTAGTAGCAATGATGCCGTTCCATTGATTAGCTGAACCTGTTTGAGGCCAGCTAATGTTACGAATAATGTTTCCTGTAACATGTGTTACTTGATTCAATCCAACGGCTAGTTGTATTTGATTCCAGGCTGCAAATACATTGGTTGTCCACGGAGCACCACCAGCATTAGGTGCGGTGCCTCCAATAGTATTGTTCGTAATGGTATGGCCCTCCGAAAGAATGCCACCATTAAAACGAATTGGCAAAGGAATTGTCGAGAGCGTGGTTAACGTATTGAACATACTGTTATTTGACACTATCCATCCATTTCCTGAGCCGATTTCAACGTTTACGTACACTGAGGATGCATTTGACATTTCATTGCCACTAATTACGTTATTCGTATTAAGTATTAACCCTGTGTGATAGGAACCAACCAATATTTGTGGTACACCTTGTGGCAGAGCTACAGTAGTATTGTTGCGAATGATACAGTTCGTTACACTATCCTGATTATTACCAAATGAATTATTTGTACCAGCGAATGAAACAACACCTTGGTTTACCGCACTAAAGCCTGTACCATTCCCACTTTCAAGTAACAAGTTATTTAAACGACATTGCTGTGCTCCGTTTACAAAGTTTACCACAGGACCGTTTGAGTTCCGTAGCGTAAGGTTTCTCAATGTGTTGTTTACACTCTGATCTGGCACACCTGTTATTTTTACACGATCGGCTCCATTCAACACAACCATTCCAAGAGTACCAACCGCACCTGCTAATACACGAGGCGTAACAGCTGATGAGTCAGGACGAATGGTGAAGGTGAACGAACCCGAACCTGGGCCATCTTCTCCAATTTGAGAAAGTTGCACCGTTCCTGGCTCGTTGATATTTGAAGTAATCACTGCAGTAATTGAACCACCTATCGTACTGTTATTTAAAAATTCAAACAAACCACCAGTACCGGTTAATGTGGTATATGGTTGACCTATTCCTACATAAAATTTAGTACCTGCGGGTATCACCGGCAACAAAGAATATGAGTTAGGCAATAACGGATGCTGCGCAACGGTATTTACATTCGTAGCTACTGCATATGGTGCTGATGACATGATGTTACTACCAATACTATCCTCTGCAATTACGTAATAGAAAATGGTGTCTCCTGTGATTACGCCCGACACTAAACTGTAATCTAAATCAAAGCTAAATGTTGCATTTGTTGGTGAACCTGTTTGTGAAACCGGACCAACGCTACTGTAAATACCTGCAGACCCTTTACGATAATACAGTCGTGGAGTATTCCCTGTTAAAAACACACCCCCATTATCCCGAATGTTTACATTGGTTAATGGAACAGGTCCAGTCAAGTTACCTTGATTTGAAAGAGGGGTGAATGTTATTACAGGGGCTATTAAGTCGGCCGACAATACAAAGTTTCCTGCATCTGCACCGATATCGTGTGCAGTTTGAGTACTACGTAGTTGCCCGTCAAAATCTTCCGTTACTATTGACGAAATACTTGCATCAGCTGAAGATTCTACAGGGTTCGAAGGTTGTAGGTGTAAATCAACTAAGTCAGCAGTACCTGTTGCGTCTACAAATTGTGGATT
>JBKCPL010000002.1:0-4009 GCA_046309355.1 Bacteroidota bacterium
AATCCGGCTACTCTGTCGGCAATTTTTTGTCCAATGGTGAGTTCGGCTTCTATTTCCTCCTGCACATTCTCTGATAGGATGGAGTTGTTTTTTATGGCATCCATTACATCTTTATCAATCATGGCCAGTTCGCCTTTTTCCTGTACAATCAGCGAGGTAAGATACAATCGTCTGTAGCTGTTGAGTTCATAAAGTGAGATGTAGCATGATCGGTTAAAACCCGGATAATCTTTGCAGATGAGGTTAAATACCCCATCGCGAATATCCTGGGCATGTACTTCTTCGCCTTTGGGTATAGGTTTCTTACTGATATAACTTATCTCCATTTACTGCTGAAGTATTTGTGTGAACGGTTTGCAAAGTTTTGCCCATCGAAGGACTAAATCAAACACTAATTTATAAAATAAAAAATCAATTCATACTATTCTATCCGGTTTTGATAAGTTGGTATACTCCTACCATGGACTCGAGCAACCAGGTATTTTTTATATTGTACTAAGTTGAATAAAGCTAAACCAGTGCTTTATCACCTTGATTAAGGTGCTGCAGTCGTACTTATACAGTCGGATGGAATATACCCTTTGTGGAAGATAAGTGATGAGTATGCTATGTTCAGCAGCATTTAGTATGCACGATTGTAGTTCAAGTCCCAACGGATTAAACAGGCTGAAAGTGTATTCATTCATAGCTGTTATTTGCAGTCAAATAAATTCATAAGTGGGTTAAGAGATAGCTTTATAATTTAGGTTTCAGGCGTATATTCTTTTATACCTACAGATATAGTTACGAGTGTGGTATGCAACTGCGCAGCTACCTGCATAGCGTCTGCGGGCAACTGGTTAATCAGTGCATAAATAATAGCACCCGAAACGGCATCTTACATTCTCAATGAATTGCATCCTCTCCAGATGGTACCTCCATAAGGTTTAGGTATGAATTATTATACATAGCACGCCTGATTAATGGTATTTGTACTAATTACGGAATGCCTTTAACCCTATATTCTTTGGCTCTGCCAATATAGTGGTATATTTCATAAGGTTCCGATTCGGATATTTTCTGGACGGTCGGTAAGGTTGTGCCGTTTAGTGACTCATCATTTTACTATCACCTTGTGTATCTCAACGCCAGCATTTGTCTCAATTTTGAGAATATAAACACCTGCTCTGTATGATATTAAAGGTATTTGAAATGAGTTATTGCTGTGCATCTGCTCGTGTAAAATCAGTTCTCCCGATATTGAATACATACTCACACTGACATTGCTAGTTACATGTAAGCGGCTAATGACAGTAAGCACTTCCGTTGCCGGGTTAGGATAAATCAAGAAATCAGGTATTTTATGAATACCATCCTTAACCGCTAAATTGTATGCACCAATAACTGCACTGTATGCATCAATTTTTCCCCATCCCCATTGTGTGCTACCCGAACCTGGTATATTTCCTGTAAAGGCATCTTGTCTGGATGTTATTTTTAGTATGTTTACTATTTCGTTTCGGGTTAGTTCAGGATTTGCTTCTAACATCAAAGCAACAACACCGGCTATAACGGGTGTAGCCATAGAAGTGCCATTCATTGGTGCGAAGTACCATGTGTCATTAAATATATGAACACTGTGATTCGAATCAGCATAATACGTATCTGCCCTATTTACACTTGATACTACAACATTACCTGGGGCTGTAATATCTGGTTTTAAATACCCACCGAGGCAAGGCCCTTTTTTTGAAAATGGTGCGATGGCTCCACTATCGGAAAAATAGGTGATTGGTTCAGTATTCCCGGTCAAATAGGTGCAGCTGTTTTTCGTTGTATAGGCACCAACCGTAATTGCATTTTTTACAGTTCCGGGTGGGAAAATCGTATAGTTTTCGTCTCCATTTTTAGCATTTGCTACACTTGTTCCATTAATGGAATTATAAAAACCAGTCTGACTAATATTCCATGCATGAATGTTGCCAATATCAGAACGAACAGATATCATACAGTAATAGGTGTTGAAATTTTTACTGTTGGCATTTATCAGAAAGGATGATTTTTGATTTAATACCGATATGTGTTGTCCTAATATGCTTATGGTTATCGTGTCATTGTCAGTTCCTACAGCATATTTAGTCTGTATAGAAGGATTAGTTATAGTGCTATAAAAAGGGCTTTCAGCAATCTTTATGCCATCGCTCGTGTAAAACGAAACCGACATGCTTAACGTGGCATTTTTATCACTCCAAATTTCTACCTCTTCACCAGATATGAACTGAAAAAGCGTGCGGAGCGTGTCAACAACGGGCACCGTGTTTTTCTCTATATGCATGTTATAATTATCAAAGTTATTGCCTGCTGCAACTACCAGAAGGTGTTTGTCACTTATTAAACTATCAATACTGCTTTCAAAAAGTGACGTTCCATCATTTGATCCTCCACTTAATGCAAGGCTCATATTAACTACCACAGGTTTGCTTTGATTATCGGCATATCGGCACATATAGTCAAAGGCATCGACTATACCCACAGAGTTTCGACTGAAGTCAAGCGCCACTTCTACCAATTCAGATTCAGAGGCGATACCTCGGTACTTACCGTTGCTTCCATAATCTGAACCGGCAGCAATACCGGCAACATGCGTGCCATGTGAACTGTATTCAAGATCAGTTTTTGCTTGTAAAATTTCTGCCTCTGTTGTTAATTCTGTTCCGTATGCAAATCCGATAGGAGCTGTACCTGAAGTGTCAGCCTGGCTCCACACACGCGATATGCGTAAATGCTGACCTGACGAGTCTTTGAAGTGGGGATGCGTAAAATCAAAACCGTCATCCACTATTCCTATAATTACACCTTTACCATTGTAAGGTAATGGCATTTGGTAGCCACTGTTCACCCAATTGGCTCGCGTATCTTTTCTCACTTCGTCCATACAGAGGCTAACTTTTTGGCCAATTTCTACATATTCAACTCCGCTTAATTTTGATACATTAACTAGTTGCTCAACGGGTACATCAATCGAATAAATAGTGCCGATACGGGTAATAATTTTACCACCTAACGTTACCAATTGCTGCTCTGAAAAAAGAGATTTATTTACACGAATTAAAGTACCAACCATATACTTGCCGCCCCTATGCTTAATTCCATATTTACTCACCAACTCATCAGGCAATTGCCATGTATTGACGTTACTTGCTCCTTTAGTAGCATCAAGGTGAGCGTCTGCTTCAAGTATAAGCATTCGTGTATGTAGCGAACTGTTATGCTGGGCAATAATTGATGTCATGCACAACATAAATGACAAAAGGACGATACTCTGTTTCATGGTATTAAAATCTGTATATGCAAATTAATGAATAAAATGAAATGGCCATGAATACTTACATGTTCATGCTTATTTTCTGTTTGTGTTATCGGAGCGGGAAAGCTCAGCTCTTATGCATATGACTATTTACTTTTTAGTAGAAAGCAGAAATTCTAACGGAATAGCAAGCCGTTTCGACCATGATCTTTCGCTGTGGTCATCGCCCGGAAAATACTTGGTTATCCAGTTGTTAGAATCATATCCGCTTATTTTCATTATGCTATCAGCATTGGTTTGTAGAGTAGGGTAAAGTGCGTCCAATGTTTGATCGCCATAATCAAAATATAGTTTATGTGTTTTAGCATCAGGCAATCGCTGTTGCATATACAGCATCATAGCCAAAGGGAATGGATTGTTGTGTACCGTAAACGAACCCGGCCAATGGGTGGATAGGCATGCTGCACCACCAAATACTTCCGGATATTCACAAACCGCATACAGTGATATAAGACCACCCATGCTGCTCCCTGCGATAAATGTATGTTCACGCTGGGGCAATACGGAATAAGTAGTATCTACAAACGGTTTTAATTCGGTTGCCAAAAAACGGAGGTAATTATCTGATTGGGGTTTAAAACGGCCATTGCTTCGCCCGGTCATTTTTAACTGAGCCGAAACGGTATCCTGTTCTGTTCGGTTAAGAAAAAGTTCATAAGGGAG
>JBKCPL010000003.1:0-64096 GCA_046309355.1 Bacteroidota bacterium
ATGCAGCCCAGCACACAAAACAAATCGGGCACCTCATTGCGCAACTGAAACGACAGGTTTTTTAATTGCTCGGCATTGGGTATCTCTACCTGCGCTATCAGCTGATGGATGCCGTTGGCTAAGGTTACCTCCTTCAGCAGTTGCTGTTTTAGTGCTCCTGTTTTCTCCTGTTCAAATACCTCCAGTTTCTTTTGCAGCTCTGCCTTTTCCTGCATCAGTTGCTCCACAGATTTCACCACATCTTTTGCCTTAAGCAAATCTTTTAATTCATTCAGCGCAGACCATTGCCGGTTTACCAATTCTTCAACCGCCTCTGCGGTAATGGCTTCAATCCTGCGCACACCGGCTGCTACAGCGGCTTCGCTTACTAGTTTAAAATAACCGATTTGGCCGGTAGCCTTTACGTGTGTTCCTCCGCACAATTCGCGCGAATACTTCTCGTCAAACGTAATCACACGCACACTCTCGCCATATTTTTCGCCAAACAACATCATGGCACCCATTTTTTCTGCTTCGGCTATGGGCACATGTCTGCGTTCATCCAGCACGATGTTTTGTCGTATCTTTTCATTCACTAGTTTTTCTACCGCATACAACTCATCGGGTGTCATAGCAGCAAAATGAGAAAAGTCAAAACGCAGGTAGTCGTTGTTAACCAATGATCCTTTTTGCTGTACATGCGAACCTAGCACCTGACGTAAAGCTGCGTGAAGCAAATGCGTAGCACTGTGGTTATTCTCTGTAAGTCTGCGTTTATGTTCATCGACTGTTGCCGTAAAAACAGCTTCGGTATTTTCGGGTAAATGCTCGGTGAAATGGATTATCAGGTTGTTCTCTTTTTTGGTATCCATGATTTTCACCTTTTCGTTGGCATTGCTTAGTGTTCCGGTATCTCCTACTTGTCCGCCACCTTCCGGATAAAAAGGTGTTTGGTTAAACACCAATTGGTAGCTCTCCTTGCCTTTTGCTTTTACCTTGCGGTACTTAATCAATTTCACTTCAGCTTCTACCTGATCATACCCTAAAAAGTGTGTAGGTTGCTCATCGCCTATCAATACCCAATCATCTGTGGTTAACTCAGTGGCTTTGCGGCTGCGCTCTTTCTGTTTTTGCAATTCTTGTTCAAAACCGGCTTCATCCATGCTCATTCCTTTTTCAGATGCAATGAGTTTGGTTAAATCAAGAGGAAAGCCAAATGTATCGTACAATTCAAATACGGTTTTTCCGTCCAGGTGGGTTATGGAATCAAGTTTGCGTATTCCGTTTTCGAGGGTTTTTAAAAAGCTTTGCTCCTCTTCACGAATAACCTTGGCCACAAATTCACGCTGCGCATACAGCTCCGGAAACACGTGCATAAAGTTTTCGGCAATGAGGGCTACCAGTTTGCAAAGGAATGGTTCTTTCAGGTTCAAAAACTGATACTGGTAGCGAACGGCCCTGCGCAAAATTCTGCGAATGACATAACCCGCCCCGTTATTGCTTGGCAATTGCCCATCGGCAATGGTAAAGCTAATGGCACGTATATGGTCGGCCAGCACACGCATGGCAATATCTCGGCTTCGTTCGATGCGTGATACGCTTTCATCATCAGAACTTGTATATCCGTAGGTGATACCCGATGCCTGTTCAATAAACCGAATGGTGGGCACAAAAACATCTGTATCGTAGTTGGAAGATTTGCCTTCAATGGCTCTGACCAATCGCTCAAAGCCCATTCCGGTATCAACGTGTTGGGCAGGTAATTTCTCCAGCGATCCATCGGCCTTGCGGTTAAATTCCATGAACACATTGTTCCAAATTTCAATAACCTGCGGGTGATCGTTGTTTACCAAAGTTTTGCCATCCACTTTTATCCGTTCAGCATCAGGGCGCAAATCAATATGTATTTCAGAGCAAGGGCCACAAGGGCCGGTATCGCCCATTTCCCAGAAATTATCTTTCTTATTTCCTTTTAGTATGCGTGCTTCATCAATCCATTTTTTCCATTCGTTCAGCGCATCGGTATCGGGTGCCAAGCCTTCTTTTTCATCGCCTTCAAAATAGGTTACATACAAGCGGTCTTTGTCCAGCTTATACACTTCTGTAAGCAGTTCCCACGCCCACTCAATGGCTTCTTTCTTAAAATAATCGCCAAAACTCCAATTGCCCAGCATTTCGAACATGGTGTGGTGGTAAGTATCTACACCTACTTCTTCCAAATCATTGTGTTTACCGCTAACGCGTAAGCATTTCTGTGTATCGGCCACACGCGTATGCGCAGGAGTTTCGTTTCCCAAAAACCAATCCTTAAATTGATTCATGCCCGCATTGGTAAACATGAGTGTGGGATCGTTTTTAACAACAATCGGGGCACTGGGAACTATCGTGTGTCCTTTTGATGCAAAAAAATCGAGGAAGGTTTTACGGATTTCTGCGCTTGTCATTTACTTGATTATGATATACTTAGAGTTAATAGGCTTGTATGCATCTATGAATTTGCTACCTTTGCACGCTTGTTAGTGGTTCAGTTTAACCCTAAACAGAACAGCTACTAAAACACTGACAAGAGCACAAACGGATGGCAAAAATAAAATACTTTTATAATCCGCATAGCCTTGGCTTCGAAAAGGTTCGAACGAGTGTTCGTGCCATCGTGCTACGTGTATTCGGCTTTTTGTCAGCCAGTATCGTTTCAGGCGCGCTATTGCTGCTGGTAGCGTACAATTACATTGATTCGCCAAAAGAAAAAATATTAAGGCGCGAACTGGAGCAATATAAACTGCAAACCCGCTTGTTGACTAAAAAAATCGATCAGATTGGTCAGGTAGTTAATGAATTGCAGGATAGAGATGCCTCGATATACCGTGCTGTTTTTGAAGCCGAACCTCCTTCAGCCGGAATGACCCGCAGCAACTACGGGGGTATCGAAAAATATACAGAACTCATGTCGATGAACAATGGCGAAGCACTGATTGAGTTGCATGAACGAATGGATAACCTGAGTTCTAAAGTGTATATGCAATCAAAATCGTATGACGAATTGAGTAAACTGGCAGCACGCAAAACCGATTTCTTAGCCTCCATACCGGCAATTCAGCCTATTTCAAACAAAGATCTGAAGCAAATGGCTTCAGGTTTCGGTTACCGCATACATCCCATTTACAAAACCTACAAAATGCACACCGGCATTGACTTTACTGCACCCACCGGAACGCCTGTGTATGCAACCGGAAACGGACGTGTAGAATTAGCCGAACTTGGCCACCGCGGCTACGGAAATCACGTTGTTGTCAATCACGGTTTCGGCTATCAAACACTGTACGGCCATTTGCACAAAATAAAAGTGAGACCCGGACAACTGATTAAGCGGGGTGAACTTATAGGCCTGGTAGGAAATACAGGAACATCTGCTGCACCACACCTTCACTATGAGGTCATGAAAAATGGCAGTAAAATCAATCCCATCAATTATTTCTTCAATGACCTGAGCGAAGAAGAATACGCAGCCTTACGCGAACTGGCCGAAAAACCTGCACAATCATTTGATTAATGGATAACCGTTCAGAAAAGCTGTACTATACAATTGGCGAGGTGGCCGATATGATAGGCGAAGCACCTTCGTTGTTGCGGTTTTGGGAAAAAGAATTTCCACAGTTGAAACCCATAAAAAACGATAAAGGCATACGCAAATACTCACGTAAAGAGGTAACCGAAATCAAATTTGTACATCATTTGTTAAAAGACAAAGGCATGACGATAGATGGAGCACGAAAATACCTACAGGACCAAAAACGAATACATGACAAGGCTGAAATGATAGACAAGTTAACCAACATAAAATCGTTTCTGATGAAATTACGCAACGCTATAAACTAATACTATAATCGAAAAAACATGACTGAAGAAATTGTTAAATCATCTGACATCACCTTTACTGTAAATCTTGACAAAGAAAACCTACCCATAAATATTCAATGGCAGGCTGATGATGCCGATTTTGAAGGCAAACAGGAAGCGAAAGCCGTAATACTCTCCATTTGGGACGGCCTTCAGCAAAATGCGTTGCGCATCGACTTGTGGACCAAAGACATGAACGTAGAAGAGATGAATCACCTGCTTTTTCAAACATTTGCAACACTTGCCGATACGTTTGAACGTGCAACCGACAACAAAGAAGTAGCCGAAGAAATACGCGATTTTGTGCATGTGCTCGGCCATAAACTGAACGTTTTCGGACCCGATCATAAACATTAATCCACTGATTAAACCTTTGTACATGAAGAAGGTTACATGTAATTCATGTATTCCCATTTCTCCTCGACCCTAAACCTCACATGCCGATAAAAAAACTGCTCACCTTTGTATTCTCTTTACTGACTCTTATGGTTTACTCTCAGGAGCGTCCTCGTCTTTCGCAACGACCTGACGGAGCTTCATTTCAGGGAAATATGCCATCGGTTTGCCGCATTTACGGAAAAGTACTGGATGCCGAAACACGTGAACCGGTAGCATTTGCTACTATAACCCTGCTGACCATGCGCGACAGCTTAGTAACCGGAACCCTGGTGAAGAACAACGGTGACTTTTCGCTGGATAAACTTAAACCCGGACGCTACAAACTGAAGATACAATTCATTGGGTACAAAACCCACACCCAACCTGTGGTAGCTGTATTTAATAATCCGGAGATGGATTTGGGAAATATACGTCTGCACAGCGAAAGCAAAGAGCTGAAAGAAGTAACCGTACAGGGACAAAAACAAACGGTGGTGATGAGCATTGACAAACGCACGTACAATGTAGATAAAGACATTTCTACACGTGGCGGAAGCGGATTGGATGTTATGAAAAATTTACCCGGTGTAACAGTGGATGGAGACGGTAATGTACAACTTAGAAACGGCTCACCTACGGTATTCATTGATGGCAGACCATCGGTAATGACGCTGGAGCAAATACCGGCAGATGAAATTGACCGTGTTGAAATTATCACCAACCCTTCGGCCAAATACGATGCCTCCACTACTTCAGGAATTATAAACGTTATACTCAAGAAAAATACAAAACCCGGATACAATGGAATGGTAAACGGAGGCGTTGGCACCAACGATAGGTATAACGGCATGATAAACCTGAATGTAAAAGAGCATCCGTTCAACTTTTTTATTTCGTACAATATTAACACTCGCGGCAATGTCAACTTGGGCTATACCGACAGAACTAATCTGGCAAACAAAGAAATTACCGGATACTTCAGGCAAGATAATTCACTCACCAATCTCCATATCATGCAATTTGGCCGCATAGGCTTTGATTACAATTTGAGTAACCGAAATACACTCACCCTATCTCAAGCGTTCAATACCCATCAAATGATTATTGAAGATAAGCAGGACTTCCGGTTTATGGATGCAGGTAAAACTACGCTAACCAAAGGTGAACGAACGGCCGAGCAATGGAGTTTCAGTCCGGGATACACCTCACAAATCCTATTTAAACACACGTTCCCCAAACAGGGCAAGGAGCTCACAACCGACTTAACCTACAGTACCTCTACTCGCGAATTTGGTTCTGACTTTACTACAACAAACGTCAATGCTTCGGGCAATTTACTGCCACGTAATCCCGAAAAACAATACAACAGAGGAACTACAGTTAGCGATGGCGCTACATTTCAACTCGACTACACCAACCCACTCACCGATTCTTCAAAACTGGAAGCCGGACTACGAAGCAACTACAGACTGAATCAATCCCTGCTTAGTGTGGAAATGGAAAACGGACTAAATGCACCACGACTAAAAGACACGGGGCTATCCAACAACTTCGATATACGCGATATTATAAATGCAGCCTACATCAACTATGCCAGCTATTTCAGGCCGCTGGGTATTGGCTATCAGGCAGGCTTCCGGTTTGAGCAAACATACTTTATCGGCAAGGTGCTCGATAAAAATCAGACCTTCGAATACATCTATCCACAAGGTACTAAAAATTTAAAGAATGCTATTTTCCCAAGCATTTATCTAAACAAACGGTGGGGCACAAACAAAGAAGCACAGCTTAACTTCTCGCGAAAAATAAACAGGCCGGGATGGATGCAAATAATGCCGTTTATTATGTTTGCCGACAGACAGAGCTACCGAATAGGGAATCCGAATCTGGCTCCCGAATTCATCAATACAGCCGAAGCCAACTACAACCACATTTTTAACTGGGGAAATTTATTGTCATCGGCATACATCAAGGTGACGGAAAATTCCATAACCAATTATGTATACACCTACGTTGACAAAATACGTGAAGACTCATCCATTTTGGTCAGCACATTCATCAATGGCAACAACGCATACAGCTACGGCTGGGAAAATACATTTCGCTTCACCACGCTGAATAAAAAAATGGATTGGACACTAAACGGACATATTTTTTATACCGACATAAGTGCCAACAGTCAGAACTCAGGAATGCTCCAAAACAGCGGTATAAGCTGGAATGTGAAGGCCATTGTTAATTACAAAATTTTCTGGGGCCTGAACCTGCAACTTAATGGCAACTATGAGGCTCCCCGTATCATACCTCAGGGCACAACTCGGGAAGTATACTTTATGGATATATCGCTGGCAAAAGACATTACACGAAAAATGAGTTTTAACTTCACGGTAAGCGATGTTTTCAATACTAAAATTTGGGGTGCAATTTACGACACTCCTAACTTCACACAGGATTTTACACGCAGGTGGGAATCCCGTTTTGCTCGCATTACTTTTTCTTGGCGCTTTGGTGAAACGGACCAGTCGCTGTTTCGCAGAAAAGGCCAAAACCAACGCAGACAAGATGGCGGTGGCGAGCAAATGGAATTCTGATTCCCCCATTTGCAATTTCGGTTTTTTTATAGTAGCTATGTATGACAAACATTGCAGTACATGGAAAGCATACATCCTCCCCACCTGCTCGATTTTGCACAACGTTTGAAAAACGAAGGCTACGACCTCATTCACATCAAAAGCGAACTGCGTAAATCAGGCGCAAATGAGGATGCCATTAAAAAAATTGTGGAAGAACTTTTAGTGCCAGGCGACAGTAAACGCATGCGCAATGGATTGACCTGCATAGGCATTGGTGCACTGCTTTTGCTCAGCAGTTTCTTACTGACTATTACATCAGGTATTACTCACTTCTCAACCGACATTGTACTGTACGGCCTTACCACAGCAGGCATATCTGTTTTGTTAACAGGAATGTATCTGCTTTTTAACTAATCCCTCTATCGCCTAAAAAAGGGTATTTCTGGTGCAACGCTTCTGCAGTATGTTGCCTCTTTTGTATAAATGCCGTTTGCTCCGGCATATTGTAACCCACAGGTCGATGCTCCTGCATCAGCAGCCACGCACGTATATCGGCAACAGCCTGCTGAGTATGTGGGGTACAGGATGTTTGCACAAAACGTTCAAAAACATACGTGATGGCTTGCTGATTGGGGTGAACCAAATCTTCTTTGAAAAAACGGTAATCACGCAACTCGTCACTTACTATCTCGTAAGCCGGAAAATAATGCACATGGTCAAACTGCGAACACAACTCATGCACCGACAACTGCAATACCGATTTGCTGATGTTGTTTTCATGAAGTCCATCGCGTATGTAGCGAACCGGACTAACGGTAAACACCACCTGTTTATTCACCTTTTTTAACGCCTGTAAAACAGGTTGCCATGCATCTGTTAGTTCAGAAACGGACAACAATCTTTTGCTAAATAACTGCGCAGGCAATTTATGGCAATTAGCCACGGTATCACCTGAGGTTAAATAGGTGTAAACCCACGCTGAACCAAATGTGATGAGTACTGCTTCCGAGCGTTGAACCGCTGTCGACCCTAAATATAAGGCATCATTCATACGTTGCAGCAATTCATCTTTTATGTCAGAGGAGAATCGGCCATGATGCTGAAGCGAATAATACCGCTCCTGATGTTGCAAAATATCTGTTTCTGCGTATGCTGCTGAAGTAACATAGCGCGATAGCAAACCAGCCAGCGTAAGCGGATTGAAAATAACGCCATGTGGATTGACGGTTACATCAAATCGGTGTTTTGTTAGCAACTGACCAATTTCCTCTGCAAAACACGAGCCCATCATCAGCTGGCTATTTTGAATAGAAATTTGGCAGGAGCTGTTAAAAGCAAAATCCAGTTTAAACCGCATGGCACGAAAGTACTTTCAGGAGGTTTAATAACAAAATCGACTGAATTATTCACAGCCTCCCATGAATTCACAGATGTTTACAACTTTACATTCGAACTCGCATCAGCAGCGTGTAATTTGGTATCAAATCATAAAGGCACTATGGCAAAGAAAGCACCCGCAGAGCGAAAAATATTTGTACTAGATACGTCCGTTATCTTATACGATCACAATGCAATTAAAAATTTTCAGGAACACGATGTAGCTATTCCCATCACTGTATTGGAAGAGCTGGATAATTTTAAAAAAGGAAACGATACCATAAATTATGAAGCGCGTGAGTTTATTCGATTTCTGGATAAGCTTTCGGGCGAGTACACCTTAAATGACTGGATTCCGATTAACGGAAGAGGTCGTGGCAAATTTAAGGTAATCATGCACGAACGTGCTTCGGTAGATGCAGAAAAGATATTTGGCGAACGCAAAGCAGATCACCGCATACTGAACGCTGCAATGGCCATGCGTGAAGAAAATCAGGGGCGAAAAGTGATTATGGTGACCAAGGACGTAAACCTGAGATTGAAAGCTAAATCGCTTGACCTGGTTGCAGAAGATTACGAAACAGGTAAAATTAAAAACGTAGATGCACTGCACACCGGAAAAAGTGTTATCGAAAATGTAAAGCAGTCTGTCATTGACCGCATATACAGCGAAGGGTTTGTTTCATACGATTTAGTGTTCAACGAAAAGCCACATTCCAATCACTATTTTCTGCTCAAGAACAACAAAGCCTCTGTGCTTTGCTACTACAATCCCATCAACGAAAGCATTGAACGAATTGACAAGCGTACAGCACATGGTATCAAACCGCGCAATGCCGAGCAAACCTTTGCCATGCATGCCGTGCTTAACCCAAATGTACAGCTGGTGACTATTCAGGGAGTGGCCGGTACCGGAAAAACTTTACTGGCACTTGCTGCTGCGCTGGAGCAGCGTCAAAACTTCAGACAAATTTACCTCGCACGACCTATTGTACCGCTCAGCAATAAAGATATCGGCTACTTGCCGGGCGATATAAAATCAAAGATTAATCCGTACATGGAACCCTTGTGGGATAACCTTAAGCTGATACAAAATCAATGGAAAGAAACAGACAAGGAATTTCAGAAAATAACCGATATGATAAATCAGGAAAAACTCCTGGTTACACCATTGGCATACATACGCGGACGAAGCCTTTCCAATATTATGTTTATTATTGATGAAGCTCAAAATCTAACTCCGCTCGAGGTAAAAACAATAATAACCCGTGCCGGTGAAGGTACGAAGATTGTTTTCACAGGCGATATATTTCAAATAGATACGCCATATCTCGATGCGCAATCAAATGGTTTATCCTATCTCATTGACCGCATTCGCGACAATCCGCTGTATGCGCACATCACCTTAGAGAAAGGCGAACGTAGCGAATTGGCTAATCTGGCTAATTATCTATTGTAGATTTGAGCAGGCTGTGAATACTGAAATACGTATCCAATTCCGAACTTACAGCCTCATTACGTGTGATCCATTTTACTTCGGTGATTTGTTCCTCTACCTGAGGGGTTAGTTTCCCCTTAAATTCGGTTTTCATTTTAAACCAATACGTAATTTTCAGAAAACGGTAGTTGTGCATTTTATACGTATGGTATGTGGTAGGTAATTGTTCAATGAGCTTTAGCCCTTTTATGCCACACTCCTCCTCTACTTCACGCAAAGCGGCCTGTTCGCGGCTTTCACCCGGATCAATTTTACCTTTGGGCAAATCCCACTTCCCCATGCGCTTTATCATCAGCAGCTCATTGAATGTATTATAAACAAGGCCCCCGGCAGCTTCTACCGGCACAAAATGTGTGTACATATCTTTAAAGGCCAGTTCTGCATCATCGCACAACATTATCGTTCCTCGTGAACTAAGCAACTCCGTTTGTTTAATGTATTCAAGTAATTTTTCTGGTGAATAATGCACCCGTACACAGTTCGTGAGTTCTGCATCGGCAACATCGCTGCTGCTAATTACAAACGGCTTATCGTTGATAAAAATTTTATACATTTGCCTGATGCAGTCAACTGAGAATACGAGCGCTAAGATAGCAGAATATTTGTTAGATATTCGTGCCATTAATTTAAAGCCTGATGAGCCTTACACATGGACATCCGGATGGAAGTCGCCTATCTACAGCGACAATCGCCTTTCCTTATCTTACCCGCATGTACGCCAATTTATAAAAGAACAGCTTGGTGAACTGATTAAAAGTCAGTTTTCATCGGCCGAGGCTATTGTAGGTGTGGCTACAGCAGGCATTGCTCCGGGCGTACTCGCTGCTGATTATCTTCAACTGCCATTTGGATATGTACGTAGTGAAGCCAAGAAGCACGGCATGGGAAAACAGATTGAAGGCGATATAAAACCCGGGCAGCGTGTGGTGATAGTAGAAGATCTTGTTTCTACAGGCAAAAGCAGCATACAAGCACTGCACACCCTGCGCGATGCCGGATGTGAAGTATTAGGTCTGGTTTCTATTTTCACATACGGTTTTGATGCAGCTACGCATGCCTTTCACGATGCGAAATGTCCATACTATTCGTTGTGCGACTACAATCAGCTCATCGAAACAGCCGTATCAAAAGGCATCGTTCAAGAACATCAATTAGAAGTATTATCCACCTGGAGAAAAGCACCCGAGACCTGGGGAAGATAACATGATACAAAAGGTTAGCAATGTTTTGAAATCGTTGGGAGCTTTGTGGTTAGCCATCGTATTTGCGAGTAGCTTTTTAGCATTGTATCCGTTATTTGCACTTACACTTAGCCGTAAACAGTGGTATGGTGCTGCGCACAAACTCAGACGTTACTGGGCCTGGTGGATTTTTCTGTGGGGCGGCATACGGGTTAAGCAAATTCACGAGGTGCGTATTGATCTGTCAAAAGCCTACGTAATTACTCCGAATCACAGCTCACAACTTGATATTGTAACACTGGGAGGAAAACTAAAACTCCATTTCAACTTTATGGCCAAAAATGAGCTGTCTAAAATTCCTCTTTTCGGTATTTTCTTTCGTACAATTGATATTGCCGTTGAACGCAAAAATAGCCGTAAGGCTGCTCAGGCCTATCAACAAGCCGTTCAGCAATTGCGCAATACCAACCAAGGTATTGTGATTTTTCCGGAAGGTACCATTCCGAACTCCGCGCCTAAACTGGCCCGATTTAAAGAAGGAGCATTTAAACTAGCTATAGAAACTCAAACAGATATTTTGCCTGTTACCATCATTGGCAACTGGGACCGTTTTCCCGATAAAGGTAAGTTTCACTTTGTACCGGGTAGTGTTACTCATTACGTTCATAAGCCGATTTCAACCAAGGGTATGACCACAAATCAGGTAGACGAACTTATGCAGCAGGTACACGATACTATTAAAAATAAACTTGCTGAATACGGGCATTGATCTTTGCCCTCTGTACCCGCATGAATAGTTTACTAAAAGCCGCTAAGCGTTCACTTTTCTTCCTACTGACTTTGTGGTTTGCTACCGGTGTTGTAATTGGTTTTTTAACGGTTTATCCGTTTTTGCATTTCACGCTGAGCAGTCCTAGTACATACCCTATGGCACAAAAAATCCGAAAAGTGTGGTTCAATTGGTGCTTGCTATGGGGAGGCATTCGGATCAAACAAATTGTTGAAGTACCACTCGATAGATCCAAAACATTCGTAATCACGCCCAATCATACTTCGAAACTGGATATGATTACATTAATGGGACGCCTGGGTATTGACTTTATTTTTATGGGCAAAGATGAATTTAAAAAAATACCCCTTTTCGGATTATTCTTCAAAACAATCGATATACCGGTCGATTTCAACAACGCGTTTAAATCGGCACGTGCATACATAAAGGCACGTAAACGAATTGAAGAAGGAACCAGCATCACTATCTATCCGGAGGCTACTATTGACCGACATACCCCAAAACTAAGCCCCTTCAAGGATGGTGCATTCCGGCTGGCAATCGAAATGCAGGTTGATATTTTACCCGTAACCGCCATTGGCCACTGGAAACTGCTTTCCGATTTTGATAAATACTATTTCAGTCCGGGCACTGTAATTCAATATGTACATGCCCCTGTTTCAACAAAAGGACTAACCTTAAAAGATATACCCGAGTTAAAGCAGAATGTTTTTAATATAATTGCATCAAAACTCAGCGAATATGGATATAAGCAATGAGCTCATAGATAAACTGTCGGACCTCGCTAAACTAAAACTGGAAGGGGAAGAACGTGAAAAGATGAAAGCTGACCTTCAAAACATGGTAAGTTTTATTGATAAGCTAAGTGAGATCAATACCGAAAACGTAGAACAGCTTATTTTCATGAGCAACTCGGTAAATATACTTCGTGACGATACTGTAGAACAAACCATTACGCATGAAGAAGCCCTGTTGAATGCCCCCAAAAAAGATTCTGACTACTTCAGAGTTCCGAAATTTATTGATAAATAAATCCGATGCCTGAAAGCAACAATGTTATTGAACTGAACCGTATTACAAGGTATTTTACCATTGGTGATGTGGAGGTTAAAGCATTGCAGGGGGTGAACCTGAATATTGTGCGTGGCGAATACGTAGCCTTGATGGGGCCTTCCGGTTCGGGCAAATCAACACTCATGAATATACTGGGATGCCTGGATACTCCCACATCCGGTACATACATTCTGAACAGCAACGATGTGAGCAACTTGAGCGACAATGAACTTGCTGTCATCCGCAACAAAGAGATTGGCTTCGTTTTTCAAACGTTTAATTTACTAGGCCGGAGTACAGCTCTTGAAAATGTAGCCTTGCCACTTGTGTATGCCGGTGTAGGTAAAAAAGAACGACTTGAGCGAGCAGCAGAAGTGCTAAAAAATGTAGGCCTTGCCGAACGCATGGATCATAAACCCAATGAGCTCTCCGGTGGCCAAAGACAACGGGTTGCCATTGCACGAGCCTTAATCAATAATCCTTCCATCATTTTAGCTGACGAACCTACAGGAAACCTCGATACAAAAACATCGTACGAGATCATGCAGCTGTTGGAAGACATCCACAATAAAGGCAACACAATCATTGTGGTGACACACGAAGAAGATATTGCCAGACGTGCCAAGCGCATTGTTCGCATGCGCGATGGGGTTATAGAATCTTAATGCTCTTCAACATAATTGAGGTCTTTGGAGAACGACTCCTGAATATACCAGGTTGAAACTACAGCTAACAGCACACATACACTTCCTACAACAAGTGCAGCATGTATGATGCCAAGTGCAGGCACCAGCGATTTAAAACTCAACGTAATAGGCACTACCGCACCTCGTACAAAATTAGGTACCGTATTGGTAACCGTTGATCGAATATTTGTACCGAACTGCTCAGACGCAATGGTTACAAACAACGCCCAATATCCTGTAGCAGCTCCCAGTAGAAAACACAGCAGCTTATAATATCCCGCACTGCTTCCCGGATAGTATAAATAAATTCCTGTAAATACAGAAAGCAGTACCAAATTGAGCAACACTACTTTTTTGCGGCTACGCCATACCTGACTGGCTAATCCTGAAAACAAGTCACCGACCGAAAGACCTAGGTAGGCGTACATCACGCTATCGGCAACATTGAGCTGCACATGATAATACTCGCCAAATCTGTTTGATAAATTAACCAATACACCAATGACAAACCATATAGGCAGACCAATACATACGCAAGCCAAATACTTAAGAGCACTTGATCGCTGTGTGAAAATTGCCGGAAAATTCCCCTTCTTTACTCCCTTAGCTGACTTAAGCTGGGTATACATGCCACTTTCAAAAGCACCTGCGCGTAGCAACAACAAGGCAAGCCCCATGCACCCACCAACTATGTATGTATTTTGCCAACCGAACGTTTTGCCTACGAGCGATGCTACCACAGCACCCAATGCACCAAACGTAACAATAATCATGGTGCCGTATCCACGTTTTTCTTTATGCATGGTCTCACTCACCAGTGTTATGCCGGCCCCTAACTCACCTGCAAGACCCAAGCCTGCTACAAATCGCCAAAACGCATATTGATCAATGGAAGTAACGTAGGCATTGGCAATATTAGCAGCAGAGTACAAAAAGATGGAACCGAACAATACGGAAACCCGTCCTTTAAGGTCTCCTAAAATGCCCCATAGCAAACCACCGACAAGCATGCCCGTCATTTGCAGATTAAAAAGAAATATCTCGTTATTTTTTAATTCATCCCCGGAAAAACCAAGCGATCGAAGGCTTTCATCCTTCACCACGTTAAACACTATAAGATCGTATATATCTACAAAATATCCCAGCGCTGCAACAGCTACCAGCATGTATATACGTCTTTGTTCATTCATATGATTTTAGCGAAACTGCCCATTTTTTCGGGCAAATCAAAACACTTTCTGTGCGATCAAAGAAGCGATAGCTTCCATTCCATGTTTGTCTTGACTATCAAAATGGTCAAAATGCTCGCTGTCTGCATCAATAACTGCAACTACCTCCCCATTTTTACTGATTGGAACTACAAGCTCGGAATTACTGGCTGCACTGCATGCAATATGTCCTTCAAACTGGTGTACATCAGGAACCAAAATACTACTGCCCCTTTCCCATGCAGTTCCGCATACACCTTTACCAAATGCAATACGGGTACATGCTACAGGTCCCTGAAAAGGGCCTAAAATCAATTCATCTTTTTTAACAAGGTAAAATCCAACCCACCACCAGTTAAAGGTAGTTTTTAGAAGAGCCGCAGTATTGGATAGATTGGCTACACGATCTGTTTCCTGCATATAAAGCTCATCCAGCTGTTTCAGCAGCAGATTGTAGATAGAGGGCTTATCGCCACGTGATTCAGGTGCAACGTGCACAAACTTCGATTACTTAGCCGTATCGGTAGCAAGCGTATCCGGTTTGGACGTGTTTAATTTTCCACGCTCACCGGCTCTGTTCACTGAATAATCTTGCTTTTCAGTTTTGTAAAGCTCATTGCGCTCAATCGTTTCTCTGGCTTCATTTTGGCCATAATGACATGATGATACAATCATGGTTGCACACGCAGCTGCGGTAAAAATGAATTTTTTCATACGTTAAAAAATTTCGTACCCGGGGCGGGACTTGAACCCGCACGACTGTTAAGGTCACAGGATTTTAAGTCCTGCGTGTCTACCAATTCCACCACCCGGGCCAAAGAACGGATTAAATAAAAAGTGGATGTGAGATCGATGATTTCACACCCACATTTACCTTTTGAGCGAGAGACGAGGTTCGAACTCGCGACCTCAACCTTGGCAAGGTTGCGCTCTACCAACTGAGCTACTCTCGCTTTTGGGGAGTGCAAATATAGCAATTAACCCTCTTGTGTCAACCCTTTCTTAAAAAATTTACTCCGTACATGCGAGTACTATAAACCATCAGTACTTGAGCATTTTGCGCCACTCGTTCAATTTCATGAGTGCCTCAATGGGAGTTAATGTATTCAAGTCCATTGTTTGCAAATCCGTTTTAATTTTATCAAATGCAGGATCTGAAAGCTGAAACATGGACAGCTGAATGGGTGCTGCTTTAGCTGCCCCTGAAACGGTAACATCGCCTATACTTTTTCGCTGATGTTCCAATTCAGCCAGAATTTCGCCCGCACGTTTGGATACAAGCTGAGGCACCCCCGCCATTTTAGCAACATGAATACCAAAACTGTGCTCACTTGCCCCCTGACTTAGTTTTCGAAGAAACAGGATTCGTTCACTCGTTTCCTGTACCGCAATATGGTAGTTTTTTATACGCTGATGCATGTGCTCCAGCTCATTCAACTCATGATAGTGAGTAGCAAAAAGCGTCTTCGGTCGGTTAGGATGATGATGCAAATACTCAGCTATTGCCCAGGCAATAGAAACCCCATCATAGGTACTGGTTCCTCTTCCTATTTCATCGAGTATAATCAGGCTTCGTTCGGAAAGATTATTGAGAATACTGGCTGTTTCAGTCATTTCAACCATAAAGGTCGACTCACCACTGGAAATATTATCGGAAGCACCTACTCGTGTAAATATTTTATCGATTATGCCGATTTCGGCTTGTTTGGCAGGCACAAAACTTCCTATCTGCGCCAATATAGAAATGAGTGCTGTTTGCCTCAATACAGCTGACTTCCCCGACATGTTTGGCCCGGTAAGTATGATTACCTGCTGAGTCTCCTGATCCAGATAGATATCGTTGGGAATGTAGCTTTCACCCAGCGGCAATTGCTGCTCTATAACAGGGTGACGCGCTTCGTTTAACATCAAACGTGTTGTATCATTCAATACAGGACGGCAATATTTGTATTTATCGGCTACTTCCGAAAATGACAGTAAACAATCAATGTGTGCAAGCGTAATAGCGTTCTGTTGTATCTGCGAGACATAGTCGCCAATGCGAATGACCAACTCATTAAAAATACGTTCTTCCAATGAAGCTATTTTTTCTTCGGCACCCAATATTTTCTCTTCGTATTGTTTTAACTCCTCCGTTATGTAGCGTTCGGCATTGGTAAGTGTTTGCTTACGCACCCACTCTGGGGGCACTTTATGCTTATGTGTATGGGTTACTTCCAGGTAGTAGCCGAACACATTATTGTAGGCTACTTTCAACGAAGATATTCCGGTTCGCTGCTGTTCTTCTGTTTGAATTTTTAGCAGGTAATCTTTGCCTGAAAATGCAATACTCCTTAATTCGTCCAGTTCTTGATTGTAGCCACTTCGTATTACCTGTCCCTTATTTACAGCGGCAGGGGGCTCCTCTACCAGCATATTATCCAGTTCGTTAGTCACCCAATCGCAATTGATAAGTTGCCCCGACAGTTTATCTGCTGCCTGATTTCCCGATTGCTGCAATCGGTTTTTTAGTTGAGGAACCAGTTTAAGTGCCCGGTTTAAGTGCTGCAGTTCCCTGGGACTTACTCTGCGCATAGCCACTTTCGACACCAGTCGTTCTAAATCACCCATCGACTTCATGGATTCCAATAACTCTGTTCGTATTGATTCGTGCTGCACAGCGTAGGATACAAAATCATGTCGCTCTTGAATACGGCTTATTTCCTTAAGCGGCATAACCACCCAACGCCTTAGTAATCTGCCACCCATTGGTGTAACTGTTTTATCCAAAACATCAAGCAACGATTTACCGAGATGATGGCTAGAACTAAGCAATTCCAGATTACGAATCGTGAACTGATCCAGCCATACATATTTTTCCTCGTCAATTCGGCTTACCGATTGTATGTGCCCCACATTATCGTGATGCGTTTCGTGCAGATAGTGTATGGCTGCACCGGCTGCTACAATGGCGACCGGCAAATCCTGAACGCCAAATCCCTTTAGGTTTAATGTGCCGAAATGCTTTAGTAACTTTTCGTAGGCATAGTCGTACTTGTAAACCCAGTCATCAAGTTGAAATGTATAGAACTTACTTTCGGTCAACTTTGATGCTACGGACTTGTCCAGCTGACGTGAGAATATAACTTCAGCAGGTTTAAAGCCGTGGATGAGCTTTTCAATATAGTCGTAATCACCCTGTGCGACTAAAAACTCCCCGGTCGATATATCAATAAATGCAACACCGAATACATGTTCGCTGATATGCAGGGATGCGAGGTAATTATTGGATTTATGTTCTAAAATTTTGTCGTTATATGACACACCGGGTGTTATAAGTTCCGTAACACCGCGCTTTACAATTTTCTTGGTCAGCTTGGGATCTTCCAGTTGGTCACAAATAGCTACACGTTGGCCTGCTCTTACCAATTTTGGCAAATACGTGTCAAGGGAATGATGAGGGAAACCTGCCAGCTCAATATGTGAAGCTGATCCATTGGCTCGTTTAGTAAGTACTATACCCAAAATACGCGAAGCAGCTATCGCATCTTCCCCAAAGGTCTCGTAAAAGTCGCCAACCCTGAACAACAATAAGGCTCCCGGATATTTCGCTTTTATCTGATTATACTGTTTCATGAGCGGTGTTTCCACCGCATCTGATTGCTTGCTCATCAACAGGCAAATTAACGCTGCTTAAACAGCACGTTTAAACATTTTATAAACAAAAAACGGCTATTGAAATAGCCGTTTAAAATTCTGTTTATTGAGGTTTATTATAAATATGAATCCACGAGGCCGGGTCAATTTTCCTTCTGGCCATTCGCATCACTTCGAGTGCTTCCTGATTGTCAGGTGTTGAAAGGATGACTACACGCAACATGCGCGAGTCGTCTCCGCTTCTGTAAATATTGGCACTGTACCCTAATGACCGCATTCTGTCGCGGAATATAAATGCATAACGTCTGCTAGAATAACACCCAACAACAACATTATATTTTTCAGGCGGTGCAGTAATTCCATCATTTAGTGGTGTTACATTTTTAACTGCCACCCCACCCACTACTCCGGGCTGAGGTACTTGAGTATTTTGTCCGGTTGCACCAGATGCACCAGCCTGACCTGCACCAGCATTTACTCCCTGCTGACCACCTGCATTGCCACGCGCGGTATCTGCATTGCCTGCTGTATTTCCGGTACCATTTATATTACCCGATGAAGGGTTGGCTATAACTTTAAGGCTATCCTGCAGTAAAACAACTTCTTTCCTTAAGCTATCATTTTCCTTTCGTAAACGCTCGTTCTCAGCAAGTAAATTGCTAATACTGTCCTCTGAAATTTCTCCGTTTTGCTCAGCAAGCGGCTGATCTTCCTGGTAATCGGGGTCAACAACTTTCTTCTTGCGTTTGGTAAAAATAACATTGTACCAATCAACGTGCTCAACATTCGCACCAGCCAAAAATTTATAATTTATCCCAAGAGATGGCATGATGTAGGAATCAAAGTACTTAGGATCGGCCTGCTTTAACTGCGTACCATCAGGATATCCGGGAATACCATCAATAACTGTAGTTTCCGTTCCGTGATAAATAGCAGTAACCACCAAATCAAGCTGTGGGCTTAAATAATATTTAAATGTCATACCTGCAAAGTAGGTGTAATACTCGCGGCCTGGAACATCGAATCTTTGTTTCGAGCCGTCAGGCATTAAACGCTCGGTTTGAATAGAACCATAAAGGCGCCCCATACCCCCAATTAAGTAAGGATTTATACGCGGCATAATTCTTCGTAGTTTGAATAACGGTTCAAGATTTACCTGAGCAAATGCACCATACAGGTAAAAATTATTGCGAAAACTAAAAAAGTTACTGGCTAATCTACTAGGGTTTTTGTAAGGCCCGGGGGGAATTTGTGAACCGCTAAACGTACCGGCATCAAACATAAAACCAAGAGAAATTTCTTTAGACAGACTATACCGGATTGCAGCTGTACCAAATGCCGTAACATTATTAGGTATACTGCCAAAAAGTATAGGCACTCCTGCTGCTACTTCACCGCTCAGTCGGGTGAACTTCTTACTTACATCTTTTTGTGCACCCGCTGTTAGGCTAAGTAGTAAGGCACACAAACTGATAATGAGTAGGCGTTTGTTCATTAGCTGGTTATTATTCAAATATTTGGCAAACACATAAAGGTACTAAAAACGAGTACATGTTATTAATACTCTTATAATGTTTTACTTTTTTGATGTTGGCAAGTATACTAATTTTTAAAGTTAAAAACGAATTAAATTTAAGGAAAACGTTGCTATTCTTGTGGCTAATTGTGTATAATAACGTGCATACCTTAGTGTATTATGGTTTTAATTCTTGATAACATACGCAGTGCATCCAATGTTGGCGCGCTATTTCGCACGGCTGATGGCTTGGGTATACAACACTTATATCTATGTGGAATAACTGCTGTTCCACCTAATAAGGAAATTCAAAAGACAGCATTGGGAGCCACCGAATCTGTAAATTGGTCGTACCATCAGACCTCAGAAGAAGTTATTCAACACTTGCTGAAATCAGGAGCTTTAGTTGTCGCTCTCGAACAGGCAGATAACAGTGTACATTTGGATAATTGCAGCCTACCCAAAACTGCTGAAATAGCACTGGTAGTTGGAAATGAGGTGGAAGGCATACAGCAGCATGTAGTGCAACTTTGCACTATGGTAGTAGAAATACCTCAAAAGGGTATGAAAAAATCTCTGAACGTTTCAGTAGCAGCAGGAATTGCGATGTGGGAGTTACTTAAAAAGCAACTGCCGTAACACCTTCGGAAATCGGTCTCGAAAACCGGTAGAGTAAATCCGTCAACTGTTTCATGGTAAAATTTTCTCGCAGATACCATGTAAGGTTGTAATACCGTTCGGCAGGCTTGTTGTCCGGATAGTATACTGAATACAACTCGTACAACTCAGCAAGCTGTGTTTCGAGTTTTGTTTTGCGTATATTGTTTATGTCTCGTATACGTTTATCCCACAGGTTATTAAAGGCTAACTTATCTTTCAGCACCATGCTGCCGGCCTTATTGTCAAATTGGTTTAATTCATCTATAAGTTGCTGAAATGCTTGATTCGAATGCATGAGCATGGACTCAACCGAAATTGGACAAAATCTGTCCATCAGTTTTTTGCTTAATACAGTATACGATAGAGGTAAAAAATCTTCAATACCCATTCTTAGTTTCTTGAGCTTGCGCATATCACCAGCGCTTATGAGTATAAAACTGTTGCGAAGCAGCACCACCGGCATGGGTACTCCGGCCGCTTCGAAAACGCCCCTAAGCTGCAGCCAGTAAGATACCTCTGCAGGGCCACCAACATAGGCGATATTTGGCAAAATCGTTTCCTGATAAACGGGCCGCATGACTACATTAGGACTAAACCGATCGGGATGTGCATGAATCTCCTCCTCTAGTTCTGATGCTGTAAACTTCAGTGAGGTGCCTGCTACGGAATAGTAGCTACCTTCACGGGTCAGTAAACATCGTTTATTATCAGGCGTAATGTAAAAGTGATTGATAGCACGACCTGAAACTTGCAGCTTCCTATACTGCTTGGATAGTTCTGAATTTGTTGATTGAATCGCTTCCCAGAATGTGTTACGCAGTATATCAGCTTTCATAGCAGGCATGTGTGCCCTCTTAAATTCTGCCGTGTCCGGATTAATGATAACCAGTCCGTATTCACCAAATAAATAGTGAAGCAGTCGGGTTGTTGCATGAGCCAGATTCCCGTCTTTTGTGTACTTCTCCATGAGTTGCCCCAGTTGGCTATCTGTTGCCTGAGGTATATGCTTTAGCAATTCGTTTAAGCCCGTTATTGGCAAACGGCCCACTGGTGTATCATTGGCCTGAATTTTCCATTCTAACGTTGAATGAGCTATATGCACCGATTTAATTTCATCGAAATCATGATCTTCGCCTGCAAGCCAGAATACAGGCACATACTTTTTTCCATCATTGGCGGCATTTAACTCATCTGCCAGCCTGATAACATGCATGGCTTTGGCTAGAACGAAAAGCGGCCCTCCCAACACACACAATTGATGTCCTGTTGTAACCGTAAAAGTAGCTGACTGATTGAGTGCTTCTAGTTGCTGATGTACTTTATCAGTAACATGAAGTTGAATACCACTTTGTGTGTAGTGCGCGTGTAGCTGATCTACCAAAACTTTACGCTGAGTTGCACCAAAGGTGCGGTTTTCAGAACACTGTTTAATGCCTGATAAGTCAGGACTATAGGCATAAAAGGGCTGCAACTCGGGTTTGCCTTTCAGATAATCAATAACCTGCTTGCTGTAAAATGCGGATTGCTCAAATGAAATTGTATGCTGTACCAACGTACACTAAATTTTAACCAAATATAGATAAACTAACTGTTTACCACGGTGCCGTACAAATCAAATTCTTCTGCACGGTCAATTTTTACATGGGCAAAGTCACCTATCCTCACGTAATTATCCTGTGCACTTACCAGCACTTCGTTGTCTACCTCGGGCGAATCAAACTCGGTACGTCCAACGAAATATCCATTTTCTTTTCGGTCAAATAGTACTTTGTACGTTTGCCCAACTTTCTTCTCATTAATGTCGGCTGATATCGCCTGCTGCACGTCCATGATAATGGATGCACGTTCTTTTTTAGTTTCGTCATCTACATCATCCTGCAACGTACCGGCATATGTACCCTCTTCGTGCGAATAGGTAAAAATTCCAAGCCTATCGAACCTATTGTGCTCCACAAACTGCTTCATGGCTTCAAAATCCGCTTCTGTTTCGCCCGGATGGCCTGCGATTAATGTCGTGCGAATGGCAATTCCGGGAACTTTATCCCTTATCGTATCTACCAGCTCTTGTGTACGCTTAGCAGTTATGCCTCTGCGCATAATTTTGAGCATATTATCACTGCCGTGTTGAAGTGGTATATCAATGTACTTGCATATATTTTCGCGTTCTCTGATTACGTCAAGTGCTTCTAAGGGAAACTGTGACGGATAGGCGTAATGAAGCCGAACCCATTCAACGCCATTAATGTCGGAGATGCGTTTCAGAAGTTCGGGAAGTTTACGTTCACCATATAAATCCAGGCCATAATAGGTGCTATCCTGTGCTATCAGCAGCAACTCTTTGGTTCCATTCTTAACCAAATTTTTCACTTCTTCTTCCAGTTGTTCGAACGACTTTGAGGCATGCTTTCCACGCATAATGGGTATGGCACAAAATGAGCAGGGACGGTCGCATCCTTCCGATATTTTGAGGTACGCAAAGTGGGCAGGAGTGGTAAGAAACCGTTCGCCTATCAATTCATGCTTATAATCGGCACCCAACGCTTTTAAAAGCTGGGGCAAATGCATCGTTCCAAAATACTCATCCACATCAGGAATTTCCTTTTGCAACTCGGGCTTATAGCGCTGTGATAAACAACCCGTTACAAAAAGCTTATCTATTTTCCCTTTTTGCCTGGCATTGGCAAAACGTAAGATTGTATCAATGCTCTCCT
The DNA here is from genome assembly GCA_046309355.1 of Bacteroidota bacterium. Taxonomy (GTDB): domain Bacteria; phylum Bacteroidota; class Bacteroidia; order UKL13-3; family UKL13-3; genus CAYSBE01. The sequence goes on from JBKCPL010000003.1 coordinate 23,144, forward strand.
GCTTAGCGTTTTCTATAAAACCACATGTATTTATAACTACAATATTAGCATCATCCTTTACTGACTCGTGCTCAACTGTCATTGAGTTAGCCTTCAGCTGACTGTAAAGCACTTCCGAATCAACTGTATTCTTGGAACATCCAAGTGTGATGATATTAATCTTATCCTGCTTATTTCCTTTGGTTTTCAAACGGCTATTATTTAAAAAGTGAGTCTACAAATTCGTTCTTGTCAAACAACTGCAAGTCTTCTATGCCTTCGCCAACACCAATATATTTTACCGGCACTTTAAATTGATCGGCTATACCTATAACCACTCCTCCTTTTGCTGTTCCATCCAATTTGGTAAGTGCCAGTGCATTTACTTCAGTTGCCGAGGTAAAATGCCTCGCCTGTTCGAAGGCATTTTGTCCGGTTGATGCATCCAACACCAATAAAATTTCGTGTGGGGCTTCTGGTATTACCTTGCTCATCACACGTTTGATTTTTGAAAGTTCATTCATCAGGTTCACTTTGGTGTGAAGCCGGCCGGCTGTATCAATTATAACTACATCCTGTGCATGATCCTGAGCGTACTTCACTGCATCAAAGGCAACAGCAGCCGGGTCAGTATTCATGCCGTGCTCTACCACATGCACCCCGTTTCGCTCGCCCCATATTTTTAGTTGTGAAACTGCCGCTGCTCTAAACGTGTCACCGGCTCCCAGCACTACAGTTTTGCCCGCTAATCGGAACTGATGTGCCAGTTTTCCTATGGTAGTAGTTTTACCTACACCGTTCACTCCTACTACCATGATCACGTAGGGCTTCTTCCCCTGCAGGTCAGTAAATGTTGACAGGTAGGGGTTGTCGTTTTCCTTCAGTAGAGCTGCTATTTCATCTTTCAGCAGATTGTTTAGTTCAGCCGTGTTCACATATTTATCTCTACCCACACGCACATTTAGCCGATCAATTATTTTAAGCGTGGTATCTATACCTACATCGGATGATACCAGTATTTCCTCCAGTTTATCTAGAAACTCTTCATCCACAGCCGATTTACCAATAAGCGCCTTGCTGATTTTATCCAACAACCCGCTTTTGGTTTTTTGCAGCCCCTGGTCAAGTTTTTCCTTTTTGTCTTTGTTAAAAAAGTCGAATATACCCACGTTGTTCCTATTGAGATTCGTATAATGCAAAAAAGCATCCTGAAATATCAGAATGCTTTTCAATCTGTTTTGATTCAGAATCGTTATTGTCCTTTGAAATATTGCTTAACATTATCGTTAGCAATAATCTCGCTTTTGAACGAGTATGAACCTTTTGCGTTTTTTACCGCACGGTAAACTTTCGCAAATTCTTTTCCGGTGCCTTTTTTCAGCGTAGCAACTACCTTCTTAGCCATAACTTATTTATTTAATTTCTTTATGAACGGTGACACGTTTCAATACCGGATTGTACTTTTTCAATTCAATACGCTCGGTAGTGTTTTTTTTGTTTTTGGTGGTAATGTAGCGTGATGTGCCCGGCTTGCCTGAGTCTTTATGCTCTGTGCACTCCAGTATTACCTGTATTCTGTTGCCTCTTTTTGCCATTTGTACTATCTCCTCTTATTATAAGGTACCTTTTTTAGCCCACTCACGTAAAGCGGCACTAATACCCATTTTGTTAATCGTTTTCATTGCTTTGGTAGATACACGAAGTGTTATCCACCTGTTTTCTTCGGGTATGAAGAATCGCTTGTCCTGCAAATTGGGATAAAAGCGTCTTTTGGTTTTTACATTCGAGTGAGAAACATTGTTTCCTACTACTGCATGCTTACCGGTTAAATCACATACTCTCATGACGTTACATTTTTAAAAGGAGTGCAAATATCGGGTAATAATTTATAAATGCAAAGGTTATTGCAATTATTTATCCATGAAATTATCTTTTTACTCTACCTGCACTTTCTTAACTACCGGCCCGTATTCGGTTTGTAGTGTCAATATATAAATACCTTTTTCATAGCCACTTAAGTCGACCTGTCCGTCATTAAACGATGTATTCGACTGCAAGGGTTTGCCTTGCGCATCGGTAACGGTTACACTCAACACCTTAAGGTTGCTCCATTCTTTTATGTAAAGGTCTCCTGAGGTAGGTTTGGAAACACGTCAACCTGTGAGCTACGCTTAACTGACCAGGCAAGGAAAATACTGGTTATGATAGGATGAATCGAACCATAATTCATTTGCCCAAAACAGGGTGTCGGGCGTAATCTGTTTGTACGTTTCGGTGCGTTACTCCACGGGGTAATTGCTAAATAAATTCTGTGCTTTGCAAATGCTATAGCCGCCAAGCAGGAATAATATAAATACGTGCTTCATCTTGTTAAAATCGGTTGCGGTTCGCTACATAAACGGACAATCATGTCTCGAAGTACAGGCAAATGAAGTGAATATTTCGTGAAAATTTACCCCTAATAATCTTTCCGTTCTTATTGCTTACAAACTCTTCACGTGCACACCTATATAACCTTTTTGCTTGTTAGATTGTTGGTTTATTTGTTTGTTTGCTGAGTTGTACTTTTAACACCCTAAAGTATAAAAGACAACTAAGTTATTGTCGCTAACTAATTAATCTAAAAATGCAGTACGAATTTATATTGGTTGAACCCACTTTTCAGCAACACATTGCGCTTATCAGGCTCAATCGCCCTAAGGAATTAAATGCCCTTAACCTGCAGCTGATGCAGGAAATAAAACATGCCTTAAGTGAACTCGACCAGAATGAGGAAGTGAGGGTAATTGTGATAACAGGAAATGAGAAAGCATTTGCTGCCGGTGCCGATATTAAACAAATGGAAAACCGCACTGCGGTTGATATGCTCATGATTGATCAGTTTGAAACCTGGGACCAGATACGCAAAACCAAGAAACCCATCATTGCTGCTGTATCAGGCTTTGCGCTGGGTGGAGGGTGCGAACTGGCCATGACCTGCGATATGATTGTGGCATCGGAAACAGCAAAATTTGGTCAGCCCGAAATAAAAATCGGGATAATGCCAGGTGCCGGTGGCACACAGCGGCTTACACGTGCAGTAGGCAAAGCTCTGGCCATGGAAATGGTACTTACAGGTCGGTTTATCACAGCAGATGAAGCAATGGATGCGGGCTTAATAAATAAAGTAGTGCCTGAAGAAGTATACCTGGATGAAGCTGTTAAAATGGCAAAAGAAATTGCTCAAATGTCGCCCATAGCTGCACGACTTGCCAAAGAATCTGTACTGAAGGCATTTGAAAGCAGCCTGCAGGAAGGACTATATTTTGAACGGAAAAACTTTTACATGTGCTTTGCCAGCGAAGACCAAAAAGAAGGCATGAAGGCATTTGTGGAGAAGCGGAAACCCATTTTCAAAGGCAAATGACACAACCTAAATAATGACGGATCCGCGGCTAATCAACATTAAAGATTACTCCTACGAGTTACCCGAAGACCGAATTGCCAAGTTCCCGCTCGAAAAACGGGATGAGTCTAAATTGCTCGTTTACAAAAATGGCAGCATCACCGATTCGGTATTTACTCAGTTGTATAAGCACCTGCCATCAAACAGCCTGATTGTATTTAACAATACCAAAGTTATACATGCACGCATTTTATTTGAACGGATTACAGGTGCATTAATTGAAGTATTTTGCCTTGAACCCCTTCACCCGCATGATTATGCTGTTGCATTTACCACCACTCATTCCTGCATTTGGAAATGCATGGTGGGCAATGCCAAAAGGTGGAAAGATGATGTGCTGACCAAGACGGTAACTACTCCTGCCGGACAGATTGCCCTCTCTGCCAAACTTATTGACAAAACTGATGATGCGTTTACTGTAGAATTCTCCTGGAATACGAATGAAGTAACATTTGGCGAATTGCTCTTTTACGCTGGCATATTGCCCATTCCACCTTATTTGAATCGAGAAACCACTGATGAAGATGAACAACGGTATCAAACCATTTATGCCAGTTGTTCAGGTTCGGTGGCTGCGCCTACCGCTGGCTTACACTTTACCGAGTACGTATTTGAAACCCTGAAACAACAGCATATAAAAACCAGCGAGGTAACGCTGCATGTGGGCGCAGGCACATTTAAACCGGTAAAATCGGATTCGCTTAAAGACCACACCATGCACGAAGAATTAATGAATGTGAGCAAAGAAAGCATTCAGGATATTATTTCATCGCTGCACACGCAAAGCCCAATAACGGCTGTGGGAACCACAAGCGTAAGAACCCTGGAAAGTATTTACTGGCTAGGCGTACAGCTTTTAAATGGGAAAAAACCTGTTGCTGATTTTTTCATTACACAATGGGAACCATACGATAACAGTAAATCTATTTCAGCCCTACAGTCGTTGGAAGCTGTTTATCAATACATGCTCTCACATCATATGGACCAAATAACCGGATCAACCCAGCTAATCATAGCTCCCGGATATGCCTTTAAACTGGTAGATGCCATCATTACTAATTTTCATCAACCTGAAAATACACTCATGCTTCTGGTTGCAGCATTTACCGGAAGCGACTGGCGTAAAATATACGACTATGCACTGAGTCATGACTACCGCTTCTTAAGCTATGGCGACAGTTCACTGCTTTTTCGCAGTTAACTAACCACACTGTTTTTAAGGGTATAACTTGTGGAAAATTCAAACTTGTATTCATGTATTAAATTTAGGTAAAGCCAACTTACCGAAGTATCTTTACCACCATATATTTATACGTAAATGACAGAAGGAAAAATGGATCAAAAAAGTAATTACTCAGCAGATAACATTCAGGTACTGGAAGGGTTGGAAGCAGTTAGAAAGAGGCCAGCCATGTATATTGGTGATGTGGGAGTAAGAGGATTACACCACTTGGTGTATGAGGTAGTAGATAACTCGATAGATGAAGCGCTTGCAGGGTATTGTAAATCAATTTTAGTAACCATCCACCCCAACAATGCAATATCGGTACTGGATGACGGACGCGGCATTCCGACCGGCATGCATGCTAAAGAAGGCAAATCGGCACTGGAAGTAGTAATGACGGTGCTGCATGCCGGTGGCAAGTTTGATAAAGACACCTATAAAGTTTCAGGTGGATTGCACGGAGTAGGCGTAAGCTGCGTTAACGCACTATCTATATTGATGCGCACTACCGTTTACCGCGAAGGCAAAATATGGCAGCAGGAATACAGCTGCGGAAAACCTCTGTACGATGTTAAAGTAGTAGGCGAAAGCGACAAAAATGGAACGCTGCAGTATTTTGAACCTGACACTAGCATATTTACACACCACGAGTACAAATATGATACTATTGCGGCTCGTATGCGTGAATTGGCCTTCTTAAATCGCGGCATCAGAATTACATTGAAAGATGAACGTCCTGATGAAAGTGGTAACTTAAAAGAAGAAACCTTCCACAGCGAGGGCGGCTTAAAAGAGTTTGTAAACTTTTTGGATGGCACCCGCGAAAAATTAATTCCTGAAGTAATCTACGTAGAAGGAGAAAAAGGTGGTGTACCTGTTGAAGTAGCCATGACGTACAACACCGGTTACACCGAAAATTTGCATTCATACGTTAACAACATCAATACCCATGAAGGTGGCACACACGTTGCCGGTTTCAGAAGAGCACTTACCCGCACATTGAAAAACTATGCGGAGAAAGAAGGCATGTTTAAAAACCTGAAATTTGAAATCTCGGGTGATGACTTCCGCGAAGGACTTACCGGTGTTATTTCCGTTAAAGTTCAAGAACCTCAATTTGAAGGACAAACCAAAACCAAGTTAGGAAACAGTGATGTAACCGGAGCTGTAGACCAATGCGTTGGCGAAATGCTCAATAATTTCCTAGAAGAAAACCCGCGTGAAGCTAAAACGATAGTTCAGAAAGTAATTCTTGCCGCTACTGCCCGCCACGCAGCGAAGAAAGCACGTGAAATGGTGCAGCGTAAAGGGGCCATGAGTGGAAGTGGGCTTCCCGGCAAATTAGCCGACTGCCAGGAAACAGATCCAGCCATGTGCGAAATATACCTGGTTGAGGGCGACTCGGCAGGTGGTACAGCCAAGCAAGGACGTAACCGCGCATTTCAGGCTATCCTGCCCCTTAGAGGAAAAATTTTAAACGTAGAAAAAGCCCTTGAGCATAAAATTTATGACAACGAGGAAGTGAAAAATATGTTTACCGCACTTGGCGTAAGTATCGGAACAGCGGAAGACGGCAAGGCCCTGAACATGGATAAGTTACGCTACCATAAAATTATCATCATGACAGATGCCGATGTAGATGGAAGCCACATCCGTACCTTAATCCTCACACTGTTTTTCAGGTATATGAAAGAGCTAATTGAATTTGGTTATATATACATAGCCCAGCCGCCACTTTATTTGGTTAAAAAGGGCAAAGACGAAGAATATTGCTGGAACGATTCACAACGTGAAGAGGCAATTCAACGATTGGCCAAAGGAGGAAACACGGACTCCGTGAATGTGCAGCGGTATAAAGGATTAGGAGAAATGAATGCTGAACAGTTGTGGCAAACAACCATGAACCCAGAAACACGGACACTGAAACAGGTAACACTGGAAAGCGCAGCCGAAGCCGATAGAATATTCAGTATGCTAATGGGCGATGACGTTCCACCACGCAGAGAATTTATTGAAGCCAATGCACGCTACGCCAATATTGATGTCTAAAATTTTATAGACTGCCAACAATGAAAAAAGGCGTTACATGTAGCGCCTTTTTTCATTGGTAGATATCAGGAATGGAAACCTTAATCTATTCCAAAACCGTAATACCCTTTGCTCCCATCAGCATGCAGCCCTTCCAGCAGAACACCGCCCTTTTTCGCCTCAAGAGCGTTTTTGGCCTCTCCTACTGAGCTTACCGGTTTTTTATCAATAGATGTAATGATGAAGCCGGCAGGTACACCTGCTTTTTTCAAAATACTTTTATCATCCAGCTTTTTAACCCGCACACCGTTGGATATTTTGAGATTCAACCTGTCGGCCCTCGATAAGCTCTCTAACTCGGCACCTAATGCCTTGTTGGTTTCTACCTTCTCTTTTACATCAATATTGGTTTTGCCTTCCTTACTTTTAAGAGTAGCTATAAATGTGCGTTCTTTATTATCTCGCAAAACAGTAACTTTTACTTTATCTCCGGGGTTACGTTTACCTACCTGCTCTTGTAGTTCAGATGTTGAATTTACCTTCATATCGTCTATGGCAACTATCACATCTTTATCTTTTAAACCGGCATCTTCAGCCGAACTGCCCGGGTTAACTTTCACCACGTATACGCCTTTCACATCTTTCAATCCTTCTTTATCTGCCAGATCTGCGGTTACATCCTGAATACTCACGCCCAGCAAACCGCGTTGAACCTCCCCATACTTCAACAAATCATCGATGATTTTTTTCATCAAATTTACGGGTACAGCAAACGCATATCCAGCGTACTGACCTGTTTGTGATGCGATAGCTGTGTTAATACCTACCAGTTTACCATCTGACGAAACCAAAGCGCCACCGCTATTACCGGGATTAACAGCCGCATCTGTTTGAATAAACGACTCAATAGAATACTGTGATTCAGGCTTACCGGGATCTCTTAGTAAATTTAAATTTCTTCCTTTTGCACTGACAATACCGGCCGTAACCGTTGAGGTAAGATTAAATGGATTACCTACTGCCAAAACCCACTGCCCCACTTTTACATCATCGCTATTTCCGGTAAGGGCAAATGGAAGATTTTTTTCATCAATTTTCAGCAGTGCCAAATCTGTATTCGGATCACGTCCTACGAGCAAAGCATCGTACTCTCGCTTATCGTTCAGTGTTACCTTTATTTTTGATGCCCCATCAACTACGTGGTTATTGGTTACAATATACCCGTCTGAAGTAATCACTACACCTGACCCGGAAGAACTGCTGGGTCGTGATTGCGGAAACTGAAATCCACGGAACATATCGAATGGATCCATCATTTGCATATCCTGCTGCTGTGCCTCGTATTTGGTTATGATATGCACCACGGTAGGTGTTACCATTTCCGAAACTTCTACAAAATCGGGACGTGAACCCGACTCACTTAATCCGGTGAAGCGGCCAAGGTAATTGGCCTCAAACTGTTGCTTTGAATCATCCGTAAAAAGTTTGTTTACTCCAATGGCTATTAGCGCCCCGGCTGTAGCCACTACTAACATACTAATGACTTTTTTCATACGTGTATTTAAATTATTGTTTTGAGTTAGCAAATTTTGTTCCACATGACAGACACTAAAAACGTAACTGACAAAATTTTAGTATAGCAACTAAATTTTCAAGACATTTGTTCACTGTATGAGCAACCACGACATTCATCAGCTCTTTTTCGAAAAATATCTTAGGAAAAAGATGAATGAAAGTGAGCGTGTGAGCTTTGAAGAACGGCTTAAAACCGATGACGATTTGCGAAATGCATTTGAGCAGTACAAACAAAACAGAAAGCTGTACCTGCGTGAAATGCTGCAAGAAGAATATGCTGCCAATTCCACCCGATTCAGGCTTAACAGTATTCTCTACTTACTGATTTCACTTATCTGCTTATCCATTGCTGCAGGCTACTTTTTTGACAACCGAAAACTTCGGAGTTTGCTTACCAAATATAGTTTAGCATCGTCACCTGTAGCCAAAAACCGAACACCTCAAATTATAAAAACGCCCCCCGAAATACAAACTCAAGCGCCTGAAAAAGAAGCTTTATTACCCGGTGAGGAAACAGAAAAAGCCGATATTTCTATTGCAGAAGGAGATGTAATGCTGCAGGATACTGTACTTTCAATTGCTTTTGAACGAACTGACTCTGCTTCAACGGCTGCTCCAATTCTGGTTGAGCGCTGGCAATCTCCTGTAGGATTTAAAGGATACCGGTACAATGGAATTCAACTACAATTGTATGGGATTGAGTCTTTTTCGGATTTTGAACTTTATTCAGAAAAAGATGACCTTTGGATGAAACTTGACGATAAACACATTCTATTGAATCCTGATTTTAATTTTTACAAATATTGACACTCGACTTTTATAAATACCAAGGTACGGGAAACGATTTTATACTGATAGATACCCGTCATACTTCATTCCCTGAAACGGATAAATCTTTTATTGCCGGTTTATGCGACAGGCATTACGGAATAGGTGCGGATGGACTTATACTGCTTAAAAACCATTCGCAGGGCGACTTTTACATGCAATACTTTAACAGTGATGGTGCTGAAAGTACTATGTGTGGTAACGGAGGACGGTGTATTGCTGCATTTGCCAATGCGCTGCAACTGGTAAAAAATGAATGCACTTTTTACGCTATTGACGGAGTGCACAAAGCGGTAATTGATGCGATAAACGACACCATGTGGCATGTTAAACTGAAAATGACAGATGTGCAAGGCATTACTCCAATAGCGGCTGACAGCTTCGAACTTCACACCGGCTCCCCTCACTATGTTAAATTTATACCTGAAGATCTGGAGTCGTTTGACTTACTTACGAATGCCCGTCAGGTTCGCTACAATGATGTTTACAAAGAAGCAGGAATAAATGTTAACTACGTACAAGCAAGAGCCGAAGGCCTGAGCATACGAACCTACGAACGCGGTGTGGAGGATGAGACCTTATCCTGCGGCACAGGCGCGACTGCTGCTGCAATTGCCTTCGCTGCCACCATGCTTAAACCTGACCATTCTTACTCGATACATGTTACGACTAAAGGTGGTTCCGTTGATGTAAAGTTTGATAGAATTCTGGGTAACGATACGTTTCAAAATATTTGGCTCTGTGGTCCGGCAGTTGAGGTTTTTCGAGGGCAAATTAAAATTTAACAAAAACGTTGCGTATTTCCCGATATGCACCTAATTTAGTGCATTTATATTGGGTTAATTTTGATCGTTTTAAATTCTCAACCGTTTGCATTGGTTTATACATTTGTAAACCACAAGTACCTGGGGTATCTGCTGCAGCCCCATGTGGTACAAAAAAACAGCAACGGTAATTTTACGCTGACTCACCAACGTGTGTATGCTAAAACTACGGAGTATTTCGGAGAGCATATATCACCATCCGATCTCAAAATAATAAGCATACTGGACAAACTGGATGAAAACCTGATTTATAAACTGTACTTTGATGATGGCAAGAAAAAGGTGAGAGCTTCTGAATTCTTCGAAAAACAGACCCAAAAAAGTGACCAAACGGTAAAGGATGAGGTTCGCCACTATATAGATAATATTACCAATGAGGCGCTTGAGCTACTCAAAGGTTCAGTTGTTTATAAAACCGGAAACGACAATAACCCTACGTCTCAAAAACTGGAAGTGAGCAGCGAAAAAGCAAGCATACTGTTTCATTTCAGGCGCGATGAGGAAGGCACCCGGTATTTCCCCACTATCAAGCATAAAGGGGCTCGTATTGAATTTATGTACAAGGGGGCAAGCATTGTTAGCACATATCCGGCCTGGATGATTTTGGAATCGCAACTTATCTCGTTTGAAAAAGGTGTGGATGGCAAGAAACTTCAGCCATTCTTAAACAAGCGTTTCATACAAATTCCAAAATCAAGCGAAGAGAACTACTTCACCAAATTCATCACCCACCTGGTCGAGAAATACGATGTTTATGCGGAAGGATTTAACATTGTTACGGAAAAACACTACGCAAGTACATGCCTTAAAATACAACCCGATGCCACACAGGATTTATTAACGGTGAATTTATCGTTCAAATATGGCGATGCTGAATTTGACTACATGTCGGCTAACGATGTTACCGCTATCGTTTCTAAAGAGAAAGATTCATACACATTTAAGCGAATAAGGCGTAACAGAAAGTGGGAAGACGGAAAACGGGAAGTATTGGAAAAAATGGGGCTGCATCAAGTAAGTGGCTCTCTGTTTACTGTTATTACACGTGATATTGCTACCGCTTACAACCAAACACTCCTACCCTTGAGCGCTACCAACAAGTATCAATTTCTGGAGTGGGTAAATGACTATAAGAACTTATTGCAGGAACAAAAAATAGAGATTGTGCAATCTGATGAGCTGTCAAAATATTTTTTCGGCTCACGTGAAATAAAAGTGGAAATTAAAGAGAGCAAGGATTGGTTTGACGTTAAAGCAACAGTCTATTTTGGAGAATTTGCTTTCCCTTTTCTTGCATTGAAAAATAACATACTGAGCGGGAAACGCGAGTTTTTATTGCCCAACGGTCAGGTAGCCGTAATCCCCGAAGAGTGGTTCGGCAGACTGGGTGCGGTAATAGAACTGTCGCGGTCAGACGATGAACTGCAATTGGAAAAGCATCATGTTGGTGTTATTCAGGAATTGCTTAACGACAGCAGCAGGTATTTGAATGTAAGTGAAAAATTATCGCGTATAAAAAACTATGGCGATATAAAAGATTTTGAGCTTCCATCCAATTTCTCGGGTATACTAAGGCCATACCAAAAAGCAGGCTTCGATTGGTTTTACTTTTTAAAAGAAAACAATTTTGGCGGATGCCTGGCAGATGATATGGGTCTGGGAAAAACCATACAAACGCTGGCACTTCTTCAAAAAGAAAAAGAACTATATACCATTTGTAAAACGTATGCTTCGCCTGACATTCAAAATACCATTGAAAATACACTTACCCACGAATTGAAACCTCAACTCAGCTTATTTGATGGAGAATCGCCCACAACAGGCAGGCCCGATATGGTTGAAGATGAACAGACAAATCCACAACATGAGAGCACGCAATTGCCTGAGGGTATTCGAACATTTATACGAACATCGCTTATTGTAGTGCCTAATTCACTGGTATTTAACTGGTATCAGGAAGCACGTAAATTTACGCCCGATTTAAAAGTATTGGTGTACACCGGTATTCAACGCATAAAAGACCCCCAACTTTTTTCATTGTACGACTTAGTTATCAGCACATACGGCACGGTACGCGTTGATGTAGACATTCTGTCGAACTACAAATTCAATTATATTATACTGGACGAAAGCCAGTCCATTAAAAATCCAAATTCGCTTTCATCGCGTGCAGTTAAACGATTGAAGGCTTCTCATAAACTTGTGCTTACAGGTACACCTATTGAAAATGGTATACACGAATTATGGAGTCAGCTTTCCTTTATTAATCCCAGCCTGCTTGGCAGCCTCTCCTCATTTACTGAGCGATTTATTAATCCTATAGAAAAGAACAAAGATCAGCACAAAATGGCTCAGCTAAGAGCTATTATTAAACCATTCGTGTTGCGCAGAACAAAAGATCAGGTGGCCAAAGAGTTGCCCTCAAAAATTGAACAGATAAAATTTTGCAACATGACAGAGGAACAAGCAGAGGCTTATGAAAAAACAAAATCATTTTACCGGAATGAAATTATCAAATCCATACAGGACTTAGGCTTGGGCAAATCTCAGTTTGCCATACTACAGGGACTTACAAAACTGAGGCAAATTGCCAACCACCCTAAACTTAGCATTGCCGATTACGATGGCCAGGCAGGCAAATACGATGAAATTACCGCAATGATTGAAACAGCCTATGCCGAAGGCCACAAAGTCTTGCTGTTTTCACAATTTGTAAAACAACTCGACATTTACAAGTCATACCTGGATGAAAAAGCCTACGCTTATTGCTACCTGGATGGGTCAGTACAAAATATACACCGGCAGCAGCAGGTGGATGAGTTCCAGAAAAATGAATCCATCAAATTCTTTCTGATTTCACTAAAGGCAGGTGGCGTAGGACTAAACTTAACAGCTGCCGACTATGTTTTTATTATTGATCCTTGGTGGAATCCGGCTGTTGAACAGCAAGCCATTGACCGCACCCACCGTATCGGACAAGATAAAACAGTATTCATCTATAAATTTATCACCAAAGATACTGTGGAAGAAAAAATACTGGCGTTGCAAGACCGTAAAAAAGAATTGGCCAATACCATTATCACTACCGAAGAAAGCTTTATTAAAACCATTGACGTAGACGAGATTTTAGAGATATTGAGCTAATGAGTAATGTAGTGGCAAAAATTAATGCGATTCCCAACCTGGTATTGAACGTGCTACATTTATTCTTACTTGGCTAAAGCGCATATATTTGCCACACTATGAACAGAGCATTGCTTTTCACATTTATTCTCCTGCATACCATTAAGGTCGTTCACGCACAATTTAACCCCTCATTTGAGCAATTCGACTCACTTGAAAACCTATTGGGCTGGAAAATTCAATCAGGTAGTGCCAAGCGCCAAACAGTACAACTTATAAATAATATTCCCTTTTCTGCTACTCATGGAAATTACTTTCTGCAATTAACCAACGATACGTTAAGTTTACCCCGAGCGACCGGACAGCTGACCAATCGATTTGCATTCACCGACACACCCTACTCCCTGTATTTTGATGCATTTATGATTCCATCCTTTGCAAATGATGTTGGTTCGGTAAGTATCCTGTTTAAAACTAGTACAGGCGATACAGTTCTTTGGGCATTCGATACGTTAAAACCGGTGACTCAGCCCGGCAATCCTTCGCAAATATTACTAAAGTGGAACGCCTATGCTGTGAATTTAGCATCTTCCTATCGAAGTGCACAAAGACCTGACTCATGTGTGCTAACAATTACCAACAGCACTTTGGCCTCAGGCTTTGCAACATTCTTTATCGACAACCTGCGCTTTAGTTCATTTGCAGTTGGTAATCCAGAAAAACATGTGCAATCAATGGTAAACGTATTTCCCAATCCATCAGCAGGTGCCATTCGCATCGAAGGGCTGGTGGAGCCTTGTTTTATTACTGTTTATGACCTCAACGGACTAAAAGTTATGAGTACCGAAACCGCGGAACCTATACACATCCTGAATCTGAACGATGCAAATACCGGCATGTATCTGATGAACATATCCGGCCCGCGAACGAATGTTTACCGGAAAATATGCATCAGCCACTAAAAAGTTAATATTGTAATGTAAAACCATACGCATGTCATCTTCGAAATCACAACCACAACCAGATAAAACATCCATGACCAAAAGAGAATTACTGGCTCAAATGCGCGAACAATCACTGCTGGGCGGAGGCGTTGAGCGAATAGCATCTCAGCACAAGAAAGGAAAACTTACGGCACGTGAACGTATAAAACTGCTGCTGGATGATGGTTCTTTTGAAGAAATTGGCGCATTCGTGACACACCGCAGCAAAGACTTCGGAATGGAAAAACAACAAATTCCGGGCGATGGTGTAGTAACCGGATATGGAACTGTAAATGGCAGATTGGTATATGTATTCTCGCAGGACTTTACAGTATTTGGGGGCTCGCTCAGCGAAACACATGCAGAAAAAATTTGCCGCTTAATGGATTTGGCCATGCAAAATGGCGCCCCTGTTATCGGATTAAACGATTCGGGTGGAGCTCGCATTCAGGAAGGCGTAGTATCGTTAGGCGGCTATGCCGATATTTTTTACCGCAACACACTGGCCAGTGGTGTTGTTCCACAACTGTCAGCCATCATGGGCCCATGTGCCGGTGGAGCTGTATATAGTCCGGCCATTACAGACTTTATTATGATGGTAGAAAATTCCAGTTACATGTTTGTAACCGGACCCAATGTTGTAAAAACAGTAACGCACGAAGAGGTATCGTCCGAAGAACTGGGAGGTGCTTCTGTTCACAGCAGCAAAAGCGGTGTGGCGCATTTTTCTGCAGCCAATGAAGTAGACTGCATCCGGCAATTGAAGCAATTACTGAGCTACATGCCACAAAATTGCGAAGAACAACCTCCGCGTATCCCTTATAGGGGTGGAAACGAAACACGTGATGTGCTTAAAACCATTGTACCTGAAAATCCTAATCAACCTTACGATATGCGCGATGTTATTGACGCGGTCGCAGATGAAGGAACCTTTTTTGAAGTACATAAAAATTTTGCTGAAAACATTGTTGTAGGATTTGCCCGACTAGGTGGCCGAAGCATCGGTATAGTGGGCAATCAGCCTGCACAGTTGGCCGGTTGTCTGGATATTCATGCTTCTCAAAAGGCAGCTCGTTTTGTTCGCTTCTGCGATTGTTTTAACATCCCATTATTGGTATTTGAAGACGTGCCGGGATTTTTACCGGGCACCGACCAGGAATGGAATGCCATCATAACCAACGGAGCTAAATTGCTGTATGCATTTTCGGAAGCTACTGTACCTCGCGTTACAGTAATTACACGCAAAGCGTATGGCGGTGCCTATGATGTGATGAACAGCAAGCACATTGGAGCAGACATGAATTTTGCATGGCCTACTGCCGAAATAGCTGTTATGGGAGCTAAAGGCGCTGCTGAAATAATCTTTAAAAAAGAAATTGACAGTGCCAGCGACCAGTCAGCCGAATTGGCCAAGAAGGAGAAGCAATATGCTGACTTATTTGCTAACCCGTATCGTGCAGCCGAACGCGGTTTCATTGATGAGGTTATTTTTCCCGAAGAAACACGTATTAAGTTAATAAAAGCATTTGCTATGCTTGAAAATAAAGTTGCCAATTTACCCCGTAAAAAACATGGAAACATTCCGCTATAACCTACTGATGGCTGCATTGATGGCTTGGTCCGCTGTTTCTGCTCAATCCATAGAAACCGAAATTAGGGCCACATCGACCATTACAAACGTAACGGTCTTTTTAAATCAGGCTCAAATTACCCGAGTGGCAAAAGTTAATCTACAGGCCGGTACAACACGGCTTGTTTTCGACCGTGTATCACCGTTCGTAAATTTAAACAGCATTCAGGTTAAAACAGAAAGCAACATCACATTGCTGTCGGTGTCTCAGCGCAACAACTTTTTACAAAATGACGAGAAACCCAGATTTATAGTAGAGTTAGAAGATACACTGCAGAAAACTAATCTTGCTTTGCAGCAACTGCAAATTAGAAAAGAGGCCTACACGGTTGAAAAAGATTTGCTGTTAACCAATAAAAGTTTGGGCGGGGCAAATTCAGGTGTAAAAATAGACGACCTGGAAGATGCACTCACTTTATACCGAAAACGCACCATTGAAATTGGCGAAGAACTTCTAAAATTATCTGCCACAGAATTAAAACTTCAGGCAATTCGTACCAAACTACAAGCACAACTTGATGAATACTTGGGAAATGCCAATAGCACAGTAGAAGTTATAGTAACTTTAAAGTCGCTCCAAGCTGTAACAAATGCGAAAATTGAATGGAGTTACCTGGTTAATAATGCCAGCTGGTCGCCACTGTATGACATTCGTGTGAAAGACACTAAAAACCCACTACAATTAGTAAATAAGGCCGTAATTAGACAATCAACAGGCGAGGAATGGAAAAATGTAGTTCTAAAACTTTCCACCTCAAACCCAAATGAAAGCGGCACTAAACCCGAATTACAAACCAACTATTTAGGTTTCCGAACTCTTGACCAACTGCAATACAAACGAGCAACTTCCGACATACGCAAATCGAGAGCAGACCGTACAGAAGCTATGCCTTCTTACGAAGAGGGCGCTGCCGTGCAGGCAACAGGTAATATTCCTCAAAATGCGATAACTACTCAAACAGATGTTAATCTCGAGTTTAATGTTACATCTGCATACACTATACCCAGCGATAACAATGAACATCAGGTTGATTTGACCATTTCAACATTGAATGCCATATATGCGTATGCTGCGGTGCCACGCCTAACCAAAGATGCATTTGTTACTGCACAGGTACTAAACAACGACATGCCTAATCAGGTAAGCGGGCCTGCAAAAATTTATTTTGACGGAAGCTACATGGGTGAATCTTATTTAAGCAGCAGCACCGGAGATACTGTTTTGTTATCACTTGGCCGCGATAAACGTATACACATACAACGCACATTATTAAAAGATTTCAGCAGCAAAACACTTTCTGGTTCATCCAGAAAAGAGCAAACTACCTGGGAAATTACAATACGCAATACACGTAAAGAGCCCATACAAATTGTAGTGGAGGATCTTATTCCTGTAACTACCGAGAAAGAAATTGAAGTTAAACTAGTACAGGCCGGTGGAGCAAGCTATGACGAAGCTACCGGTAAGTTAAAGTGGGTACTGAATATTGATGCGGAAAAATCTCACTCTGTTCGGTTCAGTTTTGAAGTAAAGTATCCGAAGGAAAAGCCCATCACTCCCTATTAAACCAAACCAAATGGGATTAAAGTCAGTACTGGCAAAACCGTTTGCAGCCTACATCGCTTCACACGTCAGAAAAGAATCTTTGAAGGCAATACAAAATCAGCAAAAATGGCTTAATCGTTTGCTTTCACGAGGTAGCCAAACTGCGTTCGGGAAAGATCATCAATTTGATAAAATTCATTCGTATACAGAGTTTAAAAATCATGTCCCTGTTCGTGATTACGAAGCACTTTATCCTTACATTAGCAGAGCTATAGATGGCGAGATGAATGTGTTGTGGCCTGGCAAACCCCTTTACTGGAGCAAAACCTCGGGCACTACATCGGGCGTCAAATATATCCCCATCACAAACGAGTCTATCGGTTACCATATAAACTCCGCACGTAATGCATTGCTTTGCTACATAGCCGAAACGGGCAACTCACGCTTTGTTGATGGCAAACTCATCTTTTTATCGGGAAGTCCTGGCCTTGAACGTAAAAACGGAATACTAACCGGACGCTTAAGTGGCATTGTTAACCACCACGTACCCGCATATTTAAGAAGTAATCAAATGCCAAGTTACGATACCAATTGCATAGATGACTGGGAACAAAAGGTAGATGCCATTGTAAAAGAAACATTGCATGAAAACATGACACTGATTAGCGGAATACCTCCGTGGGTTCAAATGTACTTTGATAAACTAATGCTGGCATCAGCAGGAAAACCGGTAAAGGACATATTCCCGGATTTTTCTGTTTTTGTATACGGTGGAGTGAACTATGAACCTTACAGAGCAAAAATTGAGCGCAGCATCGGCAAACAGATTGACAGTATTGAAACCTACCCGGCCAGCGAAGGCTTCATTGCGTATCAGGATTCACAAGAAACAAATGCGCTGTTGCTTCTAACCAACAACGGTATTTTTTATGAGTTTATAGCTGCAGATGAATTTTATTCAGAAAATCCCACCCGTGTAGCACTGGAGGATGTAGAATTAAATAAAAACTATGCTGTCATTTTAAATACCAATGCCGGATTATTTGGATACAATATAGGTGATACAGTAAAGTTTGTTTCTAAAAATCCATACAGGTTATTGGTTACCGGCAGAATAAAACATTTTATATCGGCTTTTGGCGAACACGTAATTGGTGAGGAAGTAGAGCACGCAGTGTTGCATGCTGCAGCCAGGTGCAATGCTGATATTACTGAATTTACAGTTGCCCCTCAGGTTTCGCCAGCTGATAATGAATTGCCCTACCACGAGTGGTGGATTGAGTTCGGAAAATTGCCCGAAAACACAGAAGTATTTGCTACAGAAGTGGATTTGGCGTTGCAACAAAAAAATATTTACTACTCCGACCTCCGAAAAGGGAATATTTTACAAAACCTGAAAATACGCATACTTAAAAAGAGTGCATTTATCGAATACATGAAAAGCGAAGGCAAGTTGGGCGGACAAAATAAAGTTCCCCGACTGAGCAATAACCGCGTGATTGCAGATAAACTAAAACAATTTATGGTGCAAAACCCTTAACACATGAACAGCAGCAGAATGAAGAAAAAAATAGCCATACTGGGCAGCACCGGGTCTATAGGTACCCAGGCATTGGAAATAGCGCGTGAGCAACCCGAGCTCATTGAAGTAGAAGTTCTGACTGCTCATTCAAATGCCGATTTGCTCATAAAACAAGCCAAAGAATTTTGCCCCAATTATGTGGTCATAGCTGACGAATCAAAATATGCCTACGTAAAAGATGCACTTAGCCATTCCGATACAAAGGTTTTTGCCGGTAGCAAATCAATAGCTGAGTTAATGGAGATTACAACAGCCGATACCGTACTTACAGCAATGGTGGGCTACAGCGGACTACTACCCACCATTAAAGCCATTGAAAACAACAAACGTATTGCATTGGCCAATAAAGAAACTTTGGTGGTTGCCGGTGAACTCGTTACGGATTTGTGTGCAAAGCATCGGGTTGAAATTATTCCGGTTGATTCTGAACATTCAGCCATTTTTCAATGCCTCACAGGCGAATCGTACAAAGCAGTAGAAAAGTTAATACTCACAGCCAGCGGTGGCCCCTTCAGAGGTAAAAAAAGAAATGACTTAGCTGCTGTTAAAAAGGAGCAGGCGCTGAAACATCCCAACTGGAGTATGGGTGCAAAAATCACGATTGATTCGGCTACCCTCATGAACAAAGGACTGGAGGTGATTGAGGCGCGTTGGTTATTCGGTATACAACCAAATGATATTGATGTTATCGTCCATCCGCAAAGCATTATTCACAGCATGGTTCAGTTTTCAGATGGCAGCATTAAAGCTCAAATGGGATTGCCAGATATGAAACTGCCCATTCACTACGCATTCTTTTTCCCTGAAAGGGTTCATTCCTCGTTTCCACGCATGAACTTCAGCGCATATCCGCAACTTACATTCGAAAAACCCGACACAGAAACGTTTCAAAATCTTGGCCTGGCTTATGATGCCCTTAGACAAGGAGGAAACATGGCATGTATACTCAATGCTGCCAATGAAGTTACCGTAGATGCTTTTTTGAAAGACCAAATTTCCTTTCTGCAAATAGCTGAAATTAATGCGCTAACCATGCAACGTGCATCGTTTGTTTCAAACCCCGCACTATCAGATTATATTGAATCAAATACCGAAGCACGTGAACTTGCTGCGGATATTGTAAAGAATGTAAGCTGATACAATGGAATATGTATTAATTTTGCCGTCTTGACTTCAATTTACATCAACTAAACAACATGCAAGGATTAATCATGGCAGCCCAGCTGATAACGGGCATTTCTATTTTGGTTATTATTCATGAACTTGGACATTACTGGGCGGCAAGGATGTTTGGTATACGTGTCGAAAAATTCTATCTCTTTTTTGACGCTTGGGGATTCAAACTGTTTAGCATAAAACGGGGCAACACAGAATGGGGAATAGGTTGGTTGCCACTAGGAGGTTATGTAAAAATAGCGGGTATGATAGACGAAAGTATGGATAAAGAGCAACTGAAACAGCCGGCTCAACCATGGGAATTCAGAAGCAAACCCGCCTGGCAACGATTAATCGTAATGATTGGTGGAGTATTCATGAATGTAATAGCGGGTATTTTCATTTTTGCCATGATGGCTTACACCTATGGCGAACGCTACACTGTCAACGATTCGCTGCAATACGGCATAGTTCCATCCGAACTTGCACAGGAGATTGGATTTAAGGTTGGCGATAAACTGGTAAGCGTTAATGGCAAAGCAATCAAGTATCTGGAGGAGGCTATGGACCCCAACGAAATGTTTGCCGATAATGCGTACTACGAACTACTACGGGAAGGTGAAAAAATTAGGGTTTCACTTCCCTCCGATTTTATTTCTAAGCTTAGCAAGCAGCAACGTGCGGATTTCCTTGCAGCCCGTCAAACATTTTCGGTAGCCGAGCTGGTAGCCGGTTACAATGCAGAGAAAGCAGGTATGAAAAAAGGCGATATCATCCATTCTATAGATACCCTATCCATCAAATTTTTCGATGAGCTTCAATCAACCTTGCGGAAATATGCCGGCAAGACAATTGAAGTGGGCATTATTCGAAATTCCGATACACTTAAACTAAATGTACCCATTGATGAAACCGGTAAAATTGGCCTCATACCTGCAACGAATGATTTGAAATACGACACATTAACATTTGGATTTATTCAATCCTTCCCAAAAGGAGTAGAGAAAGCTGTCAGCACTATTGCGTTACAAATTACCGGATGGAAAAAAATTGCAAATGGCGATATCCCGGCCAATAAAGCAGTTCAAGGACCAATCGGTATTGCCAAGTTTTACGGAGGAGAGTGGATTTGGGCGCGCTTCTGGCTATTTACAGCACTTATTTCACTGGGGTTGGCATTTATGAATATACTGCCTATACCAGCGCTTGACGGTGGCCATGTTGTTCTTTTATGCATTGAAATGATAACAGGCAAACCCCTCTCCGACCGAACAATGGAAATCGTTCAAACCATCGGCATGGTCATATTGCTGACCCTGATGGTTCTCATTTTCGGAAACGACATCTGGCAACTGCTAACCAATTAATTCACATTGTGGATTATTCCCGCAAGCGCTCAAGTATCATTGTATGAGTAAATACGACTGATACCATGAGAAAATTAGTGATTATATCTGTACTGCTTTGTTCAGTAAGGCTTTCAGCACAGCAGGATTCTGCACGTAAATCCATTTTGCTAATACCTTATCAGCAAATGATGCATTTTTCGGATGCCGATCAGGATATAGCCAGATTCAGCAAAACGGATCCAAATACAGTCAGGCAAACCCTACGAAACGAACTGGACATTAACATTTACCATCAGCTACTCGCGCACTTTAATGTTATCAGTATTATGCGTTCAGCTACTCTTAATGGCGAGTACGATTTAAATAGAATTTACGCTGCAACGCGCTATACACTATACAAAAAAACCGATCAGGAAAGCTACCATGAGGCTAAACCATCCGGCATTACCGAGAAACTTAAAAACTTTACTAAATCTATCGCCCGGAAAAATAAAGAACAAACCTTCTGGACCAATGACTCCAGTGTGATGCTGGCCGATATTGGCGACAAAGAACTTTTCCCTTACCTGACAAGAAAGTACAAATGCAATTACCTTTTGTTTATTACTCAGTTTGAAATTACGACAAACAATAAAAACACCATCGAATGGTTGAAACAGGAATATTCACGTGAGTATATGATTCACTACAATTTATTTGACCCAAGTGGTCACTTACTGCGTGCCGAAACACTTACCATTAAAGCATCGAACGAGAACAAACTCTCTGAAATCAAGTCAAAATACCTGATTGTACTGGCACAACGTTTACGGGACATTATTAAAGTAATTAATGACTAAGCTCAGTAAGATAAAGCCTGGCGACTTCGTACGATTTCTGAACGAAAAGCAGGAAGGCGTTGTAACGGATATTACCGGTAACCTCGCATACGTAAGTGTTGAAGGTGATTTTAGTATTCCTGTACAAGTAAATGAATTGGTAAAAGTAGAGCAGCACTTTGCTGCGAAAAAAGCGATAATACCTGACGAAAAATCTGTACAAAATGTCCCATCCGGAATTTTCCTGGCATTTGAGCGAATTACGGAATCTCAGCTGCAAATACAGGTACACAATACCGTATGCGATGTACTACAACTGGCATGGTATGAGCATAGCTCAAAAGTATATACACTAAAGAAATACGGAGAGATTAGACGAAACGAATCGCTTTCGCTGTATAAAATCAATCTGGACGATTTTGCCATGTGGCCCGAATTTGTCTTACAACAGAATTGGATTTTCTCTACTATTGATGAACCACCCAAGTGCTGTATAAACAGACTTTCGTTTAATGCTAAAAGGTTTCATTCTGCATTAAAGCATTGCTTTTTCTTAAACAAACAAGCCTATGTATTTCAAATAGATGATAAAACTCCACCTCCCAACCTTGAAAAATTAAGTGAACACCATTTTGACACCGCGCATACCCCAGCGGAAATTCGATTAAGTAAACCCGACCCGGTAATTGACCTGCATATCGAAAAATTAGCTCCGAACGAGGCCTTTACACTTACCGAATACCAGATTTTACAACGGCAAATGGATACTGTTAAATCAGCACTGGAAGGAGCAATCGTAAACAATATGAGCGAGCTTATTATGATTCATGGTGTGGGGAAGCATGTACTAAAAAGTAAGATTATAAAATACGCAACAGAATTAACCCATGTACATGTAAAATGTACGCCAGCTGACCCCATTAAGTATGGCGGAGGGGCTACAAAACTTGAAATTTCGTAATTAAGATATCAGATTTTGCCTGAGTAAGAACTCAAGTTGATCATTCGTGCGTATGAGATTCTTATTTAACTCCTTCTCGGCCTGCTTATCGCTGTATATTGCATAGGCTCTTTGTATTGTTAACTCAAGCTCCTCTTCATTCCAGGGTTTGCTCAAGTAATGAAATATTTTACCCTTATTTACAGCCTCTATTACCGCATTTATATCGGCATAACCGGTTAGCAATACCCTTATTGGGTCTGGAAAATCGAACAGAATAGATTCCAAAAACTCTACTCCGGTCATGTTGGGCATGCGTTGATCTGTTATTATTATTGCAATATCGCTGTGTTGTTTTAACATTTCTATGGCATCTGCCGCGCTGATAGCCGTGTACACATCGTATCGTATACGAAACGTAGCTTTAAATGAAAACAAGTTGTTTTCTTCGTCATCAACATAAAGAAGTTTAATTTTAGCGGCCATACCCGTAATAAAATCTATTTCGCAACATACATATTTCACCGAAAATAATGAAATTCGACCACAATACTATAATCATCACATTATGTCTGTTCAACTAATGTTCCACAACATATTATCATTATCAAACGACAATGATGCTTTGAAGTTTGAATCTCTCAAAAAAAATCCGGGAATTCAAATCTATGATACTATTCGAAATCAACTGCGGGAGTGGGTGCTCATCAATAACCCCTCATCTTCATTAACACCTGACGAGATAGAACAGCAAATACACTCCATATTGGGAAACAATCCGCCTGAACAACACGGCAACTGGATTTACTACCCGTGGCTAAATGCCTTGGTCCATGTGTTACCCGAAAATCAGTTTATTGAAGTGCGTACCAACAGAAACAAACTGAAAATAACCCATAGCGAACAAAGTACATTATCTTCCAAAAGTATCGGCATAATTGGCTTATCGGTTGGTCAGGCCGTAGCAGTAACCTGCGCTATGGAGCGCATAGCTGGTGAAATACGAATTGCTGATTTCGATACGCTGGATTTAAGCAACCTCAACAGACTTAGAGCAGGTGTACACAATTTAGGACAAAATAAATCCATCATCGCTGCACAAGCGATTGCAGAAATAGACCCGTATCTGAAAGTAAAGGTATATCCGATTGGATTGACCGCTGAAAACATGAATGAATTTTTCGATGATGGAAAACAATTAGATGCGTTGGTCGAAGTATGTGATAGCATCGACATAAAAATAAGCAGCCGTATGATGGCACGTAGCCTTCGCATTCCAGTTATCATGGACACTAACGACAGAGGAATGATTGATATAGAACGTTTCGACCTGGAACCCGAAAGGCCTTTGTTTCATGGGTTGGTTGAGGAGAACGAACTAAATTCAGCCGGCAGTTTACCACCACAACAGCGAATAGCCATGCTTATGCGATTGGTGTCATTTGAAAACACTTCAAACAGACTAAAAGCCTCCATGAATGAAATAGGTAAAAGCATACGCACATGGCCACAACTTGCATCATCCGTGCAGGCCGGTGCAGGAAACGCGTGTGAACTTACCCGCAAAATACTGCTTGGCGAACCCGTACCTTCAGGCAGATTCTATATTGACACTGAAGATATTATAAAACCACAATAATGTTGAATTGTTAACAATATCAGAAACGAACTGTATCCGATTAGATGTTAATTGCGATTAGATGGTAAAAATACGCGCGTTTAGAGCCACGGATAATCCCATGCTGTGCAACCGTTTTATGGAGGGTCATAGGCGTGTGCTCGATGCTGTAGGCGTTAAAAAGGTAACATCATCCAGCGATGACTGGTCTACTTATCCCTCATCCTTCGTTATACTGGTTGAATCTGAAGAGGAGGATAAAGTGTTGGGAGGTGCCAGACTTCAGGCTGCAGATGGCGTTCATCCGCTGCCAATGGAAACCGCTGCCGGCTATATGGACCCCCGCGTGTATGAGTTGGTTAAAAAACATATGCCTGGAGGCACCGCTGAAGTTTGCGGACTCTGGAACTCGATGGAAGTTGCAGGTATGGGCATTGGAAGCATTTTTCTAATTCGTGCCGCGCTAGCTATCAGTGATCAAATCGGACTCGATTCCATGTTTGCATTGTGCTCACCCTATACTACCCGAATTGCCGGTAACTACGGGTTTCATGTGGAGCGATCAGTAGGGAATGATGGAACGTTTTATTACCCTAAATTGGATTTGTTGGCTACCATCGTGGTGCAAAACGATGCGCATGGCTTACCTGCAGCCAGTGAACTGGAAAGCACACGTATTTTTGACCTCAGGCAAAGGCCGGTACAGCGAACTACGGAGCAGGCAAGAAGATCTACGGTAGAAATTGACTATGACTTGCTGGTTGCTTCTGCCAATCCCACTGAATTCAAAATTATTTTATGAGAACACTTTTCATACGGGTTATAGCTGTTTGCCAGCTTGCAAGTATTTCACCTGTAACGTGCGAAGCCCAGAATGTGTTTTCATTTTCCCAGGGCCAATCCGATTTCATCCAGAACATCGAAATTCTAAAAGATTCATCCGGCAATTTTACAATTGACAAGGCTGTTAAATCAGATGGCTTTCAACTGCACACAGGCGGCATTCCTAATTTGGGGGTAAGCAGCAACACTTACTGGCTGCGTATGCAAATTACCAATCAGTCTCCCCATTCAGATTTAGTCTTTGAAATTTCGTATCCAATTTTAGACCTCGTTGAATATTTCGTAGTAGTAAACAACGTGGTTACGTATTCAGCAAAATCAGGCGACAAAATTCCTTTTAGCCAGCGAATTAATGATAACAAAAACTACGTATTTCCTCTGAAGCTTGACTCTGGAAATACGGTCACTTGCTATTTCAAAGTTCAATGTGGCGAACAACTTATTTTCCCTATTAACATTGGTACTGATCAGATGATGTATGAGCGGCAATTGAATAACAATATTTTCAACGGCATTTATTTCGGTATTGTTATAGTTATGTTGCTCTACAACATGTTTCTTTATTTAGGCATTAGGGACCGCAGCTATGGCTATTATGTTTTGTACATATTTTTTGTAGGTATAACACAGGCTATTTTGAACGGATATGCCTATAAATACTTATGGCCCGAAAACACCTGGCTAGCAGTTCAAAGCACTTCTATAAGTGGCGCCTTATCAGGCCTCACTACCATATTTTTTGTGCGTTCGTTTTTACAAACCAATGTTTATTCACCACGATTTAATCAACTTCTCACACTTTTTGCTGTGGTTTATGCTATCAGCATCATTGTATGTTTGGCTGGTCAATTACAACTTTCGTATCAGCTAAATAATATTAATGCCGGTCCTGGCTCTCTCATCCTACTGCTTACTGCAGTAAATATTTACGTAAAGCACAAAACACGACCTGCGTTATTTTTCATTTTCGCATGGTCAATTTTTCTGGTATCGGTTATTGTATTTGTGGCAAAAGACTTAGGGCTTTTTCCATACAATAGCCTCACGGTAAGTGGCCTTCAATTGGGATCTGCGGTCGTAGTAACATTGCTTTCGGTAGCATTGGCTGATAAGATTAATTCATACAGAAAAGAAAAAGAGCAGTCGCAGGCTCAGGCATTGGCTGCAGCTATGGAAAACGAACGGATTATTTCGGAGCAAAACACTATTCTGGAAGAACGTGTAAACCAACGTACCATTGAACTTAAAGAAACCAACGATGAGTTACACGAAACACTTAGGCACCTTAAAGAAACTCAAAGCCAACTGGTAGATCAGGAAAAAATGGCTTCACTTGGACAGCTTACAGCAGGTATTGCTCATGAAATTAACAACCCTATAAATTTTGTTACATCCAATATAAAACCGCTGAAGCGTGATGTTGAGCTGTTAATTGACTTGATGAATAAAATTGAACAATTAAGTATTGAAGGGCTTGATGGCGATAAACGAAAAGAACTAATTGAACACCTAAAACAAGAATACGATTTCAATTACTTGCTTGAAGAAATAGGATTTTTGCTAAAAGGTATAAATGAAGGCTCAGTTCGTACAGCCGAGATTGTAAAAGGACTTAGATTATTCTCAAGGGTAGATGAGGATGACATTAAACTTGCCGATATCCACGAAGGATTGGATTCCACTTTGATTATTACCAATAATATGCTTGGCAGTAAGATAAATGTAGTGAAAAACTATGGTGAGTTGCCAAAAATTGAATGCTATCCCGGCAAGTTAAATCAGGTGTTTCTAAACATCATTTCGAACGGTATATATGCTATCAAAGCTCGACACGGTGATGAAAATACAGGTCAGCTAACTATTACAACATCATGCACCCCGGAATATGTTCGCATTTCGCTAAAAGACAACGGTACTGGCATGAGCGATGCTACAAGACGCAAACTCTTTGAACCTTTCTTCACAACAAAACCGGTAGGCGAAGGAACAGGCCTGGGCTTATCAATTGTGTATAATACCATTAATAAACACAACGGTAGCATAGAAGTGCAAACGGAACAAAATGCCGGAACAGAGTTTATCATACTTTTGCCTGTAAGACAGCCTAACAATTAATATATTTGAACAGTGAGCAATACAAATAAATTAAAGGTGCTTTATGTAGATGACGAAGTCAATAACCTGAACTCGTTTAAAGCATCGTTTCGTTTTGAGCTTAATATACTTACTGCATTATCTGCTGATGAAGCATTATCCATCCTTAATCAAAATGAGGATATAATAGCTATTCTTAGCGACCAGCGCATGCCGGGAAAAACAGGCGTTGAATTTTTTGAAGAAATACGTTACAAATTTCCTAAGCCGGTTCGGATTCTAATTACAGGCTTCACAGATATTGAGGATGTTGTAAGTGCAATCAACAAAGGACACATATTCAGATATATTAGAAAGCCATGGTCGGATAGCGATGTACTCTCATCCATTCAAGAGGCAGAAAAGTACTATATAGCGACAAGCCTACTGATGCAGCAAAATAATGAGCTGCGTACTGCCTATCAAGCTCTAGACAGATTTGCATACAGCGTTACACATGACCTTAAAGGTCCCATCGTTAGCGGACTTGCTATGCTTGATTTGATGCGACATGAGAAAAATGAAGCTGACCGAATTGAAATGACCGATTTGCTTTCAGCCTCTCTTACCCGATTAAATAATTTTGTTGATCATATATTCGACTATTACAAGCTAAAGCAAGGTGAACTTAATATCGAAGAAATCAATTTTCAATCGCTTATTGACCAGCAAAAAGACATACATGGAACAGCCATCAAAACAAAAAATATAAAGCTTAATACTTCGCTAAACCAGCAAATGCCATTTTTATCGGATGCACTCAAATTGCAAATTATTATTTACAACCTCTTGTCCAATGCTATTAAATATCAACGCATAGATAATCCGGACAAGTATGTAAATCTAGATATAAGCATAGCGAATGGCAATGCTATCATAAAAGTAAGTGATAATGGAATAGGAATAGAAAAGGAATTTATGCCAAAGATTTTTGATGTGTTTTACCGTGCAACCGCCCTAGAAGCAGGTGCAGGAATTGGACTGTATAACCTTAAAGATGCTGTAACTAAACTTAATGGTCAGGTAAATGTAACTTCCGATATCAACGCTGGAACTGAGTTTACAGTTACTATTCCGTCTAAATAAAATGACTGATTCACACGAACATAGATTCATCGTCATTGATGACAGTAAAATTGACTTGTTTCTGATTGAGAAGGTAATTGCTACCAATCATCCCGGAGCTCAAATTACAAAATTTGACCGTCCGGCTGATGCACTCGCGCATGTAAAAACAAACGAAAATCTGCCCGCAATAATTTTCCTCGACATTCAGATGCCTGTTATGAGCGGATTTGATTGGCTTGATGAGTTTGAGAAACTGGATGCTCATATTAAACAAAATTACACCATATTTATATTGACCTCATCTAGTAATCCTACCGATTATAACAGAGGAATATCGAACCCCAATGTTAAAGATGTGCTCATTAAGCCATTGGCTCATGAAACTTTTGTAAATTTACCCTTTTAATTCACGCGATATGAAAAAATTACTAGTGTGGTCTGCAGCACTTTTATCCGTGCTGTTGCTCAGCATTATTGTCTTACCATACATTTTCAAAGATAAAATACTAAACGAGATAAAGAATGCGGCAAATGAAAGGCTAAATGCCCACGTTAGTTTCAGCAACGATATTAATCTTAGCCTTGTTAGCCATTTCCCTGACTTTACAGTAGGTATAAATAATCTGTCTATTGTAGGTGTTGGAGAGTTTGAACACGACACGTTGCTTAGCTTGAATCAGCTTAACATTACAATTGACTTAATGAGCGTTATAAGCGGAAACAAAATGGATATCAAACGTATTGATGTAATAAGTCCCCTGGTGCACGCTATTGTTTTGGAAAATGGAAATGTCAATTGGAATATTGTAAAGACGGTGACCGACTCAACAAATAAGCAGGATAGCGATACAACATCGTCTGCTTTCACTATCAAACTAAGGTATTTTGGTATTGAAAAAGCAATTATAAAGTATGAAGACAGGCAAGACAAAACCAATGCTATTGCAGAGAACTTTAGCCATACATTGGCAGGTGATTTTACACAGGAAATAGTCGATCTTCAAACAAGTAATACTATTGAAAAGCTTACAATTACTGAAAATGGTGTCAAGTACTTAAATGAAGCTAAGCTCGTAGCTAATGCTACGTTGGATGCCAATTTGAAATCAAATACGTACACGTTAAAAGAAAATGAAATAAAACTCAATCATCTTGTTTTTTCACTTATTGGCAGTGTCACACAACGCTCGGATGCAATGGATTTAGACCTTACATTTAATGCCCGAGAAGCCGGCATCAAGGAATTTATTTCCTTAATTCCGGGTATGTATATACAAAACTACAACGATGTTAAAACAACTGGAAATCTAGCTTTCAGTGCTTCAATAAAAGGTGCGTATACCAGTACAACTTTGCCGGCATTTAACCTCTCATTAAATGTAACTGATGCTTCTGTACAATATCCTAAGCTTCCTGAGCCTATAAAAAACATACACATAGACTTGAAGGTGACAAACAGCGATGGTTCGCCAAACAATACGCACATAAATTTAAATAGATTTTATGCAACGGTAGCTGACAATACAATGGAAGCACGACTAGCACTTAAAAATGTGATAGATGACCCCTACATAGATGCAGAATTAAAGGGCAAAATTAATTTAGGCACTATATCTAAGGCTATACCTATGGAATCCGGAGTAATGCTTGCTGGCCTTATAGAGACGAATGTAGTATGTAAGGGCTTTGCTTCACAAATTGAAAAGAAAGCATATGATAAATTCGATGCTCATGGAGAATTTCAAATGCATGATGTGCGTATTCAACGTAAGGAAAAACCTGAGAATGTAACCATCAAAACGGCTTTAATAACTTTAAGCCCTACACATGTATCAGTAAATCCATTTAAAGGCGCAGCGGGTAATTCCGATTTCGAAATAACAGGCAATCTGTACAACTTTATTCCATATGTACTGAATGACGATAAAATTGAGGGTAATTTAACACTGAAATCAGGCGCTCTTAATTTTAACGAAATGTTGTCTGATGCTGATGCAACAGCAGAATCAACAGCAACTGGCACAGATACTGTAAAATTATCTGCTCCTGAGGTCCCTGCTAATATTGACTTCACATTTAGTAGCAGCATAGATAAAATCATCTATTCAAATATGGAGATTCAAAATCTAAAAGGCCAAATCGTAGTTCGCAATAAACAGGTCCGTTTGAATAGTGTTGAGTTAAATACATTGGGTTCTACTATAAAAATAAGTGGATATTACAGCACAGAAATTACAGGTAAACCTAAAACCGAAATGAATCTCGACATCAATAATCTGGATATCAAAAAAGCTGCTCTTAGCTTCAACACTGTAAAAAAATTAGCCCCTATAGCTGAAAATATGACTGGTAGTATCTCAGCAAAATGCTCAATCAGTTCAGCATTAAACACAGCACTGGACATAGATTATAATACGTTAGTAGCATCCGGACAACTTGAGGTAAATAATGCTTTCATTAAAGGTGTAAAAGTATTCAATGCCACAGCCGATATACTAAAAAATGAAAAGTTGAGGAATCCAGGTATTGATCAGGTAAAAATTAAATTTATGGTTGAGAACGGTATAATTACCACTGAACCGTTTGATTTAAATATATCAGGACAAAAATTAACTTTATATGGTACTACCGGTCTTGATCAAAGGATCGATTATACAGGGCTGATAAAAATACCCGGGTCTGCTGTTGGAAATATGACGACCACAGCAAACAAAACTCTTATAGAACTAAACAAAAAAGCAGGCACCAGTGTTAATATAGATAGTGATGTAACACTGAAAATACTGATTAATGGAACATTTACCAGCCCGGTGATAACCACTAATCTAGCAGAAACAGCAAAAAACGAAGCCGCAGACATCGCTAACCAACTTAAAAACGAAGCAGAACGAAAACGAAAAGAACTGGAAGATAAAGCAAAACAAGAACTGAATAAAGCCAAAGCGGAAGCCGAGGCTAAAGCAAAAGCGGAAGCCGAAAAACTAAAAGCCGAAGCCGAACATAAAGTTAAAGCTGAACAGGAACGAATTAAACGAGAGGCTGAAAATAAAGCTAAAGCAGAGCAAGAGAGATTGAAAAAACAAGCTGAGGAAGAAGCTAAAAAAAGATTGAAAGGCATTTTTAAACCATAATAAATAAAACAACATGAAAAAAATCATCTTATCAAGTGCACTGCTCTATGTGCTAGCATCATGCGGAGGCAATCAGCCTCAACAAAACAGCGAAACTGCAACACCGGCTGCTGAAGCCACACCACAAACCATCGAATTTACAATAAATGCAGTAGGCAACACCATGGCAGATATGGCCTATGACACCAAAGAAATAAAGGCTAAATCGGGTGCAAAAGTGGTTATCAATTTAACTAATCAAGGCAACGATGCAGCCATGATACATAATTTAGTTATTGTGAAACAAGGAGCTGAAAAGGATGTGGCTATGGAAGGATTGAATCTAAAAGACCAAAACTATTTCAATGCAACAAATCCAAATGTTATTGCAGGATCATCAATGGCTGAACCCGGTAAAACTGTGACTTTTGAATTCACTGCACCCGAACCCGGAACATATACATACATTTGTACATATCCCGGTCACTGGATGAAAATGCAGGGTATACTGATAGTAGAATAATCAAGTTTACTTTTACTAAAATAGGGGCGTAAGCCCCTTTTTTTTGGTCAAATCAAATTGTGGCACTATTTTTAATATACTTGTGCGTCCAATACACTCAACACCATGAAAAAAGTCATTCTTATCCCGATTCTAACAGTTATGCTAATTGTTACATCTTGCGCAAATCGAAAAGTTAGTCGTATAGATCCCGACACTCAAGTAGACCTGAGTGGTCGCTGGAATGATACAGATTCTAAACTGGTAGCCAATGAAATGATAAAAGATGTGTTAGCAAGACCTTGGCGAGCAAACTATGAGCAAAAAGCCGGAAAAAAACCCACTGTTATAGTAGGCAGTGTGAGAAACAAAACATCTGAACACATTGATGCAGTCCCATTTATCAAGGCAATGGAACGTGAATTTATAAATTCGGGAGTAGTATCAGTAGTTCAGTCGGGTGACGAGCGAAATCAGTTACGTGAAGAAAGAAACGAACAGCAGATATTTGCATCAGAAGAAAGTAAGAAAAAGTGGGGCAAAGAGAAAGGTGCTGACTATATGATGAACGGCACGATAAGCTCAATTATTGATCAATACAAAAACCAACGTATTATATACTATAAAGTTAATTTGGAACTAACAGACTTGGAAACAAATGAAAAGGTTTGGATTGGCGAAAAGGAGATTAAAAAATACGTTAAAAACTAAATAGTTTCCAAAGCAGCATTTAGGATATGAGTAGGTATGCCTGCCTAGTTATTTTAACGTGCCTTATAACAGCATGCGCAACATACTATGAGAAAAATGCACATTTTATGCAGGCCATTTACGATGGCAACCTTCAGAGTGCAGAGGAGCTAATTGCAAAAACCGAAAATAGAACACCTTCCCGAAATATGCTGTTGTATTATTTAAACTATGCAACAGTATTATCGTTGAACAACAAACCGTCCGAGAGTAATCGCGAGTTTCAAAAAGCAGACTATTTCGTTGAAGATTTCCAGAAAAATCTGGGAGCTTCCGCATTGTCGCTGTTAACAAATCCTGGTATAACACCCTATGCAGGAGAGCCCTTTGAGCAAATTTTGCTGCATTACTACACCACAATCAATTATATTAAACTCGGAGATTTTGATGCCGCCCTTGTGGAATGTAAAAGGATGAATTTAAAACTCCAGCGTATTACTGACACTTACAAAGAACGTAACGTGTACAGACGTGATGCATTCGTACATTTACTAAATGGTATAATTTACGATGCACAAAAAGATTACAACAATGCATTCATTGCATATCGAAATGCTATAGAGGTCTATGAAAGCGACTACTCGAAGCTTGGCTGTGTTTTACCTAATCAGCTAAAAGACGATATCATACGCACAGCTTATTTAACCGGATTTTACGATGAGCAGTACTTTTATGAGCAGCGCTATAACCGGAAATTAAATAAAGACTCATCCAAACTGGAAAGCCATATTTTTTTCTGGAATAATGGCCTATGTCCAATAAAAGATGAATGGAGTATAAACTTTGTTATTACTCAAGGAAATGATGGTTGGGTCAACTTCGTGAATGTAGATTTGGGACTTAACTTCCCTTTTTATGTTGGCGAGAATGACACTAGAAAATCACTTTCTGATTTAAAAATTGTTCGGGTTGCATTCCCAAAATTTGTTTCAAGATCACGCAAATATTTTAGTGCCGAGTTTAAAATAGACTCTTTAAATTATGCTAAGCAATTTGAATTAGCTGAGCCTGTAAATCAAATTGCATATCAGTCTTTACGCGACAGAATGATGAAGGAAATGGCTGAGGCGTTATTAAGACTGGCTACAAAACAAATTCTGGAAACCCAGATGCGTAAAAAAAATGAAGGATTAGGTATTGCCATGAGTATACTCAATGCAGTTTCTGAGCAGGCAGATACTCGCAATTGGCAACTATTACCGTTTGAGATTCTATACACACGTATACAAATACCTGCTGGCAGGTATAAGTATAAAGTTGATGGTTATGATGAGTCAAGAAGTCAGAAGACAACAATTGCACTCGGAGAAATGTCAGTTTCGCAACAGAGTGCTATATCAACATTGAATTCAATGAATTTTACAGGCTACGTAAGATAATCCTATCCCATATATCTGTTCCCCACCCACACAAATCTTTTGGCAATAAATTCAGTATTTGTTAGTGAAGCATTTCCAGCCGCATTTCCTCCTGTAACGTGCAAATCACTAAATGCAGCGTGTGAATTGATAAATGCAGCTCCAGTAAAGTTAAATGAAACGGGCACAAAAACACTATTCATGTGCTGCTCAATCATATTCATTACATTCTGGTCGGTGCTGTAAGCCGAACACGTTAATGCACCCTTCTCTCTAGAAATTAGTTTAGCTAGTTGAACACTGTCATTAGTATCGTCCGTTTTAACTACAAAAACTACAGGTCCAAAGCACTCCTCACCAAATAAAAACTTGGCTGATTTATCTGCCTGTAGAATAGTGGGTGTAGTTATTCGTGCATCAGGGAACTCAGGATTTACTATAACTCCCGATTCTAATATGACCGCATCAGAATTATTCTTTTGTATATCGGCTACACGCTTCATGGTGGTATCATTTTGTATTGCCCCGATTGTGGCAGCACCGGCTTTGGGGTTGTTTACCAGGTCAACTATTGACTGTTTTAACTTATCTACAACTGCTTCGTAACTCAATGTATCATCACCGCACTTAACACCAATTGAAGGTATAAAAACAGTTTGAGGGGCAGTGCACATCTGCCCGGAGTAAAGACACATTGAGAAGGCAAGATTTGATGCTACACTTGCCATATCATGAACACTGTCGATAATCACACAGTTTACACCCGCTTTCTCAGTAAATACTATCTTGTTTAAACCTTCCACATATGAACCAAACGCTGATCCACCGGTATAATCAACCAATTTAACATCTTGGTGTTCGGCTATTTGTTTAGTAACGGGGTCGTTAATTGTATCGGGTAGCAATTGAATGATGTTGCTATCAACTCCTGCTTCAGCGAATACCTTTTGCATCTCTGCTATATATATAGCAATTGGTAAGATAGCTTTAGGGTGTGGTTTAACTATAGTTGGATTGCCAACTATTAGATTTGCAAATACACCAGGTAAAGTATTCCAAACCGGGAAGGTCGAACAGCCAATCACCAAACCTATCCCCCGTGGTATGGGCTTCCATGATTTTTCAATAGTCAAATCGAATTTACCCATAGGTTTAATCCAAGAAGCTTTTCTTGGATACAAAGAGAGTTCCCTGTATCCCATAGCAATAGCCTCAAGTGCTCGATCATTCGAATGTGGACCTGAAGCTTGAAAAGACATCATAAAGGATTGCCCCGTAGTGTGCATAGTCGCATACGCTATATCAAAGAAACGGCTTTTCACCCGATCAAGACACTCAACTAAAATACCCGCTCTTTCAGAATAAGATATGGCGTTCCATGAAGTTATGGAAAGCTTCGACCTTTCAACTATATCAGAAATAATTGGCTGCGGATATAAAACACCTATTCCTGTTTGAGTGTAGGGTGAAACCTCCTCTCCTACCCACTTACAGCCATCTTGTTTTTGAATCAGTTCATGGAAATTCGTATTCAGGATAGAACCAATGTAGCTTTTCCCCTTAGCATCTCCATCAGCGTCATAAAATTTAGGCAATTCGGGGTATGGCGTGTAATAGGTTCTTTGGCCAATGGCTTCAACAGCTTGTTTTATTAAATCAGAATGTTTTTCAAAATACATAGTATGGAATATTTGTGGCGCAAATTACGATTATAGGACAATTTACATACCGGGATTTTTTATGCTGATATACAGTATACTAGAAAATACAGGCATTTAAATTGTGCGATTACAAAAAGCTTACATACATTTGTTGCCCTTTTACAGCAAAAGTTCTTTCAATGTATTTACTGTTGCACATCTGAATTTTTTAGATATTTAAAATGATTTAAAAAATATTTTCAGAAAAAACTTGACAACACAAAAAATACTACTACTTTTGCATCCCCTTTCAAATAAAGGGTATCACAAATAGAAATATCATAGCGTCTAACGCATCAGATATAATGTTCTTTGAAGAATTGAAATAGCAGACACTTTTGTCATACTTTGACATTTAGTTTCAAATCCTTGTCAGAATATCAAATATCTTTTACTATGAAGAGTTTGATCCTGGCTCAGGATTAACGCTAGCGGCAGGCATAATACATGCAAGTTGAACGGGATCAGTTGTAGCAATACGACTGTGAGAGTGGCGCACGGGTGCGTAACACGTATGGAATCTGCCCCTATCTGTGGAATAGCCCCTCGAAAGAGGGATTAATACCACATAATATAATGAGTAGGCATCTATTTATTATCAAAGCTCAGGCGGATAGGGATGACCATGCGGCTGATTAGCTAGTTGGTGAGGTAATGGCTCACCAAGGCTACGATCAGTAGGGGGTCTGAGAGGATGTCCCCCCACACTGGTACTGAGACACGGACCAGACTCCTACGGGAGGCAGCAGTAGGGAATATTGGTCAATGGGCGCAAGCCTGAACCAGCCATGCCGCGTGCAGGATTAAGGCCCTATGGGTCGTAAACTGCTTTTGTACGGGAAGAAACCTATCTACGTGTAGATAGTTGACGGTACCGTGAGAATAAGGATCGGCTAACTTCGTGCCAGCAGCCGCGGTAATACGAAGGATCCAAGCGTTGTCCGGATTTACTGGGTTTAAAGGGTGCGTAGGTGGATGATTAAGTCAGTGGTGAAAGCTTGCAGCTTAACTGTAAAATTGCCATTGAAACTGATCGTCTTGAATATGGTTGAGGTGGTTGGAATGTTGCATGTAGCGGTGAAATGCTTAGATATGCAACAGAACACCGATTGCGAAGGCAGATCACTAAACCATTATTGACACTGAGGCACGAAAGCGTGGGGATCAAACAGGATTAGATACCCTGGTAGTCCACGCCCTAAACGTTGCATACTCGGTCTTAGCGATAAACAGTTAGGACCCAAGCGAAAGCGTTAAGTATGCCACCTGGGAAGTACGACCGCAAGGTTGAAACTCAAAGGAATTGACGGGGGCCCGCACAAGCGGAGGAGCATGTGGTTTAATTCGATGATACGCGAGGAACCTTACCTGGGCTTGAATGTGAGTGACCGCTGCCGAAAGGTGGCTTCCCTTCGGGGCACAAAACAAGGTGCTGCATGGCTGTCGTCAGCTCGTGCCGTGAGGTGTTGGGTTAAGTCCCGCAACGAGCGCAACCCCTATCTTTAGTTGCCATCAGGTTATGCTGGGGACTCTAAAGAGACTGCCTACGTAAGTAGTGAGGAAGGTGGGGATGACGTCAAGTCATCATGGCCCTTACGTCCAGGGCTACACACGTGCTACAATGGGTGCTACAAAGGGTTGCAACATGGTAACATGGAGCTAATCTCTAAAAAGCATCCTCAGTTCGGATTGAGGTCTGCAACTCGACCTCATGAAGTTGGATTCGCTAGTAATCGGATATCAGCAACGATCCGGTGAATACGTTCCCGGGCCTTGTACACACCGCCCGTCAAGCCATGGAAGTTGGGAGTGCCTGAAGTCCATAACCGCAAGGAGTGGCCTAGGGCAAAACCGATGACTGGGGCTAAGTCGTAACAAGGTAACCGTACCGGAAGGTGTGGTTGGACCACCTCCTTTCTAGAGTTTAGGATTTGACGTCTGCTATTTCAATCACCTTCAAATTTTGTTCTTTATTTAAGCTGTAGGGTAACCAATAGCTAAATCAGAGGCGCCCCTTCTAAGTTTAAAAGACCATTTATTTAGTCTCGTAGCTCAGTTGGTTAGAGCGCTACACTGATAATGTAGAGGTCCCCAGTTCAAATCTGGGCGGGACTACTTAATAAGCTATTGGGGAATTAGCTCAGCTGGCTAGAGCACCTGCCTTGCACGCAGGGGGTCAACGGTTCGAATCCGTTATTCTCCACAATCATGCACTACAGCATGAAAGTTCTTTGACATATTGAAAGAAAACACAATTTTTCTAGATCAATCTAGGATATTCAAATTTAAGTTACTAAGAGCGTATGGGGGATGCCTAGGCTCTCAGAGGCTATGAAGGACGTGCCAAGCTGCGATAAGCTACGGGGAACTGCTGAGAAGTTTTGATCCGTAGATTTCCGAATGGGGAAACCCACCCGATTTATCGGGTCTAAGGCCAACCCGCTGAACTGAAACATCTAAGTAAGCGGAGGAAAAGAAAACAATAGTGATTCCCTAAGTAGTGGCGAGCGAACGGGGAATAGCCCAAACCGATAATGTTTCGGCATTGTCGGGGTTATAGGACTGCAACGTGGAATATAATAACAAAGTTGATAGCGTCTGGAAAGTCGCACCACAGAGGGTGACAGTCCCGTAAACGTAAGTTATTATTACCTAGCAGTATCCTGAGTAGCGCGGGGTCGGAGACGCCCTGCGTGAATTTGCCAGCACCATCTGGTAAGGCTAAATACTACTGAGAGACCGATAGTGAACTAGTACCGTGAGGGAAAGGTGAAAAGAATCTCGAACAGAGAAGTTAAAAGAACCTGAAACCATACGCTTACAAGCGGTCAGAGCCCCTTCGTGGGGTGATGGCGTGCCTTTTGCATAATGAGCCTACGAGTTACTCCTCACTGGCAAGGTTAAGTCCTGATGGGACGAAGCCGCAGCGAAAGCAAGTCTGAATAGGGCGTGCAGTCAGTGGGGGTAGACGCGAAACCTGAGTGATCTACCCATGGCCAGGATGAAGGTGCCGTAACAGGTACTGGAGGTCCGAACTGGTAAGCGTTGAAAAGCTTTCGGATGAGCTGTGGGTAGGGGTGAAAGGCTAATCAAACTGGGAGATAGCTCGTACTCCCCGAAATGTTTTTTGGAACAGCCTCGAGTATAAGTGTCACAGAGGTAGAGCTACCAATTGGGTGAGGGGGTGTCAAAACCTACCGAGCTCAGATGAACTCCGAATACTGATGACATGTTTCTCGGGAGTGAGCCCTTGGGTGCTAAGGTCCGAGGGCGAGAGGGAAAGAACCCAGACCATCGGCTAAGGTCTCCAAATCTATACTAAGTTGAACTAACGTGGTCCAATCGCTATGACAGCTAGGATGTTTGCTTGGAAGCAGCCATTCATTTAAAGAGTGCGTAACAGCTCACTAGTCGAGCGATCGGGCGTGGATGATAAACGGGCATCAAGTATGGTACCGAAGCTGTGGATGTGCGTAAGCACATGGTAGGGGAGCATTCTAACAGCTGCGAAGATGTGTCGTAAGACATGTTGGAGCGGTTAGAAAAGCCAATGTAGGCATAAGTAACGATAAGGCGGGTGAGAAACCCGCCCACCGATAGACTAAGGTTTCCTGATCAACGTTAATCGGATCAGGGTTAGTCGGGACCTAAGAATAAGCGAAAAAGCGATTTCGATGGATATCAGGTTAATATTCCTGAACCATTTGCAATCTGATGGAGTGACGCAGAAGTGAAAGTACCGCGTAGTGACGGAATACTACGTTAAAGCTTGTAGATATATTTTATGTAGGTAAATCCGCATGAAATGTCGAAAGTGATAGTACCTCGAGTCTTCGGACAAGAGGATAGTGTACCTAATCAGGCTGCCGAGAAAAACTTCTAAGAATAGTTGCAAATGCCCGTACCTCAAACCGACACAGGTAGTCTAGGAGAATATCCTGAGGTGCTCGAGTGATCCACGGTTAAGGAACTCGGCAAATTAACCCTGTAACTTCGGAAAAAAGGGTGCCCCTCTAGGGGGGCCGCAGTAAAATGGCCCAGGCGACTGTTTATCAAAAACACATGGCTATGCTAAATCGAAAGATTACGTATATGGCCTGACACCTGCCCGGTGCTGGAAGGTTAAGAGGGGATGTCAGCGTAAGCAAAGCATTGAATCGAAGCCCCAGTAAACGGCGGCCGTAACTATAACGGTCCTAAGGTAGCGAAATTCCTTGTCGGGTAAGTTCCGACCTGCACGAATGGTGTAACGATCTGGGCACTGTCTCAACCGTGAGCTCGGTGAAATTGTGGTATCGGTGAAGACGCCGGTTAATCGCATCGGGACGGAAAGACCCCGTGCACCTTTACTATAGCTTTGCATTGACTTTGGGCAATTAATGTGTAGGATAGGCGGGAGATTATGAAGTGGTATCGCTAGGTATCATGGAATCGTCCTTGAAATACCGCCCTTTGATTGCTTGGATTCTAACCTATTTATGTAGGGACATTGCATGGTGGGTAGTTTGACTGGGGTGGTCGCCTCCA
The DNA here is from genome assembly GCA_046309355.1 of Bacteroidota bacterium. Lineage (GTDB taxonomy): Bacteria > Bacteroidota > Bacteroidia > UKL13-3 > UKL13-3 > CAYSBE01. The sequence goes on from JBKCPL010000003.1 coordinate 63,783, forward strand.
AAAAAGTATCGGAGGCTTCTAAAGGTTCGCTCAGTACGCTTGGTAACCGTACGTAGAGTGTAATAGCATAAGCGAGCTTGACTGTGAGGCATACAAGCCGAGCAGGTACGAAAGTAGAGTATAGTGATCCGGTGGTTCTGCATGGAAGGGCCATCGCTCATAGGATAAAAGGTACGCCGGGGATAACAGGCTGATCTCCCCCAAGAGCTCACATCGACGGGGAGGTTTGGCACCTCGATGTCGGCTCGTCACATCCTGGGGCTGGAGAAGGTCCCAAGGGTTCGGCTGTTCGCCGATTAAAGTGGCACGCGAGC
>JBKCPL010000004.1:0-10183 GCA_046309355.1 Bacteroidota bacterium
CCATGGATTTGAAATCAGCATATCACGCAGTTTGGTTTTGGAGTTGATTGAACCAACCATCATATCTTCTGTTTCATACTCGTAATCACAACTTGAAATGAACAGTACGCACACCGATACGTAAATTAAGTTCTTGAATCGCATATAGGCATTTATCATATTGTTAGTGTCTAAGGAATTAAAATTAATTGCAGACCATACATGTTACGTCTTTCATTAGTCGGATAAAGTACACCGGTACTTTGATTGCGCATAAGTGTACGAATACGAATTTGCTTAGTCACCCGAAATGAAAATCCAATCTCGTAAAAGGCAGAATGGACGAAATCGTTATGGCTATAGCTGACTATACGATTGTCATTGGATATATAACTGCCGCTTATCGGAATACAATATCCGGGTTTGAAATCGAGCTGAGCCAAATATTCTTTAAAACAACGTGTACGAAACTGAATATAAACGGGCAGTTGAGTTATTTCAATATTCTGGCCACGGTTAAAATATTCTAAACCGGTTCCCAAGGCAATGGAATGCCGATTATTTAGCTTATTTACATACTGCACATTAAAACCTGCGAAATGCTGAGTTATTTCGTTTGTCGTATTGCTGCGTATCAGAATACTTCCGGCAATTTCCAGTGAGTGCGCATTGGTGGTTGTATCTGTAGATGTAGATTGTGTTTCGGATTGCGCTAAAGCCAAGCATCCCATTCCTATAAGCAAAAATGTAAGTGTGAGTTTCATGTATTTACCTACGAATATATACCATTCGTATGTTGAAAATCAAGCGAAAATTATTTCAGGTATAAATCGCGAATGGCCACGCTGGCAACTGTACAACCAAAAATAGCCGGCATATAACTGATGGTACCCGGAGATGATTTTTTATTTTGTCCTTCAACCAGCTTGATGCCCATATACTCAGCGGGCTGCTCGGGTGAGAAAACAACCTTCAGCCCTTTGCGTATCCCGAATTTGTAAAGGTACTTTCGTGTATATTTAGCCAGGTGGCAATTGTATGTTCGTGAAATATCGGCTACTCGTACTTGGGTTGGATCTATTTTGTTTCCTGCTCCCATTGAACTTACGATAGGAATTTTACGCTCCATGCATTGTTTGATGAAGAACACTTTCGGAGCAAGTGTATCTATACAATCCAGTGCATAATCAAAGGTGTGTGCGTCCAGTATTTCTGTAGTGGTGTCGTCTTTAAAAAATTTTGAAATAACATTCAGCTCCAGCTCCGGATTGATGTCCAGCAGTCGTTTCGCCATCACATCACTTTTCAATTGTCCGTCTGTACTTATCAGCGCGGGTAGTTGCCTGTTTCGGTTTGTTTCTTCTACGGTATCCGCATCTACAATGGTCATTTTGCCTACACCGCTGCGTGCTACCATTTCGGCTGCAATACCGCCAACTCCGCCTAATCCGACTACCAGCACATGTGCATGAATCAACTTTTGCAAGTGTGCTTCGCCCATCAGCAGCTGCGAGCGTCCCATCCATGATTTTATTTCTTTCGCCATTTATATTCGTTCAAAAACTGCGGCAAAGTTACTGTTCTGTATGTGTACTAACTCCTCTAGGTTTATTTTTTTTAGTTCAGCCGCTTTGCGGTACACATCTTCAATATGGATATGCGAAGCGGTATCGGTTTCCAGAAAAAAATGGCTGTTATGAACTGATTGAAAAACGCGTTCGATAGTAGGTTCAAATAAATCTGCACCAAATGAAAGATAACCGTTGTGTTTTTGAATGTCGTTTGCCTGCTGTATGTTTCCCCGAAACCCATGGTAAATAAAAGGCACCTTCGATTTTTTTTGATACGGCAGTATATCGCTGTAACTACGTACAGCATGTATAATCACCGGTTTTTGTACAGCTCTGGCCACCGTTAGTTGTGCATCGAAGTACCGCTGCTGAATATGAACAGGAGTAGGTATGCTACGGTCTATACCTGTTTCGCCAATAGCTACTACGCGGGGTAACATGGCCAGTTCGGTGAGTTTATGGATGGCATCATGCAATTCGTAATGCTGAACATGCCACGGATGAATGGCTGCACACACATCATACTTCAGCTGTGACACACACGATGCCGTTAACCGAAGGTACGCATTGCGAACAATGTATTCATCTGCCAGTCGGGGTTTGTGGTGCGTATGTATGTTGATGTATGCCATGCAGGTGCAAAATAAAAAAAGTCCTGCGTTGACGGGCAGGACTTTTTCATACGATTCAATTTTTATGTTTTATGCCGATTGTGCTTTCAGCTTTTTAGCGGCTTCGGTTAGTTTGGGAAGAATGTCAAACGCATCGCCCACTATTCCGTAATCGGCTGCTTTAAAGAAAGGTGCTTCGGGATCTTTGTTGATTGCCACAATAACCTTGCTTGAGCTTACTCCGGCCAAATGCTGAATAGCACCCGAAATACCCACGGCTATGTATAAGTTGGGTTTAATGGTGATGCCTGTTTGCCCCACGTGTTCATCGTGTGGCCTCCAGTGCATATCGCTTACCGGTTTTGAACAGGCTGTAGCTGCACCCAACGTTTGTGCCAGGTTTTCTATGAGTCCCCAGTTTTCAGGACCTTTCAGTCCGCGGCCTCCGCTTACTACAACTTCCGCTTCGGTCAACGGAATTTTACCTGTAACGCGTGAAACCTCAACCGGTGTAGTCATGTATTCCGAATCGTTTAAGCCGGCATCCGCTGTACTGATTTGTGCAGATTTGCTGTTTTGCGTTAAATCAAACGTATTGGGCGTAATGGCAAGAACTTTTATAGCCGTAGTCAGGTTTACATCGGCAAAGGCTTTTCCCGAAAATACACCTCTGCGAACAACAAAACCGTTTTCGGTTTTAGGGTATGAAATAACTCCGCTGGCAATGCCCGCTTTCAGCTTGGCTGCTACACGTGGTGCTACCGATTTGCCGCTGTATGTATTTGAAATTACGACTATGCGTGCATTCTCGGTTATGGCCGATTGTGCTATTACTTTAGCATAGGCTTCGGCTACAAATGAATTCAGTTTATCATGCGAAACGCTGATGATTTTGTCGGCACCGTAAACAGCCAGTTGATTCAATTGCTCAGTGGATACCTGACCAATGGAAAGTGCAGTACACGAAGTAGCACTTTGACCGGCTATTTCACTGGCATAGCGAACGGCTTCCAGGGTTGATTTTTTAAATACGCCTTCACTGTTTTCGGCAAATACGAATATGCTCATGGTATGAATTAAATTACGTGTTTATGAATTAAATGATTTTGGCCTCGTTGTGCAGCAGTTCTATTAACTGTTCGGCTTGTTCGGCCGGAATTAGTTTGCATGAACCTTTAGCCGGTGGCAGATCAAATGCCAAGGTTGCACTGGTTTTATCTGCCGCAACAGCTTCTACCACTTTAAGCGGTTTGGTGCGTGCGGCCATTATTCCGCGCATGTTGGGAATACGTGGTTCGGTAAATTCTTTTTGCGCACTGGCCACACAGGGCAGTTTACATGTAACGGTTTCTTTTCCTCCGTCAATATCGCGTACCATAGTGGCTTCTCCGTTGGCAATATCCAGTTTGGTAATCACATTTACCGAAGGCATACCCAGCATTTCGCCCAGCAATCCGCATACCTGGCCACCATTGTAGTCAATGGATTCACGTCCGGTAAGTATCAAATCAAACTGTTCGTTTTTGGCGTATGCGGCTATTTGTTCAGCTACAAAAAAGGCATCGGTGGGTTCGGCATTTACGCGCACAGCTTCGTGTGCTCCAATGGCCAGCGCTTTGCGTATAGTAGCTTCGGTATCGGCCAGGCCTACAGTAATGGTAGAAACTGTTCCGCCATCTTTTTCAGTCAGTTCCAGTGCACGTGTTAATGCGAGTTCATCATACGGATTGATAATGAACTGCACGCCTTGCGTGTTGAATTTCGTGTTATTGTCTGTAAAAGTTACTTTTGTGGTGGTGTCAGGCACATGGCTGATACATACTAAAATCTTCATATACGGTTATAAGTATTGCATTAAAATGGTTGACAAAAGTAGCCTTTTTTTGTTTTTCAGGAAATGAACAGCGAAGCACGTTTGCACAAGCTTAAAGAAATGCTGGAAACCAGTCCGGATGATGTGTTTTTGAACTATGCACTGGCCATGGAGCACCGTGGCATGAACGACTTGGTTTTAGCACAAGCGTATTTTAAACGCACGCTTGAACTGAACCCATCGCATGTGGCTGCTTATTACCAGTTGGGTGAATTGCTCATGCAGCACAATCAAACGGCTGAAGCCATTCAGCATCTGGAAGCAGGAGTGCAGCAGGCCAAATTAAAAAAAGATGCCAAAGCTGTTCGTGAAATTCAAGCCTTGCTGGACGAACTTCTTGATTAACATTTAGAAAGGGGCCGGTCCTTTTGGCGGATTAAATGGCGGGTAACCGTTATCTTCTTCATCGCCCTGCATATAATTCATTTTTGAGCTGATGGTGATGGTTCCGGGATTATCGATGAGCATAGATGGATCGGGCACATCAAATTCGGTGAGGTCAATAAATTTGGTGTAATCGTGCTGGAAGCGAAGTTTTACCTTGTCCAGTGCACCGTTACGGTTTTTCGCGATGTGCAATTCGGCAATGCCGTGTGTAGATGAGCCGTCTTCAAACTGGGTTATGCCATAGTATTCGGGGCGGTAAATGAACATTACCATATCGGCATCCTGCTCGATAGAGCCCGATTCACGAAGGTCGCTAAGCATGGGTATGGTAGCTACACCACGTTTTTCGGAGGCACGACTAAGCTGTGCCAGCGCTATAACGGGTACATCCAATTCTTTGGCAAGGGCTTTCAGCGAGCGCGATATATAACTTACTTCCTGTTCGCGGTTTCCATTTTTGTTGTTGGCATCATCGCCCCTCATCAGCTGCAGGTAATCAATAATAATCAGGTCTACATTGTGCTGTTCTTTCAGTCTTCGGCATTTCGACCGCAGTTCAAAAACAGATAATGCAGGCGTATCGTCAATAAAAATAGGTGCATCGTTAAGTCGGGCAATTTTACTGTTCAGCTGCTGCCACTCGTGGTCGGCAAGTGTTCCGCGTTTTAGTTTTTCACCTGTGATTTCAGCTTCTGATGAAATCATACGTGTTACCAATTGGCGGCTGCTCATTTCAAGCGAAAATATTCCGATAGCTCGTGGAGGGTCGCTGAGCAGTGATGCATTGCGTGCCAGGGAAAGTACCAATGCCGTTTTACCCATACCGGGACGAGCAGCGATGATAATCAAGTCGGAACGCTGAAAACCTGATGTAATGCGGTCAAGGCGGGTGAAACCCGATGGAATACCGGTGAGTCCGCCTTCTTTTGATTTAAGCGATTCAATTTCCTTTATCGCATCTTTCAGCACCGCATTCATTTTTTTGTAATCCTTTTTGATATTTCCTTGCGATACTTCAAACAGTTTTTTCTCGGCACCGTCCAGCAACTCGAATGCATCGGTTGAGTCTTCATAAGCCTCGCGCTGTACTTCGGTAGCTATGCGTATAAGTTCGCGCTGAATAAATTTTTGAGCTATTATGCGGGCATGGTATTCAATATTGGCCGATGAGGCTACACGGTTAGTCAGTGTTGTGATGTAATACGCACCGCCTGCAATATCTAACTGGCCGCGCTTGCGCAACTCGGCAGTTACCGTAAGTATGTCAATGGGTTCGGCCGAACTGAACAGGTAGCGAATAGCATCAAATATGAGTACGTGTGCTTCTTTGTAAAAACTTTCGGGTTTTAAAATATCGGAAACTACCGTAATTGCATTTTTATCAAGCATCAGGGCGCCTAGTACGGCTTCTTCCAATTCAACAGCCTGTGGCTGAAGTTTGCCTGATTCAATTAATGGTGAATTATCGATTCGCGCTTTTCTCTTACTTTGCTCTGCCATACGGGTTTCGAACTATATAAATTGGGTGTACGATTGGTCTGATTTTCTTCTCCCAAATCTATGTTGTGGAGTTTTGTATTGCTACGCTTCTGTCATTAATTTCGAGTTATACACATCAAAAAATTCGGGTGTTCATTTCTTGTGTATAATACTGCTTGACATTTTGAGTTGCACGGCCGCATAAAGAATAGTTATTCACAAAGCGCTGTTTGGATTTTATAAAAACTAAGGATATACCCGGTTAATGACCTGAAAATGTGTTTCAGTATTTGCTGTACGTAATAATTTTTTAACATGTAAGTAGGGAATTTTTGCCTTGACTAGATAAAGTGCTGAAAATGATTTGCAATGCGTTCGTTAGCTGCGTTTACCTCAAAAAAACATACAAATGACAAGCGGTCTGTAAACAAAAATACACCGTAAAATTATGTTGTTGTTGCTGTACATATATCTGCTATTTTTATTCATATTTGCACGCATTCATACCATGAGTAAGGCACTACTTTCATTTGCGTCAACAACACTGTTTTTGGTAGTTGGTTTGTCCGTGGCAGGTCAGGTAAATTTTCAGCAACGTTCTACTGATGCAGGCCGAATAAAAATGACTTTCAGCAATGCAGGTACTATCGGACGTCCGCAGGTGCGCAGCAACGTGCAGGGTGCGCCCTCCATGGCATTTCCGGTTAAGGGCAAGGAACATTTATTTGAATCAGGAATTTGGATAGGAGCGGTAGTGGATGGTCAGGCACAGGTTTCAACCAGTGCGGTAGATGCATCAAACGGATACTCAACCGGTGGAAATGGATTTGAATTTACACCCACGGGAGCTCCTACTGAGCGTTCTAAATTAACTTCAAGTCCGAACTACTCCGCTAATGCTGTATCGCATCAGGATTTTGTGTTTCGTTTTTCCGATGAATACGTGGTGGTACCGGGAACCAGTATTCCCATTGCCGGGCATTTAAATCCGCTGAAGGCTAGCATTAAATTGGAAACGTATGCATGGAATTTTTCGTTTGCTGATTTCTTTGTGATATGCAATTATGAAATAACCAATACCTCCAATAAAACCTGGGATTCCATTTGGGTAGGTCAGTGGGCAGATTTGGTGGTGCGTGATGTTACTGTAACCCGCGATGCCGGTACTGCATTTTTTAACAAAGGCAGAAATAACGTTGATCAAACCTATCAGGCAGTGTATGCCTGGTTGGGTTCCAATACAGCCGATGATGCCGATTATATACAGTCATACGGAGCCATGCAGTTTTTAGGAATGGACTGGCGTGGCCTGTTTTTCAATCCGAATAAACCCGATACATTTTTGGCGCGTGGGTTTGCCAAGCCACAGGTGACTTTCAATTTCTGGAATTTTAACTCGGTGAATCCGCCTTTTACTACTCCACAAAATGATCAGGAACGTTACCTGAAAATGAAAACCGCTATTGACAGCACATTGCTGCAGGGGCCCACCGGTCCGGCCATCGGACAACCGAACAATTGGATTCAATTGATTTCTGCCGGTCCGCTGCCTGCTGTTGCACCGGGCGAAAAGTTTAATTACGTTATAGCTTACGTGTGTGCCCGCAAACTTACCCGTCCGGTTTCAGGAACAGGCATTCTCAGCACTCCCGAATCACGGGCCGAATTAACCGAGCATTTTAAACGCACCAAATCCACTTTTTTGGGAGAAGATGTAAACGAAGAAGGCAAATACAACGCAGCGCTCGACTTGAATGGCAACGGTATACTCGACAGGTACATTTTGCCCGAGCCGCCATCAACTCCCAAAACACGCATTGTTGCACGCAATAACGGAGTGGATATTTACTGGGATGCTTCATCTATACAATCTGTTGATCCCATTACCCGCAAAAAAGATTTTGAAGGATTCAAACTGTACCGTTCAAATGCGGGTGACGATTTGGACCGAAACTTATCCGATGATAATAACCTGGTTGCACAATGGGATTCGGCCGGTAATGCTATCGGATACAACAATGGATTTTCAGCCATTGAGTTAAGCCAGCCTGTGCGCTTTGATGACGATACCACATCCTACCGCTTCAAGTACAGCATGGATAATCTATTGAATGGCTGGCAGTATAAATTTCTGCTCACCGCATTTGATAAAGGCGATAAAGCGCTGGGAGTTCCTTCGCTTGAGTCGTCATTTACAGAAAACGAATTCAGTGTATTTGCCGGCAGTATGCCCACTGCCATAAACGACCATACAACAGGCAGAGTAGGCGTGTACCCTAATCCGTACCGCACCAATGCTGCCTGGGACGGTGGAACATCACGAACACGCAAAGTGTATTTTTACAATTTACCGGCCCGATGCGAAATTAATATCTTCACCTCGAGCGGTGAGCTAATTGCCAGTCTTGATCACAACAGCGAGTCGTACAACGGCAAGGGAGCACAGTGGTTTGATAATTATACCGATGCAAGCCGGGTAGTGATGAGCGGAGGCGAACACGCCTGGGATTTACTCACTACGACCAAAAACAATATCAGCTCAGGCGTTTATATATTTACCGTAAAGGACATAGCAACCGGATTTACGGATACAGGTAAACTAACTATTATTAAATAAACCAAACAATCCATACATACATCATGAAAAAACAAGTACTACTAATTATTGCACTGCTTGCAACAGCGTTGTCGCAAGCGCAAAACAATCCGTATCCTATTTTATCCGTTGATTCGGTTCAATTTGTCACTATGAACCGATTGATGAATCCAACAGACAACACGCTGCCTGATTACACCACACCTTCATTTAAGGATACCGTGTACCGCGACACGGTTCGTTTTGATGGAATTGTACTCACTAATCCTAAAATTTACGGATTATCAACCAGCCGCAAAGCTGCATACATTCAGCGCAAAGGCGGTGGACCGTGGAGCAGTGTATTGGTGATGTGTGAGCCTTCAGGTACAGGTACAACATTGGCGAATCTGATTACTGAAACGAAGTTCTACGATAATTTTGTAGTGGGTTACAAAGTGCGTGTTACCGGTGTTATTCGGAACTTTCAGGGCGAAACGCAGGTAAACCTGATTCGCAACAGTGCATTTTCCGAAAACAGTGTAGAGCAACTTTCCCTCACGCCTGATACACTTGTTGTATCCACCATACAGGCACGCGATTTGATGAGCGGAAACCCAAATACAGGCTGGGTGCAGCAAAAGCAAACAGCTGAACAGTGGGAAGGAAATTATGTTCAGATAAACAATGTGTCGGTATACAGTGTACAAACAAGTGGCAACCGTTCGATTTGGTCAGTGATTGATGATTTTGGAAACGTGATTGACATGCGTGATATGTCGGCTTACTACCGCAGAGACGACAATGAAGATACAGTTCCGAAAATTGCGAATACCTTTCAGCCACCCGCAATTGGTACACGCTTGGAGTATATACGTGGTATCGTTACAGAATATGCAGCCAGTGGTGTTCAACGCTACGGTATTGCACCGGTGTATCCGGGTGACGTAAAAGTGTGTAGTGCATGTCCGCCCACCATTAAATTTATAAACCGCAATCCGGTTATCGCACGTTCAACCGATACCTTGAATATTACCTTCGAAGTTACAGTTGGCGATACCTCACTTCGCACACAGGTTTTATACTACAAAGCACCCGGAAGCTCAACACTGGATTCTGTGGTTATGACCACTATTCCATCGTTCCCGAATTATTATCTCGGACGCATCAATCCGGTGGGCACAGAAGGTGTACTTACCTTTTGGGTTCGTGCCGAAGACCGCAAAGACCGTCAGTCGTTTTTCCCTGACCCGCTTACACTTGGTCGTTCTATTTATGTTACTTCTTCAGGCCTTAACAGCATACAGCAATTGCAGTTTAGCAATACACCAAGCCGCTCCACCATATGGGATGGCGACTCCCTGCTAAATATTGATGTGAGAGGCGTAGTAACCGGTCGCGACTTTATTGCGGTTACGGGAACAACTAACCTCATCACTGTTCAATCCGGTACCGGTCCAAACTCAGCCATATTTGTTCAACGCAATGCTGCTGTTACCGATAGCTGGAATGTAGGCGACTCGGTACAAATTACCCGCGCTACAGTACGTGAAAACTTTAACGTAACCACCCTGTTCAGTGTGTTGGGAAATGTGGTATCAAGCGGCAATCCATTGCCTGCATTTGAAACGGGTTTGTCAACGGATTCGTTTGCCCTGAACCGTGCGGCCTATGCACGTCAGTGGGAAGGAGTACTGATGCGTTTTGA
>JBKCPL010000005.1:0-26317 GCA_046309355.1 Bacteroidota bacterium
GGTAACAATACATTTACCAACACCCAGTTGCGCTGGAATTATAGTGCCAATGGAGTGTTAGATGATGCTGTTGTAACTGTACGGGTATTTGCCATTGAAATGGTGTATGTGCCCCAGGGGAACTTCTCTATTGGTAGTGGCGGTACCGGAATCAGTGAGTTTTATATGCATACCATCAATGGTCCATTTTCAATAACTGGAGAAGGTGCAATTACGGTAGGAACGAGCAGCGGTAATTTATATTATGCAGCCTCAATGTATGGAGGAGACCGGGCGGGACCTGTTCCTGCAGCGTTTCCCAAGGGCCACAATGCTTTTTACTGCATGAAATACGAAATAAGCCAAGGCCAATACCGCGATTTTTTAAATACACTTACCCGCACCCAGCAGGCCAACCGTGTAACCATGGATGGCACCGTAGGCCGCTACGCAGGCGGTTTTACCTATAATGGCACCACATGGAGCGGCAGCGAAGTAAGCAACCTTACCTCACCGGCCAACCGCATTGGGCTGCGCTTAATTGCCGACCCGGGTGGCATAAGCCCGCGTACCTATGCCTGCGATTTAAATACTTCAGCCACCTTACCTACGGGCGTAAACCAGAGCGATGACGGAGAATGGATAGCCATGGGCCAGCTAAACTGGATGGATGGTTGCGCCTACATGCAATGGAGTGGCTTACGGCCTATGACGGAATTGGAATACGAAAAAGCCTGCCGGGGCAACCAAACTGCGGTAAGCGGAGAGTACGCCTGGGGCAGCAGTGCAATTCATGCTACCACTTATGCATCCTTGGCCAATCCGGGTGCTGCCAATGAATTGCCTAATGCTCCGAGTACCGGTACAAACGGTAATGCATCCTATTCTACTACAGATGGAGTAATAGACGGCCCTTTGCGTGTGGGTGCTTTTGCCGGTGTAGCCACCACCCGTGCCCAAGCTGGTGCTACTTATTATGGCATTATGGAAATGAGCGGCAACCTGTGGGAGCGTGCCGTAACCATAGGTAATACCGATGGTAGGGCATTTACCGGGCTGCACGGCAGCGGCTTATTAAGTACTGCAGGCCATGCTACTACTACTGCCTGGCCGGGCCTTACAAGTGGCGAAGTTACCGGAGCCACCGGGTCGGGCTTACGGGGGGGCGCTTGGTTCCAAGCTGCAACTACTATGCGTGTTTCAGACCGCAATTTTGTAGTCATTACGCTTACCAATCGAGCCAGTGAACGCGGTTTTCGGGGTGTCAGGCTTGCTCCGTAATTTTAAACGATGTATACCAAAACTTAATTACTATTACTACTATGCGCTGTACTAAATGTATAAAACACCTCTCGATATTCTCGCTGATTATTGCCCTCATTGGTAAACCCATATTGGTATTCGCTAATAATATTGCAGTAAGCAATGTAAGTTTGGTTAACAGATTCAATAGTTTTGGAGTTAATAACCCTTCTAATTATATCCATGTAAAATTCGACCTAAGTTGGGCCAATAGCTGGCGTTGGAACAGTACCAGTGGCAGCATTAGTTACATAGGCATAAAAACAGGTGGTAGCGGTTACACATCTGCTCCAACCGTAAATATTACCGGTGGCGGTGGCTCTGGTGCTACTGCCACAGCAACCATTAGCGGTGGGGCAGTTACAGGAATTACCATCACCAATGCCGGTAGTGGCTATACCTCCGTTCCTACCGTTTCATTTACCGGAGGTGCAGGATCAGGTGCTACAGCAGATGCATATATTAATAGTTGGTGGGATGCAGCCTGGGTGTTTGTAAAATTTAGGGTAGGGGCAAGCAACCCTACATTTACTGGTGTAAACAGCAGCGGCACCACTGTAACTGTAACTAGTACCACTAATTTACGTGTAGGAATGCCCGTACGGGTTAGCAGTGGAACGGGTGCTTTTGCCGCCAACTCGGTTATTAGCAGCATTACCAATAGCACACAATTTGTGGTAAGTGCTACACCTACCACACCATTAAGTGGTGCAAGTATTGAATGCATCCGCATATGGGAGCATACCCGCCTTAACAACACAGGCCATTCGGCCCCAAGCGGCAGCACCATTGATGCCGGCCTGCTAACTCCAGGCAGTACGTTTAATGCTACTACAAATCCGGCTTTGGGTGTTTTTATTTACCGAAACAGCGCTGGCAGTGGTAACAATACATTTACCAACACCCAGTTGCGCTGGAATTATGGTGCCAATGGAGTGGCAGATGATGCTGTTGTAACTGTACAGGTATTTGCCATTGAAATGGTGTACGTGCCGCAGGGTAGTTTTTTTGTGGGTGATGGTTCTACTGAACAGCTAGCTCAGTTTTGTGTCGGCAATACCAACACTACCCCATTTCAGATAACCAGTGAGGCTCAGCTGACGTTAGGTGGCACTAGTACGGCCAATCTTGGAATAAACGTTGCCCCTGCCTCCAGAGACGGTGGTCAACCGGAAGACTTCTCAAGCGCCACCACCCAGACTTTGCCTGCAGCCTACCCAAAAGGTTTTGCCGCATTTTACTGCATGAAGTACGAAACTACACAAGGGTCTTATCGCGATTTTTTAAATACCCTAACCTACCAGCAGCAAGCAACACGAACGGGTATTGCACCTAACAGTCCTGCCGGTAATGGTGCTTTATTAAGCACTAATAACAACCGAAGCGGCATTGATATACAAACACCAGGTAACGATATCACACTTGTACCTGCGGTGTATGCCTGTAATGTGAATGGAAATGGAACGTATAATGAAACTGACGATGGGGAATGGTTAGCTTGTAACTGGATGACTTGGGGCGATGTAACAGCCTATCTCGATTGGTCCGGATTGCGAACTATGACTGAGCTGGAATATGAGAAAGCTTGCCGGGGTGCAGCAAACCCTGTATCTAATGAACTTGCCTGGGGTACTATTTTTAGCTCTGTTATGACAGGCGTGACCAGTGGTGGAACAGCAGCTGAGATTTCTTCCAATGCCGGGGCTAACTGCAATGCAGGAGGCACATCATTTCCGGTTCGTGTTGGTGCATTTGCAACAGCATCTAGTAACCGTGAATCCTCTGGAGCATCCTATTATGGAATAATGGAGTTGAGCGGTAACCTCTGGGAAAGGGTGATACCGGTTGGGGCCTCAACAGCAAGACTCTTTACCGGCCTGCATGGAGATGGTGCCTTGGGATCTGATGGCAACCCAAATGTTACCAATTGGCCCGGCCCTGGTACAACTTCGGGATATGGATTCAGGGGCGGAAGGTTCAACGGAACTGCGTTTTTGAGAACATCAGACAGAACAAGAGCACAGGACCCAAGACTATTACGCATAATGGATTGGTCTGGTCGGGGTGTGCGCACAGCTCCATAAGCATGGCAATTTAAAAGTAAGAAGCAAAAGAACTATGAGAATACTATATACTACTCCACTATGCCTCATTTTATGGTTTATTCCGGGGTATAGTTTTGGTCAATTCACTGGTGGCGATGGTAAAGGAGATGTTGTTACAGCTTCTCCCGAAACAAATTTAAGTACCATCACTTTTGATGCGATGTACTATGGCGGCAATGGCCGTGGTGATGCAATAGCTTCAGGTACAGAAAATGCTTACCTCACCAATAAATTATTTACCGGCAATAGCAGCACCGATTTTAGCCTGGGAGCCAATTGGGTAGGAGGCACTTTCCCAGCTAATGAAACAGCCATTGTACCCCCGACAGCTACGCAACAACCTGTGCTTAGCAGTAGCCAAACTGTAACAGCAGGCACTACCATTAATATTATTAGTGGGGCAAGTTTAACGGTAACACCCAGTGGCGTACTCAGCGTTAACGGCACACTAAATAACAGCGGTACGCTTACCTTACAAAGTGATGCCACAGGCACAGCAAGTATAGGCAACAGCAGCGGTTCTATTACCGGCAATGCCATTGTGCAGCGTTTTGTGCCTGCCATGGCCAGCCCCGGCCCCACCAACAGCTATGGCCGAAGGTGGCGTTTTATAAGTTCGCCTGTGCAAAATTCAACTTTACAGGATATTCGCCAGGAAATGCACGTAACCGGCACGGGAACAGGCACTACCATGGGCACGATAAACAGTAACGGTTTTGATGCCACTTACAATAACAGTCCTTCGGTGTTTCGGTACAACGAAGCGGTAAGCGGTGCATCATCAAACGGATGGGTAAGTATTAATCATATTGATAGTGTACTTGTGCGCGGCATTGGCTACCGCATGTTTGTGCGGGGCGACCGCAGCGACACTTCGCGCATTAGTCGCAACAGCACTACCCCACAAAATGCCGTAACACTCGATTTTAGGGGTGTGCCCAATCAGGGTACTGTTGCTGTTCCGCTTACATTTAGCCCCAGTACTCCACCCAATACAGGTGATGGCTGGAATATGGTAGGTAATCCATACCCCAGCGCTATTGACTGGAACGCCATACATGACCCCGGTCGCACTGCATCGGGCAGTGGCTACACCGGTACAGATTATGCACAGCTGTATCACAGCGTGTATATCTATAATCCTATAAGCAACGTGTACAATAGCTACAATGCTGAAAGCAATACCGGTACAGGTGCCCTTTCATCCGGTATTATTGCATCGGGTCAGGCCTTTTTTGTTAAGGCTACAGATGTTAGCCCATCGCTTACATTGCGTGAATCGCATAAGGCAAGCAGCACTACAGGGTTGTTCAAAAACATAAACAACAGCGCCTGCCGCATACAACTGATACGCGACAGTTTTAACCGCGATGAGATGTGTATTAAATACCTGGACGGATCAACGGTAAATGAAGATGTGTATGATACACGCCTGTTTCCGGCATCGGTCAATGTTTCGGCATGGGGCAGCGACAGCGTGGATTTAACCATCAGTTGCCGACCCACCACCACAGTAAACGATACCATCCGATTGAATGTAGTTGTTCCGGGCAGTGGCAGTTATACGCTACGTTTTGATAACAGCAGCACGCTGGCCATTCAAGATCATGTAACCCTCATAGACACATACATCCCCACCGCTACCAATCTGATGACACAACCTAATTATACATTTTCGGTAAACAGCAGTGTGCCATCCAGTTTTGGTCGTAGCCGATTTTATATTGTCGTATCCAATCAAAATCCGGTGCCGGTAGAATTGATTGAGTTGAAAGCCACAGCAGAAAGTAAACAGCGTGTTCGCATCAACTGGCAGTCGGCATCCGAAATTAATTTCAGCCACTACGAAGTAGAAAAATCAACAGACGGGACGAGCTTTACCCCAATTGAAAAACTATATGGACGAGGACAAGGCAGTTCAGCAGCAAATTATGTGACATGGGACAATAGTGCTACAACACTGAATTACTACCGATTAAAAATGGTAGATAAGGATGCTACATTTACCTATTCGCACACGGTAGTGGTAGCCACTGAAGAGGAGAAAGAGGCTACATCACAATCCGTTGTGTTCCCTAATCCAGGCTCAGGACAGTTTACCTTGCGCACACAACTATCGGGCAGCTACACACTAACCGATATAACAGGCAAAGAAGTAGAAAGCGGCAGATGCGAGTCGGAACATACGTTCAGCCACATGCACACTGGAGTATACATGCTCAAACTAACTTTAGATACTGGCAAAGTGGAACAAACCAAGGTAGTGGTTACCAAATAGGCGAGGCCTGTTGTTGCATTTGGGCTACTTCTTTGTGCAACAAAAAATAATTTGCAAATAACACAAAATGTGTATTTTGTACTTTTATTTGAACCATAAACTTAACCCTGCATGAATTTTTCTGTTCGCAGTTTTTTGTGCTTTATGTGCGCCTTTTGTATCAGTCTGTTAAGGATTTATGCACATACCTACCATCGAATATTTTGTATACTGGTTGTACTACTATGTCTAACCCGCACTTCACATGCCCAAACGACTACTGACACTACTCAGTACACAAAAAAGTGCTCTATACTGCCGCTGACAAAGGGATGGGTATTATCTGCATCAGCAGGTACGCTGGGCTATGGTGCAGGTCTGCATAAAGCACTGCATAAATCTTGGTGTATAAGCCTAGGATACTATCGTTTTAGTTACAACTATACGAGTGAAATTTCTATTCAAGAAGAGAAGGTGGGAGTTACTTCAACCATTCAGAGCAGCAAGATTCCCATTTTACTTTCGGTTTATCCGTTTAAAGGAAACTTTCACCTTAAAGCCGGAGCAGCCTATTCAACATTTACAACCGCGGTGACTATTTCAGCGCTTAGTACATACAATTACGGGAATCTGGCATTTGGGCCTGATCAGTTAGGTCAAATTAAATTTGACTTGACCACAGCCACATGGCAACCTTATCTGGGTCTTGGAATGGGCAGAAACTATTCTGATCACCGGTTTTCGTTTGTATTTGACCTGGGAGTATTTTATCAGGGGGCACCGGTTATAAACTTACAGGCCACGGAGGCAATCAGTCCTACGGCAAATGATAATAACAAAGCTATACTTAATAAAGCATTTAGTTCGTTCACATGGTATCCGTGTGCCATGCTTACGTTTAATGTAAAAATCAGATAACAAAAGTACATGAATATGAAATTTTCAAAGGTCATTATACTTGGTTTGTTGCTAGTTGTTTTAAGCAACTGCCGTAATCCGCTGGATGATTTTTCAGAACTTCAATTGGGATTCGATGCGGGAGTTCTTCTCAATCCTGCCATAAATCTTTCATTTGGAATCATGGATGAAACAGGGGTTGTTCCGGAAAATGTAACCGTATCCATTGAAGGTGATGCAGCTTCGCTGATAACAGACGCGAACGGAGAATATTTTTATAATGTAAATCAGGACGGTTCATTGCCTTTGATGCTGAAGCCGGAAGCTAACCCAACAGAAGCCGATCCGATTTTAGTTAAAATTATAGCAGAAGCAAAAGATTGTATGCCTATAGAGGAGGAGATATACATTACAAGCAGAACCAATAACCCATTTGTCAAGCTCTCGTTTTACCGAAATACTAATTTGCCTGCCGGTTGCAAAATGCAGCAATATCCTGCCATGTTTCGCGGTAAAAAAGCAACAGACACACTGGTGTTTGAGCATCAAAATTTGAGCGGTGTAAAATTTACATTCAGGTATCCGGTTAAAGGTGCAAAATTTGTGGTAAGGAACACAATCAATGTGATACAAAGTATACGAGAACAAACAGTAACCGATGATTCGTGGGATACAACTTGGAAAGAATTAGTAGAGTACGAAGAGGACAGCATTGTGGGTTCAGACTATTTTTACGAAGGTCAGCCTATTGGTGGGAAGAACATAAAAGTAAAACGAATACGAGAAGAAATTAAGGGCAAAAGAAGGCTTCCGGTTGTAGTTAAAACTTTGGTTGATACGCTGTATACTCAAAAGGTTATACCCGATACCATACCAGTTGAGAATGTGACTGCCAGTATCTATTCAAACACACGAATTGAGTTGGAAACATCAGGGTTTTACGATGAACAATGTAATTACATCAATAAACCACGCCTGTTTAATGGGGTGATTCGCGTTCCTGATGTACGCTTTACTACGGCAGCCGGACAGTCTGTTGAGGTTTTTTATCCTGAAGGTATAAAAGGTGGACGAATAATAGAAATGGATATTACCGATAAATCACTGTCTCTTTATCAGGCGGGAATGACCTCCATTTACAACAAAAACTTAAATGAGTTTGAGTATGCTTACGTGCCTATCATCATTCCTTACTCCAAGTTGCCATTTGAAAACGGCAAGCTTATATTTAGGGATAATTATATGTTTAATTCATATTTCTTTTTATTCAAAGATTATACCCTCGGTTGTGGTTTCTCTAAAATAGTCATTAACCCGGAATACGATTTAGAAACTTTCTGGGCTTACTGGCAGGTTGACCACGGAATACTTAGTTACTGGAATCTGTATCCAACATGGTATACCAGTACTTACGGTACGTGGAAAGGATATGATGTACCGCAGGTAAGCATGAAGCTACCCGCATTCAATGAATTTGGAAAAGCCAAAGTCAAATTTGTAGTTGATCATGAATACAACAGGTGCCTCGGTAAACCTATTCTTTATCAGAAAGTCGATGAGTATGATCCGTGTGCTGTCAGCGAATATGTATACAGTGTTAACTATGATCCGGGTGTTTTTTGGGCACAGTACATCAATTATTTCTGCAAAGTTTTTGTCGATGCGAAGATTACCTGTAAATCGGGCAGCTTGATTGAATTACCTAAGCAGCGCGTCTATTATTACAAAATTGGATGCGACCCCAATGTAAAAACAGAAACTGAATTAGATAAAGGCAAAACTCAACTGAGATTAATTAATCAATCGTCTTACATCATTTCGGTGATTAACCCGTACAATGGAGGTTCAATTAAAGACACATTGGTGCTCAATGAAAAGGATCAGTTTCTGGAGGGATTTTTAACCAATAAAGCAGGAGTCCCTCAATTCAGAGCCTTCAGCGGAAACTTAAAGTACGATAAAGTAATGCGCACCTATTCACTTGACCTGGTATTTGAAAACTACTTTAAATTCACTATACCCGGCTGCGGTAGTTAATTTCTGAACAGGTACATCCGCATGGGTTAAATAAACATTACTTAGCCCGTATAGCATCTACCGGATTTAGCCGAGATGCATTGTAGGCCGGTAAAATGCCTGAAATTAATCCAATAACGACCGATACAGTAAGTCCGGTAGCAATGTTTTTCAAACTCAGGTACACTTCAAAGTCAGACACGCTGTTGGCCGCGTAACTGATCAGGCTGACAATACCAATGCCAATACTTCCGCCTGCTATACACAGCATAACCGATTCGACTAAAAACTCGGAAAGGATAAAGTAGTTTTTTGCCCCCAGCGCTTTTTGAATACCGATTTGGTTGGTGCGTTCTTTTACGGATACAAACATGATATTGGCAATGCCAAAACCGCCTACTACCATGGCAAAACCGCCTATAACCCAGCCTGCCAGCGTAACCACACTGAATAGTTGCTTAATAGGTGCTGATATAAGCGTAGTTTTATTGAGTGCAAAATTTTCTTCAGCACCGGGTGATAATTTCCTTTTTGAACGCATAATACCTCTCAGCTCTTCTTCCAGTAAATCAACCGGAATATTGTCGGCCGCCTTCACATGTATTTGAGCATTCGCGCGATCGCTGTTTATGCGAATGTAACGTGCCACCAGATTGGTAGGTACCATTATCAGGTTGTCCATGCTATTCCCCAGCAAGCTTTCGCCTTCCTTGGCAAATACACCTATAACTTTTACCCGAGCTCCCCTCACACTGATGGTTTTATCAAGCGGATTTACCGAAGGGAATAACGCCATCGCAATTTCATGGCCGATAATCGCCACGGGCAATCCCGATTTGGTTTCGGTCTCGTTGAAAAACCGCCCTTGTGCAAAATCCATTTTTTTTATGCGTCCGTAATCGTAAGTAACACCTTGAAGACTCACGCCCTGTGCGCTGTTGCTTTCATACTTCGCTGTCACATTCATATTGATAACCAAGGCAGCACCTGCACTTAGTACTGAACGTTCGTTGATGGCTCTCATTTCATCCATTCTTGGATTGGGCCTGTTCATGTACTTCCACCACTTGTAATCGCTGCCAAATGACCACGGCCATTTATCAATAAAAATGAGGTCTTTACCAAACGAGTCAACACTTTTTTGGATGTTGCGTTCAAGCGACTCGACCAGTGTTAGTACCATAATGATGCAAAATATGCCGATGGTGATACCCAGTGTAGAAAGGAATGCACGCGTTTTATTTTGTTGCAGGGCTTGCAGTGCAAAAAAGAAACTTTCGCTGAGTTGGTTAATTGTTATTCGCATGCTACGAAACATAGTGCAATGTTAGTCAATTTATAATTGCCAGTTAACCGGCATTTTTCCGTGCGCTGTTAAGTAGGCGTTGGCTTTTGAAAAATGCCTGCACCCGAAAAAAGCACCACGTGCCAGCGGTGAAGGATGTGCAGCCTCCAAAATGAGGTGTTTTTGAGCAGAAATGAACGAGGCCTTGCTTCGTGCATAATTTCCCCATAGCATAAATACTACGTGCGTCTGCCTTTGGCTAATGGTTTGTATTACTGTGTCGGTAAAGCGCTCCCAGCCTTTATTCTGATGCGAACCGGCTTTACCTGCTTCTACGGTTAGCGTGGCGTTTAGCAAAAGCACTCCTTGCTTGGTCCATGCAGTTAAATTGCCCGATGCAGGGGGTGTGCATCCTACGTCCTGTTCCAGTTCTTTAAAAATAGTTCGTAGCGATGGAGGCAACGCGATTCCTGTATTTACCGAAAAGCACAAGCCGTGCGCCTGACCTTCTCCGTGGTAGGGGTCTTGACCGAGTATTACCACTTTAACCTGATTAACCGGTGTAAGTTCGAAAGCAGCAAAAATGCGGTTTCCGGGCGGATATATTTTTTTCCCTTGCTGCTTTTCGGAAGTAAGAAATTGCTTCAGCGAAAGGAAATACGGCTTCTTAAATTCATCGTTGAGCACTTCTTTCCAGCTTGGTTCTATATTTACACCTGTACTCATGTGTGGGGTATGTGAGGTTTATGGTGTGGGTTTACTCACGTATACATTACTTGTATATAGTGCCAACTTATGCTTCGGATACAAAAGGATTATCGTGCTCGGTGGTTTCCGTTTCAGTTTTGCTTAGGCGGCCTCGAGCAAAATCGAGGGCAAAATCAACAAACACTTTATAGGCCTGTGTAAATGTAAATTTATTCTCCGATACGCGTTCAGTAATATTTCTGCGGCTGAGGGTATTTAAAAACTGTTTGCGTGATTCGGAATCTCTGAGTTGCTTGTTGTTTTGGATCAATTCAGCATAAGCCGAGTTGTCAAAGTATTCATCCAGTTTATCGGTTTCGAATTCGGCATACTGAATCTCTTCCAGAAAATTTTTACCGTCCTTATCCAATTCATAACAGAGGATACCAAAGAAAATACACATGTCGCGGCTCAGCTGCTCATTCGTTTCATACGATATGAGGTAGGCGTAATCGGTTTTCATTTCCAGATCATATCCGAAACTTTCCTTGAAAAATTTCTGGTAAAAATCCTCGTTGTTTTTTAGTTCTACAAATTTGCTGTCGCTGGCCAGCAGGAATTTGCCATCCAGCAAATCGCCTACTATGTCTTTATGATATCTGGGGAAGTCCATTTTTAGTAATTTTTATTTTTGGTACTCGTAAATTCATTTGGGTGGTTTTTATAACCTGACGGTCGTTTTTAGTATCTACTTCCAGTGCTATTCCGTCTTCAAACAGTAATCCTGTAAGCGAGAAAAACTTATCGGTATCCAGGTTTTTGTATTCCGTTTTCAGTTTTTTTCCGGCCCATTCGAAGTAGTTGGGTATGGGCAGTGCAGCCATCATTTCCTGCACGTATTTTTCTTTGTTGAATACCCACATATCGCCCGGCAGAACAGTGTCATCAATAACAATGGTTTCATCGCTGCTGAATTGCTCCACATATTCTTTGGCTGTAAAATACATATCGTTGCTGTAGGGCGCATCGCGGTGCAGTTTAAATACTTTGGGAACCGGAGATTTATACGGTTTCTTCAAAAACTCAATAAATCCGGTCAGTATCATCGATTCTGTTCGAATACGGTCAATGAGCGGAAGCAGTTCGTTGGTTAGTATTTTGGATTGCTTCAGCAACTCATCGTTGGTTTGCACCAGAAAGGTGTAAAGTTTTTCAAACTGGGTGCGTACAATTTCATCGTCAAAATTCAGTCTCTTGACGTTAACAAAATTCGAGATGTCGAACAGCTTATTGGTAATTGAATGTGCATGGTTAATATCCAGAATAGAGTTAAGCGGAGAGATGTAATAGTCAATCCAGAAGCTGGCTTTTCTTACTTTTTCGGTATAGTCAATTTTGTCTACGTTGGCTTTCAGTTCGCGTGTTTCGGCAAGTAACCGAATCGTGTTTTTTTCTACCGCTTCGGCAAATTCCTTAATTTCATTATTCAGATCATTGATGCGCTGCCCCAGTATAAGCCTGTCTTTGCCTATGCCGTCTTTTATTTTTTTAAACAGGTTGGCAATGGAGTGCTCATATTTCTCGATGGTTTCAGGCAATAGCGGCCTGAATTCGTTCAGTATAAATTCGAGAAAATTGAAGTAAACCCCTCGTATTTCATAGTCATCGCCCAGGCGTTTAATGATTTTATAGTCAATCAGCTGCTGCAGCACCTGACTTTCTGTTTCAGCAAAAATGGCCTGCATTTTTTCTTTCTTGATAAACCCTTCTTTGGTTTGCAGATTGAACAATGCACTGATGGTATCGAAATAGCTGTGCAGAAAACTGAGAATGGTTTTTGGTTCGGCTCTCATGGTTTATCAGGCATTAGCAGTTTGTGTTTGTTCGCCATAAATGGCGTTCACTTTTTCGTTGATATTTATTTTACCTGCCGATGGGTAAATGAAATAGTATTTACCAAAACCGGGCACGGCATCCGGAGCGGCAAAAATGGGGATGAAGTGATGCTCGCGGCAGAACCGCACCAACTCGGGCCTGTTTTGCTTGTCAATAGTAGCCACCTCATCAATGAAGAGTGCCACTCGGTTTTCATCGTCATTTACCGCCAGTCGGTTGATAATGCTCATGATTATAACGAGTCGAATCATTTTATCGGTACCGTCTGATTCGATCTGATCGCTGAGGTCAACAACTTTTGAAGTTCCTTTTTTGCTAAGGTGTAAGGTGATGTCAAACAGGTCATCGAATTCAATCTTCTTGCCCGAATCAAGATAATTATTTAATACTTTGAGGTTTTCGGAAGTATCGAATTCAAACATGAGCTGCCCTTTTATTTGCTGAATCTGGCTTATCTTTTTCACCTCATCTACCAGCTTTTTATTATCTACCAGTTCAATGGTCAGCGACTCAATATCGGATATACGAGTTTGCGAAAGTTTCTGATTGAATTTGTTGTATACAAATTCTTTAAATTCTTCATAGCGTTTCAGCAGGGTATAGGCGGGGTTAGCAAACTGGGTCGAAATACTTTCGAGCAATGCCATTACGCTGCGTTCTTTTTCTTCAATCAGTGCTACTTCTTCCTGCACATATTCTATAAACTCATGCTCATCGGCATAGGTACTTTGAAGTTTATCGCGCAACTTATCAAACAGTTTGTCTTTATTTACTTTCAGCAGGTCGCGGTCACGCTGATTGATGATGACTTTATTGTATAGCTGATCCAGACTTTCGCTGGTTTCATAGGTTTCGGCCAGTATACCGTATTCATCCAGTTCGCGTTTAAAGTCCTGTATTTGCCTGATGCGGTCTTCGCGTTTCTTCTTGTCTTCAACCAGTTCCTGCAGGTCATTCGATTTTTGAGCTATTTTTTTGCTGATGATTTTTTGTTCGTGTTCAAATTTTTCTTTCTGCGTATTTAGGTCATTGATTTCAGCTTTCAGCTTATCGATATTTTTTTGCAGAGCGGGCTTGCCTTTTATTTTCTGCAATTTCAGCTTAATGCTTTCAATCTCATCATTTATCTTGGCCAGTTCAGCCTGCGATTTTTCAAATTCACTCACCACCTTCATCAGGCTTTCGGTGCTGGCACGTTCCTGCTTCACCGATTCAAGTTCCTGTTTTATTTCTTCAACGGATTTGAAATCCTTCATCACCAGATTTTTTGAAATGTCAATTTCTCCGTCAAACAGATTCAGGGTATCACTTATCTTTTTGATTTTCTTGATTACCTGATTACCCGGCAGGCTTATTACCTGATCGCTTAATAACGTGTTCAACAGTTTACGGTTTTCAACCGTACCCGAAATTTTATTGATAAGAAGGTCGTTGTAATTTTTTATCTGACTTTCATAGCGTGCAATGGTCTGGTTGATAGTGGCCAGCCGCGATTCGAGCTGATGGCTGCTTAGCTTTTGCATTTCTACCAGTGTAATGCGGCTTTCTATATCTTTACGTTTGCCGTCATAGTTAGCCAGCGACTCCTTCAGCATGTTTTCGGGTTCAAACGATAAGATGGTTTTTAGTTCAATTTCTTTTTCACTGAGCACATGCGCCTTGGCATTTATTTCGGCCTCTTTACCACCTATTTTACGGTCAAGGTCGGCTTTTTGAGGTATCAGCTCTTCGTTAATTTCGGTTTTAAGGCTTGCAATATTTTTATCGCGTTCTATCAACTGGGTTTGCAATTGTGGCAAGGTGTTTTCGTAGTTCTCTTTAAAACCATAATACAGCTGACTGATAACTCGTGCCTTGGCACTGTATTGGCTCACCGCTTCCCGAAATTCTTCAAACTCCACTTTCACCGAGCGTATATTCCTGATTTCACTGTTCACCTTCATCAGGTCCGATATATCTTTTTTGTTTTTCTGCGAAAAATTAAGCACTTCGTTTTCTCGGTTGTCAGCTACAATCAGTGCTTCTTTCAGGTTTTTATTGTTAATGAGCTTGGTATTGATAAGGTAGCGGTAAATGCGGGAAAAGTTATTGCTAAGCCCTTCGCTTTTCACGTTGTCGTCTAGCCACACCACGGCATTGTTTCTTCGGCCACGCTGGTATACATAGTTGAAAACTTCGCGCTTGTCCTTGAAGGTAGTTAGGTCAAATCCTGCTTGCTGTATGCGGTTTTTTACATCCTCAAATTTTAGTAAACGTTTGTCCTCATCAACGAAATATTCTTCACGGTATTCATTGTCGAAGCGGTAGTATTCCAGGTTACTTTCGGCATCGCGTTTTACAATAATGCAGTAGTAATTTTTCTTGAATACTTCAAAAACGATATAGCTTTGGTTGTGATTCGGGAAGTAGTGGTGAATGGTTTCTTTATCGCCTTTGCGTTGACCACTGAATGTCATCTTGTTTCCATCTATGACAAACAAAAAATTCAAGGCATAAATAAGAGTACTTTTGCCAATGTTGTTTGGGCCAACAAGCTGAAGGGAGTCGCAGTCATTTAGCCTTATTTCGGCTTTTCCGTACACCTTCGAATTGAGAACAATTAATCTGGTAAGCATAAAAATTAGTTAACGTTATACCGAGCAAGTTAGCCCGAAACAATGGGCAGTTATGCTCATGTTTTGCACAGTTTAAGTGATACATTATGAGATAATTGTGTACTGATAAATGTCATACGAATACGTGATAAATATCATTGGCTGCGTGGCAGCACCGGTTCATCTTTGTGCTGTTATTTTATGTTAAACCTTTTAATCATCACACATTATGTCACTTATTAAACGAAATTTCCCCGCTTTCCCCTCATTCAGCGATTTATTTGGTGAGGATTGGATTACTTCCAACTGGCCTGAGGTGAGTTGGTCTCCTGCAGTAAATGTTATTGAAAATGGCGACAACTTTGAAGTTGAAGTTGCTGCACCCGGATTGAAAAAAGACGAATTCGACATTTCGGTAGAGAATGGTGTTCTGCGTATTTCCGGCAAATCAGAAAAAGAGGCCGAAGAGAAGAAAAAGAATTATACACGAAGGGAGTTTAGCTCCCGTTCGTTTTCAAATCGCTTTACGCTACCCGAGAATGTGGACGGAGATAGCATTGATGCTAAATACGAGAACGGCATACTGCATCTTAAGCTGAAAAAGAAAGACAAGGCTGAAGCCGTTAAAAAACAGATTGCTGTAAAATGAAAAAAAGTCGGCTCAGGCCGACTTTTTTTGACTAAAAAATTAAGGTAAACTGTTTTTAAATTGCTGGTAACGGCTTTCGAACAGCTGACCTCCTGTTTTTGAGCCCAAGCACGACCACATCTTTTCAATATTGGCCACCCGGTTATCGGGATTGGGATGTGTGCTCAAAAATTCAGGTAGTGAAGGACCACCGGATGCGGAAATTTTCTCGAAGAAAAATTTGGCACCCCGCGGGTCGTACTCGGTGGGGTAGAGGTAGCGCACGGAGTAATCGTCTGCTTCGGTTTCATCGTTTCGCGAGTATTTAAGCAACAGCATATTGATAGCTAACTGTTCCAGTAAACCCGGATCGGCACCCGTAAGTATAGAAATCAACGTGGTTAAGCCGTATTGTTTAAGCATCTGATTGGCACTGTGCCTGCGGTCGGCATGGGCTATTTCATGTCCCATCACTCCGGCAAGTTGTGTTTCGTTGTCTAAGTATTTAATAATTCCTGTGTACACATAAATGTAGCCTCCGGGTGTGCAAAATGCGTTCAGTGTGTTGTCATCACGAATCAGGCGAATGCGCCATGGAAATTTGTTTCTATAGTAAACCTTACCGGAGTTTAATACCATATCACGTATTCTGTAAATATGGCCATAGGC
The DNA here is from genome assembly GCA_046309355.1 of Bacteroidota bacterium. Lineage (GTDB taxonomy): Bacteria > Bacteroidota > Bacteroidia > UKL13-3 > UKL13-3 > CAYSBE01. Next base: position 16,316 of record JBKCPL010000005.1, read on the forward strand.
TTCTTTGTACTGAATCGAATCCATCACCGGATATTCCGTGGGATTACTTTCAATTTCGTTAACCACCGATAGTCCCATTTTTATATCGTCTTCTTCTGTTATGGCCAGATTGATAAGACCTCCGGGAGCTTTCCCTCCGCAATCATCCACAAAGGGATCATCTTGATCCGGTGTACAACCTCCGTACACGAATACGGTAGCTATGAATAGAAAGGCTGCGTGTATTTTCATACGGTAAATATAGATTATGATTTTTTAAGTTCTAAGCCGTTTTGCCTGCCGAGTTCAAGCATCAGGTTGTAAGCGGCATCAAATTCATTCGGTATGCGTGCTTCCAGAATAGCTTCACGGATTTCATTTTTAATGAGGCCGATAACCGGAGATGGTTTCAGGCCAAAGGCCTCCATTATATGTTGGCCGTCAATAGGAGGTTGCCAATTACGCAGGTGGTCACGTTCGGTTACTTCATCTACCAGCTCACGTACTTTTTGCAGATTGGTGCGGTAGGTAAGCAGCTTGTCTTTGTTTTTTGTGGTGATATCAGCCCGGCAAAGGGTAAATAAATCATCCAGATCGTCACCGGCATCAACAATTAACCTTCGAATAGCCGAATCGGTAATCCCTTCTTCTGCCAGTGCTTTGGGTCGGTGATGCATACTCACGATTTTCTCCACGTATTTCATTTTCTCATTCAGTGGAAGTTTCAGTTTGCGGAAAATAGACTTTACCATTCGTCCACCCTTGTCTTCATGTCCGTGAAAGGTCCATCCTTCGCCTTTTACAAATCGCTTGGTTACCGGTTTGCCAATATCGTGCAGCAATGCTGCCCAGCGAAGCCAGAGGTTTTCACTTTCGGTACACAACTGGTCAAGTACCATCAGGGTGTGGTAGAAATTATCTTTATGTGCTTTGCCTTCCACCACCTGCACACCTTGCATGGCTGCCAGTTCGGGCAATATCAGGGCAAGCAAACCTGTATCAAATAGCAAGTTGAAACCTGTGGATGGTTTTCGGGTAAGCAAAATTTTATTCAATTCTTCGCTGATGCGTTCGCTTGAAATGATACCAATCCGTTCGCAATTGTGTTTGATGGATTCACTTGTTTCGGGCATTATTTCAAAACCCAATTGTGAAGCAAACCGAATGGCACGCATCATGCGCAAGGGGTCGTCACTGAAAGTAATATCGGGATTAAGCGGTGTGCGAATGCGTTTGCTTTTCAGGTCATCAACTCCGTTAAACGGATCAATCAGCGAACCGTAATCAGGCCTGTTCAGGCTAATGGCCAATGCATTTATGGTAAAATCTCTACGCAGCTGGTCATCATGAATGGTTCCGGGCTCTACCGTGGGTTTACGTGAGTGCTGTACATACGATTCTTTGCGTGCGCCCACAAATTCTACCTGCCAGGTACCGCACTTAACCATGGCCGTACCAAAGTTTTTAAAAAATACAACTTCCGATGTATCGCTTCGTTTATCGGCAAATAATTGCGCTATCCGAATTCCGTCACTCTGCACCACAATATCTACATCTTTCGATTCACGGTTAAGTAAGGCATCGCGCACATAACCGCCTATCACGTACCCTTCGGTTTGTTCGGCAAAAAGAATTTCGGCTATGTCGGTAAATATGGAATCGGTGATGTATTGCTTCACGTGGCTAAATTAGCGTATTGCATGCAATTTTAAAGGATAGAGGTGTATTCACACATTCTGCAAGGCATGTTGCAGGCATCTTTATTAGGGCCTTGCATTAAAATTAAACATCAATCCGGCCGAAAGCCACGGGTTGTTGTAGAACGTGTTGGACGCAAAACTTACAATATCGCGAAGTGCCAGCGTAAACTGATGTTTGTATTTGCCGAATTGCTTGGAAACGCTCAAATCAACAGTGCGGAAATTTTGGTTAACCGGATAAACAGAGGTGGGAAATACCGGTTCCATGGGCAACAACTGTGTCTGTCCGTTCGTATGGTGCAATTGAATAGGTGCGTTTGTTCCACGCTGGTAGTAAAACCTTGACCACACCATAAATTTAGCAGGCAGTTCATATACAATCACTGTACTGAATCGGTGAGTGGGTGCTGTCCAATCGCTGTTGTTGCGGTAGGCATTTTGTTGCTGCAATTGAATATCAACCGTAAGTTTTTTGATGATATCGTAATGCAGATTAAGCCTGTTGTTTATGTACGAATGTGTTGCGGTAAGTGCTGTCATGCGCAACCACGGGCCGGGTTGGCCAACTAATAACGGATAGGAGAAATAATACGGTTCATTCGTGGTAGTCACCCAGGTCGATTGCCATGTAAATTTCATATCGCGTCCAAGATTTACATTAAGAAATGCATCGGCTACAAAGTTTTTGCTGATGTATTCCTGCATGCTTGCATTAACAGGAAGGTACGGCATGTAATAGTATAGGGTGCGGTCTTCGAAGCTGTTTCGCTGAATGTAGGTGGCAGATAAATTCCAGTTATAAATATCGAAATTGTTTTTGTACATGCCCAGCGTAAATTTGGGTAAGTAATTCCCCTGCGTCATAGATAGCGCTGCGTCTGTATAAGCAAAAGTTCGTTTGGCCAGCGGGTAAGTAATGCTTACATATGGCCTGAACAGATATTGGCCCGACCCATTCACATGGATGAATTGCTGTGCCAAGCCTACCTCTTTGCTAAAATTACTCCGCGTTGAGGCTATGGGAGTTTTATGCGTAAAAGAGGCTGTTGCGTTTACCTGATTGATGCTATTTACCAAATTTGCCCAGGGGTGGTAGGCAAAGCTGTTGCTCAACCGTAGTTTATATTCGGTTTTATCGGTAACTTTTTTGTAGGTATAGGCTTGTGTGTGCGTGTGCCTGGTTGTATTGTCGTCATAAGGTATTCCCGCAGCCAACCAATCAGATTTGTTACTTGTTGAATAAAGTGTGGTGAACAGGTGCATAGTTCCATGGTTGGCATAACTTACTTCAGCACGAGCTGAGTGTTGTGTATTTGTAGTGCCTGCCGGTGATGGAAATGGATATATAGAAATACCTCCCGCATACGCACCATCGCTGTGGTGTAGATTATACTGTGTTTGTATTTTCCATTTTCCGATTGCTGAACCAATTGATAATGCTGCATTTCGTCCGATGCGGTTGTCATCATTAGGAAGGTTTCCGCCTACCTGGTGTGTTTGATTGTAGCCCGCCATCACGTCCAAGCGCGACTGAACTTGTCGCGTGATGATATGAATAATGCCGCGTTCGTTGTATTCATTCAGGTATATGCCGGGTGTGTTCACTAGTTCAATTCGTTCAATGTCATAAACCGATATTCCTAATTCGTGTAAATTAACAGATAGCATGCGTGGATGCTCTATACGCTGACCGTTTATCATCAAAATCCAGTTTTGATTTTCAAATGCAGTACTGCTTAGCTGCGTTACCTGATAGGTAAAATTGGCGTAATACCTGAAATACATGTTGTCGGCCAGCTGCAATACCTCACCCAAAGTAGTGTACCCCGATTCCCTGATTTGGCGGCTGTTGATGACTTGAATTTGATTGCTTCGGGTGTGCGATGCCTTATCAAATTTTGGATTGAACGGAAAACGATTTCGGTATTCAAATACAAGGCTATCTACTTGCGCATGCGCATGCATTGTAAAATACGTTAGATACACAATGCATACTAAGTATTTGTACATATTACTTAGGGCCAAATACTTTTTTAAGCAAATCGGTTACCTGTGCCAACGGGTCGTTTCTAATTTCTTTTTCCTGTTCACTTACTTTTAAAAACAGGCCATTCAATCCCTTGGCCGTCACATGAGCGCTAAGGCTGTTGGTTTTTATTTCAGCCCATAATACACCGCCCAGTGAGGCTGTATTGTACGCATTTATTAAGTTTTGGTAAGCAGATTCGGCAGAAATTCCTAGTGCAATAGGTTTAGACAAGGATTGGTTGATTTTGGGCTGGAATGTAGTAAACAGCGAGGTGTATGTTTTCTGATGAAGGTAAGCCGTAGCTGCTGTGTCACTGCCATTGATGATGGATAAGCCATCGGCTATGGTCATGGACGTAATGGCATTGATGAAAATTGGCTTAGCCTCCGAAGCTGCGTCTTCGGCTGCCCGGTTGATGGTAAGTATGGCGTTTTCAATAAGTTGATTTCCACCCGGCACCTTACTGAGGTTGGTGTAAATAACCTGAGCTTCTTCAGGCAGAAGTATTTTCACTGCTTCATCTTTGTAGTAGCCATCCAGTTTATTCAGTATGCTTACACTGGTATCGGTGCTTATCGACAAGGCTTCTTTCAATGCGGCTATGGCATCTTCATTGCTTATCCCGGGTACTTTATTGATGATATTTTGTAAATCTTCTTTGCTGCAGCTGCTGTATGTCATGCAAAGCGTAGCAAAAGTTATACTCAGAAGTAGTCTTTTCATGTGGAGTTGTTTTAGGATATATGCCGTAATACGTGAAGTTTATTTAACGTCACAATAATCGGAAAAATTATGCAAATCGTTTGGGCAGTTTTTCTCCTGTGTATTCGGTTCGAACTGAAGTTTAGTTGACTGTTTTAAACAAGCAGTTCGTCTACTCTAATCAGGATAAATCAACAGCTACTTCATTTCGTATCAGGTCATCAAAATTTTCCTGCTTGCGTATGAGGTGAGCTTTTTTATTGTAAATTAATACCTCAGCCGGACGAAAACGGGCGTTGTAATTGCTGCTCATGGTCATGCCGTAAGCACCGGCATTTTTAAAGCACAGAATATCGCCTTCGTGTACCTCTGTCAGTTTACGGTCCCACCCGAAAGTGTCGGTTTCGCATATATAACCGACCACCGTATATATCCGTTGTTTGCCCAGCGGATTAGATATGTTGATGATTTCATGGTAGGCGTCATACAGCATAGGACGTATAAGGTGATTCAGTCCTGAATTTACTCCTACAAAAACAGTAGCGGTAGTTTGCTTAATCACATTGGCTTTTACCAGAAAATAGCCGGCTTCGCTCACTAAAAATTTGCCCGGTTCAAACCACAATTCCAGTTTACGTCCATAGTCTGCACAAAATTCATTGAACCGTTGAGCAATGGCCGCAGCCAATTCTTCAATATCGGTTGTCACATCGCCTTCTTTATACGCTACTTTAAACCCACTGCCGAAATCAATAAATTCCAGTTCAGGAAAATCTTTGGCTGCTTCAAACAGTATTTCAGCTCCCTGCAGAAAAACACCTGCATCCAATATATCGCTTCCGGTGTGCATATGCAACCCATTTACATGTATGTTGTATGTTTTTACAACACGCAGTACATGCCTAAGCTGGTAAATGCTGATGCCAAATTTAGAGTCTATATGTCCTGTCGATATTTTAGTGTTTCCACCGGCCAAAATATGCGGATTGAGCCTTATGCAGCAGGGCACCGAATGGCCATACGCTGCTCCAAAATGCTCCAGGATAGCAATGTTGTCGATATTGATGTGAACGCCCATTTTAACGGCTGTTTCTATCTCGTTAAAGTCTACGCAGTTGGGTGTAAAAATAATCTCGTTCGGCTTAAAACCTGCGTGTAACCCCAGTTCAACTTCGTTGATAGAAACGGTGTCCAACCCTGATCCGGCTTTGCGAAGCAGCTTCAGAATGGCCGTGTTGTTCAGCGCTTTGCAGGCATACTTAATATTTACATCGAGCGGCTGAAACGCTTTTTTCAGGCGGTTAAATTGAGCTGTTATTTTATCGGCATCATATACATACACAGGCGTACCAAATTCGCTTGCAATTTTTTGCAGGCTTACACCTCCGGCACAATATTCATCATTCTGTAACTCCATAAGTTTTAATTATCGGGCCACGAGTATAGTAAAAAAATACCCGAACGTGAAGAGCTGAGTAATCAATTCTTCATGTAGCGTATGATGCTCATTTCAGCCAGCAATGCCAGCAGGCTGATAAGCAAGAACCAGCGCCACAACGGCTTACCATTGTATGCGTGCTGTATGCCTGCAAACAGTGCAGCAGACTCTTCAGTATGGATGGTGGAGTGGCGGAAAGCAGAACTGAATTCCTGCAAATCTCCGGGCTCATAAAAAGTCATGGATGATTCGGTGCGGTTTTCATTCACTGCCACATCGCCATAATTCGCTGTTTGCGATTTGCCTGAAACACGGTAAAATCCGGGAGACATATCGGGAGGTATTGCTGCAGTAAAGGCTCCGTTGGTGTAAACAGCCGAAGTGGTTAATGACCGTTCCTTGCCTGTCAGTTGTATGGTTTTTTCAGAGCCCTGTTCGGATTTTAATGGCAAGGTTACGCGAGTGCTTGCGCCACAGGTATAATACATCGGTATATTTCCGGTGCGCAGCGTAACCATATTCAGCATTAGAGGTACAAACAACGCATGTTTATGTAGGTTGGTAAAAGCGTCCGATAAAGCAACGCTGAGTATGAGCAATGAACCCTTACCCACAGAAGTTTGCCATAAAAGCGCATCGCCCGAGTTTAAACCCAGAATACTTTTTCCGCGGACATTGCTTTGCAAATTCATCGCAAAGTACTGACTGCAACCAGGCCAGTCGGTGTTTTTTGGGATTTTAGTAAATGCCTGCTTGAGCAACGCATGTCCGGTTTCTACAAAGTTTACCTGAACCGCCTGATTGCGCAAACCGGAGTAGGTCGGTGCATTCAATTCACCGAACCAGCTGTTATTGGAAAGGGCCTGTTTAGGTTCACCTGCCGGTATATGCAGCACGGTGCCTCCATCACTCATGTAACGGGCAAGTTCTGTTTGTGTTCCTGACGGTAGTGCATGGCATTCGTTAAGCACAATTAACGCATAGCGAGGTAGTGAAGCGAAGTCAATTTGATTTTGAGAACACTGGGTAAATTTTATGGAAGGTTCAGATTGAAACAAGGCTTCGATGTATGTATTGGTTGTATTCCCATTGATGCAGAGTACATCAAAATCCGATTTAGGGTGTATGACCATGTACAATTCATCATCAAACGAAATGGGGTGATCGCGTATACTGAATGTAAGTCGGTAGGGTTTGTTTTCATCTGGGGTGAATGGGAATACGAGTGTTTCTTTCTGATTGGCTTCGAGCGAAACGCTTTGTATTCCTTTTTGAAGTCCATCTGCTAAAAGCTGTATACTCACATCGGCTGAACTATTTTGATGATTGGTAAGCCGAACACGAATACCTACCGGAGAATTTACTTTTACAACTAGCGACTCCAGCCAGGCGGAATCAATACTGATGTTGCTGAAACCTTGTGCACGAACGTGAACGAAGTGAAAGTAAGTAAGTGAGTCGTGGGGTATGTTTGCTAAACTGTTCCATTGCGTTTGCTGAAAATCGCTGAGGTAATAAAATTCAGGATTCGAAAACTGGAAACGCTCTGCCGCAGCGCGTTGTTTCTCAAGTGTTTTTTCGAAATTCTGATTGCCGCTTTCGGGCTGTATGCCTGCAACATAGTCTTTTGCTTCAGTTGCCGACAATGCCTGCCAGGAACCATGACTTTCGGTATTTGTAACGATATGATATAACGTGTTTTTAGGATAGGCGTCAATAACGGCACGTGCTTTTTGTTTGGCTTCTTCCAGCAATGTTCCCTCGGTTCCTTCCAGTTGCATACTGGGTGAGTTATCAATATACAGGCTGATAAATTTCTGCTCGGATTTGTTCAGTGCGGATGGTGCAGGCAGGTAGGGTTGGGCAAAGGCCAGTACAAGCGCTGATATGCCTAATAGGCGGCATGCCAGTATGAGCCATTCTTTTATTTTCCGGTTGCTTCGTGTTTGCTCATCTACAGATTTTAGAAAACGGATATCGCTGAATACAATTTTCTTGAATCGCCTTAGCTGAAACATATGAATAGCCACAGGAACGCTTAAGGCGAAGAGCGCAAATAGAAAAGTAGGATAGGTGAACAGCATGGCTTGCAAAATAAGCATTGCTTACAAATTCACTTGCTTAATTCAGTGTCTGACGCGAATAAACTGTGAAAGATGGGAAAAGAATGTGCTTATGTCGGTGTGTTTATAGGTGCATTGATTGCTTACCGTTTGCATTTCGGGGCAATGGCAGCCAATAATTTTTCCGCTTTCAAGAAACAGCTCACAGTCTTCGCAGGCCGCTGCCGAGCAAGTATAATGCGGTACATGATCAACCGCATAGAAGGTGCGGTTAGCTATATCGTATTCTATCTCAACTGCAATTATTTTTTTGTGGTACATCTTTATGCCTTGCCCGACAAGGTAGTGATTGCCCGACTGACTGATAATGCTTACATTGTAAATAACCGTTCCGTCAGCAAGTGTTCTGCGTAGGGCTTTGGCCAGTTTTGCGGTATCGGCAGTCAGTTGAATATACTCATCCGTTTTGAAGCCAAGCGCAATACGTGCAGTTTTGGCCTGCTGGGCATGCGCGGAATGTACGTATGTAAAAACGAGCATGACCAAAAGCACTGCCTGTTTACCAAACAATGTGAAACTGCTTTTCTGTTTCTGTACTGTCATTTCCGGATTTTACTTTTTGCCTGAACCAATAGCGTTGATTGCAGCCGCTACAGGCCAGCCATGCAAATATAGTCAATACGATGAAAATGCGGTAGGGCTTCATACATCAATGGAGCAGCTTTCTTTCAATTCGGGAATATGAATATGTCGGAATCCTTTATCCAGCATTCGTTCTTTCAGTTGTAAGGCGGCTTCATACTCGCCATGAACAAGAAATGTACGCTGAATTTTGCCGGGGTCAATACAGGAGAGGTAAGAAATAATTTCGGAGTAGTCGGCATGCGAACTGAAGTATTCAAGGTCAATAACCCGTGCTTTTACCTGAAACTCTTCGCCAAAAATCCGAACGGTTTTACGTCCCGCCATTAACTGTCCTCCCAGGCTTTCAGGTGTGCAGTAACCCACCATCAGTATGGCACAGTTCGGGTTTTCAATAGTGTTTTTGATGTGGTGTTTGATGCGGCCCGCCTCAGCCATTCCCGAAGCCGAAATAATAATGCATGGATCGCTCAGGGTATTCAGCAATTTTGATTGTTCCACATCCGAAATATAAGTAAGGCTGCTAAACGCAAATGGGTAAGGATCATGTTTGTGCATGTACTCCAGAAATTCCGGATTGTAGCACTCTTCGTGTTTCTTCATCACTTCGGTAGCTTTGACCGAAAGCGGACTGTCTACATATATTTTGATATTCGGCAGGAGCTTGCTGTTAAACATTTTTTCGAGTGTGTATACAAGTTCCTGTGTGCGGTCAACGCTGAATGCAGGTATAATTAATTTGCCCAAATTGGAAACACACACATCATGTACGATTTGAAGCAAAGTTTGCTCAGTTTTTTCGGCAGTGGGGTGAAGCCTGTTTCCGTATGTCGACTCGCAGATTAGAATATCGGGTTGCCTGAAGGGGGTGGGGTTGCGCAAAATGGGATCGTTTGGCCGGCCTATATCTCCGGTATAGGTAATTTTTAGTACGTTGTGTGCATCTTTTTTAATATCCAGATGCACGGCAGCACTTCCCAGCAGATGCCCCGCATCAGTAAAGTGAATAGTAGTTTCGTTATCTATTTTCAGGTGCTCACCGTAGTCAGCGGTGCTGAATCTATTTAGTACATTCTCTACATCTTCCACATCGTATAGCGGTGTTAGCATATGCCCACCATTCTTTCTTCTTCGGGCATTGATGTATTCCAGATCGTCCTGCTGAATATGTGCGGAATCAAACAGCATAAGTTCGCATAACGAACGCGTGGCCGGAGTACAGTAAATAGTGCCTCTGAATCCGTTTCGGTAAAGTGCAGGAAGCAGTCCGCTGTGATCGATATGAGCATGCGACAACACTACACAGTCAATAGCAGTAGGGTCAAATCCGAAATGGCGGTTCAGGTCATCACGATTGGGCAGTCTGCCCTGAAATAAGCCGCAATCGAGTAAAATTTTTTTTCCTGCAGGTGTAGTTATAAGATGTTTGCTGCCGGTTACCGTTTTCGC
>JBKCPL010000006.1:0-9489 GCA_046309355.1 Bacteroidota bacterium
CGTTACAGGTGTATCGAATTTTTTACACGCTTCGCCCATGCCTTTGATGGCATGCACAAATTGGTAATACACTTCTTTGTTGTATGGATTTCCAAAATTCAAACAGTTGGTAACGGCTGCAGGTTCAGCACCTGAACACACGAGGTTACGTGCTGCTTCGCTCACGGCTATCATACCACCCACAAACGGATTGGCATGTACAAAACGGCTGTTGCAATCGGTGGTCATGGCAATGGATTTATCGGTGCCTTTTACTTTTACCACAGCTGCATCGCTGGGTGCATTGGTGGTTTGGTTGATGGTTCCCACCATCGAATCGTATTGGTTGTACACCCACCTACGTGAGCAGATATTGGGATGTGCCGTCATGGATTGCGCAATGGTTTTTGCTTCTTCTATCGAACAGTCTTTGATGGCATTGATATCGAACTTGGCAATCTCAGCAAAGTATTTTGGCTCTTCGTACTCCCGGTGATATACCGGAGCACCACCACCCAATACCAGACTTTCGCCTGGAATATCTGCAACAAGTTCGTTGTTCATGTAATATTGCACACGACCTGTATCGGTTACTTCACCAATTTGCGCGTAGGTCAAATCCCACTTTTCAAATATGGCTTCAAATTTTTTCTCAAATCCTTTTTTCACAATTACGAGCATGCGTTCTTGCGATTCAGAAAGCAGAATTTCCCAGTCTTTCATATCTGCCTGACGCATCGGAACTTTATCGAGCCACACTTTCATACCGGTTCCACTTTTCGCGCTCATTTCGCTGGTTGAGCAGGTGATGCCTGCCGCACCCATATCCTGCATGCCCACTACACCACCGGTTTCAATCAGTTCCATGGTGGCTTCCAATATCAGTTTTTCCCAAAACGGATCGCCCACCTGCACCGATGGCAAATCTTTGGCTGAATCTTCCGTAATATCTTTTGAAGCAAATGCCGCACCGTGAATGCCGTCTTTGCCCGTAGCCGAACCATAAATATAAACAGGGTTACCAATTCCTTCGGCAATCGCACTAACTGTTGTACCCACTTTGGCAATACCCACGCTCATGGCGTTTACCAGCGGATTGATGTTGTAGCAATCATCAAAATACACTTCGCCACCAACAGTTGGGATGCCAAATGCATTGCCATAATTGCCGATGCCTTTTACCACACCACGCACGAGCCATTTGGTGCGTTCGTTTTCAATATTTCCAAAACGCAGCGAGTTAAGACCTGCTATGGGACGTGCACCCATCGAAAAAATATCGCGGTTGATACCGCCCACACCTGTAGCTGCACCTTGATAGGGCTCCAGCGCACTTGGGTGATTATGCGATTCAATTTTAAATGCACAAGCCAATCCATCACCGATATCAATCAATCCTGCATTTTCTTCACCCGCTTTGGCCAACATATTTTTGCCTTCGCGTGGAAGCGTTTTCAGCCATACAATGCTGTTTTTGTACGAGCAGTGTTCACTCCACATCACCGAGTAAATACTCAGTTCGGTGAAGTTGGGTGTGCGGCCCAGTATTTCTTTTATTTTTTCAAATTCTTCGGGTAAAAGTCCCAGTTGCTGCGCTTGTTCGGGTGTTGCCGCTTTGCTTATTAATGCGTGTTCCACTTCGTGTGTCATTTATGAGGGCAAATATGCTGATAATTTGACTGACCGTGAATAAATGTGTAAAGATAATTTCGCCCAGCATACCAATTAACTCTCTGCTTTTATTTACTTGCCAAAAAATCTAACGAATGAAAAGAACTTTCTCCACCTTACTCGCACTTCTTTTATTGTATATGTCGAATGCACACGCTCAAGCGGTGCTACCCACTTTATGGAATTTTTCCAATCCGGCTATTGAGAATCCACCCCTTGGCTGGACTACAGCACTGAACACAAATGGAAACCTTACTTACAGCGGCAGTTCAAATTCAGTTGGTGGCGATAACATTTCGTGCAGGCTCGATGGTACAGGCGAAGCGGTGACGATACAATTTGCCGAACGTGCAGGAGAGCTTAGCTACTGGATGCGTGGAACGGGCATTTCGCCCAATCCGTCTTTTACCGGAACATTCAGCGTTCAGGAGTCGGTAAACGGCACAACCTGGACCGATATGCGAACATTCACCACCGCCAATCCCGTTCCCGCAAGCATGACCCGCTTTGTAAGTCAACCGTCAGCTACAGCGCGCTATGTAAGATTTTTTTATACGGCTAAAGAGTTAAACAGCAATGTAGCGCTTGACAGCGTTATGTTGAAACAGGCACCTGCGTGTACCTGCCCGGTTATAGTGGTAAAGTATAATAACATTCAACAGGCAAATGGTGCTACGGTAGTTACAGGAACACAAACAACGCTTAATTTTTTACTAGAAAATAAAGGCACTGTTGATGCGATGACGGTTGACAGTATTTTATTTACGGGCGATGCCGCCCAAGATTTTACGGTTACACAGCATCCCACTACACTGGCTGCCAACTCAAGCGGTACGCTCACACTTGATTTTTCATCGGGTGAAAACGGTTCTCGTATTGCATTTATGAATATTTACACCAACGATCCCGAAAAAAATCCGTTTACTCTTAGGCTATACGCTATTGGCGGCACGCTTGCCAGCGAACCTCTGATGCATCCTGCGGCATTTCAGGCAGCGAATATAAAACCCTTTGGTATGGATATTTCGTGGCAGCATCCTGCAACACGACCCGAAAAGTACTTGGTACTACGTAAACAAAACTCTTCGGTTACTGAAAATCCGGTTGACGGACAAACCTATCAGCGTGGCGATTATATAGGTGCTGCACAGGTTATGTATGTGGGTACTGAATCGCCTGTGCTTAAACCCACCTTTATTCATGCCAATTCAACGTATCATTTTAAAGCGATTGCGTTTAACGGGCCATCGGGGTTTGAAAATTATTTAACCGCTGCTGCACCCGTTACCTCGGCTGCTACACCCGGTAAACAGCCGGGCACGTACTATTCCGGTATTCAGTCGGCAACTGCTACGTTTGTTTCGGATTTAAGTTCAAAAATTTCAGCTCACGATACCGTATTTTACAGCTCGTATATACCCAGCTTTGTCAATCCGTTTATTACACGTGATACCACACAAGGCCGCAAAGTGGTAAATTGTGCTTACACAAATCTGCCTTATGTATATACCGAACCATTTTTGTGGTGGACCGGTACCAACAGCGGACAGTTAACACGTGAGCACACATACGCACAAAGCTGGATGCCTACACGCAATCAATTTTCAGGTTGGCCTAACGATAATGCCGGCAAAGAACTGACTGAATACAACGATTTGCATAATTTATATCCATCCAATCAAACAGCTGCAAATGCTGTTCGAAGCAATTTGCCGTTTGGCGAAGTAGTGGGAACGCCCACCTATATATCTCCAACGGGTATGGGCAAAAAAGGATTAAATGCAGCCGGTGTGGAAGTGTGGGAACCCCGTGACGAACACAAAGGCGATGTGGCACGTGCGCTGTTTTATATGTGTGTATCCTATAATGGATTGCGAGGCAACACATGGACGTTGCCCTCCGGTCAGGATCAGGCTGTATTGAAGAAGTGGCATTTTCAGGATTTGCCCGATAACTGGGAAATTGCCCGACATGAGTTTATTGCCTCATTACAAAAAAACCGCAATCCGTTTATTGATAGTGTAAATTTTGCCTGCCGCATCAATTTCAGCACCATGACGTGGATTGCCACACCACCCGTTGATTGCGGAATAAAAGAACCCCGAATAACCATATTGTCACCTGACAATGAACTATGGACCACTACGGGTTTTATGAACAGCCGTAAAGTAAGATGGACCAGTGATGCAGTAGACTCCGTTAAAATTTCCTTATTCATAGCAGATACATTGTACATGAATTTGGGTGTTGTTAAAGCAAGCGATACAGTTTATACTGTGGATGACAATTTGGTGTTGCCTGTAACTACAGGCCCAATAGCCAAAATTAAATTAGAAGCAACCAATGCCAGTTATAGTGTATTCAGTAAGCCATTTACCATTATTCTATCGGGTGCGCTACCGGAGAGTGGCTTTAGCAATCGCATAGCTGTATATCCCAATCCTGCACAAAATGCAGTAAACCTTATCCTGAAACAGCCCCAAGAAGTTAAATCCGTTATTCTCACAGATGCAGCAGGCAGATATATTTCAGCGCTATCAGAACTGAATTACTCAAACGTACTCCATTTGCCGGCATCCGGGGTGTATTTAGTTCACGTTGCCGGTACATCAGAAACGTATACAGTTAAAGTGGTGTCGGTACAATAGATTTAGTATTAATGTGCAGCATTAGTTGAATTATTTTGGGTACATTTTTTAGGGCACATTTCTATTAATAGTCAATAAACGTTTAGAATCAGTCTCTTTGGAGTAGCTTTAAAATAAAATATATCCATATTTTCGTAAATTATAAAATTAAGAAAATCAAGCAATTAATAAAAAACCTTAATGCATTAAATAATTATTTACTATTAATACTTGCATTTTACTATCCAGTTTTCCACCTTCACGATTCTAAATATTTGCTTAAATACAATAATTTATAAATAGTATACTTATGAAAAAACAATTACTAACCCACAAACAAAGTCGTGTAGGATTATTCCTTACGCTGCTTCTTCTCGGTATTTCAGTACAGGCGCAAATTGCCGGCTACACATTTACCAACACCTTGGGTACCTACACACCAATAACTGGAGGTACTGTATTAAGCACAACTACGGATGATGACAATAACTATGCCTTGCAACCCATAGGTTTCAACTTCACCTACGGTGGTGCAACATACACCACAGTTGGTATTAGTGCGAATGGTTATGCCAGGCTTGGTAACACTACAGGTGTATTTTACGGAAACGTACTTTCTAACCAGTTGCAAACACTAAGCCCATTAAATGGTGACTTGCAGGGGAAAGGATTAGTTACCAGCGAAATAAGAATACAAACCATAGGCACCGCGCCCTCACGTGTTTGTGTAATACAATGGCGTGATTGGGGCCGTTACCTTAACACATCATTCCCAAGTGATACACTAAACTTTCAGATTCGTATACGCGAAGACAGTAGTGCTGTTGAGTTTGTATATGGACCTTGTGCATTAATATCAACTGGTACAGGTCCTTGGAACGTAGGAGTAGGTATTAATGGAGATTTACTTACAGATTACAGTATCCGCACAGGTGCCTCTTTCATTACAAATACTGCAGCCACTGCGAATACGCAACAAATCGCTGCAAGCAATACCGCATTTCCTGATCTTGGACGCACGTACCGATTTATGCCTACCCCAATGACGCTTGATTCGGTATATACACTTCAAAATTCATTAGCGACCACACGGGGAGCTACTAATCAGGTGATATTGAATGTTAAAGTATACACTACTGGACTTGTATCGCCTCTCAGTGTCTCTAACCTGAATTTTAATACAAACGGTTCAAGCGCTATTTCAGATATTACAAATGCTAAACTTTATTTCACTGGAACGAATAATACGTTCAATACCACTTCGCAATATGGTTCAACCATTGCATCTCCGAGTGGAGCAATGTCATTCAGTGGTACACAAAACCTTCAACCCGGTGTAAACAATTTCTGGTTAACCTATGACGTAGCGAATACAGCAGCAGTCAATAATTTATTAGATGCCGAGTTTAATACAATCACAATCAATTCAACTCCGGTTGCCCCTTTAAACACTACGTCTCCGACCGGAGCTCGTCAAATTAAAGGAGCATTGAGTGGTACCTATACCATCGGAGCAACAGGGAATTACACTTCCATAACACAGGCATTGGGTGATTTATCATCGCTGGGCATGATTGGTCCAGTAATTTTTGAACTCACAGATCCATTGTATAATTCAAGTACAGGTGAGGTGTTCCCTATTACCTTATCAAATGTTAGTGGTAGTAATGCTGTAAATACAATCACACTTCGCACGGCAAATCTAAACACAGCAACCATTACCGGAAACTCAGCTAGCTCCATATTTATTGTAGAAGGAGCAAAATATTTTACTATTGACGGCCGCTGGAGTTCAACTGATACAACCAAAAATCTGATTATAGAAAATACCAATACGACTACAACCGCAAATGTTATCATTTTCAGAAATGAGGCTTCAGCTAATACGGTAAGAAACACGATTATTCGCTTTGCCAGTAATAATACTAGTACTGCACCAACAAACGGAGCAATATTTGTGGGTGGAACAACAAACTTAATTGGCGTAGGAAACGATAGCCTCACATTTATATATAACACGTTTGCACCATCAGGTGGTCTATATTATGGATCTGCCATAAGCTTTGTGGGCCAGTCGTTAACTCAGCAAAACGACTGGGCTCGTATAGATTCGAATTGGTTTTACGGACACCGCATATTCGGTGTGTATGTAGCCAGTAATAACAGTGGTAACGGACGTCAGTTTTTAATTAGAGGAAACAGCTTTTACGATACAGTTTCTGTAGCTCCAAACCTTAATGCATGGACAGGTACTCATAGTGATATATACATGAATCCTGCAAATGCTGCGTCATGGGGCCACCAGATTATTGGTAACTATATGGGAGGTCAAGGGCCATTTGCCAGTGGACCACGTCAGTTTATTAACCCTGGAACGGCTTTCATATATACAATTTGGTACAATGCCAGCAATATTACAGCCGGTGCACGCATTGCCAATAACTGGGTTACCAATCAGATTTATAATCAGGCAGGTACAGCCAGTTTCTATTATCCGTATCATATTTACATAAGTACAGGTTACGTAGATGTTTTAGGAAACGTTATAGGACACCCGACTGATACACATAGTGTTAGATACGATAACAATAGCGGTGTGTGTATGTATGGTATTTATATGTTCCATTCAGCGCCAACCAGTATTAAATTCAATCGTATTCAGAATGTTACAGTCAATAGTACCGGCTCTAATGGATATGTAGCTATTTATCATTCCACTACTACTATTGGAGAAGCTTTTGTGGATAGCAATATTGTTAACCGCTTCTTCACACGTGCATCCAGCACCTCTACAGTAACCTGTGCGGCATTTGGTGGTATGTTTATTTCAAACAGCTCGCCTACTCATTATATACGTGGCAATGTTATTGGTGGAGTGGGAGTAGAAGATTCCATATCGGTATTCAGTTCAAATCCGCTTAACCCATCAGTTTCCGTACCTGTAACCAGCAGCATGTATGGTATTTATAACAATGCAGGTATTGGTCAGGTATTGAATAATTATGTTGGTAATTTATATACCAATAGTAGCAGCACCTCTACAAGTACAGGCGCCAGTTTGGTGGGTATTCACCAAGCAAGCGGTACAGGTGGAGGTATTGTAGCCAATAATACGGTCAGCGATTTAATTAATAGAACTACAGCTGGAAACATTACTTACGGCATTACTTCGTTAAGCGCCACGGCTGTGCTTACCGGAAATACAGTACGTAACCTAACAACCAATACAACATCAACGGGTACATCAACAGGTGCTTCCCTAGTTGGGATATTTGTATCGTCAAGCCAGACTCAAACAACCACAAACAATACAATACGCAATCTCGTATCACTTGGAAGTGCATCTACACAAACTATAGGTATACAATCACAGGTATCGGCTCTGAATTTGGTTCGTGGGAATTCAATTAGCCAATTAATCAGCAATACTACAAATAGTAATACGTCTACTTCATCAGGTATTGTTGGTATTAATATCACCTCAAGTCAGTTAAACCAAACAGTTGACAGCAACAGCATAATTGATTTAGTAAGTACGAACAATGGAGCAGCTGTTAACCCCAGTATAACAGGTATTGCATTTAGCGGCAGTTCAACCGTAATTGGTAATAACTCAGCCGTTACCCGCAATCGTATTTGGGGATTAACGCATACCTACCCCTCAGCTCCTACTCCCACGGGTGCTATTCAGCATGGTATAAATATTTCAAACGGAACCGTAACCGTAGCTAACAACCTGATTCGTTTGGGAAGAGACA
This sequence comes from Bacteroidota bacterium, assembly GCA_046309355.1. Classification (GTDB taxonomy): domain Bacteria; phylum Bacteroidota; class Bacteroidia; order UKL13-3; family UKL13-3; genus CAYSBE01. The sequence goes on from JBKCPL010000006.1 coordinate 8,036, forward strand.
GTGCCGGAGTGGTTCTAGCACGTCCTGGTCAGTACAGAGGTATCATTAGTACTGCAAGTTCAAACCAGGTAAGAATTTACCACAATAATGTACTGATAGATTTTGCACCTGACTACGGAGCGGGTGGTACACCAAACCCATCAACCGGATGTTTAGAGTTTACAGGAAATGCATTTGCTCCGGGCTTTATTGATGTACGCAATAATATTTTCGCAAATACCTCCGTAAATGCAGGCACATCTACCTTAAACCACTACAACGAGATGTACTCAACCAGCAACTTGCTGTTGTCTACAAATACCAATATATTGTTCAATTCTGGTTCTTCCAACTCGTTTGTTGCTCGTTGGAGTGCAACTAACTATGCTACGCTTAATGCGTTTCGCGCTGCATCAACTCTTGCAGGAGCATCAGGTGTTGCTAACCCTGGTTTTGTTGCACCACTCGCTAATTCAGCTTCAGTAAACATACAGGTAAGCAGCCCTACACCAGTTGAAGGAATGGGTGATACAACTCTAATATCATTTGTATCTAACGATGTGAATGGATTGAACAGGTCAGCGTTTGGACCGGTTGATATCGGAGCATCAGCGGGTAATTATACCTTAAGTACAGATTCAATAGCCCCACTTATATATTACACAGCACTCACCAATACATCTAGTCCGGCAGCCCGCACTTTTACAGCCACGTTGTATGACGGAACAGGTTTCCCTATCGATACAGCATTTGGACCTAGAGTGTACTATAAAAATTCAACACAATTAACCTGGGTAAATACGCCCGGTACATTCGTATCAGGCTCAATACGTAACAGAGTTTATTCATTCACCATCGACCATGCATTATTGGGTGGTTTATTGCCCGGTGATGTCGTTCAATACTATGTACTGGCTGCCGATACAGGCACAGGAAATATTAACTCCAATCCTGCTTATGCAATAGCGACTAACACAGGAAACGTAACCACTCACCCTGTACAAACCAATTCTTATTTATTTAACGACCCTGTTCCAACCGTTGTGTACTTAGGAACAGGAGCAGGTACTCCCGCGTTTACTTCACTTACCGGTACAGGTGGGTTGTTTTCAACGATTAACAACAGTGCCTTGCAAGGCAATACCCTTGTATTGGTGCAAAGCAACGTAACCGAACCCGGAACAGTTGAATTGAACAAATGGTTGGAAGTTGGAACAGGCGGGTATCAGTTGACCATCCGTCCGGTTAACAATACACAGTATATACTAAGTGGAACCGCTGCTAACAGCAATGGGTTGATTCGCTTCAACAATACAGACAATGTGCGCATACTTGGATGGGATACGTTAGGAACAGTTAATGACACCAACCTGATTATTCGCTCTAGCAGCACCTCAACACCTGCTGTAGGCTTCGTAAATGGAGGCTCAACCGATACGCTTCAAAATGTTATTCTGGAAAGCCGAGTTACAGGT
>JBKCPL010000007.1:0-6360 GCA_046309355.1 Bacteroidota bacterium
CAATGTTCCTTTTCATTTGCGCAGGATGTTTGTGAAGAGATAGATTACACTTCAGCCGCCATTCAATTGTGGGATGGAGATTTTATTGTGGGAGGTGCTGGTCCTGGTTGTGATGGTAATCCTAATTTAACAACATTGACAAGAATTGATTGCAACGGTAACATAGTATGGCAAAAGAGATATCCTGAAAATGATGCTTTTGGTTTGCCAACTACAATAAGTCAAATTGACTCAAATACTATATTAGTAGCATCCGGTCCAACACGACCAAGAATTTTTAAGGTAAATATCCAAACAGGTCAATTATTGCAAGACATGTTCAATTTTATACCACATCCTAGGAAAGTTGAGTTTTCCTCGGCTGGCAATGCATTAGTTCTAGGAAATTATTTCTATACTACCGCCAGTTATACTTACCCAAACGAAGGCAACAGATTTTTTGTTTTAAAAACAGAACTTGAATCATTTAAAATATTATGGTTAAAAGAGATTGTTTTACCAGATGAGCCCATTGGCGAACAAGCATATGTATCCTATGCCTTAAAAGGTGGAGAAAACCATATGTATATAGGTGTTTCTTATAAAAGTATAAAAAAAATAGCTTTACTAGCTTTAGATACTTCTGCAAGAGTTCTAAGCCTAAAATTTCCATTTGATAGTATACAGAATCCAAATGAAAGACCTTGGGCTTTAGGCAATCCAACCCTATCTTATAATCACTCTAAGGTTTTGTCTGTAGCAATCACTGACATAGGTGGTGATATAACACATTTATGTGTGTTAGATACCAATGGGACAATTTCAAAATTTCATAAATACGAGGAGAAAGCTATGTACAGATTTATTCAAACCCGAGATGGCAATTATGCCATTTGTGGTGAACTGGATTTGATACGAAAATTGGATACGAATTTTCAAACCATTTATTCTATAAAAAGTCCGTGGAAAAATTCATTCTATCAAGTAATAGGTGAAGCCTCGGATGGGGGGCTGTTTGTAGGTGGTGCAGCTAATATTTTACCCACCCGTGGCGATATGGCCTTTATCAAAGCAGAACCGCATGGGGGAATCAACAGTGTGCAAGAGGTGCAAGACCTTGCTGCACAAATACAAACCAGCCCCAACCCCGCCACCACGCAGGTGCACATTACTAGCCCAATAAAAATAGAACGCTACACCATCAACAACACCAGCGGCACACAAATACAAAGTGGCGTGTTGGAAAATTATAACAACATAGATATTTCTCAACTGCCGCAAGGCTTATACTTTTTGCAAGTACAATTAGAAAATGGACAAACAGTAACGAAGAAGTTGGTAGTGGGCGGGTAGCGGTGACGGTTGTCGGGTGTTTCTAACCTTTAGGTTAGTGACGGGCAACTGTTGTCAGGAAAGCGGGATTGAATTTAGTTCGTTTTTTACCACGGAGGCCACAGCGAAACACGGAGTGGCACGGAGATGATTTATAAATTAGAATAAATAATAAAAAACTTGCGTGCTTTGCGGTTAACTAACCACAGCGAGCACAGCGAACCATGGAGTTAATTTAATCAATATCCATTACACACTTTGCGGTTAAAATCCAAACGATAAAAGTATTAACTACAGCTAATCACGCTATGGTACAACGCTAAAACCAAGGCCATATTAAAACGTACAGTTAAATATTGTTAGGGTTGTATACTTGCACCTACTATGCCAGCCATTGCAATCGAAATACTATCTGTGGTAAGCAATATTCTGTATCTGCTATTACTCACAAAAAAGGATATACGTTGTTGGGCATTTGGCATTGTGGGTTCGGCATTGGGTGTTTGGCTAATGGTGCACGCAACACTGTATGGGCAGGCACTTATTTATACCTATTACGTACTAATGGGAATTTATGGTTGGTGGCATTGGCACAGCGCACATGAGACTAACTCCATCACAACTGAATGGAAATTACGCACGCATACTTTCATACTGGGTGCGCTCACAATTTTATCAATAGGGATGGGTTTGTTACTGAAGCAATACTCGAACTCGCAGTATCCCTTTGCTGATGCAGCGTTAACACTATTTGGATTTGGGGCCACATTTATGCAGGTGCGCAAAATAAGAAGCAGCTGGATATATTGGTTTGTCATTGACACAGCCGGTGCTATCCTTTATTTCAAAACCGGTTTGCAGGCGTATGCCTTGCTTATGGCAGTATATGCATCGCTGTGCGTAAGCGGTTATCTGCAGTGGAAAAAATCAGAAATGCCTACTTAGCAAGTTTAACCGTAGCCGTTACCATTTTATGGTCGCTGAAATCAAATCCTTTGGCGTAATAATTATAAAAGTCAAATGACGGATGGCTAAGCAGGTAATCAATGCGCAGCGATGGTGCTGCACCAATGTATGTACGGCCTAATCCGGAACCCGCTTCAACAAATGCATCTTTCATATTGTACTTAATGGTGCGGTATGCATACGACACGGGTGAATCGTTAAAATCGCCACACATAATTACTTTATAAGGCGACTGTTCAATGAATGTACGAATGGCTTCAACCTGTTTTGCCCGTAACATAAAAGCATATTTCATTTTGGCACCTACACTTCGCAGCTGCGAAAAATTAATGGAATCTTTTTCACCCATCAGCGACTGAATTAACTGGTAGTCTCTTCTTTTAAACCCTATCGACTGCAAATGTGTGTTAATAATGCGCAAGGTGTCGTTGTTCTTAATCACATCGGCATAAATGGTGTAGTTTCCGCTTCCGTTTTCACGCTCAACAAGTCCGGTGCGTACGGTGGGGAGTTTAGAAAAGATAACCAGATTATCAATATGATTCAAATCGGGATGTGGAGTGCCCGTAGCCACGCGGTATGAATCAAGAAACTCAACCAAGGCTCCGCGCAACTCATTTGTAGGTATATGCGATGCCTGTATCTGAAACTCCTGAAAACACATCACATCGGGCTGCAGCAGCGTCAGTTTTTCAATAAGCAAATCCTTCTCTTTGGTACTTATGCTGTCATAAATACCAAAGTAACGAACGTTAAAGGTCATTAAGTTAATGGTTGAGTTGCCGGTAGAATTTTCCAGTTTTTTTTCACCTAGCTGTACAAACCTTGGTACAAAACTCCATCCGATAACGATTGCAGCCAGCGAAAACAAAAACCTCATTTTAAAAAACACTAGCCAGTACACAACAAACAATGCATTGATGATAACCAATGCCGGATAGGCAAGACCAAGAAACGCAACATACCAGAGCAGCTCGGGACTAATAAACGGTGCCAAGTACGAAAACAGCAAGGGCAATATGCACAAACTGTTTAACACAAAAACGATGCGGTGAAAAATAAACATAATCAGTCTTTGCTGGCTTTAAATAAAATTTCCTTCTCTCGTTTTGATAGGCTGTCGTAACCCGAACGGGATATTTTATCAAGTATGCCATCTATTTCGTGTTGTGACGGACTGCCCTGAGTTTCAGTTTTTGTAACGGCAGCACGGTGGTATATTTTTATACTCCTTTTACGGCTGAAAACACTAAGCCATGAGTCGGGTATAAGATTACCGTACTTGTATATAAACCGAATATAGAAATAACCGAAAACAGCTCCTCCCAAATGGGCTAAATGCCCGCCCTGATTGCCCTGCGGTATGCTGATAATATCGAGCAACACAATTATTAAGGCTATGTATTTCAGGCGTACATTTCCGAAAAAAAGAAGCTGTATGCTGTAATCGGGTAGCAACGTAGCTGTTGCAATAACAACCGATAAAACACCTGCTGATGCGCCCACGGCAAAATGCGTTTCGCGCACTGAATAAAATACGGGAAAAACAGAATAGCTGATAATAAAGGCCAGCGCACCGGCTAAACCGCCCATAAAAAAAACTTCATATACTTTTCGGTTTCCGAGGTATTCATGCAGTATGTTTCCAATCCAGTAAAGCCAAAGCATGTTAAATAGAAGGTGAAAAAAACCATCGTGTAAAAACATGTAACTGATAAGGCTCCATGGTTGTGTGGCCAGTTTTGAGAGGGATGCAGGCAATTTAAACCAGTGCAATACGGTTTGAAGAATTGCCCCATCGTTACCTGCCAGAAATAAAAAAACCTTAGGCAGTGCCACGAGTAAAAACACAGCCACGTTAGCCGCTATAATGCGTTTAATGGCATTGTGCGTGTACAGGTAGTTGTATTTCAGTTCATCCAGTAAATTCATATCAGTACATCGGGCGAAACCGGTTTTTATTCCAGATTTTAATCAGTATGAAGCCAAAAAGCATGCCTCCCAGATGAGCAAAGTGAGCTACATTATCACCCGGATTGCTGGATATTCCCTGCATCAGTTCGAGTGCACCGTATATCATCACAAAGTATTTAGCCTTGATGGGGATGGGCAAAAAAATCATCATCAGTTGTGTGTTGGGAAACAGCATACCAAACGCTAGCAGCAACCCGAACACAGCACCAGAAGCGCCTACTACCGGAATATTCATTTTGGCTTTTGTAAATATTCCCAACGCCTCCACCGACTGGCCAGCAATGTGTGCATTTGCAGGTTCAGTTGACCAAATGCTGTATAGCCTATTTAGCTCATTGTACACATCGGTATTGATGAGTGATTTGTGATCTTGTATGTACAACACATAGTCGTTTATATTCGGATTCATTGCATAGCGGGCTACCTCGGCATTCATGTGATAAATTTCGTAGGCATTTACTCCGATGTGAAGTGCTGCAGCTCCAAAGGCGGTTACAAAATAATACACAAAAAAGCGTTTGGGGCCCCAGTAGTTTTCTAGCACGCTGCCAAACATCCATAACGAAAACATATTGAAAAAGAGGTGCATGAAATTGCCATGCATAAATACGTGTGTGATGAGCTGATAGGGCTTAAAATAAGGTGAAGCCGGATAATACAGGCCCAGCCAGTGATTTAAATCAATTCCCAGGCGCGACTCAGTAATGATGCTGGCCAGAAACATGAGACCGTTAATAATAAGTAGGTTTTTAACGACAACCGGTAAAATACTGAAGCCCCCCGACCCTAAATTATTCATGTGTTAGCTATAAAGTTCAAAAGTAAAAAAATTAGCGGGTATTGTTTTACCCAACGTCAATAGGCAGCAGGTTAATATACACACGAAAACAGGTATTGTTCACCGTGCTGTTACACACAGCAAAAGATTAAGTAAAGAGTAGTATGCAGAAGATACACACGAATGCAGCGGTACACTTCATGCGCAAGCTGTTGGTATGGGATTAACCCAGATACGCTTTCAGAATTTTACTTTTCGATGATTTGCGAAGCCTGCGCAGCGCTTTTTCTTTAATCTGGCGAACACGTTCACGTGTGAGGCCAATTTTTTCGCTGATATCTTCCAGGGTATGTGCCGGTCCGCCATCCAGTCCGTAATAGTATTTCAGCACATCGCGTTCTTTTTCGCTTAGTGTTGATATAACCCGATTAATTTCTTTTTGCAGCGACTCATTGATGAGTTGCACATCCGGGCGGGGCTCGTCATTGCTGTCTAATATCCCCAGCAAAGTATTGTCTTCGCCTTCAGTAAGCGGAGCATCTATTGACAAATGGCGACCGGTAGAACGCAATGCGTTTTCTACTTCCTGCAGCGGCAAATCCATTTCAATGGCAATTTCTTCTACGGTGGGTTCTCGCTCGAGGCGTTGCTCAAGCTTGGCTGCTGTGCTGCCTATACGGCCAATAGAGCCTACTTTATTTAACGGCAAACGAACTATACGAGACTGGTCGGCCAAGGCCTGTAAAATGGACTGACGAATCCACCAAACGGCATACGAGATGAATTTAAAACCACGTGTTTCGTCAAAGCGCTTAGCAGCCTTAATCAAGCCTAAGTTTCCTTCGTTAATTAAGTCGCCAAGAGTAAGGCCTTGATTTTGATATTGTTTTGAAACGGAAACAACAAATCGCAGGTTCGCATTCACCAATCGTTCCAACGCAACCTGGTCGCCTTCGCGTATTCTTCGTGCCAGTTCTACCTCCTCTTGAGCATCAATCATGGGTACTTTACTGATTTCGTTCAGGTATTTATCCAGTGATTTGCTTTCGCGGTTAGTAAACTGTTTTGATATTTTTAATTGCCTCATGATTTTTGAATATTCTGATTATACCTTCTTGTGAAAGGGGTGCAAATTTCGTGAAATATATGTAAAAACGGATATAAGGCAAATAAATTTTAACGGTTATATGAAACTACAGTCATACAGCATATTACAGATTTTCAGGAGGAAATAGCTGGAAGTGAGGAAATAGAAGTGGCGCCCCCCGACGGCCGGGCCCCAGAGGATGGAGGTGGGGAAGCCACATTTAAACCAAAAACGGTTTTTTTTT
>JBKCPL010000008.1:0-8651 GCA_046309355.1 Bacteroidota bacterium
TACCTCACTGGTATCTGAAGACAAACGGACACCCACATTGCGCTGCAGTGTAAGTCCCCGGTTTTCCGGTGCGACACGAATATACTTAACTGAACTAGACGTAAATGCTTCAACCGCCTTTTCGGTTTCTGTATCCACAGATCCATCTATTATCAGTATTTCGTTGGCCGGCAGACTTTGCTTTTGCAGGCTTTCTAAAACCCTGATAAGTGACTGTGGACGCATGTACGTACATAGAATAACGCTAAATTTCATGTGAATTAGATACTATGGACGGACCTGCAAATGTGATGATTTCGTTGTGTCTGAATCGTACTGTTTTATATGGATAATTCATTTCAGTAAAAAACTTCTCTAGCCATATATACGTGGGTTTGCCGTCTACTATATGATAGGATGCTATTGCTAAATCCGGTTTTAATGTAGTAAGTACTTTTACTGCTCCTTCCATAGCTTGTATCTCAGCACCTTCAATATCCATTTTAATAAAATTCAGGCGTTTGATTTGCTGTTGAAACACCCATTCATCTAAAGTAACCGATTGCTTTTTAATAATTTTAGAGGTACTGTTGAAATATAATGCAGATGAGCCCACAGTACCTGATTCACAAAAATCAATTAGTGAGTTCGTGTTCCATATAAGTAAGTCTTCCAGGATGATATTTTTAGGACAATCGGTGTTCAGACCTATATTTTCAGTAATAAACATTCGATTGATGCTATCTGGTTCAAATGCATAGACACGTCCTGCAGTTCCGGTTAACTTTGAGTAGTATGTGCTTAAGTGTCCGAAATTCGCACCAGCGTCAATTACATTATCACCCGGACATATGTTGTAAAATGTATTGTAATAGAGAAAATCAGGTGCGATATGGTATAATGCTTGTTTGCTGGTAACAGAAATTTGATTTATATACGTTTTATATGTTCCGTCACTAAGAGCCTTGAATTGAAACTTTCCCCTAAATATGAAGTTATAATACCTAAGCTTAAATGCTTCTTTGAGTTTTCCTTTTGGCATCAAAGCCGATAAGGTTTTTCGTATGTATTTTTTCAGATTAAACATATTAATTAATTTTTTGCTGAAGTTGATGTGCCCATTTTAAACTGGTACTGTATTGATATTTGAATCTTTTCGTATAGCTGATGATATTGAAAGTATGCTGACTTAAAAAATAGTTGATAAATAAAAAAATTTTATATCCTCTTCGCTGATGTATTGTATAATACAATAGATGATATAACATTATAGTAGGTGAAGGTTTAGGTGAAAAAGGCTCATGCTGCCATGGATGGTTAACCGGTGTTCTAAAGCCACCGATGGGTGCTTTCAGGTGAAGTATTTGTGGAGTAGGTAGGTATATGATATCGAATCCTTTTTTTCGTAACTGCATACCAAAATCGGCATCTTCACCAAATCCGTTTTCGTATGCCGTATTAAATTTAGTATGCCTTAATGTACTGTTGTGTAAAAAACTGCAGCCTGAACCAAACGTGTGCCATTGTATTGGTATAGAGTTTTTCTCTGTTTCATTTTCCTTCAGACACGATAGGGTAAATACTTTTTCGCTTCTGCTACTTATTTGCCTGAATACATCAGAAATGAAATTTTCTGGTATTCGAATATCGTCATCGGCCAGAAATACCCATTCTGATTTTACCTGCTTAAGGGCTGTATTGCGTGCCTGACAGGCACCGGTTGTGTGGGTGAAGATATGTACAATGCGGAACGGCCAGCGGTTTATCTGCAGCTCCTCTTCCAACTCACTCTGCGAATCGATATCCGGGTTTTGTTCAACAACAATTACCCTATTCACTTTAGCCTGCTGATTGGCGAGATCATTCAGGAAATCGAGCAGGTATTTTTTTCTCCCAATGGTGGGTATAATCACATCAACACTTTGTGCTACGGTATGCTGTGCTATACTATTTTGCTGAACAGTAAAGTTCATGTACTTGGGTTTACTGCGAAACCAAGCTTTAATTAAGGATAGTACATGCATCGAACGTTCGTATGCTATTAGATTGAGCATCAGCATAATCACCCATTTGCGGTTATATGCTGTGGCAATAAACGAATACAGAATATCTGTTTCCCACTGTCTTTTTGTACTACTGTTAGTATCGTTCAGAAGCAACTGCGGATCGGAATAACACAGCAAACCGCCTGGCATACACCGTTTAGCCAGTAGGCATAGGTCAAAATCAAAGCTGTACCGGGTAGGTGTGATGTTCGATACACGGTTTAGTGTGCTTGCTTCCAGTGCTCCTACATCGCTGCTCATCAGCCAGGTTGGATACCGGATACTCTTGTCTACATGTACAAATGTACCCCAGTCTACATACCCCAGTCGTTCTCCGGCAACTGTACCTTCGGAGGTGTGATAGCTGATTAGCGTATTGCCGTTTGCTATCCGCAGGTGCAGGTCGCTGTAGTTGACTTGATTTTTTAGGTTCTCGTGCACCCATACGATGAGTGAATGGGGATAGGATAACGCCACTTCCTTCATGCATAGAAGCATGTTGGAATGCAGCGGTTCAATCCTCTGTCCGTTGTGCAACACTTCAGTTACCGTTTTGTAGTTGTGTACGATTGAAAATATATCGGTATGTGCTGAGTTCAAATTTTAATAATTAATGCTATGCGGTAATGGTTATGCATTGAATCCTACAGATGGGGATACACGAACCATTGAGTAAAATTATCTGTATTCATGGATGGCATTCCGGTATAATTCGATATTCTGATTAACTACAACCAGGTTGTCAAATTGCTGTCCGATACGTTTACGCGCTTGTGTTCCCAACCTGTTTCTCAAGTCTGAATCATTCAGAAGGCGGATAATCTGTTTCGCAAACACATCGTGATGAGCAGGGTAACACAACAAGGCCTCTTTTTCATGTGTCATCATTTCTTTTGCCCAACCAATATCTGATGCGACTATGGCTTTTCCCATAGCCATAGCTTCCAGCCAGGATACCGGAAGCGCCTCGGCATAGCTGGGGAAAATGCATACCTGAGCCTGCTCAATGAGTGCGTGTATTTCCGCGTAAGTTTTTTTACCCAGGTAGTCAACACGTGCAAACGCTTCTTCGGTAAAAAGCGGTTTAATCAATGCCCAGGTTGACGGATTTCCTGTTTGTATATCGCGTGCATCGGTACCGGCTAATACGAGTTGCGCATCAGGAATTTGGCTGACAACACGGTTAAAAATAGCCGGGATATCCAATACTCCTTTTTTACGTATAAGCGTGCCAAAATATAAAATAATCGGTTTGTCCACTGATATGCTTCTGCCCGTATAAAATGCTGATGTATCAATGCTGTTAGGTATAACCGTATAGGAGTGTGACACACCAAATAATTCAATTGTTTTTTTTCCGGTATAGTCACTCACTGCAATAATTTTGTCTGCCTGCCTGTAGGCTGTTTTTTCCTGTAAACGGTTCCACCATTTTGTCGGTCTGTTTTCTATAGTACAGAAATAGGTATCGCTTCCATTCAGTCTCATCACTACCGGACAATTTATATTCATCCACGCACTAAAACCTGTCCAGTCGGGCACTTCCAGTATATCTAAATTGGCTGCACGAATGACATTCTCCACTTTTCTGCGTGAAAGCCACCAGCTCAATCCTTTTAACCGAATATTTCTGATGCGGTAGAACCTTATACCGGATTCTTCAAAGTATTCATCGCCCGATTGTCCGTAAACAAAAACGGATACGCCATGGCCTGATTTTACCAGCGCGTGAGCCAGATTATAAATACTTGTTCCCAGCCCTCCGGATTGTCCTGTTTTAGTTCCCGGATACTCCGGTGTAAGAAAACCTATATGCATGAGTGCAGCAATTGCATGTGACCCGAGACCATATTTTGAATGGTAAATGTAGTGCGTATCATAGGGTCAACATCTGATACTATTCGCATTTCGCCTTTGTATACTTTGCCTATCAGAGAAGTTAAGGCATAACTGTCTTTTGCCGGGAAGATGAACCCATTGATTCCATTTTTAACTGCCTCTTCATTTCCACCTACCGGTGTGGTGATTACCGGCACATTGGCGGCAAGTGATTCAAGCAGCCCTAAACTAAAACACTCCATATGGGTTGGATGTATCAGGTAGTCGTAAGTACTGTATATCTCTGTTAGTTTATCTGTACTTCCCTTGAAGTGAATCTGATTTTGCAAGTGATATTCTACTATCTTTTTTTCCAATGAACTTCGGTAAGGCCCGTCACCATATACATCTATTCGCACTTCTGCTTTGATATCTTCAGCTAAACCGTTTACGGCATCTATCAAATCCTGTATGCCTTTAGATTCGCGTAAATGACAGGCTACCAAAAAGGATGGATTTTGCGTATTTCTGTGTTTCCGTGTTTTGATTCGGGCTACATCTATACCGTTATAGATGACTTTTATCTTTCCTGCCACACCTTTGCCGAAATCCCGTATCAGCTCGTTGCGTGTGTACTCCGAGACAGCCACATAAATATCTGTGTATTTCCCATAGCGAATTCCGTTAATCCGTTTTCGTAGTTTTTTTCTCCATGTATACCCGCCCAGTGGCCTTGGATTGTGATCAACCGCAATGATTTTAGCTTTAGTGAGACTGCGTAAGTCACGGTAAAAGGAAGTACATAGTTCCAGAAAATGACAAATAACATAATCATATGAAGTAGAGCCTTGCTTTACGTGTTGAATAAAGCAATCTTCTATACGTGTATGCTCAGCGGAAATTATATTCAACGTGGTATACTGTCCGTGAGTGGCCCGGTTTGGAAAAAACCAGGTAACTGAGTACCCTTTCTCGCGGCATGACGCATCGAACGCCCAATAGAAATAGTCCATACCACCCACCCGATTTGGATCCAATACGTAATTACATAATACAGCTATATTCCTCATTAGTCGTGAATAATTCAGTTTACTTTACTTTATCAGCCGACATTATCCGAAGTAAAATTGCATTCACCGGTTTCTCGAGTAAATAATACAGCAGTATAGAAACACTATTTATAACAATAAATGTATACAGTACATAATGGGTTGATAAGCCTGCTGCGGTCATTATCCACTCTGTCAGTATTCCGGTATGTAGCAGATAGAATATATATGACGACTTACCCAGTACAGTAAAAAGTCCTGATCCCAGAATTTTAGAAATCCAGGTTTTCTCACGAATCAATCCGATAAATAGTACGGAAATACCTGTAGCAGGCAACACGAAATTATTTACCAGCATACCTTGAATGGAGTGAATACCAAAGGGTATTTTGTCCGTTTTGCAGAGATAAATTGCCGTTAAGCATATACACATCATTCCGGCACCTATGTAAGTCAGATACAGGTTTTTAGTTGGGAGTTGGTATTTTTTGATAAAATAAGATAGTGCTATTCCACAGAAAAATTCGAATGAGCGGCCGAAATAGGTATAGTTAAACAAGTGATTGAAACTTTTCATAAATCCGTAGTAATCAAATCTGCCAACCGTACTAACCAGTACTACCCCAATGAGCATACATGCGGCCGGCAACACAATCAAGTACCTGTAGTTTTTACGTATGAGCAGGAAACAAAAAGGTGCCGATAAATAAAAGGTCTCTTCTACGGTTAATGACCAGGTTTGTGCAATTCCTGAAAATTTAAGTTGTTTAAAGAAACCTTTTGTGAGCGTAACATTTGTAATCAACATCTCAGATGGAATATTATTCATGCCATATTTCAGAATCAGGGCGGTAATCGTCAGCAAAATATATACAGGATAAATTCGTGCAAATCTTCTGACTATATACGTGTAAAAAGAAATCGATGTGTTATGCAGGTATGCATTCGCAATTAAAAATCCACTTAAAACAAAAAATACCGTAACCCCAATATGTAACTCATTGAGTATACCGTACACGGTTGTATTCAGTTTGTCTACATAGAGGTAAATATAGTGATGGATAAATACCATGTAGGCAGCAACCGCACGAATACCGGTCAATGAAGGAAAATATGTTGAGTTACTCATGGGAAAAACAAATGGAATGGTAGACGTACTATATACTTTTTAGCATTAAAAGACAGTAGTCCGGAAAAACTCATACGACAGGACATTTTAGCAAGTGTACTCTTTGTAAATTCGACCTGACGGGTAGTCACTTCGAGTGCTTGTTAGGTGTTGTGAGTAGGGGCGTATCGAGAAGTGACGATGGTCTCGATACGAACACCAACGCATCACCTTTACAGTTCTACTCGACCTGACGGGGGTCTCGATACGAACACCAGCGCAAAAAGCTTTTCAGTTCTACTCGACCTGACGGGTCTTACTCAATACCTCTACAATTGCTTCGCTGGTTCCTTTAAGAGGCCGTCCTATTTGCAGTTCAAGTAATTTTTTCCTTTCAGCCGATGCGTTTTGAGGATGAACTAGTGCATTGTTTATTGCTGCAATCAGTTCCTCTTTGTTTTTTACGATGGCAACTGCTCCTGATTCAGCGACACGTTGGTAATGTGCATACTTTAAAAACCGCTGATCGTTATACAATCCATTTTCAGCATTCCCGAATACAGGATTTATCACCGGCTTATCAAATTGCATAAAATCAAGACTCATCGTAGAGCACATATTGATATTCACATCCGAATATTCAAGTATAGCCCTTAAGTCCTGAATGTCTTCGCGGGTGGGTATACGTTGTGTCCAGGGTTCAGGATGATTTTCGCGTGCGTATATCCATTTCGGATAATTCCACACAATGAAAGGATAGTCTCGTTTCAATTCCGCAAATCGTTCTGTGCCTTCTGCAGGAGAGGTACGTACCAGTAACTGAACTTCTCTGTCCAATAGATTATGCTTAATCGATTCAGCCAATACCGAAATATACAATTCATCGTTTCTGCTGGTTGCACTATCTCCACAACTGTAACATACCACCGGCTTTGTAGCGTTCAACTCGAATCTACTCAAAAAGAGATCGCGTGTTGTGGCATATGTATCCATCACATAGGGTTCGAACTGGGGTGTTCCTCCTACGTGTATCTGCTCACTCTGTATTGACGGATAAAAATCGAGCAGTTCTTCTTTCATCAGGTTACTCCATACAATATAGGTATCAAAGGTGCCGCACATTCGCCCTTTGGAGGGTAAATTATCCCAGCTAAAAATAAACGCGGATACAGGTATTCCTTCTTGTCTGGCTGCTTCCAGCATGGGGGATATAAAGGGTGGGCGCTGGTGTGTGAAAAATAAAAACTCCGGTTTGTTATCCTGCAGTAATTTACGGTATTCCTTGGTTAGCGGATGATTCCGAAATGTAGCATATTGCCATTTTTCCCACCTCAATATCCATGTTTCAGAATGAAAGAGTCCTGATAGCAGGAATGCCAGCCGGGTTAATATGCCCTTGGGGGTAAACTGTTTAGTGCGGTTTATACTCAGGTTATCCTGTATGCCAAAGTTTTTATCCTGATGTGCCATGAGATGTGCCACTTCTTTAATTTTCCGGAAGAACCAGCTTTTCAAAGGCTCCCTAAAAATGCCGAGTTCGTGTACACTAAATTCTTCAGTTAGATAACCGGTATATACGTCTTTAGGTAAACATGAATAAATGTGAATGGTATCAAATCTCTTTTTCAATTGTGTAGGGAAATCGCTCAGAATGAAATTTCTGAATCCTACTCCATCAGTTATGACAATGCCTGCTTTACGTCTGTTCATTTTGATGTACTAGGATTCCAGTATAAGGGTACCGGATTTAATTTCATGTAGGCGGTATATTCCTCTTTACTTAATCTAGCCGAGTAGCGAGGCAATTTATAGAGATGAATTATAAATGAGAGCAATCCCAATACATACCCTATAGTGGCTCTCCAGTCTCCCTTCAGAGTTTTTGTTTTAAACTGATTCCATAGCGAATAACTGTAAATACGCGGCAGTGTACGCAATGGAAAAAAACAGGCAATATTGAATAGGCCCGCACGGTATGAACGCATCTGACGAACGATGTAATCGCTGCCATTCGTTTTTCGGGCATTGATATTTACCCGGTGATGCGACAAGACCTGAGGCAAATAATATATTTCCCATCCATTCTTAAATAGATGCATGGATGCGTACTCTTCTTCACCGTAAAATATATACCACTCGGGGTACCCTGAAATGCTCCTCCAAGCCTGCATGCTGAATGCATGAGCACCCCCAGCAAAACCTCGAATTCGTAAGGGTAAGTCACTACAGTTTGTAAATTCGGGTTTGGTCAGTGACCAGTAAATGCGGAAACTTTGCACGGCACACCGGGGATGCTGTTCAAACCAGTTTATTATTTCTGTAATCGGGTTTTCTGTCAGTATATTCAGGTCATCATCCAATGACAATGCATAGAGCGTTTTTGTTACAGCCATCATTTTGTTCCGGCAGGCAATTAACCCTCTCGGCTTGGCATGGGAAATGATGCGAATGTCCGGATATTGATTTTGAATTTCACGCTCTGTTTCGGGCTCGTATCCGTCAATGCACAGAAGTGTTTCTACACGCTCATCTTTCAGTATATCGGCAGATACATGCAGGGTATGTAACAATTCTGTCAATCTGCCCCGTGTAGTAATCTGTAAGGTGATGAGTTTGTTGCCTGACATTTATTTCTTGAATATAGCGCTGCGT
>JBKCPL010000009.1:0-15946 GCA_046309355.1 Bacteroidota bacterium
AAACGGTTTTAATTCGGTTGCCAAAAAACGGAGGTAATTATCTGATTGGGGTTTAAAACGGCCATTGCTTCGCCCGGTCATTTTTAACTGAGCCGAAACGGTATCCTGTTCTGTTCGGTTAAGAAAAAGTTCATAAGGGAGTTGGGGGAAATAGTCGGGATGCCTGTTTACGCCACTGTTCCATATTCCTACCACTATAAACGGACGCACCTTGCCAGAAAGCATAAGTTGTGTGGCTGTTGCTGCCATATTCCACGATTGCTTGTTCCATGTCGTTGCAGAGTCGAACAGCATTTGTCCATCGTGCATATACAGTACAGCATATTTTACCGTATCGCTGTAGCCGTCAGGTAACCAAATATCAATGATTCGTTCGCCAGCGTACGCAGATTTAAAGTGCTCCATGCGTATAATTTTACCGGCCGATACTTTAGGCAGCGGTTGGCCTGCAGAAGCGAAAAAAGAAAGGCACCCGATTAAAAAAAACAAACTCAGTTTTGGTCTCATTATTCAACTAAAATCATATTAAATTTTATTGTCAATGCTAATGAAAAACTACGATTATAAAGTTATTGATTTACTTTACTACCAGGTTTATATTGGCATAAATCTATTGGTTTATGTGAGGTAAACATATACTAGTGTGTTTGATTTATCTCTCTATATGCAGGTCGTACTTGCCCAATAAACCGCCCAGTGTAGAGGCTGAAAACTTAGCTTTCTTCATGCGGTTATTTTCCGGATCCAATGAGAAGTTGTACGCAGTGCTGAAATCTGCTTTCTCAAGATTGGTTTGATTAAATACAGCTCTGTCTAAATCGCAATGCGCAAATACTACACCCGACAGGTCAGCCTCTGTAAAATCTGCATCTTTCAATTGAGAATCCCTGAATACTATTTTTTTTAGTTTAGTTTTATAAAATGAGGAATGATTTAAGTGGCAGTTGTTAAACGAAAACGATAATCCAAATACGTTGCAGGAATTAAAGGCCAGCCCCAGCATTTTACATTCATTAAATACCACATCTCTGAATGCCGTATTCGTTAACTTAGCCATACTGAAATCGCATGCCGTGAATTCGCAGTTCACAAACTTGTAGTCACTAAGGTTAGCGCCAGCAAAGGAGTAGGCATTAAACACACAATCTTCATACTCACCTTTTACTACTTCACTGCTACGGTCTATTGTTTTCCCGGAAATATAAATTTCGCTCATTGTTGCTTTTTTTCTGTTGGGGGTATGTGGTTCATTTGTATAGTTGCGTATAAAGCACTCAAATTTCGGCACAACGTTAGTACTTGGCTGCCAGCGAAACGAATACATTCCACCAGTCAACTTTGCCTTCATTTTTACCCAGGCGCACTATGATTAAATCCTTTGACGGATTGACATAAATATACTGTCCCAAAATGCCTTCGGCCATAAAATCCTGATTAGGTGTAGGTAGCCACCATTGATATTGATAGAAGGCAACACTTCCATTTGTCGTATCTGCCTTGGTTGATTCTTCTACCCATTGCTGAGAAACAATTTGTTTGCCATTCCAGTTTCCTTTGTTTTTATACAATCGCCCCAATTTCGCAAAGTCTCTTGCCCGTGCATTCAGGCAGCAGAATGTTTTTTCTATTCCATTTTTCTTTTGATCAATGCTCCACGATGCATCGTATTCCATTCCCAATGGTGTCCATATTTTTTCCTGAAGGTATGCTGTGATTGTTTTCCCTTTTAGCGAGCGTTCAAGCAGCAGGCCAAGCAATTGAGTATTGCCGCTTGCATAGTCGAATTTTGTACCCGGTTCCCGTTTTAGTTTCATCTTGCCTAAGCTTTTTCTGAGCTTAATTCCGTAATAGAACGAAGCTGCATCCGAAAGCGGATTTACATAACTTTCGCTGTACTTAATTCCTGACGTCATTTGCAGTAGATGCTTGATGGTTACCTTTTCAAAACCGTTTTTCTGCAGCTCGGGGATGTAATTTGTCACGGGCTCATCTACAGATTTGATAAGGCCCTCATCTAGCGCACAACCAATTAACAGAGACGTCACCGATTTTGCTATCGAAAATGAAGGAACAATACTTTGTTTGTCGTATCCGCTGAAATAGTTTTCATAGTGTATGGTATCGTTTTGAATAATAAGAAAGGCAACAGTATTGTTTTGTTTGAGGTACGTTTCGAAAGGTACATCATTGGCAGTTTTGGGGAATTTGCCCGATAGGGTTGTGTGAAACGTGAACTGTGATGAATTTGCGGTCAATGGTCTTGAATGAAATAGCGTATGATCATTAATACCTGCAAAATTATATAGAATTAGTCGGCCGGTTTTACATGCGGTCAGCAGCAAAGTCAACCCCAGTGTTAGAGACAGTAGGCTAATTTTATTCAGGGTGCTCATCATACCGGATGTCTTTATCTTTCACGTATTCATTTTACAGCATACAGCTCTTTCAAATATTCCAGGTAAACATGCCCACGCCTTTCAGCAAAAAAATCGAGGCACAATACACTAGCCGCTTGAATGAATAATCCTAATCCTATGCCCCTCCAAAAGGTATCGTTCAGGGAGCTGTACATCAATGCAATGCCTAAAATGATCAGTGCTATTTCGGTATACCTGAAAATTACAAAATTGCTCATTACCTTTTCCATTCTGGGAATTTCAAGGTTTTGTATGTTATGAGGTTCGTTTTGTATAAATGCTTCAACACGTGTAATATCTTTCGTACTTCTATTAACAATAGTATAGCCTACTACAAACTCGAGCAGGGCTACCAGTATAAACGGAATAGCTACACCGCGCCAGAAGGATGTTTTTAACACAAAAATAAAATACAGTGCCGTTGCTAATGCTATAACGCCTATGGCGATAAAAATATAGCTTTCGGCTTTTTCACCATTGAAATACTTGACTACTGAATTCATGTTTACCATTTTTAAAGTTTATATATTCTAATACGATTTAATTGCAACTTGTTAGGCTGCTCCCTTGTTATGCGATGGCCATTTTGCTCGACTAATTTTTATGCAATTAAGTCGATTAACCCGCATAAACCAGCTCCAATTATAATTGTCCACGAAATCCAGTCCTTGAATTCATTTTTTTTGTTTTTAAGATATAAAACATGAAGTCCTAAGTGAATAATCATAAATATATTGAATCCTTTAACAAACCCTTCAAGGTCATTACTGCTTGTCAGTTGCCAAAATATGAAAAAGAACAGCGGGATATGAGCAAATATAAATACACTGTATCCAGCTTTGTCGCTAAGCAAAGAAAGTCCGGGGAAAATTCTCCATTCTTTGCAACGAATGGCGTCCATTTCATGCATTGTAAGTAGTGTGAGCCCCAAGTAAAAGAAAATGTGTTCAATCATTAATTGTGTATTTTATTTATGTAGTTCGGCTGTTGTAATTTAGGTTTACTGATTCATACATGTCGTCTTCCTATCGCTGGCAGGTTCGTACGTTCCGAGTAGTTTTGTTTGGGAGTTAATCCCGGTAGCTTTTGGGTCTATTGGCCAGCAAACGCCTTCGATTATAAAAGTTACGCTGAAAGCTGTAGGGCTTCCTGTTCTCCGATAGTATATTTTTAGTTAACCGCACGTTTGTAGTGGAGTTGAGTTAGTCCGGTATCAAATGTTTTTACGTTTACAAGTTTCAGTAGTTGTTCAGGTCTGCCGTCTTTAAAAAGTCTTATTCCGTTACCGACCATTATTGGAATTACCGAAATGATAATCTCGTCCAGCAAGTCATTCTTCAAAAGTTCGTGTACAATCTCAGCACCACCGTCACAATATATATTTTTCCCATGCTCACTTTTTAATTTATATACTAAGTCAGTTAAGTTGCCCGTGTAAAAAACTGTTTTACCGATTGATGGCCTCGCTGTCCTTGTAAGGATATAAGCGTATTTGTCTGCGTGTGGAAAATTGCCAACGTGTTTCATCACCCAATCATACGTTTTCCTCCCTAGTATTACCGTGTCAATGGTTGAAACAAAATGCGAGTAGCCGTAATCTTCTCCTTCTTTCTCCACTAGTGTTAGAAAACTCAAGTCGTCATTTGGTTTGGAGATATATCCATCCAAACTCATGGCGATGTAAAGAATAATTTGTCTGTTAGTAGTCATCTGTTTATCGCAAATCAGCAACTAGTAGATAAATGCGAATGCTGAATCATTTCGTAAAAAAATGTAGACAAGTTTACATTAAAAAACTCGTTTCGACACATAACTTAAGGATGTTGACGCATATTATTTTAAATCTCCGTTTTTACTTATAAGCTTTTTGCATAAGCATTGTATTTGTCAGTATCACAGCATACTGGCTTTTACGTCCCTGCTACCGAATCCTTACGCGTGGCATGTTGTTTACCCTAAAGCTTTCCATAGTGCAGTTGATATTAGTACTTCCTCGTTTTCACGCATTACACTTCTTGTGCCTTTCTACGGGTTGCCTGAGAACAGGGGTGCGTATCAGCGAATCTTCACATTGCCATAATCAGTTTTTATAGAAATATTCACAGGTCCATTTCCGGTCTTTATTTTATCACCACCCTCAATGATTATATCTTTTCGCTTCATCTTAATTTTTCCGTAATCTGTTTTCGCATCCAGTGAGAAATCCTGAATTGGATTTAGCAGTTCTAAGTCAACATCTCCATAATCAGTGCTGATATTGCAGTGGTCTTTGGCTGAAATGCCCTCGGCTTTTACGTCTCCATAGTCGGTATGCACATCAAATGCCCCTGAACCATTATTCAGTGTGATATCGCCATAGTTACTATTCAAACGTACACCTCCGCTTACATCAGTTGCATGGATGCTACCATAGTCAGTATTTAACTGAACCGTGCTTTTATTGAGCGAGGCAACAGATATATCACCATAATCCGTATGTATCTCTACCGGAAGATTTTCAGGTATCTCAAATAATGCTGAGTCTTTATAAGAGGAAATGACCATTCCTATTGAAAACCCACCTGACCTAGTTGTTTTTATTGTTAGTACGGAGTCTGTCAGTTCATACTGAACTTTACACGAATTGCTACCTTTGCTTACATACAGGCCTTTCACTTTTGATTCATATACGTAACGCATGAACACATCATCTCTGCTACTGCCTGTAATCACAATTCTTTTGTTGTAATTCCCTTTGAAAACAAGCTTTTTCACACCTTTAAAGAGTGTGTCAATCTGCAATACATTTTTGCTGTCAATCCACCCACCACGTGTATTAACGGCCCTATAGGTAGTAGGTTCGGGAGAATTAAACATGGCGGTGGAAAGCGATATGTGTGAGTCAGGCATTTTATCGGTTTCCTTATTAATTTCTGTTATGAGTGGCATTTTCCGATTCACTGTTCTGTGTTGCACTGTATGTTTTTCATGATGCATGCCCTCTTTTTGAATAGGAGGTTGAACAATGCGGTCGATTAAATTAGTAGTGGCAGGGGATTCTGAAGCGGTTGGAGCGTCTATTTGATCGTGAAGAGGTTTGATTTCCCTGGTAGTCACGTAAAAATACGATGCGCCAATAAGGGTAGCTGTAATAAGTGTGCTCATAGTAATTTTAATTTTAAGGTTATGTGTTTTTGTTTTCGGTTTAGATACGGTTGATGATTCTGCTGCATGTATCCAGGCAGTTACTTCTGCTATGTCGGTTGTTACTTTTTCCTCACGCAGCACTGTGAACAGATGATTTAATGTTTCTTCTGAGTTCATTTTATATCATTTGGTTTCAACTGACTGTAGATGTTCGGTAAGTTCTTTTCTTCCCCTGCTTAGGCGTTGTTTAACTGCGGATTCACTCAGGTTTACTATAGGCATAATTTCCCTGATAGAAAACCCGGATATTTCAAAAAGAATAATGCAATCCCGTGTGGTCGTGTCCAGTTTATTCAGTTGCACATACAAATTTTTTATTTCCAGTTTTTTCTCAATTCCTAATTCGTCAGACTGTATATGCCCGAATTGTTCTGATAACAACTCCACGTATTCTGCTCTTTTTTTTCTTCGTTGATTTGACAATAGTCTGGCCGCAGTTCCGAATAAAAAGTGCAAAAATGCCTCCGTTGATTTGACCTCATCAAATTTTTCAAAGGCAATAAGCAGTGTATCGTGCATAATATCTTTGAAATAAAATTCACCATACGCACGCGTTTTACAGTAGCGCTCAAAACGTTCATGAACGGGAGCATAAACCTGCATAAAACGTTCTTGTTTGGAAAATTTCATTCGGGATTTTAGTAGTAAGTGTAACTGCGCCACTCAAAGTGACAGTGTAATATAGAATAATTCGTAAGAAGAATGAAAGTGTATTGAATATCAATACGTTTATTTTTTATCGCATGCCTAATATGCTTGTTAGTCTGCGGCAGGAATAGCAATATTTTATTAAGATGTGATAGCGTGACTTAGAGCCCAAGTGCGTACACTTATTGCTCTTTGACTAGCTTAATACTTCTGTAGTCCGATTTGAGTATGTAAATACCGATAAGCAATTCAGAGAAGTCTTTTTCTTCCACGTTTTCACCAGACCAAACTACTTGTCCCATATAATTAAGTAGCGTATACATTTCGCCCGGTATTTTATAGGTTAAGCGGATGTAGTTCACAAAAGGATTTGGATACACCCATTGTTGTTTCTGCCGTTCATACACATCATCGTTTCCGGTAATGTGGCATCCAAGTGTGTATTTCTGAAAAAATACCCATAGTAGGTCTGTAGCACTTATCTGAGTAGAAACAGGGTTATTATTTGGGTTACCACCTGGCCAGCTATGGCTGCCATCTGATGTGGCATAATGATGGATTTCTACATTACATGAACAGTTATGTATTTTAATGAAGTCGTAATTCGTTCCGTTTCCGTTTATAATTGTGTCTATGGATTGGCAATCATTTTTCTGTGACCATAAAGTCATTGTGCTGTCCTGCGATGGAAAATATAATGTCGTTAATGGAGGAGCACCACCCATACCACCGGTATATGGAACAATCGGGTCAACCTTGGAATGAAAGCTAATAACAGGAATTTTATTTGTCGGATTGCAAGGAAAATACATGTGTGAGCACGCATTAGGGGCTATGGCTGCAAAACGATGGCTCAATTCGCAAGCTAGTCTGTAACAAAGCATTCCGCCATTTGATGTACCTGTGGCATACACCCGTGTTGTGTCAATTGAATAATTTGAGAATAATGTATCTAATAAATTATCAATGAAGCCAATATCATCAACGTTTAGATTCGTTGCAGGCGGACAACAGTTACCTGCATTCCAGGAGCGGTTCTGATTAAATACCATTCCTTCCGGATACACTACTATGAAACCCGCACTGTCTGCTTTTTCCGAGAGTTTGCTTTGGTATGCAAATGCTGTCCATCCCAGTGAACTGCTTGCTGCCTGCTGCCCGCCATGTAAACCAATAACTAGTGGATAACGCATGTTAGAATGGTAGCCGGCCGGTAAATGAGTATTGTATTTTCTCCAGTAACCACCAACGTATATACTGTCATAGATATCTGCCTGAGCATACACAAACGTGGCTGAAACCAGTAAAAAGAAAATCGAAGTATTAATTGATTTCATATGTACGCTGAATATGATGGCTGAATGATGCAATGGTTTAATACTGCAAGCCCTTGTTGTAAATAAATTTGTACAGCAAAGTAGTATAATTCAGTATATAAATACTAAAACAGTCGGTATGGAAAAACGATTTGATCCATGACTCATTTTCCCTTGGTGGAGAGATAGTCAGCTACAAACTTTTGGCAATAGTCCTCCCGCTGCTGAATCCTTTCGCTTGGCATGTTGTACATCCTAAAGCTTTCCTATTACAGCTGATATGAACACTTCCCCGTTTTCACGCATTACACTACTTTTCCCGTTTAACGGGTTGCACGAGAACAGGGTATACGTTCATTTCGACAAATCATGGGCACATTATTTCAATTGATTGTTACGTTATGGGTTTCCCTTTATTCACGTGAATAGACCGATTAATGTGTTTCCTGTTTCTGTTTTAATTCTTCTACTTGAGCCTTTAATTCAGCAATACTCTTTTCCAATTGGGTAATTTTTGTATCCTGTTCTTTTATTCCCTGAACTAATATAGGGATAATGGCTAAGTAGTTAACGCCAATAAATTCTAATGACCCAGCTGAAGGCTGAATAGTGCCGGCATTAGTTTCGTTATTCACCGTACTTCCACCTGTGGCAGCTAAATTCAATTTGTGTGTTGTAATCAGCTCTGGCAAAACAGGCTGAATTTCTTGTGCTATAAAACCGTATTGATGGGTTTGTGGCAGGTTTAGGCCCTTTTCTGTAAATTCCTTTTTGTACTCATACTCGACAGGTTTTAATTGTCGGATTACCGGCAGTGCGTTGTTTAATTCTTTAATGTTTGACTTCAGCTTCATATCTGAAGGATTAGAAAATGTTCCGGTAACCGTTACATTTCCATTAAAGAATCCGGCAAAATTTGCACCTCCATTGCTGGCTTCTGCGTATATACCATAGTTTTCCCCTCTGGTATTTGAGGTTGCTCTTGCTGATACAGCATAATTTTGCCCTATAGTATCGTTTCCTCCCATAGCATATGCACCTAAAGCTATATTGCTAAATTTTGAGAATCTTGCCAATGCAATAACACCATAGTTATATCCATTGGTGTTTGTATTTAAAAAATCAGAAAATCCTTCAACGCCAATATTCTCTCTGGCCTGAGTAGCATACCCGCGCACTCCATAATTTTCACCGGTGGCATTCGGATTGGCAGATGCAATACCTCTCACACCCGAATTGTAGAATCCGTTTAGTGCAAATCCAGCAATACCGGTATTTTCTTGCGAACTGAATCCGATTGCTCCCCCCTGAATGGCTCTGTTATTACCGGCTGTTCCGTTAATCCGAGCTTCAATACCACGATAGATGGAGTCTTGCATGCTGCCGGACTCTATATCTATTTGCATGCTATTTCTTCTATTTCCAGCAGGTAAGGTGTCAATGATGTGGAATCGTGATGCAGGATTTATAGTACCAATACCCACTCTGCTTCCGTTGTTAAAAAGTGTACTGCTGTTTGTAACCCAATTGCTGCCATTCCAATAGGGCGTATTACCTACGGCAGATCCATTGGGCAATATACCGTTAGCACCGGCTGGCCCCTGAGGACCTGCCGGACCTGTATCGCCTTTAGGTCCCGGCAAATTATTTCCTGCAGTTGCTGCATACAATGCATAGGGCACACTTAATAGCTGACTCGTTCCTGTAATGGAATAGTTAGTTCCCGCATTTGGATCAGTTTCTGTTTTTATAAAATAAGGCCCGTTTGACCAGTTAATTGTAGACAGGTTCCCAAATACAACAGTACCATTCCCAATTTCAATGCTTACCAAACCATTGGCGTTAGTTGTAGGTGTGTGCGTTTCCACATAAACAGACGCACCAAAAATTGATCCTTGTACAATACTGATACGCATACCAACAGATTGATTACTTACTAAAGCGTTGGAATTGTTTCGTATCACAGCTTGATAGCTCATTTTATTTGGCGCTTGAGCCATTACACCTGCAGTTATGAATAACGCTGCACAAATAGCACTTAGTTTTTTCATTTTTATTTTAAGGTTTTAAGTTGATTGTATGAATTAAATAGTTATGTAAAAAGTGATACCTAGTGAGTTGCCCTACACAGGCCTTAATACGTTTTAATGATTTTAAAGGATTGTATGATTTTGCTTTCGTGGTTTGTTACACGTAAAAAATATGTGGCTATGGGTAAATGGCTAAGTCTTATTTGCGTTTGCTGCAAGACCAGTAGTTCGCTAGATAGTGTTTTGCCTTGTGCGTCCACTAGTTCATACTTCAGTTTTTGATTCGTATAATCTCCAACATACAAGGTAACATGGTCAGTAGCAGGATTTGGATATGCAGTTAAGGAAATTTTCAGCTTTGCATCTACCAGTCCAACAGGTGAAATTTGATAGGCATGTTGCACACCCTGCGCTACACTACCTGTACTACCTGTTGCTGTTGTGTATACTACCTGACCAACACTGTATGTACTATTTCCACCGCTTCCGGTGGCATTTCCACCACTTGTATTGGCCGATGTTTGAGCTTGTGCCCTATTTATGCATAGCAACGATGCTATAGCAATAAATAAGGGAATCACATTCATTTTTGTGGGCATGTACGAACTGAGTTTTATCATGTTGTTAAGTTTAGTAGGTTTAGTTTTTTTATACGTATGGTCATGCTAACATTTCAAATGTAGGATTTTCTATTTAGCACTTCATACACATCAGTGTTGATATGTAATGTGTGTTAGGTGATAAGTGACCGAATTACTTATTCGGTAAAATATAACTTGAATTTTATAAGTACGTAATCCAACCGGTACATAGAGAATCAGTCTTTGATTCGCTAATGTTATTTACTAACCGCGGATAATAGAGGAAGTCCAGCTCTGTGATAAAACCACTAGAAATGCTCAACCACAAACCGATTGCAATAGTCCTTTATTTGTTCCCGTACCAGCCTGAATTGAGAGTTTATTTCGTCTTCATTGCCTGTTGCTTTTGCAGGGTCAGGAAAATTGTAATGAAACTTTTTAGCTTTTGTAGGGAAGAATGGACAACGTTCTTTTGCATGGTCACACACTGTAATTACAAAATCAAAGTCAATAGCGTTATATTCCTGTATGTTGTTTGATGTATGTGCCGAAATATCAATACCGTCTTCGAGCATGGTAGCAATGGCACGCGGATTCACACCATGTGTTTCAACGCCTGCACTGTATATATCGGCCTTATTGCCTGCAAAATGTCTCAGGTAGCCCTCGGCTATTTGGCTGCGGCAACTATTGCCCGTACACAGTACTAGAACCTTCTTTTTGTCTGTCATACAAATAACCAGATAATATTAATGATACAAAATTTCGGGTCAAAGCCGAAAATGAGTTGAAGAACAATCACAGATGATGTGATAATAATTGGCTTCTTGTATTTGATTAGTTTCTCTTTCATAGCTTAACAGCAACCACTGCCTGGCGTACAACAGGCGTTTTTTGATATTTGTAAATCGGATAATTTCATTTTTATTTTTTCAGGCGGTATGCCACATTGGTCTTTGGCTAGGCAATCCGTATGCATTGGAGTAAGTACAAATGTATTTCCATCAAAGTCCAAACCGTAGCGACTTATTGTATCTGTTTGATACTCCATTTCTATATCCAAGTCTTCATTGCCCCAAAGCGGCTGGGCAATGGCAATTATATTTTTTAGTTTTTGAGGATTAAGTCTGTGTTCAAAGTCATTGGCTGTCCATAATTGAAAGCTGATTGATTTTTGTATCCGCACACTGCCGCCACAGTCAATAAAATGCTTGGTAGTAAGTCCTGCTTCAGTTATGTGAAAGTGTGAGGGCACAAGGTGGCCGTTTGGCTCCACAAAGTTAAGTTGACTTAAGGTGTCCAGATGTATTTTAAATTGGGATAGCTTCATGTTCTTGTTTTTGGTTAGCAACAGTTAGTATTCTTGTTATGGAGTTTAGCTGACATTTTTGCCAGATACTTTTGCAATTTTACAATAGCATTTTCATCAATGCAGTAACAAATCGCATTGCCTTCGATGTTACCTTTAATCAATCCGGCATTTTTTAGCTCTTTCAGATGTTGCGAAACGGTAGGCTGAGCAAGCGGTAGTATGTTTACAATATCACCACAAATACATGTATCCACTTTCATTAAGTACTCCATAATAGCTACTCGGGCAGGGTGCCCTAGTGCTTTTAAAAGAGTAGCAATGGAATTTTGATTGTCTGTAAAATGGTCTGTTTTAGTCGCTCCCATTGATTATAGTTATATTGCAATAATACGATAAAAAGCAAAAACGCAATAATTTCTTTAAAAGGTAAACTTAGATGGAGATCGTTAACAAGAGTATAAAGAGGCAGAATGTTCAACTAACTACTTTACTCGCCATTGAGCCCAATACCTGTAAGTACCTGTTTTTCTAAATTCCGTCAATTTGTTTCGGTGTATTTTTTAAAGTTATCCAAGATTGCTTGCCAACCATTTTTCTGTAGTTCAACAGGATTTTCAGTTTCAGGGTCAAATACTACGGTTACTTCTGTTTTTCCGTCCTTTTCTTTGAATGTGACTGTTGCGAATCGTCCACCAAATTCATACGTGAATTTTTCTTCCAGTAAAATTTCAGTATAGACAGCTTCAAAGTCAAATCCAAAACTGCCGTCTTTTGCTTCCATTCTAGCTATATATTGTCCTCCAATTTGTAAGTCATTTGAAGCAGTCGGACAATGCCAGCTTGGGTCGGCAAAATTCCATTGCGTTATATGTTTAGGATTTGTGTAATAGTCCCAAACCTTTTTTTTCTCAGCTGCAACGGTTGCTTGAACGGTGATTTTTGGTGTGTTCATTTTTGATTATTATTATTTAGTTTAAATTTTACAATCTCTGCAATTAAGTCATATGGCAAAGGTTCGTCTATTGGAAACTGAACCGATCCTTTCCCCTGTTTATACATTGATAGTTGTTTACTGAACTTTTCGTGACCAGCCGGTGTCGCATAAAATCCAATATGTTTTGCATAAGCAGCAAAATAAACCAATGGTTTATTATTTGTTTTATATGCTGGCATACCGTATGAGATACTTTCAATTGCTTCAGGTGCATTGTCTTTAATTGTCTGACGAATAACCTGAAGTTTGGTCTGGGTTTCTTTCGTGAAACCTGAAATATATTCGTCAACAGTTGTTATTTCTTTATTCATACGTAATGGGTAGTCGTCAACAAATTGGTGCTAATGTTTATCGGGCTTGGCGTTCGTGCAGTCCTTATTGCTATCGGGACTGGTGCAGAATCTGTAAACGTGCACTGAATCTGCCTAACGCTAAACCCGTGTTATGCTTTCGCCCTTCTATTTTTTCTTGTCGTATCAAGCCGTTTATAATTTTCTGAAACTACAAAAAACAAAGTTCTGAATGGTGTCGAATGGTGTCTTGTGGTCAACTGTTACACAGTTTATTTTTTCAAAGAAATATTTCAGTCGGTCAGTCATACTTGTTTCAGAATATTGTTTGATTTCTATTCCACTACACTTTTTCGGTCCTTGTTCTGAAAATGTCCCTATAACTAAAACACCTGTTGGATTAATATGCTGTTGGGCAGCTTCTATGTAACTTGAAATTTCTTGTTCGTCTGTCAAAAAATGAAATGCAGCACGGTCGTGCCAAAAGTCATATTTCTCTGTCGGTTTGAATGTTGCTGCGTCTTCTATTATCCATTTTATATTTTTTGCTCTGTCACCAAGTCGTTGTTTTGCCCTGTCAATAGCAGCCTCTGAAATATCTAGAACGGTAATGTCTTGATAACCTAAATCTAGCAAGTGGTCAACTAAAAAACTGTCGCCACCGCCAATGTCAATTACTTTGGATGTTGTAGGCACCTTAAACTGTTTAAAGAAGACCAATGAAGTTTCGGGAGTCGGTTGAAACCAACTTACGTCTTTCAGTTCTTTTGTCTGATAGATATTTTCCCAATGCTTTTTGCGATCAAAATTTTCCATTATTACTATGTCTATTATGTTCGTTTAATATCTATCATGCTGTCTTTTAGGGTTAAACTAACATTTTGGCGATTGGTGCAGTAGGGGATTTCGAACCTCATCATTGTCAACCAAGCAGAGACCCGCCTTAGGCTGACACAAATCTTGATTTAACCACTAAATACCACTTATAGGTAGGTGCTGTTAGCGGTAGTGTTTATTTTCGTTCTGCCATCTCTTTTAACTTTTTATTCATTGCTTCAAATCCTTTTTTGGTGTTTTCTAAATTAAGCAACCCAACAAATATACCTTCAAACTTCTCACTTTGTTTAAATGTTGTTGTTCCATTTTCGTTGTTAATTAGTTCAAATTTATGTTCACCGTCAAAGAGTCCTGTAAATAATAAATGTCCAAGCCAACGTAACTCTTTGTTAGTTTCAAATGCAAGAACTCTTGGTTTAAAAGTCATTGCTTTTGAGTCTGGTGGTTGTATGCTAACTTTAATTTTATGACCAACTTTCACTTCGCCTTTGATTGATTTTATGAAAGGATTCCAATTTGGATAATTGTCAAAGCTTGTTAAAATAGACCACACTTTTTCAGGTGTCGCATTTATTAATACTTCTGTTTTGATTTCTTTTGCCATTGTTGTTACATTCAGAAAAGTGAGTAAAATAATTGTCGTTAAAAATTTCATATGTTTCGTGTTTTAATTACGATACAAAAGTTTAACAGAACACATATTTTGCTCTTGACAAATATCAAGAAATTATAAAAGTTGCTTTTTCCTAATTCTACTAAATGTTTCAGGCGTCATACCAAGCATTGAAGCAATATATTGTAAAGGTACTTGGCTAAAAAGTTCTCTATTCTTTTCAAAAAAATAATCATACCTTTCTTCTGCTGTCATTGATAGATGGCTAAAAATTCGTTCTTCGAGAATTATGAAACAACGTACAATAAATAACTTTTCTAATTCGTGCCATTTAGGTACTAATTGTGCAATTTTTTTATAATCGGCTTTTGATATGGAATATACTTCTGTGTCTGTTAATGCTTGAATAGATAAACGTGAAGCTGTTTCAAACACAAAACTTGACAGGTCTGTTGAAAAATATCCTTTTGTTGAAATCCATTGTGTAATTTCTTTTTCGTCAGTCGTTATATACATTCTCAATAGTCCCGATTGTACAAAGCTTAAATTTTCACATCGCCTTCCTGCTTTCAATAAAAAATCACCTTTTTTAATTGCTGTCAGTGCGAATAATTCGACTATCGTTTTTAATTCGTCTGCATCAACTACTCCAAAGTAAGATTTTATGTATTGTTCAAGTTCTGTCATTTGTTGTAGGGGGTTTTCTATTATTACCGCGAATGTTCCTGCGTTTGGCGATGGCGGGCGTCTTTCACCATAAATGTTTATTCGGAGAACCAAACTTTGATTAACTACAAATGTGTCTGCAGAGCATTGAACAGCCACTTTTGCAAACCCGTGTTATGCCTACGCCCTTCTATTTCTGTAGTCGGCTTTTTTGTCATACAGTACTTTCATTGTAATGCGCTGGTTTATTCTGTCTTTATAAATCGTCCCACTTGTTCTTCTGTCTTCAGAATATAAAGTCCAGTTGGCAAGTCCGAAATATTGATTAGGGTCGTAGCTTGGCTACTCTGTTTAACCAATTGTCCTGTCGAACTATAAATTTGGTATCCTTTGTTACAGTTAACATTAATAATCCTGTTAGTAGGGTTCGGGGAAATAGTCAAATTTTTATTCCATTCAATATCAGAAACTCCAGTAGTAATTATTCCTGCACACTTATTATATTTCCTAAGGAATTTCCAAAATTCATTAGTTGCAGAAGCATGCCACGTATGTGAATTTCCCACCACATTCATAATTATTGTTTCTGTACTGTCTTGACAATTAAGGTATCTCTCTCGGATAATTTGGTCGCCATTACTTGTAATAGTATCAACAGTCGCTATTGTATCACACCCGTTGTGTCGAGACCAAAAGTAGTTACCATTTGGGTCTGTAATTGCTCTGTCAGTAAGATTCACTTCATTAGTTCCCCTGTAATACATGTAAGGAATTCTTTTTGAAGGGGTACAATTCAAGGTAGCTTCTTGAGAAGGAGGGTTACTACCAGGGATAGTGGAACCGTCACAGCCACCGTGGTCGCAAAATCCATCTTTACCATATTTCCAAGAGCCACTAACTGGAGCAACAGCTGCAAACCTGTTTGTAAAATCGCACATCATTCGCCATGACATCCATGCACCGTTCGAAAATCCAGAAATATAAATTCTACAAGTATCAACAGCATAATTCGTTATCATACTGTCTAATAGTGCATTTAGAAATCCAACATCATCA
>JBKCPL010000010.1:0-11004 GCA_046309355.1 Bacteroidota bacterium
ACAACCAAAAAAAACCCCGGCCCCGCCCCCTGGGCCCCCCCCGCGTTCCATAATGTTGATATAGTCTAAGTTCGTTTATTGAACAATTACCTTGCGCACCAAGGTTTCATTTCCTACCAACATTCTCAGGATATAAACTCCTTTGTTTAACTCGCTTGTATAAATACGTTCTGTGTGTTCGCCTGCTGTCTTATTTTCAGCCGAGCTGCTGTATACCTTACGACCGCTTATGTCGGTGAGCTCAACCTGAACTGTTTGGGCTGTTTTCAGGTCGTATGTCAAATTAAGCACTTGTGTAGCCGGTTGTGGGAACACGTGTATATGGTTCAGGGTTGATATTTTTTCGAGTCCTGTTGTTCTCTGATTCAAAACAAGTTGCTTGCTGTAAATGATATCTCCGTTGTCTGAATTGTTATTGTTCGTTGCATTTATATATAGCTGCAAGGGAATATTGCCGGTGCCGGTAGAAGGCGCAGTCCAAGTCATTTCCCAAGAGGCGGTATCATCAGAAAAGGTGTTGCCGGAAGAAGTGTGTGTAACGTATCCCGATTTCAGCTGAATAGTATTATCTGTTGGCAACAATTTGCCAAACGTACCGGCATTGGCAGAAAGGGCAAAGCCGTATTTTTTAGTTGATGGTCGTGTCATTTGAATGTATACCTCATACACTTGTCCGGGATCGTATTCAGTAACAGTATTTAAATTGCTGTCAAGTACCTCGAGCAACAAGTCGGGACTGCTTTGCAGCGTTCCTCCGTGGCAGGCTGTGCACGAGCCCGAGCTAGGAGCCCCACTGCTGTTAGATGTGGCTGTTTGCGGTTGAAGCACGATGCTGAATACAATAGCACTGGCTGCTACTGCAAAAAATGATGTAATAAGTTTTTTCATACTGTTTATTTATAAAAGCAATATACACGTTTTTTAAAAAACCCAATATTCAACACTACTCCTCTTCACTTATTTGCTGTTGTACATGTTTGTAGTAATTTCTCCATTTGTCAATAACCGAAGCCATATCGGCAGGAACCGGACTTTCAAATACCATTTTCTTGCCAGTGCGCGGGTGAATAAACCCAAGCATTCGTGCATGCAAAGCCTGACGCGGGCATAAAGCAAAACAGTTCTCAACAAACTGGCGGTATTTTGCCGTAACAGTTCCTTTGCGTATGCTGTCACCACCGTACGTGCTGTCGGCAAACAAAGGGTGTCCGGTGTTTTGCATGTGCACTCGTATCTGATGTGTACGACCGGTTTCCAGTCGGCACTCTATCAGGGTAACATTTCCCAATCGCGCCTTTACTGTATAATGTGTAACGCTCCATTTGCCTTTGCTTTCATCGGTATACAGGTGAAACACCTTGCGGTCTTTTACACTGCGGCCAATATAGCCGGTTATGGTTCCTTGGTCTTCTTCAAATGTTCCCCACGCCAGCGCCACATAAGCACGCTCAATGCTGTGCACATAAAATTGCTTGGCCAGGTGAGTCATCGTAAATTCATTTTTAGCTACAATCAGTATGCCGCTGGTGTTTTTATCAATGCGGTGTACGAGTCCGGGCCGTGTGTTGTTTTCCTTAGCAAAAGGTAAATCCTGAAAGTGCCAGGCGAGTGCGTTTACCAGCGTTCCGCTTACGTTATTATAGCCGGGATGAACCACCATGCCGGCAGGTTTATTGACCAACAGCAAATCTTCATCTTCATAAATAATATCGAGCGGTATGTTTTCGGGAACAATTTCGGTGTCGCGTGGCGGATGCGGCAATACAATAGAAATCACATCGCCCGGCTTTACCTTGTAGCTGCTTTTTACCGGCTTTTCATTTACCAGTATGCTATCGGCTTCGGCTGCCGCCTGTATTTTGGTGCGGCTAGCATTTTGCAGCCGTATCATCAAAAATTTGTCAATACGCAATAGCGATTGTCCCTTGTCTACGACTATGCGAAAATGCTCGAACAGTTCCTGCTCGGTACTTTCTTCTTCGTTTTCCAAATCATCCGGCTCGTAGTGTTCGTTCATGAAATTAATTTTGCTGAATACAGAACGGGCTTGCTGGGGCTTGCATCGGTTTGAAGGGATGCAATCTGCAGGTTGAGTATATAGTTTCCATCTTCCATGCTGTCGGGCACATATACCATTTCTGTAATGGTTGCATGTTTACGTGGCGAATCGGGATAGTTCCAGAATGCATGGTGTGCTGAAAGTTTGCCGGCATCTACTTCGGGGTCAACCGAAGGTAAGTCTACCAGCAAGTGTTCAATGCCTGCTTCCTTTAGTTGCTGGCACAGCAAGGGCTCAAGCCATGCCGGATTATTTCCCGAATAGTTACTCAACAACTTGTCTGTTCCATTGGGAAGTGTGCGCAGTATAACTGCGGTTGAGTGTGTGTGTATCAGTTTCGGCATTACACTTTCGGCCTTCACTTCGTTTTGCTGAGGCTGCACGGTGATAAGCGTTGCCAAAAAAATAAACTCTTTAAGCGAATCGTGAATAGTGATGCGTTCTGCCGAAATGTGCCCGACACACTCCGTATGTGTGCCGTTGCCGTGTGCATTTATGAACAGATTTTCGCAGTTTACACTTCCGCCCTGTTTTACTGATCCAACAAAACCACCCGACTTGAAGGGCTCAAATACCGGGTGCTGAATATGAAAGGCGTTGGGATTGTTTGTGCCCGAATGCATAGGTATAGAAATATCCAGCGGCTTGCTGAAATCGCATTCATAAAGTTTGCCTCGTATATCAATATTTGTGTGCATGGTTCGTTAAAGTATGGTGCGAATATCTATATTTGACTGACATGCGCGTGTATGAACAAAAAAATTGGTGGAAGCGCGGCTTGTTTATCGGAGCCGTGTTAATTGGTGTTGTTTCGCTTTGGTATACCCGGCAGTTGGTAGATGTGTTGGCACAGGAAGAACAGAAAAAGGTGGTGCTGTGGGCCAATGCCACCAAGGAACTGGTAACTGCCGATGAAAACACCAACTTTGATTTTCTGCTGAATATTATTCGTGGCAACGAAACAATTCCTGTGATTTTAGTTGACGATAGTAGCCGCATTATTGATTACCGAAACCTGGATACTTCACTGGCAAAAAACGATGCGTACCTGTACGGGCAACTTCAAGAAATGAAGGACCTTAATGCACCCATTCCCATTTTATACGACACGGAACATAATCGTTACAATTATCTCTACTACAAAAACTCGGTTATTCTAACACGACTGAAATCGTATCCCTATTATCAGCTTTCTATCATCGCTCTGTTTGTATTGGTTGCCTACCTGGCTTTCAGTGCATCGCGCAGGGCCGAGCAAAATCAGGTGTGGGTAGGCATGAGCAAAGAAACCGCACATCAGCTGGGTACTCCTATTTCATCGCTTAACGGGTGGATACAATTGCTTCGCGACACAGCCACTTCTGAACAGGAAACCATTGTTCAAGAGTTGCAGCATGACGTGCAAAGGTTAGAAATGATTACAGAGCGTTTTTCAAAAATTGGTTCGGCACCTTTGCTTCAACCAGTACATCTGGTTCCCATGGTTGAGCAGTTTGTTTCGTACCTCAAAAACAGAACCTCTAGTAAAGTACATTACGATGTAATAGCTAACGAACCTTCGCTTTCTGCCCGTATAAATGAGCCGCTGATGCAATGGGTTCTTGAAAATATTTGTAAAAATGCCATTGATGCAATGGGGGGTGAGGGCAATATCCGAATACATGTATTTGCTGCAGCTCAACAGCCTGTCATTGAAATTACCGACAGCGGAAAGGGCATTCCTAAGTCAAAATTTAATACTGTATTTAAGCCCGGCTACACCACTAAAAAACGTGGGTGGGGATTGGGGTTATCATTGGTAAAACGTATTGTAGAAGAATACCACAGCGGCAAAGTCTATGTGAAAGAGTCATCGCCAAAGGGCACCACCTTTCGCATTGTACTTCAGCCCTAATTAGTCAACCCAATCGGCAATAAACACATTGGTATCGCGTGTGCCACCGTTATTGCGGTTCGATGAAAATACAATCCTTTTGCCATCAGGCGAAAACATGGGAAATGCATTGAACTTGCTTTCTGTGGTAATTCGTTCGAGCTCACTACCGTCTTCATTGATCATATACAGCTGGAAATCGTAGCCACGCTCACTGTGATGGTTCGAAGAAAAAATTATTTTTTTACCCGATGGGTGATAAAAAGGAGCCCAGTTGGCTTTGCCTAAACTTGTTATTTGTTTCAGTCCCGTTCCGTCAACATTGATGGTATAAATTTCCATGTTAGTAGGCGCTACCAGTCCCTTCGCCAACAGTTCTTTGTACTCTATGGTATCAGTGCCCTGAGGGCGTGATGCACGAAAAACCAGCTTCGTTCCATCGGGCGAAAAAAACGCTCCACCATCATAACCCAATCCGAAAGTAATCTGTTTTACATTTTTACCGTTTATATCCATGATGTACAAATCCAGGTCGCCATTGCGGGTAGATGTAAAAACTATTTTGTCCCCTTTTGGCGAAACCGTTGCTTCGGCATCATAACCGGGCGATTTGGTGAGTTGCTTCAGCTGTTTTCCTTTTTCATCGGCAATAAAAATATCGTACTCAGGATATATGGCCCACAAGTATTTTCCATCTTTGGGCGGATCTGCGGGACACTCTTTCCCTCCCAGATGTGTTGATGCATACAAAATACGTTTGCCATCGGGCATATAGTACGAACACGTTGTTCTGCCTTGACCCGTACTTATCATCAGTGGCTGGTACACACTGTTGTCAGAAGCTTTATCAATTTCAAGGTAAAATATCTGATCGCATTTCAATCCCCATTCAGGATTGTTTGACTGCAGGCAGAGCTTGCTGCCATCCGGACTGAAATAGGCTTCGGCATTATCGCCTCCAAAAGTCAGCTGACGTATGTTATTAAGGTGTTTTGATTCATCCTGTGCACTGGCCAATAAGGCAATAATCTGGCAAAGGTTTAGTAGGAGAAAGCGGTTTAACATTATATGGGGATTAGGTGTGCAAGGTTACATCAATTTTTATCGTGTTGGTAGTATTTATGTTGTTTTACGCTAAAATTACATGTTGAGATACGATTTCAGTGATTGTACATATTGTTCAAAGGCTTCGGCCCCTTTTCCTGTTTTGCTGCATATGGTGAGCGGATAATTATCGCGAAATGTTTTTTTCACTTTTATATATCCTACTTTTTTCAACTTATCGACCTGCACGCTCAGATTACCCGAAGTGGCATTGGTTTTTTCTTTTAGATAATTAAACTCTGCTTCTTCCACAGCCATCAGTATAGACATAATTGCCAATCGTAGCTGTGAATGCAATATGGGGTCCAGTTCTTTATACACCTGATTTGCTGCGCTGTTGTAATAAATGTCCGGGTACGATATAACTTATCATAACACCGGCTGCAAGTATAAGCAGTTGCACATTAAACTGCACAAAAGCACATCCTATAGCCAATATCCAGCATGCTACTCCTCCTATAACCAAAGGCCTAAAGCGCACCACCACACCTGTGGTAAACGTTCCCAAACCATAAAACAATAACACGATCGGGTAACACAAAAGCGGTTCGAAATTAAGTGTGATGAAAATGCTTATGAAGAGCGATATTCCAAAAGCGAGCCACATCGTTTTTATAAACTTCTCAATGTGCGATTTAACCCTTCTTTGTTTGTTTTCATACTTGCTTATGATGGCTGATGCAATACCCGCACCCCCCATCAATATCGGCCAAACAAGTGGAGATGGTAAATGCCGCTGAGGCCATAACTCTAGCAAAAAATGCATGACTGCTGCTACAAATACTGCCCACCCCCACAGTAAATAATACCTGCCATCATCGCGCAAATCATTTTTAGTTTTGCTAATCATTTCTTCTATGAGTAGTAATGCTTCCTGTTCTTTCATGATGTTGTATAATTATGGGTGTACTATTTTTTCATGTAAGGTAAAGTGATTTGTTCGAATAGTGATGATATACATACCTGGCTCCCATGATGCAATCGGCAATACCAGTTGGTGCAATCTTGTTTTTTCAGTGTAAACAACTTTGCCGGAAATATTGCAAATGGTGATTTCAAGGGGATCATCAGTCTCTGCTATATGTATATTCATTTCGTTAAATGCAGGGTTCGGAAAAACATTCAGTTTCATTGTCTGTGTTTCTGCTGTTGCGGTTTGAAATTGCTGTATCGACAACTCATCAATGATAAATGTACTGCCGGGCTGTGGGTTAAATCCGTCCAGACTGCTGGTTGCTATAAAATAAGCGCTGTCGGGCAAATCACTGCTGTAATACTCAAACGGTATAGTAACAGAAGTATATACACTTGCAGTATCCCCTGTAGAAAAAGAGGCTAATCCAACGGTATCGGCTTGCTGGGTTATAGCATTCCATTTGGTAAGCAGCATAATGAGCGCACAGGTATCCATTATTGCGGGAAAAGATTTGTAGTGAAACTTAAGCGCATGTGGCCGTGCAGAATAGGGGCGCTTTAAGCGGTTAAAATCAGGTATGAGTTTTTCGTCCAACAATGGACCACTTGCCAAAATACCAGCAACGTTATTGAAAACACCTTCTACCGAAATTAGCTGCGCTGCAAAACTTCCTAAAAATGCATCTGTGGTAATTCTTGTACTTGATTCAAACCCAACCTGTGTAAGTTCATTTAAGGTGTACCACCCAAGAGGCTGATAGTATAAACCCATCGTATCCCACTCTTCAAAGCCCGTATTTGAAAAAAATGGTTGTGCCGACAATCGAACGTTGCTTATTATCAATAAGCAGGCTGTAATCATTCTTATTTTTTTCATGGCGTTACTCGTGTTTTATACGGCACAAATATATTATAAATTAGTTTATAATATAAACTAGTTTGTCAATCCATAATTAAAATATATGATATTCATTCTTTTAATTTTCTTTGATAAGCTTCACAAATTCGCCTTGCTGTTCTTCCGTTTTATTTTTTGCGTACCATCCATGCAATGTCGCTTTGAAAGTATCATAGTCTTGCATAGGTTGCTTTTTATACTCCTCCACCATATCCTGTGCTTTCTGCGGTCTCGGCCCCCATGTGTACAGTACTTTTTGTTTTTCGTTCAACACAATCAGTATAGGTATGGCCCGGCCACCGTTGGTTAAAAAATGATCCATCAGTTCCAGGTTTTCATCGCGAAGTACAAATCTCAAACGGATGTAGGGATGTGTTTCGGCAAGTTTTGCCATCAATGGAATGTTTTGTGCAGCATCACCGCACCAAGCCTCTGTTATGACCAGCCAAGTTTGTGGCGCTTTAATGTTTTTAAGCGCCTGCACCAACTCGGTTTTCAACTCAATTGTTTTGTTCAATCTTTCCATCCGCTGTAAGTTTAGCTTAGTATAAGCTGCCAAATCTTCGCTTTGGTTCGGTCCGGTGGTTTTGCCATCGCTAATAAGATCGCGTATGAGGGCAAGGTAAGTTGTATAATCTATTGATTTGGCCAGGTATGGCTCGAATGCTATTGCTTGTGCTTTCATATAAGTTTTCCAATGGGTTCAAATTTATCAAAAACGGTGGCACTATGGGGGGCATCTTTAAGCTCTTCGGTTAAGTCTTGCCCGGCCCAGTGTTCATAATGTTTTCCATTTCGCCACAACCGGCTTTTGGTTACGTTGTAAATTATTCCTTTATACGCTACCCACACTTCTGGTTTATCCTGCCCATTGCGCAAGGCCAACTCGCTTTTTGTATAAACTGCTAATTTCATTTTAGGCAACTATGAGTTTATGCCGCACCATGTACTCCGCAATCTGCACTGCATTGGTTGCTGCACCCTTGCGCAAATTATCGGCCACTATCCACATGTTCAATGTGTTGGGTTGTGTTTCATCCGGCCTGATGCGGCCAACAAATACTTCATCCCTGTTTTGTGCATCAACCAGCGGCATCGGGTATTCAAGTTCCGCTGGATTGTCTTTTACCAACACCCCGGGTGTGTGTCTCAGCAAGTTGCGCACGTCATTTACATCAAAGGGCTTTTCGAACTCGGCATTCACGCTTTCGCTGTGTCCTCCCATTACCGGAATGCGCACACAAGTGGCCGTTACACGTATGCACTCATCACCCATTATTTTTTTCGTTTCATGCACCATTTTCATTTCTTCTTTGGTGTAACCATTTTCCAAAAAAGCATCTATATGCGGCAACGCATTTTTGTCAATCGGATAGTGATAGGCCATATCGCCAGCAATTCCTTTGCGCTCATTTTCCATTTGGTTCACCGCCTTTACACCTGTGCCTGTTACCGACTGATACGTTGATACCACTACGCGTTTCAACCCGTATAGCTGGTGAAGCGGATTAAGCACAAGAACCATCTGAATGGTAGAGCAGTTGGGGTTGGCAATTATTTTATCCCTATTGGTTAGTAGATGAGCATTTATTTCAGGCACAATTAGTTTTATATCCTCGTGCATGCGCCATGCCGATGAATTGTCGATAACCGTACACCCTATTTCGGCAAAGCGGGGGGCCCACAGCAGCGAGGTAGCTCCTCCGGCCGAAAACAACGCTATGTGCGGTCGCTCAGCCAGCGCCTGTTCCATAGTGCGTATGGTATATGAACGGCCTTTCCATATGAGCGTTTTACCGGCAGATTTTTCTGATGCCACGGGTATCAGTTCGCTAACTGGAAACCTGCGTTCTTCCAGCACTTTAAGCATGACGTTGCCCACCAAACCGGTGGCTCCTACTACGGCTATTTTCATGGTGTGATTGTATGAAATACGTGCTGCGAAGATAGCAATTCAATTCTCTTCAGCTCAGTGTAAAAAACTCTTCTTTTTCGGTGGTGTGATTGCGCAACACACCCGCACTTACAAAGTTGATAAGCATTTTTTGAGCCCGCCACCTCGATATATTCAGCAACTTACACACCTGCTTTAGCGTGATGCGTTGGTTGTTTTCCAGGTAGTGCAACAACGACTGTTCATGCCGGGTGTATTTTATCAGTGTATTGGTTTGTGCCGTATTTCGCTTCAACACATCCACCACTATTTTGCTAGCCAACAGCGACT
This sequence comes from Bacteroidota bacterium, assembly GCA_046309355.1. Taxonomy (GTDB): domain Bacteria; phylum Bacteroidota; class Bacteroidia; order UKL13-3; family UKL13-3; genus CAYSBE01. The sequence goes on from JBKCPL010000010.1 coordinate 9,074, forward strand.
GGTCCTTTACACGAATGTACACCCACCACTTTCCGTCATCGTCTTTGGCGTAGTAAGGCTTGGCGTTGCCCTCGGGTACGGTGGCTTCTAGTATGGTTTTATCGCCCAGCTCCCACTCCGTCATCTCCAGATTTATTTCAGGCTTACAGTAAAAGGATGCTGCCAGATCGAGCATATATTTTTCGTCTTCGCTTTTTACCCCCGAAATGCTACCATTGTCATTAACTCCTACTAACAAGCGTCCGCCTTTGTGGTTGGCAAATGCCACAAGCGTTTTGGCGATTTTTGATGCACTCGAAATCGTTTTCTTAAAATCAAGCGTCTCCGATTCTCCTTTGGCTATATGTTGTAATACAGGATGCAGTGCCATGTGCCATGCAAGTATGTTTTTTATCCGGTAAATTTAACAACGTTCCGACATATTTAATTTTGCAGCGCAGGCTTAAACACGCATATTTGCGCCACTTTTAAACACACCATACATTTATGAAAATAGCTGTAGCCAAAGGCGATGGCATAGGTCCTGAAATCATGGATGCCGTTCTGAATATTTTTAACGCTGCTCAGGTTCCGCTTGAGTATGAATTTGTTGAGATGGGTAAAACCTATTTTGAACAAGGCCATAACACCGGCATGACGCCCGCAGCCAAAGAAACTGTAGAATCGCTGGGTATTCTGTTTAAAGGCCCTATGGAAACCCCAAAAGGCAAAGGCATGAAAAGCATAAATGTAACAGCGCGCAAAACCTGGAGTACGTATGCTAACCGCAGGCACTTTCAATCGCTGCCCGGTGTAGATACCGTATTCAGCAAAGCAGGTATTCCTATTGATATTACCATTGTGCGCGAAAATATTGAAGGAACTTATGGTGGTATTGAGCATTTGAATACACACGATGTGGCTATTTGCCGCAGAATAATTTCGCGGCCCGGAAGTGCTCAGGTGGTGCGCTTCGCTTTTGAAATGGCCCGCAAAGAGGGTTTTACCAAAGTAACCTGTGCCCATAAGGCCAATATCATGAAATTAACCGATGGCCTTTTTCTGGAAACGTTTCAGGAAATAGCCAAAGAATATCCCGAAATACAGGCTAACGACATTATCGTAGATGACCTGGCCATGAAATTGGTAGCCCGTCCGCACGAGTTTCAGGTGGTGGTACTTACCAACCTGCAAGGCGATATCATGAGCGACCTGTGTGCCGGGCTGGTGGGCGGTTTGGGGTTTGCGCCTTCGGCCAACGTGGGCGATAACATTTCCATATTTGAAGCTGTACACGGAACCGCACCCGATATAACCGGAAAATTATTGGCCAACCCAACATCATTGCTGCTTAGCGGACTGATGATGCTGCGCTACCTGGGACTGGTAAAACACGCTGCCGAAATTGAAAATGCACTGCGTTATACATTAGAACAGGGCGTACATACAGCCGATTTTGGCGAACGTAGTATTGCACCGGTAAACACCAACGAATTTGCCGAAGCTATCATTAAAAATCTGGGACAAAAACCGCAGTTCAGCAAACCTCGTGAGGCCAAAGATGATGTGGCGCTGTTCAAAAAAACCGCTGCACCTGCCAAGCAAAAAATGATGGAAACCAACGTAGACAATACCGGACAAAAAATTGTAGGCGTTGACCTGTTTTTTGAAACCGCACTTATTGGTTCTGAAATTGCTGAAAAGGTAAAACCGGTTCTCGGAGAAGGACAAACACTGACCATGATATCAAACCGCGGAACTCAGGTATGGCCTACCGGTTCGGTTTTTACCGAATGTGTTGATCATTACCGCGTACGTGTAGAAGGAAAAATGTCGCAAAAAGATATTTATGAACTCATGTCGCGCCTAAGCGAAACATTCTATATCCCTTCTCACGAAGTATTGCGTGTATATGGCGAAAAGAAAGGATTTTCGCTGGCTCAGGGACAGTA
>JBKCPL010000011.1:0-2116 GCA_046309355.1 Bacteroidota bacterium
AGGAGTAGGTATGGGATACAGCATACATGCCGGTATGGTTATAGTGGCCGATGGAACCGAAGATGCAGCGCGCAGATTAAAACGTGTATTGCACAACGACCCGGCCATGGGTGTAATTCGCCATGCCGATGCCGGTTATGATATTGCTATTGATACTGCACGTAAACACAGGCTGGATATAAAAGAGCGATTGAAAGATAAACCTGTGCAGGCCAACAGATAACAACGCAACTTCTCAATACTCATCTTGCATGGTATAGAAAACACCTATTGCTTGACGAATAGTACCAGTGCTGCTTTCCGAATGAGGCGTATTGTAAAAGTAACTTCGGTCGAAACTCCCTGTTCAACTGACACAGAGAATAGACAAAGGATTTAGCTCATAGATGCTAAATACATACAACATATTTATGTAATTTTTGCAATGTCAAGATTACAATTTAATGCATTATTTGCTATTTGCACATTGCATATTCAGAATATTGGTGTATTTTTGTGAGCTAAACTACCTGCTAACTCATGGACTCACTAATAGAAGCGCACCAGCGGCAAATGAGCCAGTTGGATATCAGATTTCGCAGAACGCTGAACATTGACTGGAACGACCGACTTATTGGAGTAACCGGTGCGCGGGGTGTAGGAAAAACCACGTACCTGCTAACGCATATCAAAGAGCAGCTGAAAAACACACCTCATGCCTTGTATGCCAGCATGGATGATTTTTATTTCAGTGAAACCGGTTTACTGCAGATGGCCGATGAGTGGGTAAAAAAAGGAGGTACGCATTTATTTCTGGACGAAATACATAAATACGAAAACTGGTCGCAGGAGCTAAAGAACATATACGACCGGTACAAGAAACTTAAAGTTGTGTTTACCGGATCATCTGTTTTGCATATACAGAGCGGTAACGCTGATTTGAGTCGCAGAGCTGTGGTATACACTATGGAAGGCCTTTCATTCAGAGAATACCTGAATATTGAAACCGGTATGCAATTTGAGAAGATTACCATGGAGGAACTGGTGAAAAATCACCTGGAAATATGCAAAGAAATTGTGGCAAACGTAAAGCCACTTTCTTATTTCGACAGTTACCTGAAGCATGGCTACTATCCGTACTACCTAGAAAGCACAAGCACCTACCACCGCAAGTTGTTAAATACTATTCATCTTACGCTTGAGGTAGACCTTCCCTACTTACGGCATGTAGAGGTAAAGTACATACACAAACTGAAGAAGTTGTTATATGTGTTGTCTCAGTCGGTGCCCTTTCAGCCTAATGTATCACAACTGGCAGCTGATATTGAAGTATCGCGAAATACGGTGATGCTGTACCTGAATTACCTGGAGGAATCGAAATTGTTGAACCTATTGCGAAGCAAAGCCGGCAGCGATGCATTGCTAGCCAAGCCTGAAAAGGTGTATCTGCATCATCCTAACTTACTGCATGCTATTGGCAGTGTAGCATTGAACAAAGGCAATGAGCGAGAAACTTTCTTTTATAATCAGGTGAATAATGCATGCAAAGTACATTACAGTCCGCAAGGTGATTTTCTGGTTAATGGTAAGTATACGTTTGAAGTTGGAGGAAAGAGCAAAAGCAAAAAGCAAATCAAATCTGTTAAAAACAGTTACATCGCAGCCGATATGCTGGAGTATGGTTTTGATACTAAAATACCGTTATGGCTTTTTGGCTTTTTGTACTGACTTTGTAGCGAAGCGATAAAAAAAATCCCGATGCTGTGCATCGGGATCTTTTTATACCAAGTTAATTTTTATTCGCTTGCCTATTTCTTCAATATCGGCTTTGAATTTTTTATCTGTTTCCATCAAGTCATTCACCGTTTGGCAAGCATGAATCACTGTTGAGTGATCACGGCCACCAAAATGCATACCTATCGTTTTCAAAGATGATTTAGTCAAATCTTTTGCGTAGAACATTGATATCTGACGTGCCTGTACAATTTCACGCTTACGGGTTTTTGATTTCACCAGTTCAACCGGAATAGTGAAGTAATCGCATACCAGTTTTTGAATAAATTCGATTGAAATTTCGCGTGTTGAGTTTTTAACAAAGTTCTTGAGTATTTGCTTCGCCAGATCGAGCGTAACTTCT
>JBKCPL010000012.1:0-11652 GCA_046309355.1 Bacteroidota bacterium
CACTTATAGCTCCAAATCCCAGAACAAAGATATCGAGACTTATTATGCCAAAGTTTTGTATTTAAAAACTACTCAAATATCTAATGATTATCAAAGCGAAAAGCCTGTAATGAAAAATTGTTCAATTAAATATGATAGAATTCTTAAGATAATATTTGTAGAAGGTGAATCAGTTGATGGAGTGAAATCATTCAGGCTAACTTTTGATAAATATCTTTTGGATCCAAATACAGGTAAGCCTTCAAAAACAATGTTGATGAAAGATTCTGACGAAACATATTATCATGTTAAATTAGAAATGAACGATAAAGTACGTTATTTTACAATGATGCCGTTAAACGATTTAGGTACGGATTATGCAAATGTTATTTATGCAAAAGGCTTGTCGAGAAAAAAGAGCTGGTGAGATTCTCTGTTTAATACAAACCGGTCTTTACTATTATATTACACAAAGTGTATAATGAATAAAATGTCGAGAGGAAGAATGTGAAAGTTTTTTGTGCAGAAACTGTCTGGATGAGGGTGAGACTTGAGTAAGCAGTAAAAAAACACTTTGTATGCAATTTGTATGCAAATAAAAAAAGGGTTTAAACCGGACGTGGTCTAAACCCTTTATTTTTAAGCTCCCCGGGCTGGGCTCGAACCAGCGACCCCATGATTAACAGTCATGTGCTCTAACCAGCTGAGCTACCGAGGAATATGTTGGTTTCTTCTTATCGGAAATAAGCCTCATGTGCTCTAACCTCCCGATAGCTATCGGGATGAGCTACCTAGGAGTTTCCTCTAAAAAGGGATGCAAGTATAGGTTTTGATAATTAATTACGCAATATTTGCCCGCAAATTTTTTTATAGATAATCACATACCATGAGTTTAGTAATTGTTGGCAGCGTAGCATTTGATGCCATTGAAACCCCCTTCGGAAAAACAGATAAAATTATTGGCGGTGCCGCCTCTTATATTGCATTAGCCTCTACCTATTTTACTACACAGGCCAAACTGGTTGCCGTAGTTGGCGATGATTTTCCCACCGACTTTATTCAAACCCTTCAACACAAAGGTGTAAACACCGAAGGACTGCAAATTAAACAAGGTGAAAAATCGTTCTTCTGGTCGGGTAAGTACCACACCGATATGAACTCGCGCGATACGCTGGTTACTGAACTGAATGTGCTGGGCAACTTCGACCCCATTATTCCCGATTCGTATCAGGATTGCGAATACCTGATGCTGGGCAACCTGAGCCCGCAGGTGCAAATGACGGTGCTTAGCCGACTTGCCAAACGCCCGAAACTGGTAGTTATGGATACCATGAACTTTTGGATGGAAATTGCACTGGATGACCTGAAAGCTACGCTTAAACAAGTAGATGTGCTGACCATAAACGATGAAGAAGCGCGTCAGCTTTCAGGCGAATACTCGCTGGTAAAAGCGGCTGCTAAAATACAAGCTATGGGCCCCCGTTACCTCATCATTAAAAAAGGAGAAAACGGTGCACTCCTCTTCCACGGCCCGGAAGTATTCTTTGCCCCTGCCCTGCCCCTCGAGGAAGTATTTGACCCAACGGGTGCCGGTGATACGTTTGCAGGTGGTTTCATCGGTTACCTGGCCAAAACAGGCGATATTTCATTTGAAAACATGAAAAATGCTATCATCTACGGTTCGGCTATGGCCTCCTTCTGCGTTGAGAAATTCGGTACCGAACGTCTCATGAATCTGAATGAACGTGAAATGAACGACCGTATTCAGCAATTTAAAAATCTGGTTCGCTTCACTATGGCCTCGGTTTAATCGCCAAGCATTTGAATAAATAAGCCCTTTTCCTACATTTGCCCCCACTATTTAATAAATACATATGCCAGGAGATAATGTAATTAAACACAACGCGGAAAACCCGTTCGAGTCAATGAAAAAACGCTTCGACATCGCAGCTAAAATTTTAGGTCTGGATGAAAGCGATTACAACGTACTTATTGCTCCGCAAAAAGCGGTGATAGTTAATATACCGGTTACCATGGATGATGGTAAGGTAAAAGTATTTGAAGGATTTCGTGTGGTGCACAATGCTAACCTTGGCCCTTCCAAAGGCGGCATTCGCTACTCCATGGATGTACACCTGGATGAAGTAAAAGCCCTGGCTGCCTGGATGACTTGGAAATGTGCGGTAGTAGGCATTCCTTATGGTGGTGGCAAAGGCGGTATTAAATGCGACCCCCGCTCTATGAGCAAAGGAGAACTGGAGCGACTCACCCGTTCATACACCGATATGATGGTGGATGTATTCGGCCCCGATAAAGATATTCCCGCACCCGACATGGGAACAGGCCCACAAGAAATGGCCTGGCTTATGGACGAGTATTCAAAACTGGTAGGACACTCTTCGCCTGCCGTGGTTACCGGAAAACCTATTGTGTTGGGCGGTTCGCTGGGTCGTGTAGAAGCTACCGGCCGTGGTGTGATGGTATCTACCCGTGCGGCTTTGGCTAAAATGGGAATTTCGCCTGTAGGTACCACCTGTGCTGTGCAGGGTTTTGGAAACGTAGGTTCTATATCGGCTAAATTGCTGGCTATGCAAGGACTAAAAATTGTAGCCATATCGGATGTGAGTGGTGCTTATTATAACCCCGATGGAATAGACGTGGAAGCAGCCATAAAATTCCGCGATGGAAACAACGGCACGCTAGCCGGTTTTGCCAACGGCAAAAAAATAAGCAATGCCGAATTGCTGGAACTGGATGTTACCGTGCTGGTACCGGCTGCTATGGAAGACCAGATTACTGAAGAAAATGCCGACCGCATCAAAGCCAAACTTATAGTAGAAGGCGCCAACGGACCAACATCGGCTAGTGCTGATGATATACTGAATAAAAAAGGTGTGCTGGTAGTGCCCGATATTTTAGCCAATGCAGGTGGCGTTACCGTGAGCTACTTCGAGTGGGTACAAAACCGTTTGGGGTATTACTGGACCGAAGAACGCGTATACCGCAGGGCCGACCGTGTAATGAAAACGGCATTTGAAGGCGTGTATCAGGCTGCTCAAAAATACAATATTCCTATGCGCATTGCCGCCTATGTGGTGGCCATACAACGTGTGGCTGAAGTAGAAAGCATGCGTGGCAAATTCGGGTTATAATCCGATTTGAATACCCTACTCAATCCCTCTGCCCTGTTCAGCAGAGGGATTTTTATATATTCGAAGTTCATTTAAACCTAATAGATCATGTTACACAAAGAAGGAAAAGCAACTATATTCATTACACTGATTTCGCTTTTTGCGCTCAATGCACTTATCACCTGGCTACTACCCGATGCTATTGCCGTACAAAATATCTTGCTCGGCATATCCCTCGTTTTTCTGATAATTATTCTTCAGTTTTTCCGCAATCCGGCTATCACACCTACACTTGGCGAAAACCTGGTGGTGTCGCCCGCAGATGGAAAAGTAGTGGTTATTGAAGAAGTAGAAGCTGACGAATTTTTTCCGGATAAGCGCTTGCAAATTTCTGTATTTATGAGCCCGTTTAATGTGCACGTTAACCGCAACCCGATAAGCGGAATTGTGCGTTACTTTAAATACCACCCCGGCAAATACCTGGTGGCCTGGCACCCTAAATCATCTACCGAAAACGAACGTACATGTGTAGTTATTGAAACGCCTTCAAAAAAACAGGTGCTGTTTAAGCAAATTGCCGGTGCACTAGCCAAGCGCATTGTGTGGTATGTAAAAGAAGGACAAGCGGTAAGTCAAACAGCCGAAATGGGATTTATAAAATTTGGCTCGCGCGTTGATTTGCTGCTGCCATTGGATGCTAAAGTAAAGGTTAGCTTAAACCAAAAGGTAAAAGGCGGTGAAACCGTACTGGCCGAATTGTAATTTTTTAACCACATACTAATCCGATAAGAAAGTAATCCCTTCAATCGTTATATTCGTTGTTCACTTTCACTAACTAATAATACAAACACATGAAAAAGTTTATTATCACCTTAACTGCTGTGGCTGCTTCAGCCCTTTGTGCATACGCACAGGCTCCTGCTAAAAACAACTCATCTGCTAAAACTGCACCGGCCAAAGCACAGATAGCTGCCCCGGTTGCCAACACAAGCGATGCAAAACCAGCTGTGGCTGTTGAACAGGTAGCTGAAGAAAAAACAACCGGTACGGATAAAAAAGAGTGCAGTGCTGAAGAGAAAAAATCGTGCGAAGGCAAAACCAAAAAATCGTGCTGCTCAAGTAAAAAATCAGAAGCGAAACCTTAGGGTATTGTGGGTTTATTATTGCGGGTTTATTATTGCGGGTTTGTGAGTTGTGTGTTGCGGGTTTGAGGATTTGTTATTGCGGGTTTAATATTAAGGGTTTGCGAGTTGGGTATTGCGGGTTTGTGAGTTGGGCATTGTGGGTATAGAGAAGCGAGAGTGCGAGAATGCGTGAAGCGAGAGAGTGCGAGACACGAGAAGCAATCTCAAATCCCACTTCTCATTTCTCACATCTCAAATCTCAAATCTCCAGTCTTCCCCTCAGCTATGCAACGCGCGGTTGGCGGTAGCGGCTAATGCAGCTTCTTTCACCGCTTCGGCATAGGTTGGGTGAGCGTGGCTCATGCGGCTGATATCTTCTGCACTGGCACGAAACTCCATAGCGGTTACTGCTTCGGCTATTAAGTCGGCTACGCGTGGCCCAATCATGTGTACCCCCAATACTTCATCTGTGTCTGCATCGGCCAGTATTTTTACAAAGCCGTCTATATCCATACTGGCACGAGCACGGCCCAAGGCGCGCATGGGGAAAGAACCCGTTTTGTATTTTCTACCGGCTTTTTTCAGTTCTTCTTCGGTATGCCCCACGCCTGCTACTTCAGGCCACGTATATACCACACCCGGAATAAGGTTGTAGTTGATATGCGGCTTTTGTCCGGCTATGGTTTCAGCCACAAATACGCCTTCTTCTTCGGCCTTGTGGGCCAGCATGGCTCCTTTCACCACATCGCCAACAGCATAAATGCCTTTTACCGCAGTTTCCAGATGAGCATCGGTTTCTATGCGTCCGCGCTCATCCGTTTTTAACCCGATAGCTTCCAGATTTAATCCATCCGTATATGCTTTTCGTCCAACCGATACCAGGCAATAGTCGCCTGTAAAGGTTACTTCTTCTCCCTTCTCATTATCTGCCACTACCGTTACCGTTTTGCCTTTGGTTTTAGCCGATTTTACTTTATGGTTAAAATGAAATTCAAATCCCTGTTTGCGTAATACACGTTGCAATTCTTTTCCTAAAGCGCCATCCATGGTGGGTATGATGCTCGAGGTATATTCGATGACACTTACTTTTGCTCCCAGACGTGCATACACCGAACCCAGCTCTAGCCCAATAACTCCCCCGCCAATGATGATGAGGTGTGAGGGAATTTCTGTCATATTCAGTGCCTCGGTTGAGGTAATGACTCGCTTTTTATCTAGTTCAATTCCGGGCAACGATGCCGGTTTTGATCCGGTAGCAATAATTACCTTTTCGGTCTCAATTACCTGTTCCTGTTTTCCGCTTATTTTAATTTGGTTTTTAGTAATAAATGAACCCACACCACGGTACACATCAATTTTATTTTTCTTCATTAGAAATTCGATACCCTCGCAGGTTTGCTTCACTACACCGTTTTTACGTTCAATCATTTGTTTCAGGTTCACCTGTACTTCGCCTTTAATATCTATACCGTGAGTAGTGAAATGATGAACTGCGTTGTGGTAATGCTCAGATGAATCGAGCATGGCTTTAGACGGTATACAGCCAACATTGAGGCAGGTTCCCCCAAGTGTTTCGTATTTTTCAATTAAGGCTACTTTTAAACCCAGCTGTGCTGAACGGATAGCCGCTACGTAGCCTCCGGGTCCCGAACCAATAATGGTAATGTCGTATTTCATGGATGTAATTGTCATATATTCTTCTAAGTGGCGCAAAGGTATTAAAAAGTAATGAGCTTGTCTATTGGCTACCCTACAAATACGGCAGGAGTACCTATGTTGCAACATTATTGCATTTGCAATAAATTAATTTTTATCCATCTTTGCTGCCCAAATCCGTAATACATGAAGAAAGAAGAGTACATCATTGCCACACTGCACAGTCATGAGTTGAAGAAAACACCTGCCCGGGTAAAAGTATTACAAATACTGGATGGGAGTAAATATGCAGTAAGCTACACGCAGCTGGAAGCTGCTACCAAAGAGTTGGCTGATCGTATTACGCTGTACAGGATATTAAAAAACTTTGAGCAGAAAGGTATCATCCATAAAATGACCGATCATGAAGGCAATGCCAAGTATGCCTTGTGCGTGGAAGGTTGCAATACGCACCGTCATCAAGATCATCATGTGCATTTTAACTGCACCGAATGCAATCAAACTCTTTGTCTAGAAGAAACCGACATTCCTAAAATTAGTTTGCCGCGTGGTTATAAGGCCATGCAGTATGCATTTACCGTTAATGGATTGTGTCGTCAGTGCAGCAAATAGTGTTCAACTACATTTCACTTGCTTTGTGTCTCTTGGGCTTGCAGTCGGTTGCAGCTCAGCCAACTTGTACGCTGGTTCTCAGTGGTATTATTTCCGATGCCGATACGCGTGAACCTTTAGGGTATGCAACTGTTGAGTTGCAGGGCAAAAACAAGCGTATTACGGCCGATTCGACCGGTAAATATGTACTCACCGGTTTGTGTGCCGGAGATTACGTATTAGTCATTTCTCATTTCTCCTGCACTCCTATGTTTTACAAAGTAAAAGTGACTCAGAACACCGTACTGAATAGTGTACTGCCACATACAGTAAATGAATTGTCTGAAGTGCGCATTGTTGAAAAATACGATACTAAACCTGCAGCAATCAGTCAGCAGATTACAGCTGATGAGTTGCGGATGAAAAGCGGTTTGTCGTTGGCAGAACACCTACAGTCGGTATCGGGAATAAGTATGCTACAAACCGGCAATACTATTGTCAAGCCTGTTATTAACGGGTTGCATGGCAATCGCCTTCAGCTCATTTCAAATGGAGTAAAACTGGAGTCGCAACAGTGGGGAAATGATCATGCCCCTGAAATTGATCCCTTTACCGCACATCAGATTACGGTTATAAAAGGTGCCGGTGCGTTGCGCTACGGAAGTGATGCACTGGCCGGTGCAATCGTGATAGAGCCCAAAGCCTTACCTGTAAATGGAAAGCTGGCGGGTGAAATTCAAACCGGATATTTTCAGAATAACCGAATGGGTTTTGTGAATACACTCGTAGAGAAAAATTTAAAGAGCATACCTGCATTAAGCTGGCGTTTGCAAGTAAGTCATAAAACGGGTGGCAATGTGCGTACACCAGCGTATTTTTTATGGAACTCAGGCATACGGGAGTGGAACGGAAGTGCAACTGTAGGCTGGCGCAAACCCAATTACCGAATAGATGCTTATGCCAGTGTGTATACGAGTACGCTTGGTATATTTTTAGGAAGTCAGGTAGGAAATATAACTGACCTAACGGCTGCCATTCAACGGCAGTCACCGTTGTTTAACCGTGATGAATTCAGCTATTCCATCGATAGACCGCGTCAGGAGTTGATGCACTTGACTGGTAAAATAAAACACGTGTATTACAAAGACTCACGACATATACTGCACACACAATTCAGCTATCAACGCAATCACCGCAAAGAATTTGATTTGGCCATGATCACACAGCGCCCCGAACTGGATCTGGTATTAAGTACCGCTCAAGCCGATGTGTGGTACGAACACAAACACGCTAACTGGATGCATACGTATGGCACCTCCCATACGCTACAGGAGCAAGTTTGGGATGGCAGTCGTTTTTTTGTACCCAATTACCGCAGTGTGAACGCAGCCGGTTATTATCTCGCACGTTATCATCAACATAAAAACGACTTAGAACTGGGTGTGCGTTATGATTATAGAAACCTCACTACGTTCAGAAATAATAGCAACATAAAAACTTCTGATGAACGTAACTGGAGCAATTTTAGCGGAACAATCAACTACCAGCGCACTATCAACAAGGCATTTCAATATTCGTTAAATTCCGGCATCGCATGGAGACCACCCAGCATAAACGAATTGTATGTAAATGGATTGCATCACGGAACCAGCAGTTTTGAAATAGGAAATCCGCAGTTACGCAACGAAATAGGATACAAAGCAGGTGTTCGGTTCACTACAAACTGGCTAGATAGTTTAGTGCTGATGGATGCCTATTTCTATAATCAATTTTTTGATGGCTTTATCAACCTGGTGCCCGATACTCCGGCAACGCTCACCATACGAGGTGCGTATCCTACATTTAAGTTTGTGCAAACCACAGCCAACCTATCGGGTTACGATTTGCGTTTCATCCTCAGGCCTATTCGGTTTATGCAGTTACAATCTATGATTTCAGTGGTATATGCCTACGATATCAGCAGGCAAACGTGGTTAACACAAATGCCCGGAAACAGAATGACCCATGAAGTTCGACTGCAATTACCCGATTACCATGCGTTTCGTGCTACACAATTGACTATTGCCGTTCACAGCGTATTTCGGCAACAGCGCCTGCCGGTATACAATACCGATTATGCCCTGCCTCCCGATGAATATCATTTGCTGAATATGTCTGTAGTAACGCATATTAAAACATGGATGGTTCAATGGGGTGTAAATAATGCCATGAACTTACGTTATCGAGAGTATCTGAACCGTTTCCGTTATTTCAATGATGAGCCCGGACGAAATATGTATGTTAAACTAAGTTATACTTTTTAAAGAAATGAAAACCAATACACTGCTGCTTTTGCTCATGGCCATGAGTTTATTTGCCTGCGAAGACACCGAGAATGCCAATAACGAAAACGAACACGAAGCCATTACGACACTCGAATTCGTGTTTTCGAAAAATGGTGTACCCACTGACACTTTTTATTACGATGATCCCGATGGCGATGGTGGCAACCCACCGGTAAAAATGGACACGATACAACTAGATACAGTATCCACTTACGTATTAACTATTCGGTTTCTCAACAAAACAAAAAATCCGGTTTCGGATGTTACACCTACCATTGTGGAACAAGGCACTGCGCACGAGCTATTTATATTGCCTTCCTCTGCTATAGTTGCCATTACCCGAACGGATAAAGATGCTGCCGGTTTCCCCCTAGGCTTGAACAGTATTTGGGTTACCGGAAATTCAGCAGCAAACACATCCGTACGGTTCAAGCTCATGCACAAGCCGGTTATTAAAGGTCCAAGCGACTCACCTGATAAGGGCCATAGTGATGTAGATATTACATTACCCGTTATTTTAATGTAAAATTACACGTGTTATATTAATTTATTTGCAACAATGTTGCATTTTTGAAAACCAAATTATAAAAAAATGAAAAAGTTAATCGCATTAATTATCGTTACCAGTTGTGTGTCTAGTACGAATGCACAATTCAGTTTAGGAGTATATGCCGGCTTTAACGGAGGGTTGTATACAGAGAATCCAAAACTAAACACGACTGCTATTTTGCCTACCATTCACGCGGGTATGGCGGCTGAATATGCATTCAGCGAATTCTTCAGCCTGCAAAGTGGTTTGCAGTTTAACGGAAGAGGTACACGTATTGAGCACAAAGATCATCACGATGATTTGGGGATTTACACACTGGATGTGCCGTTGATGGCTACCATCCGCAAATCAGGATTCTTTGTTTCCGCTGGTCCGGCTATGGGTTTTGCACTTACCGGAACTGCTCACTCGCATGATGCCAGCGGTGCTGAAAAAGAAGATGATATAAAATTTGGCAATAATGCCGGTGAGCTGAAACGTACCCATTTTAATTTTCAGGTGAGAGTAGGGTATGAACTCAAAAATGGATTGTTTATACAGGGTGGGTACTTAGCAGACCTTACCAACTGGAGCAACGTGAGCGGTACAATTATCCGTTTTCCGCTCTTTCAGGCTGGGATTGGCTATCGCTTCAACCTGTAGTGAAATTTGCACGCAGAAAAACTATTTTCGCGGCTCATAAGTTGAATAGGTATGAGCACTAGAAGAGAATTACATGCCGCAACCGGCAATACACTTAGCTGCAAAGGCTGGATACAAGAAGCCGCATTGCGCATGTTGTACAACAACCTCGATCCCGATGTGGCAGAAAAACCTCAGGATTTAGTGGTTTATGGAGGTATTGGTAAAGCTGCCCGAAACTGGGAAAGCTTTGATTTAATAGTGAAAGCCCTGCAGGACCTGGAAGAAGACGAAACCCTGCTGATACAAAGCGGCAAGCCTGTAGGAATTTTGCCCACCCACAAAGACGCTCCGCGTGTTATCATTTCCAACTCGATGCTAGTACCTAACTGGGCCAATTGGGAAACATTTCACGAACTGGACAAAAAGGGCTTAATCATGTACGGGCAAATGACAGCCGGAAGCTGGATATACATCGGCTCGCAAGGCATTGTGCAAGGCACGTACGAAACATTTGCCGAAGCTGCGCGTCAGCATTTTAATGGCACGCTAAAAGGAACGTTAACCGTTACTGCAGGTTTAGGCGGAATGGGTGGCGCACAGCCACTGGCCGTAACCATGTGCGATGGCGTGTGTCTGGCTGCCGAAGTGGTAGAATGGCGTATCAAAAAACGAATTGAAACACGTTACCTCGATGTGATGAGTCGCGATATTGATCAGGCGATTGATATGGCGCTGAAAGCTAAAGCAGAAGGCATGAGGCTTTCCATTGGTGTGGTATGCAATATTATTGATTTGCTGGAGCGGTTGAAAGAAAGAAACATTGTTCCTGATTTATTAACCGACCAAACTTCGGCACACGACCCCTTGAACGGGTATTACCCGGAAGGAATTGCAGAAGAAGTAGCCGACCGCATGCGTAAAACCGAACCCGTAAAATATGTAGAGAAATCATTGGACACGATGGCGCATCATGTAAAGTTGATGATAGAAATGCAGCAAAAAGGAGCTGTCGTATTTGATTATGGAAACAACCTGCGCGGACAAGCCAAAGATAAACGCCACGTTGAAAATGCATTTGCCTTTCCGGGATTTGTTCCGGCTTATATCCGTCCGTTATTTTGCGAAGGCAAAGGGCCATTTCGCTGGGTAGCACTAAGTGGCGACCCCAATGATATATATGTAACCGACCAAGTGATGAAGGAACTGTTTCCTGAAAACACATCACTGCACCGCTGGCTGGATATGGCCAGAGAACGCATAGCGTTTCAGGGTTTGCCGGCACGCATTTGCTGGATAGGGCAAGGTGACCGTGAAAAAGCTGCATTAGCATTTAATGAATTGGTAAGAACCGGTAAAGTGAAAGGCCCGATTGTAATTGGTCGCGATCATTTAGATACGGGATCAGTAGCCAGCCCGAATCGCGAAACCGAAGCCATGAAAGACGGTAGCGATGCCATTGCCGACTGGCCTATATTAAATGCGTTGATTAACACAGCCGGAGGTGCCAGTTGGGTTTCGTTACACCATGGTGGAGGAGTAGGTATGGGATACAGCATACATGCCGGTATGGTTATAGTGGCCGATGGAACCGAAGATGCAGCGCGCAGATTAAAACGTGTATTGCACAACGACCCGGCCATGGGTGTAATTCGCCATGCCGATGCCGGTTATGA
>JBKCPL010000013.1:0-2567 GCA_046309355.1 Bacteroidota bacterium
TTAAACCGTTAAGCAGCAAAAGGTATGGCATCGCGTAGTGAAAAATGGGAACTGTTCAGCAACCGCGAATTTGTATACTTCATCAGTACTCGTTTTTTTCTAACATGCGCATTGCAAATACAATCCATTATTGTAGGATGGCATGTGTACGAGCTCATGCGCGACCCTCTTGCCCTTGGATTTATTGGCCTTGCCGAAGCTATACCGGCATTGTCGGTGGCCTTATATGCAGGACATATAGCCGATATTCGCAGTAAACGTATGATTCTTTTTCGTTCTCTCATCGTATTGTTGGTTTGCTCATCCGGTTTAGCCCTTTTCAGCAGTGATTTAGCTGTTTTAGGATTGGGTGCAACATGGAGCATACGGATGATGTATGTATGGATTTTCATCAGCGGCTTTGCACGAGGTTTTTACGCACCCACAGGATTTGCTTTTTTAGCGCAGTTAGTAAAGCGTGAACACCTCACTACGGCATCTACGCTGAACAGCACAATGTGGCAAATAGCTGCCATTATAGGGCCTGCCTTAGGAGGCTGGCTTCTGGCACTCACTGGAATTACAGCGGCATTTTATGTGGTATTGGTATTTACATCTATCGCTCTGGTGTTGGTATTGCTTATAAAGCCCAAGCCGGTCCCTCTGCACGATACGAACGAGCCTGTTTGGATACGCTTGCGTGAAGGAATTCAATACGTTTGGTCGAATAAGGTGATACTGGGAGCACTTTCTCTTGATTTGTTTGCTGTACTTTTTGGCGGTGCAGTCGCATTACTGCCCATATTTGCCGATGAAATTCTGAAAGTAGGAGCGGAAGGTTTGGGAATGCTACGTGCAGCACCTTCGCTGGGAGCAAGCATAACTATGATTGCCCTTTCAGTTATGAAACCTATACAGTCACCTGGCCGTAGCTTACTTTGGTGCGTTGCTGCATTTGGTGTAAGTATTGTTGCATTCGGATTATCTGAATCGTTTTACTTCTCATTGGCAATACTGGTTCTTTATGGTGCATTTGACAGTGTGAGTGTAGTGATTCGTGGCAATATTCTTCAACTGGAAACGCCAGATCATATGCGCGGTCGTGTATCAGCTGTAAATTCTATGTTTATTGGGTCGTCTAATGAAATCGGGGCATTCGAATCTGGCCTGGCAGCTCGTCTGCTGGGCACTGTTCCTTCTGTTGTAGCAGGCGGAGGTATCACATTGATTGTAGTGACGTATACAGCCATTCGGTCAAAAGCCTTAAGAGCTTACCGATACAGGCACTAAAAACGGTCTTTTCTCATCACCTGTGCATCGGTTACAAATGCAATAACACTGTATTTTTCAAAATACTTTTCGGCCAACACCTGCATTATCCGGATGGCAACATCTTCTTTTACCAGTGTATCAATACGCACATTCCTTCCTTCCCAGTCGGTAAAGTGTTTGCCCTCCATACCTTCACCTTCTACAGCTGATATGGTGTATCCTTTGCTGCCACATACTTTAATATCATTTACAATGCGCTCGCTCAGCGAGTCCAGTGCGACAATTGTTACGAGTTTTACGGGAAGTAAATTCATCATTCGTTATTTATACATAAATTCTACAAACTGCATGTACAGCGGAATACCCAGCGTAACATTAAACGGAAATGTGATAGCCAGAGATGCGGTAAGGTAATAACCCGGATTCGCTTCAGGAAGCGCGATACGAACAGCTGCAGGTGCTGCAATATAGGATGCACTGGCACACAATACGCTGAATATAACCGCACCACCTTGTGATAAACCGCATAGATGAGCTACCCAAGCAGCAGCAAAGGCATTTAAAACAGGTATAGCCAAACTCATAACCAAAAGTTTTAGACCCGCTTTTTTTAAATCGCCCAATCTTCGGCCGGCTACCAGACCCACCTCCAGCAAGAATAAACACACTATACCTTTAAACGGATAATCGAACAGTGGAGCTACATGTTCAAATCCTTTTTTACCGCTGATTATGCCTATGGCAATACCACCAAGCAACAGCAATATACTTTTGCCTGTAAGTAATTCATGCAATACCTGTTTATTGCTTTCTTTATCAGTGGTGGTGTATTTACTGGCTATGTATAAGGCTACCAGTACTGCAGGCACTTCCATTATAGCCAGAAGAGCCGGCATAAAACCTTCGAAACTGTAATTGAGTGATTCGAGGTAAGTGAGACACTGGCTGAATGTAACTACGGAAACTGAACCGAAATGAGCAGAAAGTGCAGCCGAATTGATGGCATCAAACTTAGCGAGCTTATGCAATGCCAAAAATGACCATACGGGAATTAAAATACACATAACCACAGCTCCGGTTAGCGGTCTAATAAATTCGCTGAGGTCGGTTTGTGACAATTTCATGCCTCCTTTAAGTCCAATAGCAAACAGCAGGTAAATTGTAAGACCAAGATACATGCCATCAGGAAATTTCAGGTCGCTACGAATAAGCGTGGCAAAAACACCCAAAACGAAAGACAACACCATAGGAGATGTGAGGGAGGAGGTGAGTGATTCGTAAATGGTCATGTAGCAATTTTATGTAAACCTATAAAA
>JBKCPL010000014.1:0-39515 GCA_046309355.1 Bacteroidota bacterium
CCCCATGAAGCACGTACAAATGTTGAGCGGGTAAGTCCGTAATTCAATCCGGTTCTGAAAATAGTAGCGCGGTTGGCTTTGCCATTCATTTCAAAATACTCGTGGCGGGCACCCAGCGATAGGCTGAGTTGTTTTATACGAAAATCGAGTTGCAGGTAAGGCGCTATGTTTTGCAATGTATGCGTGCCATTATACAGGGGCGAGTTGCTTTCGGTGTGCGTGTACATCAGTCCGCCTATAATCATACCCTTCGATGCGCCCAGTTCCTTTTGCACCTGATACTCGCCAAACGTGGTGGCGAAACTGTTGTCCTGATTTTGTCCGGGGGTGGCTTCGTCTACAGTATTGGTGGTGGTGTTATACCTCAGGCGCAATTTGTGCCTGTATCCGTTTCGGTAGTAATCGGCATGCGGATCAATGCTAAGAAGTCGTGCACGGGTTCGTGTTGTGCTGCTGTCGAGGGCAGTGTAGGCTAATGTAAAACTTTCCCACAGCAAAAAACTGGTACTGTTTTGCTGCATCAGACTGCCATTTATTCCGTAGTGCAGTCCGGGAATTTTTTTATTTCGGTATTTCGTTTTCAGCGAAACCCTAAGACGTTGGTCGTCTTCGCCTAGTCGGTAGCCTTGGTCGTTTAGGTAATTGAGCATAAGCGTAGCATCCAGTCTGCCGAATCGCTGCGCATGAAAGGCATTGAAAGCCGATTGCCAGCGGGTGGTTTTACTCCAGCGTGAACTGTCGCGAGGCAGTCGGTCGTAAATTCCGCTTTGCAGCTGCACGCTTGTTTTGGGAGTTTTGCCAGGGTCGGCTGTACGCAAATTGATAATTCCATTGAGGGCTGATGAGCCGTACAGCACAGACGAGGCTCCTTTTATGACTTCAATCTGTTCCAGGTTTTCTACGGGCAAAAATTTCCACTGAGCACTTCCGGCATCACCGCTTAAAAAAGGCATATCGTCCAGAGTAATCATCACACGTGAGCCTGCTCCGTAGCTCCATCCACTTCCGCCACGTATGTTTACCTGACCATCAATTACATTGACCGAAGGCAACTGATTCAATATATTCTCTATGTTGATGGTGGCCTTGTTTTGAATGATGTATGGTTTTATTACATCGGTTGATACCGTCAGCCGTTTTACTTCCTGCTGGTATTTGCCGGCCGAAATCACCACTTGGTCAAGTTGCCGCTGCGAGGCTGCCAGCACTATTTTTAGTTCGCCCGTAGTTTTATCGGCTGCTGCTTCGCGTGTGGCATAACCCACGTAGCTGCACACCAGCACCACAGGCTGATTATCTTTTATGCGCAACACAAACCGACCGTTGGCATCGGTGCTTGTGCCCGCTGAAGTTCCTTTAACGGCAATGCTTACACCGGGCAACGGTTCATTGTTTTCATCGGATACTGTGCCGTTTAGCAAATATTGTGCATGCACCCAGGGCGAAAACAGAAACAACGCTATAAATAGTTGAAGTTTATATAACATCCTTTAAATTGCCTTCCATAATTTTACACCTATGAAAATGAAAGTTGCCAAAATACTAATTTTATTAAGCTGCACAATACAACTGGCTGCGCAGCCATGTACGCCCCTTGCCAATTTTCCCGGCAATCAGGGAATACTTCCGTCAACGTTGCCTCCGGCTTACCTGGATGCACCGTATTCTACAGTGATGCAACTGAAAGCACCGGCCGATACCAATGTCGTATTTAACGGTTTGCCGGTAAAGTTTGTCATTGATTCCATGCGTTTGGTGCAAACCATCGGCTTACCTCCGGGTATCACGTTTCAGTGCAATCCTGTCACCTGTATGCTGCTTGGCGGACAAACAGGCTGCGCGCTTATCAGCGGCCAGGCTACAGCGGGCGGAGTATATCCCATCAAACTTATCATTCGCACGGTAGGCAAGGTTCAGCTTATTTTTCCTATACCGCAGGCTTCTGTCGATACCAACGAGCAATACACCATTTACGTATTTCAAAATACCGGTATAGCTAAAGTGATTGATACGCAGGTGCCTTTTTCGGTGTACCCCAATCCGGCTTCGCAGTCGGTATCAGTGAATATGCACGGCCTGCCGGGCGAAAAACTGAATGTGTACGATGCATCAGGAAAACTCGTTTACACGTTTACGAATGAAATGTTGCAAGAAACCCTGACCATCGGTGTGTCGGAATTTGTACCGGGGGTGTACGTTGCCGAACGCGTAAACAGCGTGGGTGTGAAACGTAGCCGATTTATTGTTCGTTAGTTCAATAATGGGTTCGCATACCGATAAACTCTCTGCTTTACTTACTTCGCTGCCCCAACAGCCCGGCATTTACAAATATTTTGATGCCGATGGCAACCTGATGTACATTGGCAAAGCCAAAAACTTGCGCAAGCGGGTGCAGTCCTACTTTTCAAAAAACCACTACGAAAACCGCAAAACTGCGGTGATGGTGAGTAAAATTGCCGACATTCAATTTACTCTGGTAGATACCGAAATAGATGCGTTGCTGCTTGAAAATGCGCTCATCAAAAAATTTCAGCCGAGGTTTAACATCAACCTCAAAGACGACAAAACATATCCGTATCTGTGCATCAAAAACGAACGCTTTCCGAGGGTATTTCCCACCCGCAAACCGGTTAAGGACGGTTCGGAGTATTTTGGTCCTTACGCATCAGTAAGTATGATGCACACCCTCACCGATTTGATAAAAGTGCTGTACCCTATACGCAACTGCAACCTGCACCTGAGCGCACGCAACATCGAAGAGAAAAAATTTAAAGCCTGCCTCGAATTTCAGATTGGAAACTGCAAGGCGCCCTGCACAGGTGCACAATCAGAACCGGATTACAACCAGTCGGTGCAGCAAATACGAAACATTCTGAAAGGCCACCTCAGCGAAGTGAAACAGCATTTGAAAACGCAGATGCAGCACGCAGCCGCTGAATTGAAATTTGAACAGGCAGCCGACTATAAGCGCAAGCTGGATATGCTGGAAAAATACCAGAGCAAATCCACCATCGTGAATGCCTCTATAACTGATGTAGATGTGTTTAGCATAACCACCGATGAGCGCTTCGCATTTGTCAATTACCTGAAGGTAAGCAACGGCATTATTATACAAACTCAAACTTTTGAGCTGCGCAAAAAGCTGGATGAAACAGATGCCGAATTGCTGGAACTGGCTATAGCCGAAGTGCGCGACACATACGGAAGTACAAGCCGGGAAATTATAGTGCCGTTCGAGTTGCAGCTTCAAGACGACCAATTGACCTTTACTGTGCCCAAGGCAGGAGACAAGAAAAAATTGCTCGACCTGTCCATGAAAAATGCCATGTACTACCGCAAAGACAAATTGCAGCAATACGAGCAGCTGGATCCATCGGTGAAAACCGACCGCATACTTACTCAAATGCAAGCCGACCTGCGACTGAAAACACTGCCCCGCCACATCGAGTGTTTTGATAATTCGAACATTCAGGGTGCCTATCCCGTATCGGCTTGTGTAGTGTTTAAAGATACCAAACCGAGTAAAAAAGAGTATCGCCATTTTAATGTAAAAACGGTGGAAGGTCCCAACGATTTCGATACCATGCGCGAAGTGGTGGGCAGGCGCTACAGCCGTGTGCTAAGTGAAAACGGTTCATTGCCCGACTTAATTATTATTGACGGAGGCAAAGGCCAGTTGAGCGCTGCGGTTGAAACCCTAAAAGAGTTGGGCATTTACGGACGTGTACCTGTGTTGGGCATTGCCAAACGTTTGGAAGAACTCTATTTTCCCGAAGACGAATTGCCGCTGTACATCGATAAAAAGTCGGAGACCTTAAAGGTTATTCAGCATATACGTGATGAGGCCCATAGGTTTGGAATAACGCACCACCGTGCCAGACGAAGCAAAGGTGCACTTACATCTGAGCTTACGCAAATAAACGGAGTGGGAGAGGCCACATTTAAAAAATTGCTCATCGCATTTGGATCAGTCAAAAAAATAAAGGAAGCAAGCCTGACCGCTTTAACCGATGCTATTGGTGCTGCAAAAGCCGAAACAGTGTACACACACTACCACGCCAAATAGCCAAAACTTGCATGTTCGGTAGAATTGTCTTAAACTTGTATTGCATTATTCACAATTAATATGAAAAAATTACTACTCGCTATTCTTGCTGTTGCTTTTTTACAAGTAAACGCACAATCCAACAAGGTGCGCATTCGCATTACTGAACCGGTATCCGGTTCAACCATTACTGCGGGTCAACCGATTACCTTTAAATTCTGGGTTCGAAACATCGATACTGCAACCATCAGCGGTTCGAATAAAGTATTTGTTAGTCTTGGCAGTTTCAACGGAACTACGTTTACCAATCAGACTTCTCCTGTAGCGCTTGCCAATGTAAATATTGCACCCGGTGATTCGCAGCAATTTACCCAGCAATACACTATCAACGTAACCGGTGGCGGTTCGGGCAATATTGGTTTAGGATTAGCCGTATGGTACTCAGCTGACGGTACAAATGCCACATTTAACAGTTTCTCAGCAGCTGCATACAATTTGTTCAATTCCATATCAGAGGCTGCTAAAGCTGCTGCTACCGTAAAGGTATATCCTAATCCGGCTGTTAATGTTCTGAACATTGACCTGGATTACGAGAAAGAGAAAATCATTAACTTGTTTGATATAACAGGCAAGGTTGTACAATCCCTGCGCACTTCAGCTAACCGCACCGATATAGATGTAAGCCAATTCAACAAAGGCATGTATCTGTATGAAATTCGCACCGCAGGCAACGAGCTCATAAAAAGTGGCAGATTTAATGTAGCGCACTAAATCGCCAACTTAATACTACCCGAAAAAGCCCGATTCACTAGAGTCGGGCTTTTTTAGTTAAAATATTTGGGCATAAACAACCGTAGTGCTATTTTCGCTGCCCAACAGTAAATACAACACATCATGGGAAAAGGTGATATCCGTTCAAAAAGAGGTAAATTGAAAAATGGTTCATTTGGCCGTACACGCAGCAAACGTGCTACAAAAGGCAAGGTAACGAAGAGTAAATAAGACTTTGGCAACAAAAGGCTGCGGTGGTGGTCCCGATGCTCCCGATAGCTATCGGGACGGGATGGTAGACACGCCACTCAGCGCATTGTAAAATACCGCGCTGCGGTGGTGGAATTGGTAGACACGCCATCTTGAGGGGGTGGTGCCGTTAGGTGTAAGAGTTCGAGTCTCTTCCGCAGCACAAAACGTGAAAGCCCTGAATATTCAGGGCTTTTTTAGTTTTATGCCTAAACAATGCCATGACTTAACTTTACTTCAACATGACTTATTTGCTGTCGTGTTACGTGTGTTATTTGTTTTATTTGAAGCCGACCGAAAGCTCAAAAATGTGGAAACTAAAGCTACAGTTGGCGGAATGTTTAGTAGCTCGACTAAAACATTCAGTCAGAAAATTGAAACGATTAACCTTGGGTTTGGTGTAGGTATCCGACTTTGATTTTTCGCACGGCTTTCACATGAATTATTCGCTTCCGTACGATATGCCTTTACCCCAAAAGTGTATTTTTTACACATTATTTTTCCTGACTCTTGTTTTTTATCATTCAATGCGGTAGGTTGCTGATGGATTACAATGCATCAATCACCATGAAAAAGTATTTAGTTCATTTACTTGCAGGCCTTTTGATGGCCTCTGCTTCATACGCACAACCCAACAGCACCCTGTCCATATCAGTAGGTGCAGCCAGTCCGTATGGCGACTTTGGTTCAACCGATATAAAAAATCCCCTATCGGGTGCAGCCAAGCTTGGTGCTACGCTGGATATTTCGTATGCCTATAAAATTACCAAGATACTGGGTATTACCGGTTTGGTGCGTACACAAATGAATGCAACAAATACAGATGTACTGGCAAACGAACTGAAAACCCAAGCCGGTGATAACCGGAAGATGGAAAGCACTTCGTGGTTAAGTGGAAGTGCGCTGGTAGGATGGACCTTTGGTATTCCCATCACTGAAAACTTTAGCATCGAAACACGCGCTATGATGGGGTATTCAAGAATAGCTTCGCCTAAGGTAACTATAAGCAACGACAGTGGATACACCTTCACTCACACCAGTTCTACCGGAGCATTCTCGTACCTGCTGGGTGGTGGACTAAAATACAACCTTAGCGAACGGCTGTGTGTGATGGCCAACGTGGATTATTTTAACGCGTATGCCGAATTCAGGGAGGTAGACGTCACCATTACAGGCCCAGCTGATCCGCTTCTACCTTCTACGCAAACCGGATTTGCATTTATTGATAATTTACCGTTGGATAAGTTGGATAAACGCAAACTAAGCGATTTAGAAAAGAGGAATTTTGTGCAAAGCCTGGAAACTCTTAACGTGACAGTGTGCGTGGGGCTGCGTTTTTAATACATGCCCTGCCAAATAACATCCGGCTTAAGTAGAATTTTTATCACTAATACCCATGCTTTAGATGCATGTTAAGAAACAATTGAATAGTTTGCTCATGCAATGAAAAAATTCACCACATGGAAGAAAAAATAATCTGGTCAGGTAGTGCATCGCAGTGGACCAACTTTAGGTACTACGTCATTTGTGTTCCACTTTCTGCGGTTTTTGGTCTGGGATTGTTTATGGCACTGTGGCGCTTTTTAAACACCAAATACCACATTTACGAAATTACCAACCAACGAATTATTGAGCACAAAGGTGTGCTTTCAAAAACAACTGACGAACTCGAACTTTACCGTGTAAAGGATGTAAGGCACGAACAGCCATTCTGGTTCAGATTGGTTGGCTTGTCTACGCTGGTTGTTTACACTACCGACAAAAGCAATACTTTGCTACACATAAAAGGCGTACAAAACGGCAAAGAACTAAAAGAAGCCCTGCGCATAGCCATTGAAGAAAGACGCGATAAAAAACGAGTACGTGAAGTAGATTTTGAGTAGGGCATACGTGTAAACATAGATTTGAGCTTCAGCGCTCACGCATAAAAAGACCAACTTAATCTAATGGCTTCCCCGTTCTTGCTCATCTGTAATGCGTGAGAATATGTTTAATCGCCTCCCGTTCACGCGGAAATCCTATAACACAATGCGGGGTAGCGTCCGTGTATTAAAATGGAATAGAAATGATGAAAATCTAGATTGCATAACGATAGATGTGACGGACGGCATCCCGCCTTGCGGGATAGGCTGTCTGCGACAATAGGGGTAATCAAAACTTGGGATAAGGCATTTTTTCTTTTGTCAGGTCGTACTTAAATTCGGTTTTTAATTCTCCGGTAGTGTAGTCAATCCAGGCCCACAGGCCGTTCTTTTTTACAGCCACATATGTCATTTCAGCGGTGTACTCGCTAAAGCCGTCATCCATTTTTTTATGTACCCGTATCAGTTTGTACGCATCGTACAGGCAGGGTACCGCCAAATACGCTGAGTCATTTGTCCATGCTGATAGGTAGAGACCTACCTTGCCATTTAGCCGCACACCGGTAACCAATCCGTTAAATTGGAAAAAATCAATAGAGTCGAAAAGGGGAGGGATCAGGCATTGAATGGTTTTGCCGTCTATGCACTGGTACATTCCACACAAGTTTGTTTTTTTAAGTCGTGCTATGAATACACCGTCTTCGTTTACCGGATCGCCCATTAGGTAATGGGCCTTCAGTTTCTTTTTTAGCTTGTCGGTATCGGACTGCGCCTTAAGCGGGCTAACCGCCATGCAGTAGGCCGTAAAAAGTATGCAAAGAAATATACGCATAGGTCAACAGAGGGTATTTGAGGCAAGTTTATTAATTAACGAATAAAATTGCATTTTATGCATAGGGCAGAAGCGGTGAGGCTTAGGAACTGTGAGTCGTTCGTAACACACTTTTTTAAAAATAGAAAATACGTTTATTTTGATATGGATAAAAACGAATAGCATGAGAAAGTTAGTATCTGTATGTGTGGTGCTATCTGCTATAGCCTTTGCCATAGCAGGCTGCACCAAAGAGGAAAGCAATACACCGGCTGTTGCTGCTCCACCTGCATGGCTGGTGGGCAATTGGGGCTCTACCAAATTTGTGAGTTATTGGGTAAAAAATGATTCTGTTTTTTTGGAGCAAACGGCAGTTGATGCATTCAAATATACCTTCAGAAGCGATGGTACCTGTGTAATAGACGGTGACAAAGGGATTTCGAACCGCAGGTATCAGGTGAATGAAAGCAACAGTAAAACATACTTGAAATTATTGCCTGATGCCAACAGCATGGAAGAGAGCCTTCAGTTGGATAAACTATCGGATACATCCTTTGTATTCAACTACAAAGACATGGCTATTGCAATAGCTGAACCAATTTACCTGAAAATGTTTGTCGTTAAAAAGTAGGTGGCATACACTGTTAAATCAGACACAAGAATGACACCGTCACACGCTGCTATGCCCTATGTTTGCACAGACATAAAATAGCCAGATACGATGAACACTAAAAACAGCATTCGCTCTATAGCAATTCTCATGGCCACAGTTTTGCTGGCCTCCTGCGGCAATCTAAGTACCGAAGTAGAAAGCAAGTTGAATGAACTGAAAAGTAAATCAGAGTCGCTCGACTCGTTGCTTAACCAGGAAGTAAATAAAGTGTACGCACTTGATTCGCTGATCAACACCGAACACGATAAAATTAAACACCTCGATTCGGTAGTACAAAGTAAAACCCAATTGCTGGAGCAATTAACCCGCTAATCAGACTTTTTTCTTTTTTTCACTCGCCACACTTTTGCTTGGCACCAACCTCTATTTCGACATCAATCGGAAATAGTCTCCCGCATCTCGCTATCTTGCGTCATTCTTATTGAATCTTCGGTGATAATAACCCGCCTCACAAGCCACTTCTCAGCCTCTCGCTTCCATTTCTTACCTTCGCCCCAATGATAGCGCTTCACAACGAAAATTTAGATGTGCAAATTTCACCGGCAGGTGCCGAACTAAAAAGCATACGCGACACATACAGTGGTTTTGAATACCTGTGGCAGGCCGATAAAACGTGGTGGGGCCGCACGGCTCCCGTTTTATTTCCGGTGGTAGGCAAATTGAAAAACGATGCATTGCGGGTAAATGGCCATACGTTCGCCATGACACAGCATGGCTTTGCCCGCGACTGCGCATTTGACTTGATAGAACACACAGCTGACCTGGCTGTATTTGAGCTTAAACATAACCAGCATACGCTGACTTTATATCCGTACGCATTTGCATTGCGTATCAGGTACGTGTTGCATCAGCGAAGCGTTGGGTGCACGTGGCAGGTAGTAAACAGCGGCACGCAGCCAATGTATTTTTCTATCGGGGCGCATCCGGGTTTCAACTTTGTACACGGAGCCATGAATGAATACGACCTTCATATACAAACAAGCGGTTCGCTTAGGCAATTGCATTTGTCGGGCGGATTGTTTTTGCCCGATACAACTGCCTTTAATCAATCGTGCATACAGCTGAGTACAGATGTATTTAAAAACGATGCACTGGTGCTGGAAGCGGAGGGTATAACAGGCGCACAGCTGGTTCACCGGCATTCACCACACCGTGTGGGTATGCAGTGGTCGGGATTTAGTTATTTGGGAATTTGGTCGCCTGCGCACTGCACCAATTTTGTGTGCATCGAGCCGTGGTGCGGCCGTGCCGATAATGCCACAGGCCACAGCGACATTAGTACCAAGCCCGGCATGATTAAACTGGAGGCGGGCTCAACGTTTGAGCGCAGCTACACCATGCAGTTTGAAAGTTGAAAAATAACACCGTAGCTATTAATTCACGGCAGCCTGAAAAACGCAGCATGTGTCAGCAATTGGTCGTATTTACTAAGGAATGTGTTACTATTTTTAATTCACCTAAACAAAGCGTAGTATTGAACGTTTTTTACGGTGATGAATACCTTACAGCAAGCCAAAGATAAAGAACTGAAGTGCCCGGTGCCTCACAACCAGCGCAAGCCCATGTGGATGTGGATGAAGCGCCTTGGCTGGGCCGGTTTTTTCTTCTTTTTAATAAAAGGATTATTGTGGCTGATTATACCGTACCTGATAGCTAAAGGATTATTCTGATAGGGCATGAAGCGGGAAGAGCGCTACCAAAAGTTTATTGATTATTTCTCAACGCATCAGCCACTGGCCGAAACGGAGTTGTATTACGAAAACCCGTTTCAGTTGCTTGTAGCTGTTATTCTCTCGGCCCAGTGTACCGATAAACGGGTAAACATGACTACTCCGTCTTTATTTGCTAAATTTCCGGATGCAAAAAGTTTGAGCAAGGCTGAATTTGACGAGGTATTTGAACGCATTCGCAGCATCAGCTACCCCAATAACAAAGCCCGTCACCTGATAGGCATGGCCAATATGCTGCTGAAAGATTTTGGCGGAGAAGTTCCATCGGCTATAGAAGAACTGGTGAAGCTGCCCGGTGTGGGGCGCAAAACAGCCAATGTGATTGCCTCGGTTATATTTGATAAGCCCGCCATGGCTGTAGATACACACGTATTTAGGGTGGCACGCAGGCTGGGACTTACGCTGCGGGCAAAAACACCTTTGCAGGCCGAACAGCAGCTTGTAAAGCACATTCCTGAAAAATTTATAGCTCGTGCGCATCACTGGCTCATATTGCACGGACGCTACGTATGTGTTGCCCGCAATCCGAAGTGCGGTGAATGCGCCATCAGCACATTTTGCAAAAGTTACAAGCCCGTTTAAAAACTGATATATGTCGTATTTCAATCCATTCATTTCGCCTACATTTGCCGCATGATTAGCTGGTGGAAAATAACAGGTGTTTTGTTGGTGTTCTATGCCATTATTGGAGGTATGCTGATGCCGGTTCCCAAACTGGATATTCTGGAGCAAAGCATTCGCAATCTTTACTACCACGTTCCCATGTGGTTCGGTATGATACTGCTGTTGCTGGCATCGGCCATCAATGCGGTTAAGTATTTACGCACTTCCGATATGCGGTTTGATATCCGATCAGAACAACAAGCACGTATGGGCATCGTATTTGGTATCATGGGATTGGTAACCGGAATGGTATGGGCAAAAAATACGTGGGGTGCTTACTGGACCAACGACCCAAAGCTGAACAGTGCTGCTATAGGTATGCTCATGTACCTGGCATATACCGTGCTTCGCGGCTCGATGGAAGACGATGAAAAACGTGCACGCGTATCGGCTGTATACAACCTGTTTTCGTTTCCCGTTTTCGTGGTGCTTATTTTTATTTTACCCCGCCTTACCGATTCGCTGCATCCAGGCAACGGAGGCAATCCGGGTTTTAATTCCTACGACCTCGACTCGCGCCTGCGCATGGTGTTTTATCCGGCAGTAATCGGGTGGACACTTATTGGATTCTGGATAGCACAACTTTATTCCCGTATCGAACAACTCAATAAACAGAACGATTAATATGCTCCATACGTTATTACAAATGCAACAACATACCTCGCAACTGCCCGATGCTGACAACAGCGGCAAAACGATGGTAGTGGTGGCCGTACTGGCCGTTATATTTACAGGAATTGTACTTTACCTTATTCGTCTGGATAAAAAAATAAGTCGACTGGAGCAGAAGAAATAACCATGAAACGTTCGTACATCATTCTCATTGCATTAATAGCAGTAGGTATTGCAGCCATAATAAGTTCGTATGGCGATGCCAGCACGTATGAAAACTTTAGCGTAGCTGCTGAAAATCCCGATCGTGAATACCATGTGGTGGGCACGCTAAACCGCGAGAAAGAGCGCTACTACAATCCGCAAAAAGATGCCAACTACTTTACCTTTTATCTGATCGATCAAAAAGGCGATGAGCGCAAAGTGATTTACTACGCGCCCGAACCCCAAGACTTTGACAAATCGGAACAGGTAGTGATCGTAGGTAAAATGAAGGGCGAAGAATTTGTGGCCAAGCAAATACTGCTTAAGTGCCCATCGAAATACACCGATACGGAATTGAAGGCGCAGTAACAGCTGCCAACGCATGAAGCCATTGCGTTTGTGAAACGCATACCCTAAACTTGAACCTATGGAAACCAACTACTTTGTTCACGAATCATCCTATGCAGACGAAGGCTGTGAAATAGGAGAAGGCACAAAAATCTGGCATTTCTGTCACATCAGCAGCGGAGCAAAGCTGGGCAAGGGTTGCAACCTGGGCCAAAATGTGTTTATAGCCACCGATGTAGTGCTGGGCAATAATGTGAAAGTTCAGAACAACGTATCGGTATATACCGGTGTAACCTGCGATGACGATGTGTTTCTTGGTCCCAGTACGGTTTTTACCAATGTGACCAACCCGCGTAGCGGTGTAAATCGCAGGGGAAAATATACACCCACGCATATCGGTAAAGGAGCCACGATTGGAGCCAACGCAACTATCGTGTGTGGCAACACCGTGGGCAAGTTTGCATTTATTGGAGCAGGTGCTGTAATAACCAAAGATGTTCCTGACTACGCCCTGTTTGTGGGTAATCCGGCTGTACATGCCGGCTGGATGAGTGAATACGGCCAACGCCTTCACTTTGATGAAAACGGGCTGGCCACCTGCAGCGAAAGTTCTGAAAAGTACCGCCTTGTGGATGGTAAAGTAGAAAAAATACAGCCATGAGAGCGGCATTGCTGGGCATATTTTTGATACAGGTATCGGTGATGTATGCACAGCTATACACCACTGACACGCTTCACTTATCCTGCACCGAAACCACGGTGAAAAAACTGAATGAAGACAGCCTCAGCAGTACCTTTTTTATTTGTATACCCCGCCAAGTGAAACTGCACAAGCATGCACACCATACCGAAAATGTAGTGGTGCTATCAGGCGAAGCCATCATGCAACTGGGAAATGAAACATTAACTGTACGCAAGGGTAACACCGTTTTTATTCCACGCAACACACCGCACAAGGTAACGGTTACATCAAAAGAACCGCTGCGTGTACTTTCCATACAATCGCCCGCGTTTGATGGCAGCGACCGCATACCGCTTGAGTAGACACCGGCCTGATACGTGTAGGTAAAATGTGCGCTGAACATATTACATTAGCGCCCGCATGATACACGCATTGATTCTAAGTGCAGCACACGCGCTACCTCCCACGTGGATGGTTACACCTTTTGTTTTGCTGCTTTTGCTCATTGCCACAGGCCCGGTTTTTTTTCCTGCGTTGTGGCATCATTACTACAAACACATGGCGGTGGTTTTGGGCATGGTTGTGGGCATCTATTATGTTGCCGTGCGCCACGACACAGCCCTAGTAACCGAAACCTTTTTTGAATACGCATCGTTTATTTCGCTGCTGCTATCGCTATTTGTGGCAGCGGGCGGCATTTATATTTTTGCCGATGTTGAATCCAAAGCCTCCACCAACATTGTGTTTTTGTTGTGCGGGGCAGTGCTCACCAATTTAATTGGTACCACCGGAGCTTCGGTACTGCTCATCAGGCCGTTTATGCGCATCAACCGCTACCGACTTAAAACATATCACATCGTTTTCTTCATTTTCTTTATTTCCAATTTGGGCGGCTTGCTTACACCCATTGGCGATCCTCCTTTGTTTATGGGGTATTTAAAAGGTGTACCGTTTTTCTGGACCCTTACACACCTGTGGCATATATGGATGGCAGCTATGGTGCTGTTGAGTGTGGTATTTTACCTACTTGAAAAACGCAATACAAAACTGGATGATGTGGATGTAAGTGAACATTACACAGGCCGTATTATTATTTCAGGCCGTCAAAATTTTGTGTGGCTTTTAGCCATCATACTTACCGTATTTATTGATCCCAATGTGATGGATGGCATTCCGTACATTAGCATTCATGGAAAAAAAATATCGTATGTGCGCGAGTTGCTGCAGTTGGCCATTGCATTTGCTGCATACCGCACAGCCAATAAAAAAGCCATGCGCAGCAACGAGTTTAATTTTGAACCCATACTGGAAGTTGGCTTTTTATTTTTCGGAATTTTCCTTTCTATGATTCCTGCTCTTCAATTGCTGGAGTCACTGGGCGGAGGCTCGGGCGATAAAATTTCGCACCACGTTATTTACTGGGCTACCGGCACCTTCTCCAGCATGCTCGACAATGCACCTACGTATGTCAATTTTCTGGCGCTGTCTATGTCTATGCATAATCTGTCGCTAAGCAACATGGAACACGTGCATACATTTATCGAAAACGAATCGGTCATTTATCTGATTGCTATTTCGGTAGGGTCGGTGTTTTTTGGAGCACTCACTTACATTGGCAACGGACCAAATTTTATGGTTAAGTCCATAGCCGATCAGGCCGGGGTGAAGATGCCCGGTTTTTTTGCATTTATATACCGATACACCTTGCCGTATTTGCTTCCTGTATTGTTCATCATTTGGTTACTGTTTATATAAACTATGCTAAACGGAAAAAAAATAATAGTGGTACTGCCTGCATACAACGCTGCGCTTACATTGGAAAAAACCTACCGTGAAATTCCATTCGATATAGTGGATGATGTGATACTGGTAGATGATGCCAGCAAAGACGATACAACCGAACTGGGCAAACGTATAGGCATTAAGCACGTAATTAAGCACGAAAAAAACCGCGGTTACGGAGGCAATCAAAAAACCTGTTACGATACCGCCCTTTCACTAGGTGCCGATATTGTGATTATGTTGCACCCCGATTACCAGTACACACCCAAGCTTATACCGGCAATTGCAGGCATCATTGCCAATGAGGTGTATCCGGTGGTATTCGGTTCACGCATTTTAGGCAAAGGAGCACTTAAAGGCGGTATGCCCATGTACAAATACATTTTTAACCGCATGCTCACGCTGTTTCAAAATATCATGATGGGACAAAAATTATCTGAATACCATACCGGCTACAGAGCCTTTGCAGCACACGTGCTGAAGGCTGTTCCGTATCATGTCTGCTCCGATGATTTTGTGTTCGATAATCAGATTACTGCGCAGATTTTTTACAAGGGTTTTGATATAGCTGAGGTAACCTGTCCGACTAAATATTTTCCCGAAGCATCGTCTATCAATTTCAAGCGAAGCAGTATATACGGCATGGGCGTTTTGCAAACATCTGTTATATACAGGTTGCAGAAGTGGGGAATGGGTTCATTCCGAATTTTTAAAGATTCATGAGCGAACAGACAACCTCTCGTTTACCTCTTTTTTCGCAGTTGAAATACGATATACCGGCTGGTATTTCTGTTTTTTTTGTGGCTATTCCGCTTTGCTTGGGCATTGCACACGCATCGGGTGCACCACTCATGTCGGGCTTAATAAGCGGAGTAATAGGAGGTATGGTAGTGGGTGCTATCAGCCGTTCGGCACTTAGTGTTACAGGTCCTGCAGCAGGACTAACAGCCATTGTACTTTCCGGTATTGAACAACTCGGTTCGTTCGAATTGTTTTTGTGTGCTGTGGTTGTGGCCGGCATTATACAGCTGTTGCTGGGTGTGCTTAAGGTAGGTAAAGTCATTCATTACATTCCGCATTCGGTTATACAAGGAATGTTGTCAGCTATTGGTTTTATTCTTATCAGCAAGCAGTTTCCGCACCTCATAGGTTTTCATGCCGATGGAATACAAGCCGACAGGTATAGCCTGACCAGTATGCTGAATTCATTTAATTCGATTGATACTGGCGTTACACTGATAGGAGTAGTTTCATTGCTGTTTATGATTTTATGGGAAACCAAAATCAAAAACCGGTACAAAGCCATACCGGGTGCATTGCCTGTAGTACTGCTGGCTATTGCGATTAATTACCTGAATGCCGGAGTCGATTTTTTACCTCCTATCGAGTCGTTTCACTATGTACAGCTTCCATCCATACAATCGGTTGATGAATTTACCCGATCTACTACTTTCCCTGATTGGTCGGCACTCACGCAGTTTCGTTTTTACGGAGTAGCATTTACCATTGCCATAGTTGCCTCATTGGAATCCTTGTTATCACTGGAGGCTATGGACGAACTGGATCCGCTGAAGCGCACATCGCCTCCCGACCGCGAATTGGTGGCGCAGGGCACGGGAAACATACTGGCCGGATTACTGGGTGGTATTCCCATAACTGCAGTGATTGTAAGAGGTACTGTTAATTTATCAGCTGGCGCACGCACACGTTTATCAGCCATTTTTCACGGCATATTGCTGGTGGTGGCGGTTGTGTATATGGCACGCTGGCTCAATTTAATTCCTATAGCAGGGCTGGCCGCGGTATTGGTATATACCGGCTACAAACTACTAAATCCCACACAGCTGTGGGAGTGGTATCAAAAAGGGAAAGTTCCGTTTGCGGTATTTTGCACCACATTTGCAGCTATAGTACTCACCGATTTAATGGTTGGTGTTGCCATAGGTCTTCTGGTGCATGTAGCTGCTGAATACGCAGCCAAATGGAGGCACAGGTAATATTCTCTATTTTTTTCTTAGCAATACAAAACCGCCTTTTCTGCGCACTTCTTCCAGGCGTTCATCGCGGTTGTTTTTTACATAAGTAGTTTTGGCTACAAAATACACCGGCTTATCGGTCTTGTCGCTCATCAGCCACTCCATCGAGTTATCGGGTCTGGGTTTTGATTGCGCATAAAAATACTGTGCATAGCTTTTGTGTCCCAGTGTTTCTACATACACATTTTGCTTGCCCAACTGCTCGTAAAATTCAATGGCCGGGCCTTGGGTGTAAGCTTCAACATCGGGAATAACAATGTACAAATACATGGGTATAAGCAACGATGAACCCAGTAATAACAAGCGAATGGCCGTGAGTAAGCGTTGCTGAATACTTAGCAAAATAAAAAACACATACACCATCACAAACAGAAGTCCCGGTATTACTTCATATCCACTCCAGGGCGAAGGAATCGAAAGGCAGTCAGCTGCAAATTCATCTTTTATGAAAGGCAGGAGATGCGGCTTCAGCGAATCTATAAACGGAAGGGCTGTAAGTAGCGCTCCGATGAGCAATGCCATAACGGAGAATGCCGTATAAAAAAAAGAATTCGGCCGTGTGCGCGAAGAAAGAAGGTGATGCGTATAGGCGGCAGCAATGCAGGTGAGGGGGATATAACACAGCGATGAGTAATGCACAATTTTAGTAGTAACCGATGAAAACAATACCAGCACCACCCAAAACAAGATGCTCATCCACCTGAAAAAATGCTGACGGTCGGGTTCGATATACCCGAGCCTGACACCCGACAGAAAAAACAACGATGCCGGAAAGCATCCTGCCAGCAATACCAGTGCATGATAGTAAAACGGTTGTCCGTGGCCGGCTACCGGGTTTTTAAATAAATCAATCTGGTAATTTATAAAATCAATCAGCACCTGAAATCCGTTTTGATTGATTTCGGCAGCTACCCACACCGAAGCAATGAATACAAAAGGTATGATACCCAGCATGAGTTGCCTGAATGAAAAGAAAAACCTGAAGCGGTTAAATGCAATAAATACCAACACACATAAACCAATGACAAGCAAGGCTACAGGACCTTTGGTGATAAAGGCCATTCCGGCAAACAGTCCTGCATACACATAATTCAAGTCTGATTTGGAATTCGTGTGGCCACTACTCGCTTTAATGCATTGATACAGGCTCAGAAAAATAAACAAGTTAAACCACGGGTCAATGATTCCGCTTTTGTAATACAGATGCGGAGTAAACGAACCCGCCATAAACAATACCCACCAGATAGCCATGTTGCGTGAGGCCTCACGTTTGCCGATATAAAAAAGCGAAGCCAGTGTAACAATGCCGCACAATGCATTGGGGAAACGTGCTGCAAATTCATTTACGCCAAATACCTTCATGCTTAATGCCTGCAGCCAGAAAAAGAAGGGAGGCTTTTCCCAAAACGGAGTGAAGTTGATTTGCACGTGCAGGTAATCGCGTGTCACCAGCATTTCGCGTGCCGACTCGGCAAAATTTATTTCATCCCAGTCGAACAAATGTACACTGCCGATGAAAGGGATAAAGAGCAGCGCGGCATAAGCAATGACATATACCAGCGAAGCGTTTTTTTCAATGAGAGGATATTTTTCGGTCATGAAATAAGGTTAGCTGTAAAACAAGAGCAGTAGCACACCCAATGGCCGCACCGGCAGCCACATCGGTTATGAAATGCTGCAGCAAATATACACGTGTAAGTGCAGCAACACATGCAACCATACATACCCCTGCATGAAACCTTGCAGGAATGCAAAAATAGAGTGCCGTAGCAAGTGCCATTGCCGTAGTAGCATGGCCTGAAGGGAAACTGAAGTAGCTGTGCACTTCCACACCGTCTACAAAATGCAGTTTAGAAGAATCGAGCGACATTACCGGACGCAGCGCATCGTTAAATACCTGATGTTTCAAAATCTGTGTGATAAGCGCACTTGCTCCGTAACTGCAAAAAATATACAGTGCTTCCTTTTTATTGCGGAAAAGCCAAAGCAGTGACAGTATCGCAGCAAATACTCCGTCACCGGCATGGGTAAGGTATCTGGCTGCATAATCTGAATATGCGGTGTGCATACCGTTGATTGCATAGCTCACTTGCTGCTTAGATAAAATAACTGCGCTTAAAGCCGCTGAAGCTATAAGCATCAGTTGAATGTATACCATAAAGGGGATGCGTTTTACCGCATGCACCAGCCGAAAAGTAGGGGTATTGTTTTGCATTGCCTGATTCACGCACAAATAACGCTTTTTTTAGTGCCCGGTGACTTCAAGTAACACACATTTTACCTCATGCAGATTTGAAAAAGTATACAGGCAAGGTTAGGACAATAAAAATTAATATACAGAATATCAGTATAATATAATTTTGTAAGGTATTATGTATTGCATAGTACCAAGCAGTGTTTAAGTTTGCATCCGTAATTACTGAATCATGAATATAGAAAATGCCAAACTGCAGATGAAAAAGGGAATACTGGAATACTGTATTCTCAGCATCATAGCGCGTGGCGAAATGTACGCATCCGACATTTTGGAGGAGCTGAAAAAGGCACAGCTCATCGTGGTAGAGGGAACTATTTACCCGCTGCTTACACGTTTAAAAAACGATAATCTGTTAAGTTATCAGTGGATCGAATCTAAATCAGGTCCGCCACGCAAATATTTTCAGCTTACTGACACCGGTAAACTTTACCTGAATGAATTGTCGGCTACCTGGAATGAACTGAATACAGCCGTTGAACAAATTACCCGAAAAGCACATACAAATACCCATGAATAAAGTCATCAACATCAGCATCAATGGTATAGTGTTTACCATAGATGAACATGCGTACACGCGATTAAACAACTACATCGAATCGTTGAAGAAGCACTTTACCGGCACACCCGGTTCGGATGAAATCATTGCCGACATTGAAGCCCGCATTGCCGAGCTGATTGAACAGCGGCTTACAGCGTCAACTAAAATAGTAACACCGGAAATAACCGATGAGGTTATAGCCCTGATGGGAAATCCGAATGATATGGATGATGCAACCGCAGATCAAACACACGAGCAGCAACCGCAATCGGAAAACAGCGATTCGCGTAAATTGCGCAGAGACAAGCAACAGGCTGTTATCGGTGGTGTGTGTGCCGGACTGGCAAACTATTTTTCAGTTGATCCTATTCTGGTGCGCATTGCCTTTCTTATCCTGTTTTTTACGCTGGGATCAGGTATATTTATATACATACTGCTGTGGTTAGCTGTGCCCGAAAACAAGGACACGACTTCAACTCATACATCCCGTAAACTATTTCGTGACTCCGAAAACAAAATGCTGGGTGGTGTGTGCAGCGGCCTGGGTGGCTACCTGGGCGTTGATAGGGTGTGGCTAAGGCTGGCTTTTCTTGTTTCGTTTTTTGTATTTGGCAGTGGGTTGTTGTTGTATATAGTGCTGTGGTTTATTTTACCTAAGGCAAAAACGGCTTCAGAAAAACTGCAGATGCAAGGCAAGCCGGTTGATGTAAGTGCCATTGAGAAAAAAGTGCGTGAAACCCTTCAGGAAGGTGAAGCCAACGTGCGCAAAACCCTGCAAAGCAATGCAAGTACGTGGAGTGAACGAGTTCAGGAAGCCAAGCCGGTATTGAATAATCTGGTGATGGTGCTGATGCGCATTATTGGATTTTTTATCGTGTTGGGTTGTCTGGCTTTAGTAAGCGTGCTGCTGGCAGGCTATGTGTTCAAATACGAGGAGTGGCATTTGCTCACACAGTATGTCGGCCGATTGATACCCGATGCTGCGTGGCTGGATGGTACTTTACTTGGAATCGGACTAATGGTTTTTGCTGTGCTGTTCGCTATGCTCTCGTCTGGCATAAAATTGCTCTTTATGCTTAGGTATAAACTGAAATGGATAGCAGTCACTTCATTCATAGCCGGAGTTGCCGGTGGTGTGTTAACGCTATATTCGGTAGTCAGGTATGCTTCGGCAATGGATGAATCGGCATTGGATACCGTTCAACTGATAGATACCACAGCAACCGATACGCTGCAGCTGAACGTGTTGAACCTGTATCCCTTAGCACCTGATTCGGCTGAAAAACGAATACTAGCGAAGGTGAACAAATACGTAATATGGACTGAAGCATACTTTACCGATAACGGAATGGTACTGGCCAATGCATCACTCACCGTAAAACCGGTTCAAGGAAATGCGATGAAACTTCAGGCGTTAAAAACAGCCCGTGGCAGCAGTATGCTGCAGGCGATTCGCGCTGCAGGTAAAATCGAAACAAGCGTACTTCAAAATGGAAATACACTTTCATTAAATAACCGCATTTCCATTGCCGATCATGAATTTGCATATCAGCAGCTGGAATATGAATTGTATTTACCTGTAGGTACAGTTTTAAAAACCGACCACTACATAACGCAGATGCTGAACCGTGCGCAAACAGATGAGGTATTTGTAGAAGGCACTATGTACCTGGTTACACCCAAAGGTTTGGTGTGCATGGATTGTACAGTATCAACCGGTGGGGCAGAGGTTGACGAAGAAGAAGCAGGCGATGAAATTGAATTGGAAGTGGGGATGCGAGAAAACGAGTCAGGCGAAAAGGAAGCCCGATACTTGCATATATACCTAAAAGACGATGACATGCGTATGCGCAAAAACAAACGCGTGCAACACACAAAACAAGCTGACACCACAGGGTGGAATGAAGAAAAGTAACAGGCTTTCGAAAAAAAAGATAGCTCAAGTTTGCAGATATAGAGAAAAACATATATTTGCCCGTAACCAACCACAGAATTACGGGAATGAAATCGATCAGAAAAAAAATACGGATGGAGTTTGAAATAAAGGCATCTCCCGGTTTGCTGTACAATTATATCAGCACGCCTTCAGGCCTTTCAGGTTGGTTTGCCGATGATGTGGATTTATACAACAATCAGTTCAAATTCAAGTGGGACAAAGACGAGCAGATAGCTGAGGTGGTTAAAAAATCGCCTAACAAATACATCAAATTTCACTGGGTTGATTCAGCACCCGAAGAGTATTTTGAATTTGAAATTATACAGGATGAATTAACCGATGATGTGGCACTGGTTATTACTGATTTTGTAGATGCTGCAGATGAATTGAATGCGACACAGCTTTGGGAAAGTCAGGTGCACGAACTTAAAATGAGCCTTGGCGCTTAAGCGTTTTCCTCCCACACGTTCACCAACTCTACACATACCTCCACCGCTTTTTGCATATCCTGCACACTTACATACTCTTGTTTGCTGTGTATGGCCATTTCGCCTGTAAAAATGTTGGGGCAGGGCATACCCATAAAACTTAAGCGTGCGCCATCGGTTCCACCGCGTATATTGGTAATAACCGGCTGCAATCCTGCACGCGTATACGCTTCAACAGCGTGGTTCATTGCGTAAGGAAACTGTTCAAGCACCTCGCGCATATTGCGGTATTGCTCTTTCACCGTTAGTTCGTAGCGTGCACCCGGAAATTTCTGAATGGCTTCTTCCGCCAGATTGGCTAGCAATTCTTCATGACGGGCAAGATTTTCGGTGTCAAAATCGCGAATGATAAATTGTGCAGTGGCTTTCTCCAGCCCACCTTCAATATGTACGGGATGCACGAATCCCAGATATCCTTCAGTCGTTTCTGGGCTCAGGTGATTGCCGGGCAGGCTGTTAATAAAGTGAGCCAGCACTTTTTGCGCATTTACCATTTTTCCTTTGGCATAACCCGGATGCGCGCTGATGCCGTAAAAGGTAACTGTACATCCATCTGCACTGAAATTTTCCCCTTCCAGTGTGCCACGTTCGCCACCATCAAGCGTGTAGCCGAAATGTGCACCCAGCTTTTGCATGTCTACTTTATCTACTCCACGGCCTATTTCTTCATCGGGAGTAAATAAAATTTTTATTGCCCCGTGCTTCACCTCCGGATGTTGCATAAGGTATTCGGCTAATGTCATAATAATGGCCACTCCGGCTTTATCGTCAGCACCCAGCAGCGTAAGCCCCGATGCGGTAATAATATCATCGCCTACTCGCTGATTGAGGTAAGGATGATCATTGCGTGAAATAACCACCGAAGTATCATCCGGCAAGACGATGTCGCTGCCGTCCCAGTTGCTGTGCAGTATGGGTTTTACACCCGTACCGCTGCAATCAGGTGCAGTATCTACATGCGAACAAAAACAAATAACAGGCACTGATTTTTCGCTGTTGGCAGGAATGGTGGCATATACGTATCCCCATTCATCCATGTGAGCATCGGCAATACCCATATCCGAAAGCTCAGTTACCAGCAGTTCGCTCAGTTTTTTTTGTTTCATGCTGCTGGGTGTGGTGGCCGAATTGGGATCGGCAGTTGTATCCAGTTGTACATAGCGCATCAATCGCTCGGCTACAGGTTTACTCATGGTATCAGCTCTTTTTTGTTTTGCAAAGTATAGATTCGTCCCTGATTTTTTTGCAAAATTCATCGTTGTATAAAACTGTTATTATCTTAATAGTACATTTAGAATCCGTAATTGTATTTTCGTCCCCATGTGGTATAAAAATATTTTGGAAACTATAGGGCATACTCCTACGGTGCAAATCAATAAACTGACAAAGGATTTGCCCTGTACAGTGCTTGCTAAAATTGAAACCTTTAATCCGGGCAATTCTATAAAAGACCGCATGGCGCTTAAAATGATAGAAGATGCCGAAAAAGACGGCAGACTAAAACCCGGCTACACCATAATAGAAGGTACCAGCGGTAATACCGGCATGGGCCTGGCCATTGCAGCCGTAATAAAAGGCTACCGCTGCATTTTTACCACTACCGATAAGCAATCGCGCGAAAAGGTAGACGCGCTTAAAGCGTTTGGTGCCGAAGTAATTGTATGCCCTACGGATGTTGACCCCGAA
Source organism: Bacteroidota bacterium (assembly GCA_046309355.1). Lineage (GTDB taxonomy): Bacteria > Bacteroidota > Bacteroidia > UKL13-3 > UKL13-3 > CAYSBE01. Next base: position 23,374 of record JBKCPL010000014.1, read on the forward strand.
GATCCTCGTTCATATTACTCCGTTTCATCCCGTTTAGAGAAAGAAATTCCCAATTCGTGGAAACCCAATCAATACGACAACCTGAGCAATTCGCTGGCACACTACGAAAGCACCGGACCTGAAATATGGGAACAAACCGAAGGTAAGGTTACGCACCTGGTAGTAGGTGTAGGCACCGGTGGCACTATTTGTGGTACCGGCAAATACTTAAAAGAGAAAAACCCTGCTATACAGGTGTTAGGCATCGATACGTATGGCAGCGTATTCAAAAAATACAAAGAAACCGGAGTGTTTGATAAAGATGAAATTTACCCCTACATCACTGAAGGTATCGGTGAGGACTTTTTACCACAAAACGTAGATTTCAGCATCATTGATCATTTTGAAAAAGTTACCGATAAAGATGCCGCCATTTATACCCGGAAAATAGCCCGCGAAGAAGGCATATTTGCAGGTAACTCAGCCGGTGCAGCTATAGCAGGTATGGTTCAGATGCGCGACAGATTTAAGCCGGGTGATGTGGTAGTAGTTATCTTTCACGACCATGGAACCCGCTATTTGGGCAAAATGTTTAACGATGACTGGATGCGTGACCGAGGCTTTTTACAGGAAGAAAAACCAAAAGCATCGCAACTTATAGAACGTCACAAACACTTGCCGCTGGTTACGGTTAATGTGAATGACAGCATTTCAGGTGTAGTGGCTAAGATGCGTAAATACGATATTTCACAGGTGCCGGTAATCAACGCACAGGGCGAGTTTGTTGGCTCACTCAGCGATTCGCACCTGTTTGCCAAACTCATAGAAATGCCCGATCTGAAGCAAGAGCAGGTACACAAGGTAGTACAGGCACCGTTCCCCTTTGTTTTGCCTGATACGCAGTTGGAAGAAGTATCGAAACTGATTACCCGCGAAGTGCATGCTGTATTGGTTAAATCACTATCGGGTGAGGTGCATATCATAACCCGACAGGATATCATTGATGCGCTGAATTAGAGCCCTTCACAACCTGTGCATAAATTGTGCTTAACCACAGGCATGCTGCATCTATTTTTGGTGCATTCGCTAAACCAGCGACTTGATTTCGAGTTTTTACTTATTAACGCATATTAACACATGAAATTCATTGTAAACAGCACAACATTGCTCAAGCACCTCTCACTAATTGACGGGGTGGTTGTTTCAAAACCGATTATTCCCATTTTAAATAATTTTCTGTTCGATATAAAAGATGGAGAACTGCGCATTTCGTCTACCGATTTGGAAACTACCATGACTACCTCCATTAAAGTAGATGCCAAGGAAAACGTGAGTATAGCCATACCCTGCAAAACCACCATGGATTTGCTGAAGACCCTGTCTGATCAGCCACTGGCTTTTTCTATCAATTTAGATAAAAACTCCGTTGAAATAAAATACGACTCAGGCCGCTTTAAGTTAACCGCCCAAAAAGGCGATGAATTTCCTAAAAACCCTACGGTAGATGATGCCAAGAAATTTACCATTACCGGAAAATCCTTGCAAAAGGCTATCACCAAAACTGTGTTTGCCACCAGCAGCGATGAACTGCGATTGAATCTGACCGGTGTATTTGTGCAGTTGGCCAACGACCATGTAACCTTTGTAGCTACCGATGCCAATCGCCTGGTACGGTATAACCTCACAAACGTAAAACCGGGTGTTGAGGAGTCGTTTATCATGCCTAAAAAAGCATTGAACCTGCTGAAAGCTGCACTGCCGGCTGACGACAGTGAAGTTACGGTTGAGTTTAACCGCTCCAATGCGCACTTCTCCACGTCCGACCTCAGTTTGATTTGCCGCCTGATTGATGAAAAATATCCTGACTACAAAGCGGTCATTCCTACGGAGAACCCTAATAAACTTACACTTAACCGCAACGATTTTTTAACAGCGGTAAAACGTGTTTCCATTACCTCCAACAAAACTACGCACCAAATTAGGCTAAAAATTGCCGGAAGCGAATTGAATATTTCAGCCGAGGACATTGACTTTGAGAACGAGTCGCAGGAAAAACTGAATTGTCAGTACAGCGGTGAAGACATGGAGATTGGGTTCAATTCAAAGTACCTGGCCGAAATGATAGCAGCTGTAGATTCAAATGATTTAAACCTGGAGATGTCTCAGCCTAACCGTGCAGGAGTGTTGTTGCCAGCAGAGTCGGATGAAGGTGAAGATATGTTGATGCTGGTGATGCCGATGATGCTAAACAGCTATTGATAGAACGAAATACTCGATAGTGACATACGGCCCCGCGCGAAGCGCGGGGCCGTATGTGTATATACCCAAAGTTTTTTGATATTGCCTATTTGCAGTGTATACTTGCGATTCATCCAATTCATAACTACCATGAGAAGAATTTGCGCAGCCTTTGCATTCTGTTTAATCGCTAGTGTTTCACTTGCACAAAATAAACTGCTTACCGTAGAAGATGCGGTTATGAAGCAACGTACCGCATTGGCTCCTGAACGCTTATCGCAGCTGGCTTTTATTCCCGGCACGCATTGGCTAAGTTGGGTAGGAAAAAAAGATAACCGCGAGTGCCTCATCGTTCACGATATTCCTTCGGGTAAAAATGATACCGTGCTGCACATCGACAAACTGAAAGAAATGGTGGAGTCTACCAATACGGGTGTGCCCAAATTTGAACGTTTCCCCTTTATTAAATGGATAAACAAAGACGTATTCCGATTCATGTTCTCCAATGTATATTACGAGTACGCCACAGGTAAAAACGATATAAAAGTACTGAACCGACTGCCTGCAGAGGCTGAAAATGCAGAGATTGATCCCAATGGCTCAAACATAGCCTTTGTGCAAAATAACAATGTCTACGTATACAATCCCGATACGTGGAATAAAATAGAGCAGCAAAAAAATGTACCCGCTACCAATACTAAAAACGGCATCGAAAAGCCTGAATATATGATTACCGATGATGGTTCCTATGTAACGGAAAACGGAAAAAGTGTGCACCGCAGTGAGTTCGGCATCACTAAAGGATTGTTCTGGTCGCCCAAAGGTACACGCATAGCGTATTATAAGCAGCAGCAAGGTATGGTAACGGATTACGCACTGCTAAAAACGGAAAAGGTTCCTGCTAGTTACGAATACATTAAATATCCCTTTGCCGGTGCACAAAGTCATATGGTGTGGGTATATATGTACGATACCAAGCGTAAAATTACCTACCCGATTTACACCAAAGGTCCGGCCGACCAGTACCTGACCAATATTACGTTCAGCCCGGATGAAGAGCAGCTTTACATAGCCATTGTGAACCGCGAACAAAATACGCTGCAACTGAATAAATATGATGCCACTACGGGTGCATTTATAAAAACCATGTTTACTGAATCGCACACCAAATATATTGAGCCGGAAACACCGATACTATTCGTGAAAAATAAGCCTACACAATTTGTATGGCAAAGCGAGCGCGATGGATTTAACCATTTATACCTGTACAACTACAAGGGTGAAATGGAAAGGCAACTGACTAAAGGCAACTTTGACGTGAAAGAAATTATTGGATTTGATGCCGGTGGAAACTACCTGTATTACATGGCTACTGCGAATAATGGCCTCGATCGTCAATGCTACAAGGTAGATGTTTCGAGTGGCAAAACCACCTCAGTTACCTCTATACCGGGTACACACACCGTGCTCATCAGTGATGACGACAAGTATGTGGTGGATCAGTTTTCGAGCACTGCAGTGCCCCGCAGAATAGTGCTTCGTGAACAAAATGGCAACGATGTGCGTATATTGCTTAATGCCAATAACCCGCTAAGTGCTTACATGCCCGTGGGTATGCGCTTACTGCAAATTACTGCAGCCGATGGCAAAACCACACTGAATGGCCGTATGTTCTATCCGAGTAAAATGGATTCTGCTAAAAAATATCCTGTGCTGGTATATGTATATGGCGGGCCACACGCACAAATGATAACCAATACATGGCTGGGTGGTGCTGATATGTGGCTTTATTACATGGCACAGCAGGGTTATTTGGTATTTACTGTAGATAACCGCGGTTCGGCCAACAGAGGGCTGGAGTTTGAGCAAGCTACTTACCGCAATCTGGGTAAAGCGGAACGCGATGACCAACTTGCAGGCATAGAGTACCTCAAAAAATTAAAGTATGTTGATGCCTCACGTATCGGTGTTTTTGGATGGAGCTTTGGCGGATTTATGTCTATAGGACTGATGACGCGCACCGATGCCTATAAAGTAGGCGTAGCCGGTGGGCCTGTTATTGACTGGCGCTGGTATGAAATTATGTATACGGAGCGATATATGGATAAACCCGAAGAGAATCCGGAAGGCTATGCCGATGCTGACCTCACCAATTATGTAAAAAACCTGAAAGGTAAACTGCTGGTGATACATGGCACGGATGATGATGTAGTGGTGTGGCAACATTCCCTGAAGTACGTTAAAAAGTGTATTGACGAAAATGTGCAGGTCGATTATTTTGTATACCCCGGTCATAAGCACAATGTGGTAGGCAAAGACCGTGTGCACCTGATGCAAAAAGTGGCCGATTACTTTAAAGTACATTTATAATTTGCCTTCATGCATTTGATAACCTTTACCGAACGCGCACTGCAGGCCATTAGACAGTACGAACAAACCCTACAGATTCCCGCTGGATATTACCTGCGTGTGGGTATCCGGCAAAAGAATGAAACCAACAAGCGGCTGCTCATTGGCTTTGATGCCAAAAGCGATAAGGATAAGCTCGAAAATATTCAAGGTGTTGACGTGATTTACAGTCCGGGCGAGGTGTTCTTTTTTGCCGGAATGCTTATTGATTTTGTTGAGGAAGGTAACCGCAAAGGATTTACATTCGTAGAACAAAAAGCATTCACAGGTTGAAATTTACCGATACCATCAACATTTCGTTTCATGCCATTAAAGGCAATAAAACGCGTGCAATAATTACCGCACTAATTATTAGTATAGGTATTATGGCATTGGTAGGTATTCTTACTGCTATTGATGGAATAAAGTCGTCCATCAACAGCAATTTTTCCGAAATGGGTGCCAATACTTTTAACATCAAAAACCGAAGCAGCAATATTCAATTTGGAGGCAGAGCCCGATCACAGCGTAGGTATCCAACCATTTCACGTTACGAAGCCATCAAGTTCAAAGAAGAATTTGCGTATCCATCCAAGGTATCGTTGTCGGTCAATGCTTCGTTCAGTTCAACGGTGAGGTATCAGTCTGTAAAAACCGAACCCAATATTATGGTTATGGGTGGCGATGAAAATTACCTGGAAGTAGCCGGATATAACCTAAGCAATGGCCGCAATTTTTCGGCAGGTGAAGTAAATGCGGCAGCCAATGTGGTTATCATTGGCAAAGACATTAAAGAGAAACTGTTTAAAAAGCAAAACGCATTGGGCGAAAGCGTGATGGTAGGAGGGGCGCGTTACCGAGTTATTGGCGTGTTAAAAGAAAAAGGGTCGGCTATGGGTTTTGGTGGCGATCGGTTGGTGGTAATACCTTTTGAAAGTGCCCGGCAGGTATTTGCCAAACCGAACATGTCGTTTGTAATTACCGTGGCCATTACCAATGTGCCTATGATAGACAGAGCGGTAGAAGAAGCTAAATCGGCATTTAGGCGTGTGCGCAAACTAACTGCCGGTGATGATGATAATTTTGAAATACTGAAAGCCGATAACCTGGCCAAAGAACTGATAGATATGCTTAGTTATGTAACCATAGCTGCAACCATCATTGGTTTTATAACACTTACCGGAGCTGCAGTTGGCTTAATGAATATCATGTTGGTATCGGTAACCGAACGCACCCGCGAAATAGGTGTACGCAAAGCCATGGGAGCTACTTCGGGTGTGGTGCTTCGTCAGTTTTTATACGAAGCTATACTCATTTGCCTGCTTGGTGGCTTAGGCGGAATTGTGTTGGGTATTCTTATCGGCAATCTGGTATCGTCCTTCATAGGCGGTGGCTTTATCATTCCGTGGAACTGGATTGCAGCAGGGCTCATGCTGTGTATTGCCGTTGGTTTGGTATCGGGCATTTATCCGGCATCTAAAGCAGCCCGTCTCGACCCCATTGAGGCATTGCGGTATGAGTAAGTGTAGTACTCAGTGCTGCCGAAGAGTAACTATAAAAATCTGTTTTAATTATGTAAACGAAGCCTATCAGTCCATGCCAGTGAATATAATTCACCAGCATGTCTGCATAGCCTATTTTACTTTCGTCATGGTATGTTATTCAGATACCAGTTTTTCTGGAGAGTTTGATGCTTAAGACCTGCTTACTTCTTCCACTGTTCAGCCCACGATTTCATTTTCTCCATATTACCCTGCCACAATTTCGTCCACTCATCCATGTGGCTAATAAGTAGTTTCTGATTTTCGGCAAAAATGGTCTGCATATCGTTCAATTTTTCATTGAGCTCTTTGCGAATGTTATCGGCTTCGTCTTTTGCATCCATCTTGCCCAGTGCAAATTGTAATTGAATAATTTCGAGTCCGGTTTTAAATGCAGTAGCGTTGTGATCAAAAATATGTAAAGCCTGTTCATATCCTTTGTGGTAAGCACTTTTGCTTTCGGTTTTCAGTTCGTGCAAGGCCTGTTCTATTTTCTTCTTTTGCTCGTTAAAAACGTCCATGCCATCTGCTTTCCCCAGGTTCAGTTGAACCTGCAGTTCTTCTAGCCGCGCTTTCATGTTGGTCAGCTGCTCATCAGCCGATTCGCCTGCTAAATCAAGGTTTGACTTAAGTGCGACAATGGCTTCGCGAAGTTGATTTTTTTGTTTTTCAAACGCTTCAACGGTGTCCATTTTACCTAACGAAAATTGTACACGCATTTCTTCGAAGCGTTGTTGCCACTGGTTCATCCAGTTTTTTAGTTGTTCCTGATACTTGTTTTCCATGATGTTGTTTTAAAAGGTGATTTACTCGTAAAATTTGTTTCTTAGTTAAATATGAAGTTGAAGTTAATATTTGCCACGCCTGAAAATGGATATAAGCAGCACAAGTGCATACAGGCCCGATATGATGATGCCTACCAGCCCTATGGCGGGAACTCCGCCCCACTTAGGTGGCAAACCGGAGAGTACTACCAGCGATGAGCCAATAATCATGGCGGCCAGTATAATTGCAGCCGCTAACCTATTCGATACAACGTCAAGGGTGTGCAACAGCGGATTTAATCCCGAAATTTCGATGCGCACTTTGCCTTCTTTCAATTTCTCGATAATGCTTTTGATATCCTTGGGCAATACCCGTATGTAGTCCCATATATCAACAATAAATTCGAGGGAGTGCTTAAGTACCTGTTGCGGCTCCAGATTCTCATAATACAGGGCTAGTGCGTTTTTGCGTATGCGTTCCAGCGTATTGAATTCCGGATCAAGTATGCGGCTGATGCCGTCCAGTATTACCATGGTTCGCAGCAGCAGAAAAAAATCGCTGGGGAAACTTAGCTTGTGTTTGTAAATGATTTCCTGAAGACGGTCGACCACCTCCGACATGTTTCGTTGATCTATGGTATGAGGCGGAAATTCATCGACCAGAATTCCCAAGTCATATTCGAGTTCTTCTTTATTGGTGATGTGTTTGTGTTGCGTGAGTTGCTCAATGGAGGTTACCAGGTCGTGATAGTTTCCACGTGTAAGCGCAACTATAAAATCACGAAAGGCATGTTTGTCTTTTCGGTTTAGCACGCCTACCATGCCAAAATCAATCAGGCACAGCCTATTGTCTTTCAGCAGCAACACATTGCCGGGATGAGGGTCGGCATGAAACATGCCGAATTTAAATATTTGAGTAAAGTAGAGGTGAAGTCCTGTATTGGCCAGTTCGGTAAGGTCGGCACCTTGTTTGCGCAGTGCATCTACCTGATTTATTTTTATGCCTTCTACATATTCCAAACACAGCACCCTACGTGTGCTGAATTTAGTATGAACCTTGGGAATATAGATGCCCGGTTCATCTTCAAACATGCTGCGAAACTTGATGATATTATTGGCCTCGAGTAAAAAATTAAGTTCACGTGTCATGCTTCTGCGCAGTGACTTTACAAGAGCTACAGGTTCGTACCGCGACAGGTTAGGGAAGTTGTTTTCGGCAATGTCGGCCAGATCAGCCAGTATTTGCAGGTCGATATCAATAATATCGGCAATGTCGGGGCGTTGTATTTTCAATACCACATCTTCGCCACTGTGCAGGCGTGCTTTATGCACCTGCGCTATGGAGGCTGATGCCAGCGGGCGTTCATCAAACGATTCAAACAGGTATTCAATTTTCCCGTTCAGGTCTTTCTCCAAGCTCACCTTTATTTCATCGAATGAAAAGCCGGGTACTGCATCCTGCAGTTTTTCCAGTTCGGCAATCATTTCCTGCGGCAATAAATCGGCACGGTTGCTCAGTATCTGTCCGAATTTTACAAAGGTTGGCCCAAGGTCTTCAATAGCCATACGTATACGCTCGTAGCGTGAATGCTTCTGTTTCGCATATTCACCTTTCAGCCGCTTGTGTGCCATAAATTTTGGCAGCACATTGCGTATTGCTGAGTCGGCAAACATATCGTCAAGGCCATAACTTAGCAGCACTTTCAGTACTTGCCTGTAGCGTCTCAGGTGTTTAAAGTTCATGCAGGCTTTTGGGTAGTGTGAATGATGTCTTCCAATTGTTTAACCCTATTGCTCAGTTCGGCAAAATCTTTTTGGCTAGGAATCTGAAGTTCCATCAGCAGGTCGTAAAATTTCGCCATCATTTCGTCTTTCATCTGTGTGCCGGCCTCGGCACCTGAATGAAAGAGTTCATGAATGATGCGTTTGCCTTCTTCTTCGCTCATCTTTCCTTCTACACTCATTTTATCGAGCAGGCGCCTGGCCTTATCGCTGGCTGAAGCCAAACCAACGGCCATGTACAGCAGGCTTTTCATTCGTTCGTCCATGATTTGAAGGGGATTAAAATTTCTGTAAAAATGAGGAATATAGCTAAGTCTGCAAATGACTTTGGTCATGTATGGGAAAGGGTACGTGTAAACTTGTTGGTAACAGGCAAAACTAAATCGTACAATTTATACGTTATAACGTGTAAATTTGGCTCAAATCTTACTTGGTATTAACGAATGCGTTTAAAGTCGCTTCTCATTTTATGGTTGCTGCTCGTATCAGTCTGTGTATCGGCCCAAAACTTTGGGTTTGAGTGGATACGCCCATATCAGCCCTATTACAAGATAAAAGTAGCCCGTACAGGGGTTTACCGCATTAGTCAATCAACCTTAGCTGCTGCAGGCATCAGCACCATCAATCTGAATACATTCAGGTTTCAGCTGTTTCGCAATGGAGTAGAGCAGCCGTTGTACATTCAGGGCGATGCAGATGGCATATTCGATGGCTCAGATTATTTGGAGTTTCTGGGTAAGCCCAACGATGGTACATTTGATTCGCTGCTATACGCAAATACATCCGATCAGCCACATACGTGGCAAAGTCTATTTAGCGATACAGCCATTTATTTTTTAACCATTCTGCCCGATACCACTGCCATTACAGCCTTGCGCTACAGTACGGTGGCCGATGAAAATTTTGGAGCATACACGGCTGAACCTTATCTTTTGCACGAGGAGCGCTACTGGCGAACAGACGAATACGTGGAAGGAATAAATCTGTTTCCGGGCGGTGAAAAATACAACAGCTCCGAGTACACCGAAGGTGAGGGGTGGGGCGCTTACCGTATTGGTTTGGGTCAGCAGGCCGTTTATCAGCTGCCTACACCACATTTTACGTCTTCCGGTCCGACTCCGCAAATAACGGTTCGCATGGCCGGTGTTTCAGATTTTTACCTCACCAATCCTCCGGTTAATCACCATGTGGTGACGAGCATTGCTCCGTCTGACAATCCGAGTTATGTTACCATTGACGACCGAACTTACAAAGGATACACCACGCAGCAATTTACTGCTGCGCTTACCGCAGCAAATATAGGTGCAACTACCACCAACGTGCGCCTTCAGGTAATCAATGACCTGAATGTAAATGCCGATTTTAACAGCCTGTTGTATATCCAATTGAATTACCCAAGGCTATACAATCTGAGCAATCAAACACAGTTTGAGTGGAGTGTGAACCATATTATGGGCGGCAGTAAGTCACGTATCGTATTTCAGCAATACGGCAATGGAACTAAAACACGACCTCTGGCATTTGATTTAACATCAAATCAGCGCATACGTGGTGTGTTCAGCGGTGGAAATGCCAATTTGCTGGTGAAGCTCTCATCAAAACCATCACAGCTTTATCTGTTCGATTCAACCGATGTGGAAGAGGTAAGCGGACTTATCAGCGTGTCGATGCCCGCTATTAATCCTGCTGATAATTACGAGTACCTGATTGTAACACACCCAAGCCTGAACCAGGCTGCTACAGCGTATGAACAGTATCGCTCACAAACATTTAATGTATTGCGGGTAAATTCTACGCAGCTGTATGATTACTACACCTACGGACAAATTCATCCGCTCGCCATTAGGCGATTTGCTGCACACTTGCTTACACAGCAAACCCGTAAACCCGACTACATGCTGTTGCTGGGTAAGGGCTATCAAAATAATTACCTGCGCAATCCGCTATACTACAATGCTAACCTGGTGCCACCTTTCGGTGTGCCTGCCAGCGATGTGCTGCTTACAAGTGGCATTACAGGCAGCGGTTTTGAAAACGACATTGCCACCGGACGCGTGGCCGCAGCCACCAATCAGCAGGCATTGAATTACCTCGAAAAGTTGAAGTACTACGAAACGACTCCCGATTCGTTGCAGGAATGGCGCAAGCAAATACTACATGTGTCGGGCGGTAAGTTTGCTTCCGAACAACAGGTTTTTCGTACCCAACTTTCAAACTATGCACAGCTCATTCGTGGCAAATCGTTTGGAGCACGAGTGCTTAGCTACAACAAAACCAGTGGCGAAAGTGTGCAAAACGATTTCAGGGTAGAGTTGCAAAACCAGATCAACAGAGGCATAAGCATGATGACTTTTTTAGGCCACGGCTCAGCAACCGTTTTGGATGTGAGCTTTGGCAGTCTTGCTGAATGCAACAACACAAACAAGTATCCGCTGTTTTATTTCAACGGATGCAATATTGGCAATGCCAGCGATATTGACCCCACAGGCGATGCAGATATTTACGGCCGCGATTTTGTGTGTGCTGCCAATAAAGGTGCAATAGGCTGGCTGGCTCATTCCAACTTTACACTCGATGGCAAATTGTACGCACAGATGAATTCCTTTTACCAAAAATTTTGCCTCGATAAGTATGGGCAGGGTATAGGTAAAATTATTTCGGAGGCCAATAAATTGTTGGCCGGCAACGATATTCAAATGCGATCGCACAGCCATCAGCTCACCTACCAGGGTGATCCCGCAGTGCGCATTTACAGTCCTGCATTGCCTGATTATGAGACCAAAGCAAACGATGTGTTTTTTAGGCCTGAAATACCCAATGCCAAACTCGATTCATTCGCTGTATCGGTTATTGTTCGTAATCTTGGTCGCGCCATTGACGATACAGTTACGGTTGATTTAACCCGCATATTACCCAACGGTGCGCGCATAAATGCTGCCACCCGCAAACTTGCCCGATTGTATCTTTTAGATACGGTTACCTTCTGGATGACGAATGCAGGAAATAATGCAGTGGGCAACAATACATTTGAACTGAGCATTGATAAAAACAATACGATTAACGAAGGCAATTCTACCAATAACACTGTTTCCGTAACCAAATTTATTCCGGGTTTCGGAGTGCGTGCGTTGTTGCCTCACAATTTTGCCATCGTCACTTCCGATTCGGCTGTTCTGCTGGCGCAAAACAACGATTTGCTGGTGCAGCAAGTAGAATATACCATCGAGCTGGATACATCGGCCTTATACAACTCACCCGCCCGGCAGCAAAAAGTTTTTTTAGCCGGTGCTGTGGCAAGGGCATCATTCGCTTTGCCTACAACCGATACCACAACCTACTTCTGGCGAGTGAAATTAAGCAATACAGCGGGTGCTGAAAACATTTGGGATGAATACTCATTTACACATATTCCATCAGGTTCACCGGGATGGGCTCAGCGTAAATTTGAACAATATAAACAGGCCTCAGAAGCAGGCGATCTGCTGTTTGATACGTTAAGCAAACAGTTGGTATTTAGCATTGACAATAAGTTTGTAAAAGTAGCCATATCGCGGTGGAAACACGCAGGTCTGGGAATTCAGGAAGATTACTTTGCAACTCCCGGAGCGTTTAACTGTGTGGCATCGGGTGGTGTGATTGCCATTGTGTACGACAAGCGTACGTTGCAAGCCAAAGATGTGAACGGATTTCCCCGCAACTGCAATCCAAATGTTGGGGGCACCATTTATCCGTACTATGCCATTGATACCAAAACTCCGGCCGGACGTGCTCAGTTTATTTCGCTGATTGATTCCATAGAAACAGGCGATTACATTGCGATGTACAATTACTACGATGCAGGCATAGCAAGCTGGGATGCAGCCTTAAGAAATGCACTGGCATCCGTAGGTTCGGTAAAAACTGCAGCGGTTTCCGGTTTTTATTCGGCATTTGCCATGATGGGTGTAAAAGGCGGAGCTCCGGGTACAGCAACTGAAGATACGCTGTTCAACGATTTCTTCTCGAGCCCCAACGGCAACGATACCATACGTGCTGAGGTAAACGTAACGCTGCGCAGCCGCTGGCATACGGGGTACATGACATCAAAGGCTATAGGTCCGGCTAACGCATGGAGCAACGTACGTTATAATTTCCAATCGCTCGAAATGCGCGAAACCGATCGCAATTACGTTTCCATATATGCCGTAAATCGGCAAAATAAAGATTCACTCATTGCTCAACGCATACAATCGGGGTATGATATCAGCTGGCTCGATGCGACTATATATCCGTATGTGAAATTGTCTGTTCTGTTTGTGGATTCGCAGTACCGTTCACCCAATCAATTTGGCCACTGGATGGTCAGCTACACCCCATCACCGGAAGGTGCTTTCAATGCAGGCTTATCGGGCTACTTTTATCAGCCTGCGTTAAAGCAAGGCGATAGTCTTCGGTTTTCATACGCCTTTCAAAACATAAGTACGCAGCCGTTAGATTCACTGCCGGTGCGCATAACCATAACCGATGCCAACCGACTGAAGCGATTTGAAAAAGTGTATGCCATGCGTCCGCTACAACCCGGTAACTATGAACTGCTATCGGAACATTTGCCAACCGATGACCTAAGAGGTGCGCATACGTTAACGTTATGGGTAAACGAAAACCAGACCCGACAAGAAAATTCGTTTATCAACAATGTGATAGAAGTACCGTTTACGGTAGAAGGAGAAAATAAAAATCCCAATTTGGAGGTTACATTCGATGGCTACCGTATTTTAAATGGCGATTTTGTTTCACCGGTTACACTCATTACGGTAACATCTACCGATAAAAATCCATTTCGCCTTCAAAACGATACGGCAGGTGTAGGCATGTGGCTGCGCAGGCCCGGAACAACCCAATTTGAGGCTATACCGCACCACGCAGACGGCATGAAATTTTACCCGGCAACCGATGCAGCTAACAAAGCACGATTAGAGTTTAAGCCACCTCAGCCGCTTGCCGATGGTATGTACACACTGCGTGTTCAATCGCGTGATAAAACGGGCAATACAGCCGGACGTTTCCCGTACGAAATTGATTTTAAAGTGGAGAACAAAAGCAGTATCACACATTTTCTGCCTTATCCAAATCCGGGTACCACCAATATCCGCTTCGTGTTTACACTTACCGGAAGCAAGCCTCCCGAGCAATTGCTGATTCGCATAATGACCATTTCGGGTAAGGTGATACGTGAAATCAATCAGGATGAATTCGGCCCTGTTAAAATCGGACAAAACATTTCTCAGTTTGCATGGGATGGAACCGACCGCTTTGGCGACAGACTTGCCAACGGTGTTTACCTGTATCAGGTGTTTACCCGTATAGGTGGAACAGAAATTGAAAAGCGCACGACCGCAGCCGACAAATACTTTTTGCACGATACGGGTAAAATTTATTTATTACGTTGATGGCTATTCATCTTCGATACAAACTGGTAAGATGGCAGTATGCCTTCATGAAGTTGTGGTTGAATGTACTCAGGAAAATTTTATATAAACCGATTGGGGATACTGCTATTCAACGCATACTTATAGTTCGAAAAGGTACGCTGGGCGATTGCATAACAATAATGCCGGTGGTGCATGCGCTAAAGCAAAAGTACCCTTCAGCCACGTGTTATTTACTAACCGAACATTACGGTGCACCCGAAATAGGTGCGGCTGCTGTTTTTGAGGAAGGCCTGTTCAGTGAAATCATTACGGCATCGGAATACAGCCCAAGTGCTTTGTCGGTGAAACTGGAAGAAATGAAACCGGATGTGGTCATTGAATTGCCCCAACCGTTGGATAACCTGTACACACAAACCCGCAACATGCTTTACTTTCGGTGGATGTGTGGCATAAAAAAAGGCGCAGGCTGGCAGGTAAGCACCACAACGTTGTTTCGCAAAACACAACTTAAATACCGTGTTTTCAAAAATGAAACAGAAAGGCATTTTCAACAACTTCATTCGCATGGAGTTGCATTAAATAACCGGTGGGAATATCCATTGATTAAGCCTACTGCATTAGATAAGCTGACGGCAGTAGGAGAGTTGATGACCTTTGATGACAGGCCCATTGCAGCCATTGCCATCGGGGCAAAACATGAGCGTAAGCGCTGGCCAGTTGAACGATTTGTGTCTATTGCCGATCGGTTGGTAGAAAACGGCTGGCAGGTATGCTGGATAGGCAACGCATCAGATTCGGACCAACTGCCGGTGAATCATGCAGGTGAAAACGTGTGTGGTAAATTGAGTATAGCAGAAACCGTTGCATTGTTCAAACATATAAGCCTACTTATTGGCAACGATTCAGGGCCCATGCATTTGGCCTACGCCTGCCATGTACCTGTAGTTTCCATATTTAGCCTGCGCGATTATCCAGGCAAGTGGTATCCGCCCGCTCACACCCGGCATATCGTATTGTCTGACAAAGAAGTGCCTTGTGCCATCTGTTGGGATAAGCCATGCAGTGATTCAATTTGCATGAAAAATATTTCGGTTAATGCCGTGTGGAATGCCATTCAGCAACTTGTGAAAAATGAATAACAGTACCCGCATAACGCTTATTATGCCTGCATACAATGCAGCTAAGTACGTGGCGACTGCGCTCGACAGTATCATCGATCAAACCGTGCTGCCCGATGAGTGCATTGTTGTAGATGACGGAAGTACCGATCACACTGCCGAAATAATAAAGAAGTATTCCTCTCAATACCGGTTTATTCGACTCCTGTCATTGCCACCCAAAACAGGCACCGAAAGGCGAACAGCCAAGGCACTGAATGCAGCACTGAATGAAGCTCACTATGAATTTATAGCCTGGATGGATGCCGATGATGTATGCCTGCCTGAGCGGCTTGAGCATCAGTTAAATTTTTTACAGCAACACAAGGATGTTGTTGCGTGTGGCACACAAGCTGTGGCTTTTCATAATGCCTGGTATAAGCCCACGCATAAGCTACAGTTGCCGGTTGAGGACGAATGGTTGAAGTTGTTTTGCCTGCGTCAGTCACCTTTTTTTCAATCTGCCGCAATGGTACGTAAATCGTTTTTGCATGCGCATGCCTTGCATTACAACGAGCAATTTGAATATGCCGAAGATTATGATTTTTTTAGTCGCGTAGCACAGAAAGGCAAAGTGGCCAATTTGCCCGAATTTACTTTGCGGTACCGCATGCACGGTGAACAATCCATTAAACATGAATCATTCGAATCGGCAGTGGTTGCTGTCATACAACGCAATGTAAAGGAACTACTCGGTCAGTGCAGCGATGAAGTTTTGCAGCTGCTCAATCACCGTACCACATTAACTGTGGACGAATTGATAGCTTCATTTGATACGGCTACTAGTTTGCAGCACGAGCTGAAACAGAAAACGCACTTTAGCGAAAAAGTGATCGATGCTTTTATTGCCTATTCGTGGAACAGAAAATTGCTTCATGCTCT
>JBKCPL010000015.1:0-3003 GCA_046309355.1 Bacteroidota bacterium
TGACATAGGCTGCTTAGAAATAGACTAACAGAAATGGCACAAACCCATAACAGCGGCCTTGCACCATGGCCGTTATTGTACTAAAATTGGGCATTTCGTTTCGCATTTATTTTTATCTTAGCAGGACTAATTAACCTTCCGTATCCCGATAGCTGTCGGGACCACCCAATCGCCAAGCGCCAAGTCCGTTATCCAATAGCGGTATGCAAATCGGGTAGTTTGCCTAGTTGTTTCATAAATCTGAAATGTGACTGAATGGCCTCTAAAAGTGTATTGTTTTCGTTATAGGGTATTCCAAACTCTTTGGCTGTAGCTTTTACGATGGATGCAATGGCAGGGTAATGCACATGTGAAATTTTGGGGAACAAATGATGCTCTATCTGATAGTTTAGTCCCCCGACATACCACGATAGCCATTTACTGGCAGGAGCAAAATTTACTGTTGTTTGCAATTGATGTATGGCCCAGTCTGTTTCAATCACTCCTGTTGAGGTAGGCAGTGGATGTGCTGTGTGCTCCAGCGTGTGTGCCAGCTGAAATATAACGGTAAGAATAATTCCGGCAACAAAATGCATGAGCAAAAAACCGGTGATAATCTGTAGCAGTGGTATATGACTATATACCAAAGGTAAGCCGATAACGGAGCTGAAGTAGACTATTTTGATGGCTACTATCTTCAGAAAAGAAATGACTTTATCTGCGGTGGACTGTGCATTTACCCCATTTTTAGAAAACTGGAAAAATTGTACAAAGTCTTTGAAAAGGGCCCAGTAAAGGGTGAGCAAGCCATAGAAAAACAGCGCATATATCCACTGAAAGCGATGGTACCACCTGGTTTTGGTGTGGGGTGAAAATTTAAGCACAAGCCGGTCTTCAATATCTTCATCTATATGGGTGATATTGGTATAGGTATGGTGCAGAATATTGTGCTGCAACTTCCAGTTCAATACCGAACCGCCAATGGCATTCAGTGTGTGCCCCATCAAAAAATTGAGTGTTTTGTTCTGCGCGTACGACCCGTGATTGGCATCGTGCATGACACTCATGCCTATGCCTGCAATACCCAGACCCATGAAAAACCAAGCCAGCAGAGAAAGGGGCCATGCCGGAGTGAAAAACAACACTACCAGAAATGGGATAAAGTAGGTACTGATTAGGACTGCGGATTTGACATACATGCGCGAATCACCGTATTTACTCAGGTTGTTTTCCTGAAAATACGCATCCACTCTTTTTTTCAGTGTGGGGAAGAAAAGGCTCTTCTCATGAGGTGCAAATTTAAT
The DNA here is from genome assembly GCA_046309355.1 of Bacteroidota bacterium. Classification (GTDB taxonomy): domain Bacteria; phylum Bacteroidota; class Bacteroidia; order UKL13-3; family UKL13-3; genus CAYSBE01. The sequence goes on from JBKCPL010000015.1 coordinate 1,284, forward strand.
TTGTTGTTTTAGCGGAGTGTTCATTTCAGGCCTTTGTATTCATGCACAAGTTATATTTTTAATTCGATTGATGCGTATTAATTTTAAATGCTGACAGAATTCGGAGGTTGTTTTTTGTGTACCACGCAAGGGAATCAACGGAAAGGTAGTGGCCTACGTAAAGACGGCAGTATGGATACTGTAGAAATCATTCAGAGCGCTGATGAGTATCTGTCGAAGGAAGCAGTACGATGTATTACAAGAATACCCGGGTGGAAGCCCCGTTGTCGTAGACTACTTTTCCCGCAAAGTAGAATGCGGTCCTTGTATGCTAAAATACCCATTCATTATGCCGGAAAAATTTCGTTACTTTGGAGTAAAGTATACGAGTATGAATAGAAAAGATGCCATAAAATGCCTTGTTACCTCAGGACTTGCCATATCAGCAAAGCAATCAGACGCATTCACCAGCGAATCAAAAATCCATTTTGTTAGTCTGGGTAAAGCCGGTAGTCATGTGTGTGCCTATATAAAAGAAAAAGGCTTAAAAGCATCTTACTCCACTATCTCTCGTTATAAATATAATGAAACAAGTCATATTCATTTTGCAACCCCTTCGCAGGATAATCTGACCGGAATGGGCGGACATCATACTTCTGAAATACAAAACGGGGTAGAACTTACATCCGAGATAAAAGCACTTTTTAACAACAACGATACGTATATTCTTTTATCAGCCTTAGGTGGCAATACGGGCACTAAACTGACTGTGGAATTGGCATCGTGGTTAACTTCAAAAAATAAGAATTTTCACATAATCAGTGGTCTGCCGTTTAAGTTGGAAGCGAAGAGGCGTACATATGCTGCTCAGGCTGTTTTGAATTTAAAGAACTACCCCAACTTTTACTATTTTGATAACGATACATTGCGTGATGTATACGGCAACATACCTATTGTTAAGTTAGTTGAAAATTCTGCAAATCAGTATTACCAACTGGCTCAAAACATTGTTGGTAAAAGTTATTCATAACCATTATCCCCCGTTGTCGCTTACTGACTGTGTTGCTCGTTAGCATGAGGCCTCCCCTGTTTTCGCGTATTCCATAGAACGGTATACGTACTGTATTGCGTGAGAGCAGTTATTTCCCCGCTACCGCACAAATAAAGCTCCACAAGGCACGTGGGAATTGATGTAATCAACGTGTCATTAACAAGTACGATATGTTGAATACACGTGAAAGTTAATTCCGGCTACTGATGAAATAGCGGTGAAATCTTTAAGAAATTATAGTTATCCTTAAGTGAAAGTTAAGTATAGTATGCAAAATGTATCGGTACACCGGGTCATTTATGCAAAAACTTTTCAATTCAGCAGTAAATAAAAAGTGATTTAGTAGTACATACAAATGATAGAAAACATGCTATTCATTCATGCAGAATATGGCATATAGGGTTGACACTATATTTGTCATAACAAAACACCACTCACATGAAAACTTTAGTACACCAAACAGGTTTCAGCTACACCCTGAAAAAATATTCACTATGCCTGATGATGATGCTTGCACTAACATTCAATGGTTCATCACAGGCTGTATTCATTGGTCCTATGATTCATTACAATATAGAAAATAATACACGGGGTCATTTTAGTTACGGTATTGAGGCATCTTATTGGGCCGATGTTTCCTTACTTGTGCCCACTAGCATTGATTTCGGCATCGAATACGGGAACAAAAAA
>JBKCPL010000016.1:0-28630 GCA_046309355.1 Bacteroidota bacterium
GGAACATTTAATTACAGTATCCCATTAACCGGAGGTTGCGGAACCGTATCGGCAACCGGAACAATTACTGTAACGCCCGACAACACGACAAGTGCAGCATCATCTACACCAACCATTTGTATCAATAACGCCCTCACGACCATCATACATACCACCACAGGCGCAACCGGTATCGGCACACCCACCGGCTTACCTTCAGGCGTGAGTGCAACGTTCAACTCAGACACGATACGCATCAGCGGCACACCTACTGCATCAGGAACATTTAATTACAGTATCCCATTAACAGGAGGATGCGGCAGTATAAACGCGACAGGAACAATTACTGTCACGCCCGACAACACCACAAGCGCAGCATCAAGCACACCAACCATTTGTATCAATAACGCCCTCACGACCATCACGCATACCACTACAGGCGCAACCGGCATCGGCACACCTACCGGCTTACCTGCAGGCGTGAGTGCAACGTTCAACTCAGATACGATACGCATCAGCGGCACACCTACCGCGTCAGGAACATTTAATTACAGTATACCATTAACCGGAGGTTGTGGAACCGTATCGGCAACCGGAACAATCACTGTAACGCCTGACAACACGACAAGCGCAGTATCATCTACACCGACATTGTGTATTAACACTTCGTTGGCAACCATCACGCATACCACGACAGGTGCAACCGGCATCGGCACAGCCACCGGCTTACCTTCAGGCGTGAGTGCAGCGTTCAGTTCAGATACCATACGCATCAGCGGCACACCTACAGCATCCGGAACATTTAATTACAGCATCCCATTAACCGGAGGTTGCGGAACCGTAAACGCTACCGGCACGATTAACGTTAATCCTGAAAATACAGTAACAGTAGCATCCTCTACACCGATAGTATGTACAAACACTTCCATTGACAATATCACTCACATCACAACAGGCGCAACCGCCATAGGAACACCTACCGGCTTACCGAGTGGTGTATCTGCTTTATTTAACTCTGATACAATCACCATTAGCGGTACACCCACTGTATCAGGTGCGTTCAGCTACGTCATAACACTAACAGGTGGCTGTGGAAGTGTTAATGCCGTTGGAACAATACGTGTTAAAGAGTATACGAATGATGTGGATTGTAGAGGATTTTTTATCCCAGAAGCCTTCTCTCCGAACGGTGATGGGATTAATGATTTCTTCGAAATTGTAGGGATACAAAAATATCCTAACAATGAACTTACAATTGTGAACCGATGGGGCAACAAAGTGTATGAAACTAAAGGCTATAAAAATGATTGGGATGGAAGTAATCAGAACGGGCTATCCATTTCAGACAGGGAATTGCCGGTGGGGACATATTTTTATGTGCTGGATTTGGGAGCTGAAGTTCCTATAGATGATCGGTATAAAAAAGGGTATATATATTTAAGTAGAAAAAAATAAGTAGAGTGTGATACAGATAATCGTTTGGGGCGCTCAAATAAGAAGGCTATGAAAAAGTTGATATTAGTGGTCATGTGTATTGGTTCAATATGGACTTGCTATGCTCAGCAGATCCCAATGTTTACTCACTACATGTTCAACACATTGGCTATAAATCCGGCCTACGCAGGAACAAGAGATGCACTAACTATAACAGGTCTTCATCGAAAGCAGTGGGTAGCATTTGACGGAGCTCCTCTTACACAAACATTGACCGTACATACGCCTGCGATGAATAATAAAATAGGTTTGGGATTGTCTGTAGTTAATGATGTAATTGGCCCTTTGCGGCAAACAGCTGTTCATGGTGATTACGCATACAGATTACAAATAAATAAGAAAGTAAGATTATCATTAGGCTTAAAAGCCGGAATCAATGTTTTTCAGGCAAATTTAAATGACCTTGCTACTGTTCAGGATAACGATCCTGCTTTTGCCAGCAACGTACAAAGCAGAATTTTACCCAATTTTGGATTTGGTGCATATTATTACAGCGATAAATGGTATGTAGGGGTATCGGCCCCTAAACTTTTTGAAAATAATTTTGAGGCTGACAACGGCAAAAGCTCAATCACCAGAACTGAACGCGAAGAAAGACATTATTTTGCAATTGCCGGTTGGATAATGGACTTGTCAAAGGAGTGGAAATTTAGGCCCACTACGTTTATTAAAGTAGTAGAATCGGCACCGCTTACAGCAGACCTAAGTGCTTTTTTTGTTTACCGCGAAAAAATTGAACTCGGTGGAATGTTCAGAACAGGAGATGCCGTGGGTTTATTGCTTGGTATATATATCACTCCTCAACTACGTTTTGGATACAGCTACGATTGGTCATATATTAATAGCACGATGATATATAATAAAGGTTCGCACGAAATAATGCTGTGTTACGATTTTATTTATAAAGACAAAGCTAAAGTACATTCGCCACGTTATTTTTAATGGATATGAAAAGATTTGTGCATGTATATAGAATATCAAACGTAATCATTTTAGCTGTTGTATTATTTGCGCTCGATGTACGTGCACAGAAATCGGATAGGGAAACGTTAGCGGACAAATATTTTGACCAGTTCTCCTATGTGAAGGCCATTAATGAGTACGAATCAGTAAAACAACTCAGCATACAAGGTTTTCGAAATTTGGCATTGGCATACAGGCGTATAAATCAACTCGAGAAAAGCAGAGAAACTTTTGAGAAATTTATAAATAGTAGTGAGGCTTCCGCAGAAGACATGTTCGACTATGCAACTGTATTAAGGATGAACGGAGATTATGATAAAAGTCTGGATTGGCTAGACAAGTTTATAAAAGCTAAACCGGATGATAACAGAGCTAAAATTTATGCCCGATCATCTATAATAATACCAAAACTGCTTAAAGATGAAGGCAGATATAACATCACGCATTTAAACATAAATACAAATGACCAGGATTTTGGCACAGCGTATTACATGAATAAAGTTGTGTTTGCGTCTACTCGAGAGGATGCGAACTTAATTAAGAGAATTTATAATTGGAACGAAAGACCTTACCTCAATTTATACGTATCAGAATTCAATGCAGATATGGAATTGAAACGACCTAAACAATTCCGTAAGCAATTAAATAAAAAGTTGCATGAAGGGCCGGCTGCTTTTACGGCTGATGGTTCTATGATGGCGTTCACCCGAAATAACTATGAAGAGAGATCGTCAGATAAATCAATAAAATTTGAAATCTATTTTTGTAAACGAAATACAAAAGGTGAATGGGAAATGGCAGAATCATTCAAACTGAACAACAAAGATTATAACATAGGACATCCCTGGCTATCATCAAACGGACGTATCATGTACTTTAGCAGTGACATGCCAGGTGGATTCGGGAAGTCTGATCTGTACCGCATCAGCAGAACATCCGATGGCAGTTGGGGAGATGCAATAAATCTTGGACCAACTATTAATACTGAGTCGGATGAGATGTTTCCCTTTTATCACGAAGAAACAGGCGTTCTGTTTTTTGCCAGCAATGGTCATATAGGATTAGGCGGGTTAGATATTTATTCATCACCAGACTTGGGTAATGGCAGGTTTCAGCAAGTAACCAATGTAGGAACACCATTAAATACCCGATTTGATGATTTTGCCATTATTCTTGACGCGAATTTGCAACAGGGTTTCTTCTCATCTAATAGGGAAGGTGGTAAAGGGGATGATGATATTTATGCTTTAGACGTATTAATACCCTTCGACACAGGGAAAAGAATAATCGGCATAGCAAAAGATATACACGGCAATAGACTGCCGGAAACAACCGTATCTTTATTCGATACAAATGGTGTATTGATACAGTCGGTAACAACAACTCAGAATGGTTCATTCAGATTTAATGTAGAGTCGGACGCTGAATATAATCTGCTTGGACATAAAGAGAATTATATAGACGGCACCAATACTGCTAATACGAAGTCTAAACGTGATGAGGTTATGGCCGATTTAATACTCGGTAAAGATTCTGCTGTTGCACTATATACTTTGGTAAAAGATGCTAAAACAGGAATGCCTCTAGCCGGAGCTCAAATCATTATTGTGGATAATACTACTAATGAAGAATTTAGTGCTTCATTGACTGAAGTATCAGGAGATTTGATTAAAGTAATTAATAATAAAAGCATAGCAGATAGCATTTCCTTCAAAATTTCATTGAGCAAGAATGGATACATGGATAAAACATTTATGTTTAATCATGTCATACAAAAGCCCGGCATTATTCCCGTTGTACTAACTATGAACGAAAAGTTGACAGACCTTGCTCAAATTATTGAGGTTAACCCCATACGTTTTGACTGGAATAAGTTTGCAATCAGACCTGATGCGGCCATCGAGTTGGATAAGATTGCTAAATTGCTTAACGAGTACCCCGATATGATGATAGAGTTGGTTTCCCATACCGATTGCAGAGGTACTGCAACTTACAATAAGCGATTGTCCGATAAACGTGCGAAGGCTTCGGCCCAGTATCTTCAATCAAAAATTACCAGACCCAAGAGAGTTATTTACAGAGGTTATGGTGAATTAAGTCCATTGAGTGATTGTGGGTGTAAGGATGATGTATTCGAAACCTGTACCGAAGACGATCATCAAAAAAACAGAAGAACTGAGTATAGAATCATTACAATAGGTGCACCTTCTGTAGATCTAAAAAATTAAAATCGGGGGTACTTTGCTCTATGAAATACATACGTTACCCATGTGTACTAATCGGGTTATTTTAGAGCAACAAATACAGTTTTAACTGAGTAGTAGGCTATTCGCAATTTGCATGTATTTTCGCAGCATGGAATTATCACCCCTCACAGCTATATCACCCATTGACGGACGTTATCATAAAACTACCGTGTCACTGTCGGCTTATTTTTCAGAATATGCATTGATGCAGTACCGAACGTTGATCGAAATTGAGTATTTCATTGCTTTGGCTGAATGGCCCTTGCCTCAATTAAAAGGCAAAGTAAGTGCAGGACACAAGGCACAGTTACGCAGTATTTATCTGAACTTTAACGAATCCGATGCCCAGCGTATAAAAACCATTGAGCAAACTACCAACCATGACGTTAAAGCAGTAGAGTATTTCATAAAAGAAAAACTTCATACCTGCGGTCTCGATAAATGGACCGAGTTTATACATTTCGGACTTACCTCACAGGATATTAATAATACCGCTATACCATTGGCACTTAAAGATGCCATGTTACAGGTCATTATTCCACACATTCAGCAAATAACTGATAAGCTAAACCAGTTAGCCAAAGACTGGAAGAAGGTTCCTATGCTAGCCCGCACTCACGGACAACCGGCTTCACCAACTAAATTGGGGAAAGAAATATTGGTGTTTGTAGAGCGCCTGCAGATACAACTAGACAACCTAAAATTAATCCCCTATGCAGCTAAGTTTGGTGGTGCTACAGGAAACTTTAATGCGCACCATATCGCTTTCCCTAAAATAAAATGGGTGGAGTTTGCCAATCGCTTTTTAACTCATTTAGGACTTACGCGTTCGCAGTATACTACACAAATCGAGCATTACGACCAGCTGGCTGCGTTATTGGATGCTTCAAAGCGCATCAATACTATTTTAATTGATCTAAGTCGTGATATGTGGCAGTATATTTCAATGGATTATTTTAAGCAGCAACTCAAAAAAGGGGAGGTAGGCTCATCGGCTATGCCACATAAGGTTAATCCAATTGATTTTGAGAATGCCGAAGGTAATTTAGGCATAGCCAATGCGTTATTCGAATATTTGTCTGCCAAGCTACCCATATCTAGGTTGCAGCGCGATTTAACTGACTCTACTGTACTTAGAAATGTTGGCGTACCATACGCTCATATGCTCATTGCGCTTACCAGTTTACAAAAAGGATTAGCAAAGGTAGTGCTAAATGAACAGGCACTGCATAACGATTTGGAAGCCAACTGGGCTGTAGTGGCAGAGGCTATTCAAACCGTATTACGCAGAGAAGGATATCCTAAGCCCTATGAAGCGCTGAAAGAGTTAACCCGTACCAATAAAAAAATATCTGCTAGGGAAATATCACAATTCATTGACAAACTAAAGGTATCAGCCAAAGTGAAGGCAGAATTGAAAAAGATTACACCACATAATTATACGGGCGTATATTGATTCAGAATAGAATCTTGCAACTATTCTTCTTTGTCACAATTAGCTTAGATACATAGCGCAATGAGATACTACAATGATTTTATTTCGTTCACCAACTCGGTCAACGCTTTTTTAGCATCACCAAAAAGCATACTTGTTTTAGGTCGGTAAAATAATTCATTTTCAATACCTGCATAGCCCGCTTTCATTGATCGTTTGTTTACAATGACGTTGCTTGCATTTTCTACTTCCAGTATCGGCATTCCGTAAATAGGCGATGAAGGATCCGTTTTAGCGGCAGGGTTTACTACATCATTTGCTCCAACAACCAAGACCACATCAGTGGTTGTAAATTCCGGATTAATTTCCTCCATTTCTACCAGCTTATCGTAGCTAACATTGCTTTCGGCCAGCAACACATTCATGTGCCCCGGCATACGTCCTGCAACAGGATGAATAGCGTACTTTACTTCTACGCCTTCTTTTTCAAGCTGCTCTTCCAGTTCGTGCACCACATGCTGAGCCTGAGCTACTGCAAGGCCATAACCGGGAACAATAATTACTTTTTTGGCATACCGCATCAGTATGGCTGCATCGCTGGCTTTCACTTCCTTGATGGTTCCCTGAATACCGGAACCAGCTACAGCACTTCCACTACTACCACCGCCTCCAAAATTACCTATAATAACATTTAGCAATGAGCGGTTCATCGCATTACACATCACAATAGTTAATATGGTTCCCGCACTGCCTACCAATACACCACCAATCAGCATTACTTTATTGTCGTACAAAAATCCGCCACAAGCAGCAGCTACACCTGTAAACGAGTTGAGAAGCGAGATAACTACAGGCATATCGGCCCCGCCAATAGGCATTACAAAGAACACACCGTATACAAAGGATATGGCCAATAAAATATAAAATTCCTCCACAAACTCTTCCGAATTTAGCCCAGCAATGTCATAACTCAGGTAGGCAATGACCGCAAGTATGGCTATACTGATATACTGCTGAAACGGAAACGAAAAATCCTTAACCCGTCCGCTAAGTTTGCCCCAGGCTACAATACTGCCGGCAAAAGAAACAGAGCCAATGACCAATCCTGCAATAATGGTGATAAGAGTGCCTGTTAGTTTACCTCCATCATGTGCAAATACTTCAGCAGATAGTTCGTGTGTAATATGTTGAAATTCGATGAGCGAGATAAGCATGGCACAGGCTCCGCCCATGCCATTGAATAAACTCACCATTTCGGGCATAGCTGTCATCTGTACGCGCTTGGCAGCCATCCATCCAACAACAGTTCCTAATGCAATACCTCCAAAAATAAAACCAAGGTTATGGAGATGCTCACCGTTTTTGGTATACAAAAATATAGTGGCAAAAATGGCAAGGGTCATTCCAAATGCTGCTATAAGATTACCCTTTCTGGCAGAAGCAGGATTACCTAATAGTTTTAATCCCAATATAAATGTGATGGATGCAATCAGGTAACTAAGTTCGAGTATATGATTCATGTGTTTTCGGTTAAGAGTAAAGATTATTTACGTTTTTTAAACATTTCTAGCATACGGTCGGTTACCACAAATCCACCAACTACATTCAAGGTTCCCAGCACAACTGCCAGAAAACCCAGTATAATGGCTAAAGTATTGTCGGGACTGGCTTCACCCATTACAATAATGGAGCCTATAATAACCACCCCGTGAATGGCATTGGCTCCGCTCATTAGCGGTGTGTGCAATACCGATGGCACATGACCTATGAGTTCAACACCCACAAAAATCATGAGCACAAGCAGGTATATTATTTCTTTATGTTCGGTTATAAAGGAGTGTATATTTTCCATATGTATATGAGTTTAAGCGTTTGCCTGTTGTAAAGATGGATGTACCACTTTCCCCTGATGGGTGATGAGCGTACCTTGAGTTATTTCTTCTTCCATTTCCCACTTCATGCCGTCTTTGGTAGCCAGATGGGTAATAAAGTTGTAAATATTTTTTGCATACAACTCACTTGCGTTTTGCGAAAGAGTTGATGGCAAGTTACTTTGACCGATAATAGTTACACCGTGCTTAACAACCACTTTATCTAGTTCACTCAGCTCACAATTACCTCCTTGTTCAACGGCCATGTCTACAACTACACTTCCCAGTTTCATCAATTTGACCTGCTCTTCGGTAATCAGTACAGGAGCTTTTTTGCCTGCTACCAGTGCGGTGGTTATAACAAGATCAGCCTGTGCCAGCGACTTATTCACTGCTTCTTTCTGTTTGGACAGGTAATCAGCGGATACTTCTTTGGCATAACCCCCTTCTACTTTTACCCCTTCGGCTTTCACTTCAATAAATTTTCCGCCCAGTGATTCTACTTGTTCTTTGGTTTCAGGGCGCACATCCGTTACTTCAACGATAGCACCTAAACGTTTAGCAGTGGCTACAGCCTGCAATCCGGCTACTCCTGCTCCAAATATCAGCACACGCGAAGGGGTAATAGTACCTGCTGCCGTCATCATCAGCGGGAAAATCTTGGCCAGATGGCTTGCACCTAAAATCACTGCTTTGTAACCCGCCAGGTTATTTTGAGAACTTAGCGCATCCATACTTTGTGCTCTGGATATGCGTGGCATAGCATCCATAGAAAATGAGCTTACGCCTTGTTTAGCCAGAATAGAAACCAATTCAGGATTGAATGCATGATAGATATACGACACTACAATGGTTCCGCTTTTTAGCATTTCAATCTCGGAATTGCTCGGGGCATTTACTTTTACTACTAGTTGTGCATCGCTTAGCAGAGAGCTCTTATCGGCCGCTACGCTGCAACCTGCCTGAATGTATGCTTCATCAGAAAAATTAGAGGCATAACCAGCACCTGATTCTATAGTGCAAGAAAATCCGAGTTTTATAAATTGCGATGCGGTAGCTGGTGTTAGGGCTACGCGTTTTTCACCGGGTCGTGTTTCTTTTAATACTGCAATTTTCATATTAATTACCGTTAATTGCGCAGGTGGTAAGCTACGCTTGATATGTGGTAAATCTAAAACTATTTTTGGCAATATAATAATTAACCGATGTTAACAGCGGCATGGCATTCAATTTATGCGCACCCCTTACCCGAAGGACATCGTTTCCCTATGCTTAAGTATGAACTCATACCCGAGCAATTGGTGTATGAAGGTATTATACAGCGCGGCCAGCTTATAGAACCTAACATGTGTAGCACTGATATTCTTGAATTGACTCATGATGCCACGTATTTAAATGCCCTAAAAAATGGTACACTGGATGCCTCACATATCAGACGAATAGGGTTTCCTTGGTCGTATGAATTGTATAAGCGGGAATGCATAATTGTGCAGGGTACGGTAGAATCTGCTTTGCAAGCATTGCGCTACGGTGTATCGCTAAATATAGCCGGTGGTACCCATCATGCCTTTGCCAATAGGGGAGAAGGATTTTGTTTGCTCAATGATATAGCCGTTGCGACAAACTATTTAGTACACCAAAAATTAGCAGAACGTATTCTTATCATTGATCTCGATGTACATCAGGGTAACGGAACAGCAGCACTATTTCAACATACGTCTTCTGTTTTTACATTCAGCATGCACGGCAGCCATAATTATCCTTTTATAAAAGAACATTCAGACCTAGATAGTGCATTGCCTGATGGGATGGCTGATGAAGCATATTTAGCAGTATTGAATGAAAACCTCAATCAAATAAGCAGCCGGTTTCAACCCGATTTTGTATTTTACCTGTCGGGAGTTGATGTGCTGGAAACCGATAAATACGGCAAGCTTAAACTTACCCCATACGGTTGTATGCAAAGGGATGATATGGTATTTAATTTTTGTAAAAAACGCCAATTGCCCGTGGCAGTAGCAATGGGCGGAGGGTACTCGCCACAAATAGCCGATATAGTGAATGCACATGTCAATACATTTAAAAGTGCACAAAAAATTTTCTTCGATTGAAAAAAAATCGTTTGCATTTTGTTTGCCTGTGTTTTTATTTCACCCCGAAATTCAAAACATAATTTGCATTTCATTGAATAATTCATTTTAACTTTGTTGTAGAAGCATAAAAACAAATACTAATTAAGATAGAAGTATGACCAAGCCCAAGAAAACCGATTTAAAGCAAAGCGCTAAAAACGGTTCATCATCACCAAAAACTCAATCAAAACCGGAGGTGAGCAAGAAGCCGGTTGAAGATGACGAAGATCTGGACATGGAAATGGATGATGACATGAGCGTTGATTACGATAAAGGCTTCGACTTTGAAGAGGATGAAGAGGATGATTTTTAGTAAATCACTACGGTAATACAATTACCGGTGTTTCTACTACGTTGCTCGCATTAAGAGCACGATCCAGAATTTTTACACGCAGTTTTATAGTATCTCTACGTTCAATATAAAGTGGCGGAAGAAATCGGTAGTCTATCTCTCCGCGTATAGCTTTAAATTTCCCATCCGGTGTCAATGAGCCTATACGTGCTCGTATTTTAAAGGTATCTGTTGTGTTGGGAATAATAAACGGACTAAATTTCCCATCTTTAAGTTCAAAATAGTCAACTAGAATATTGTAATAGTTTGGATTGGTTGGCTCGTTAAAAGCATCTGGCTGCGGATCGTAAGGGGGTAGTGTATCGCCTTCGCCCAGCCCTATGTCCCCGTCACCATCTTTGTAACTAAAAACCAGCCCGATGAGTGTGTCATTTCCAAAACCTCCCGAATTAGGGTCGCGGGTAAAGTAATGTGCCTTGTATTCAATAGAAGGTATTACCGGGTATATTTCTCTTTCTTTGCAACTGCATAAGCATACCAGTGATGCACTAAAAATACCGAGTATGATAGAAAATCCTGACTTCACGTTATGGAAAAAAATCTTTCAGTCAAAAGTAAGTGATTTTGATGAATTAGCTATGCTAAGCCATACTTTTCAACTCACACATAACCGCGTATATGCTGAGTACTACCATCAAGTGAAAAATAAACTAGTTACTCCGTATGCGTTTCTGCCTGTCGAATTTTTTAAAACGCATAAGGTCTATTCATCACCATCACCCGAACAGCTTTTTTTTGAAAGCAGTTCTACAACGTCAACAGTTCCATCAAGACATTTTATCGCTAGTACGCAACTATATGAGAGAAGTTACACCGAGGCATTTCATTTGTTTTACGGAAACCCTGAACAGTATACCATTTTTGCACTTTTGCCTTCCTACCTTGAACGAGATCATTCTTCGCTGGTATACATGGTGAATGGCCTCATAAAACAAACCCGGAACTCATTAAGTGGGTTTTATCTGAATAATTTTGATGTGTTAGCGGCTAACTTGAAATTGGCTACTCGTCAAAACAGGAAAATTCTGCTCCTGGGTGTCACCTATGCTCTTCTTGATTTTGCTGATGCATGTCCGATGAATTTAAGCAAACACATAATTATGGAAACAGGTGGTATGAAGGGTAGGGGGCCGGAGCTTACAAGAGCAGAAGTACATAAACGACTTAGAAGCGCATTTCAAACAGAGCATATTCATTCCGAGTACGGCATGACTGAATTGCTGTCGCAGGCTTACTCCACAAGTCAAGGAAGATTCAATTACCCACCCTGGATGCGTATTGTACTTACAGATGTAAATGATCCTTTTGCAGTGTTGCCTTTAGGTAAGTCCGGTCGGATAAATTGTATCGACTTGGCCAATTATTATTCATGTTCGTTCATTCAAACAGATGATTTGGGAACTACCCATTCAGACGGGACATTTGAAGTGCTGGGAAGACTAGACAACAGCGATACGCGCGGGTGTAACTTATTGTACGTTTAACGATTAAAACATACGCACACCGGCACTCCACTGTAGCTGAATTTTTGATTTCGCAAATTTGGCCTGCAGTTCTACAAGTTTAGCTTGCGCCTCTATCAAACTTCGTTCACGCTGATTGACCAGAAAAAGCGAACTTTCACCACTTTCAAAACGTATTTCTTCCGCATCACGAAGAGTTACTGAATTGTTTACAAGACCAACCTGTATCTCGACTAATTGCTGCAGATTCCGCAACTCGTTATACGATACAGTAATGTTGTTCAAGACTTCTCGTTGCTCTTGCAAAAGTTCAAATTCTGACTGACGAATTTTAAAGTTTGTTACTTGCAGTTTGCCTCGTTCTTTACGCAAAAGCAAAGGCATGTAAAACGAAGCACCTGCTTTGTAATTGTTTTGAAATACTGCGGGAACATCTTCGCGCGCTCCGTTTACAAAAGATTGAAACGGATAATACTCAATAGATAGCCTGGGCTTTAGCATTTCAATGGCCAGCTTACGCTCAACCTGTAAACTTTTGATTTTGGTATTCAGTTTAATTAACTCGGGATGATTTTCACGTGCTGTATTGATGAGAGACAGCAATGAATCGGGAGATACAATGGTCATTACCTTAGAGAATGTTTCCGGCACAACATTAAACATTAGTTGCAATGGCTCATTTTTGTCATTCCACAAATGATTGGACAGTACAAGACCTGCATTTTTAAATTCTACTTCAGCTTCCAGCAACAGCACTTCACGTCTTTTAAATTCAATGATGGCTTCTACTGAATCGATAGGCTTTTCTTCGCCCAGTCTTATACGTCTGTTAATAAAGTCAATTCGGTCTTGTGCTACCTGAATATTGCTGCGCATCAGCTTAACTTTTTCAAAGGCCTGTTGCCAGTCCCAGTAATCTTTGGCTGTTGTCAGCAACACTTTATTGATGACCTTAACCTGCTCAGCTTCGGCAAGTGTTTGTAGCAGCTGAGCCTGTTGAAGAGCCGCCCTTCGTGGGTCGAAAAACAAGCCCTGACCTATAGGAACACTAACTCCACCGTACCACAGCCCATAATTGTAAAATGAACCATCTGCTGGATTTATTTTACCCATTTCCGGGTTTACGTTTGTGCCACTGCTTCCCTCATACCCACCTTTCAGGTCTATACCTACACGTGTAGGTATTTTAACCTGCGGCATGAAGTAGGTATACGTGTTTTTAGAATTGGTTGTTTTGTTCTGAAGGTCAATGTCAATAACCGGATCAAAATTCCCTCGGGCACTGCGCAATTCCATACGCGCCTCTTGAGTTAACAAACGCGCCTGTTTGGTAATTGGATGATTGGCAATTACTTGATTGTAGTATTCAGTAAATGACAATAAAAGGGTGTCTTGCGCATTGACCTGCACAAATGCCAGAATAAAGCATGTGACATAAAGAAGATGTTTGTTGTTCACTTATTCCTCCTTACTGTCTGCTTTCTTGTCTTTCTTGCTATCATCAATATACATTTCGCTCACCTCTTTGGTCATTTCAGGCGGGAAACCATTAAATAGTCGCCACATCTCATATCCCAGTAATACATTATTGAGCATGGCCCATCCATATACTCCTGAACCGGCACGTATTAGTTCAGGCCACGGATCTTCATTTGGGTCAGGCGTAACCAATATGCGGTATTTACCATTAACGCTTATAACTCTGTCAATAGCTGATACACGTCCGCCAAAAGTTCCAACGCTAACATTGGGCCATCCCGAAAAAACAAGTGCGGGCCAGCCGTCAAACTGTACACGTACCGGACAGCCCTCATAAAGAAGCGGTAAATCCATTGGCTTTACAAATATTTCAACAGCTAGCTGCGAGTGCGTAGGTACGATGGTAATAACTTCTTCACCTTCTCTGATGGTTTCGCCAAGACCCGCACGCGAAGCCCGTACGATATACCCGTCTTGTGGAGCTCTGATAACATACAGTCCGGTTCTAACCATCAGGTTCGAGTACTCAATGCGCATTTTGTTTATGTCAGCCTGCGATTCAAAAATATCTGCTGCCGTTTCGCTAAGTATTGATTCGGCTTTTGATATTTTATCCAAGTATTCTGCCTCAACTGAATTCAGTTCAATTTCTGCATTTCTCAATTCGTTTTGTGCAAGATTGTATTTATTCTCAGCTGCAATTAGTTTTGCTTGCGCCTCCTGATTTTTATTGCTGCGGTTCTGAAGATTGGTTAACGATTCCAATCCTTGTTTATATAGTTTCTCCAGACGATCATACTGGTCAGTTGCTAGCCGTGCATTAACTCGTGCTGCCTCCAGTTCGGCCTTCTCTACTTCCACTTTATACCGTGATTGCTGTACTTTATTTTTAGCTTGAGCCAGTTTAAACCTAAGTCCTGACTGTAGCGCAGAAATCTGATTCTGCAACGCACCAACTTTTTGCTCTTTGGATCCCACGGCATCCATTTTTTGTTTTATCTGTTCATCTGTTCGTGCCAGAATTTGCGGGTCAAAAAACTTCTCTTTGATCTCACTTATTACTACCAGCGTATCGCCTTTGTTTACATATTGTCCTTCACGAACTGCCCAGCGTTCAATTCGACCGGCAATTACGGATTGAACGGCCTGGGGTCTATCTTGCGGCCTGAATGGAGTTACTTTACCGTAACCCTGTATGTTTTGTTGCCAAGGCAGAAACAGCATCAATAAAAGACCTACTATACTGCCACGCAACCATCTTCGTATCACATGCAACTTTTCAGGAGTTGTAAGCAAACGCGAAGATTGCATACTTTCATATTCTTTTGGCCCTATGTCTTTCTTGGATATGTTAAGCATGAATTTATAATTTACTCAAAAGGGGGTCTTGGGCTAGTTCACTAAATTGGCCGTGTGCATGTACGCGCCCTTCATCCAGCAGCAGTATGCTGTCACATTTGCTCATTAATTCGATGTTATTGGTTATTAATATGAGATTCCACTTGCGCTTTTTATCCAGCATGTAATTAATAATTTTCATCCTGTCATGCGTATCCAGGGTTAATATCATCTCATCGATAATTACTACATACGGATTACTTACAATTGCTCGTGCTAATAAAAGTTTTTGACGAATACTGTTGGGCAAAGTTCTTCCTGCTGCTTCAATTTTTGATCGGATACCCTGAGGCAAAGATTGCACGTAGGATCGGGCCCCAACAATATCTATTGCCTCGAGTACATCTTTTATAGAAACTCCAAGCTCACCCATTGATATGTTTTGTTCAATACTGCCTTCAAATAAGTCCTGTTCGATAAGATTATCGGTGACCTTATTTCGGAAAGAGTTCAGGTTTATTTCTCGCAATGGCAGTCCGTTTACAATAAAACTACCTTCGTAGTTTTCATATAAGCCCGCCAGTATTCTGCCAAGCGTAGATTTGCCTGATCCGTTTGGCCCGGATATGCATAAGCTCTCAAAAGGCTTTAATTCCAGATTGATGCCATGAAGTACAGTTTTCTTTTCATCAAAACTATAGTTCATTTGATTGATGGAAATGTGTACAGCACGATCTGTAATTAAGTCTTGAAACTCAAGGCCGTTTTCACGTTCCAGCGGTAGGTCGGTTACCTGGCCTACTTTGTCAACAGCAGTAAGTAAGTCATACACATTTTCGAGCGTAGATATGAGCTTTTCAACCGAAGCTATAACCAGTAAAATTATAATTTCAGAGGCAACAAATTGTCCTAGATTTATTTGTCGCTCAACCACCAGAACACCGCCAATGATAAGCAATCCTGCAGTGATAAATACCTTGAAGGCAATGATGGCCCTGAATTGCTTAACCAGTATGCCGAAATGTTTTTGGCGGTTTACTAAGTATCCATCTAGTAAGGTGTCCATTTTATTAATTGGAAATCCAAATTGTCCGGTTAGTTTGAAGCTGTGCAGTGTGCGGGCCAGTTCTTCTATCCAGTAGGCCGTTTTATATTTATATTTTGACGATTTTATGTTGGATTCAAGCGCTTTAGGTGTGGTAAAGTAAAATATGATAGCAATAACCGCGATAATCACGATACCAAAAATAATAAAGAGAGGATGGTAGAGCGATAACATGATTAACCCAAACAAAATTTGTATACCAGCGGTGCTGAAGTCAATCAGTATTTTGGGCAGTGCTTTTTGTATGGTTAACACATCAAAAAAGCGATTCATAAGCTCAGGTGCATATTGTGTATCGAGCGACTCGGCTTTTATACGCGGTATGCGATATGCAAATTCAAATGCGGCTTTAGCAAAGAGCCGTTGTTGAAGCTTTTCTACTACAGTAAGTTGCAAAACCTGAATCCATCCGGCTATAAATGTGGCCACTACGACAATCAAAATGAGCACAATGACAGAGTTTAAAAATAAACCACCTGAAATGAGACCAATGATTGCCTGTATTCCCAAAGGCAGTGCAAGACTCACAACGCCCATCATCACCGCGTAAAAGTAAATAAGACCTATATCCCTTTTTTCGTTATTCAAAATTTTGTAAACTCTTCTCAAAGGTGTAAGCTCTTCGTTGGCTGACTCGTCAAGTGTACTTACCATCGATTCGGCTACCACAATGCTCATCACAGGTATAAAATCCGGTGAATACCTTTCTGTATCCACTGCCCCCAATATGCCCCACGCTTGCAGTTCAGATAAGGAGGCCACTTCAAGCATTGTTTTTGCAGAAGAGTTGTTAACGTTGTCGTCTTCAAATGTGCAGCAGGCTACCGATTTTTCTTTTCCTGAAGTAAATGTGTAGTGAAGTTGTGGTGTAAGTGTCTCATTCTTGCCAAAGGTAATGATAGGGAAGTGTGGCTTTTCAACCAACTCTTTGGCCTCATTCTCAGGTATAAAAACCAGATTGAACATCAGCTTACTTACAGCTGACTGTTTGTTAATTACATCGTAAAGGTCAAGAACGGTTAAGATTTCTTTCTTATTATACGATTGCAGATGCTCGTTAAGCTCATGCCGATCTACCTCAAGTTTAAGCAACTCGGTAATGTAATGAAGAAACGGTGTTAGTTTATTTTGTTGCATGTATTGCCAAAGCGTCAATGTTAAGCAAAAGGCATTCCGAATTAACGTTAAACAATTAAGAATTAAGCAAATTTACATGTAACATACAATATCAGGCTGATTACATTTCCACAATTCGGGTGCGAATACGTGAAGAATTTGGGTTTTAAAAACCTCATATTTATCTTTTTTCTACATAAACGTATCATTAAATTTGCCCCCATTCATATAACCATAAAAAACTATGACAACTGCCTCTATTGCAGAAACAATAATCAGTCGGGCCGGAAAGGCGCTCATTAATCTGACACCGGCTGAATTGGTTGCTCACGCCATCAAAAATGGTGAAGGTGTATTAACAGACACCGGAGCATTGATGGCTGATACCGGTGAGTTTACCGGCCGTTCACCTAAAGATAAATTTTCGGTTGCTGATTCGAAAACCGAAAATACTGTATGGTGGGGAGATGTGAACCAGAAATTTGATGAGGGAAAATTTGAGAAACTACTCAATAAAGTGCTCCAACATTTGTCGGGCAAAACCATTTATGTTCGTGATGCATACGCATGTGCCGATTCACGTTATAGGTTGAATATCAGAGTGTTTAATGAATCTGCCTTCAATAATCTTTTCTGCCATAATTTGTTTTTAAGGCCAACAGCAGATGAATTAAGCCAATTTAGCCCGGAGTGGCTCATTATTAATGCCCCAAGTTTTAAAGCCAATGCTTCCGAAGACGGAACCCGTCAGCACAATTTCTCCATAATTGATTTCAGCCGCAAAATCATTTTAATAGGGGGCAGTGGCTACACAGGCGAAATGAAAAAAGGAATATTTACTGTGTTGAACTACATTTTACCTGAAGAGAAAGGCGTACTATCCATGCATTGCTCTGCCAATATTGGTAAGAAGGGCGATACAGCTATATTCTTTGGTTTATCAGGTACGGGTAAAACCACTCTTTCGGCCGATCCGGAGCGTAAATTGATTGGTGACGATGAGCACGGTTGGGCAGATGATTCAGTGTTTAATTTCGAAGGCGGTTGCTATGCCAAATGTGTAGACTTAACTAAAGAGAAAGAGCCCCAGATTTTTGATGCGATTAAATTTGGTTCGTTGTTGGAAAATACACGTTTTATACCGGGAACAAGCACGGTAGATTACACCAATATATCGGTTACCGAAAACACACGTGCCGCATATCCCATTTATCACATTGATAATATCGCAATCCCATCAGCCGGCCGTTCTCCTGAAAATATATTCTTTTTAACAGCTGATGCGTTTGGCGTATTGCCTCCTATTTCTAAGTTAAACGCAGGTCAGGCTATGTATAGCTTCATCAGTGGTTATACAGCTAAGGTAGCTGGAACTGAAGCGGGTGTTACTGAACCTCAAGCAACGTTCAGCGCATGTTTTGGCAAAGCATTTCTACCTCTTCACCCAGCCAAATATGCCAAAATGCTGGGAGAAAAACTGAAAGCCAATCCGCACATCAATGTTTGGTTAGTGAACACAGGCTGGACCGGAGGTCCTTATGGTGTGGGTTCACGTATGAAGCTTGGATACACCCGTGCTATGATTACTGCCGCACTTAATGGTCAATTAAATAATGTAGAGTACGAGCGCCATCCTGTTTTTGGTTATCAGATGCCGGTAAGTTGTCCGAATGTGCCTTCCGAATTGCTTAATCCACGTAATACTTGGGCTGATAAATCAGCTTATGATACACAAGCCAATAAACTGGCCAATATGTTTGTTAAAAACTTTGAACAGTATGCTGAAGGTTCTGATGAAGAAATACTGTCATCAGCTCCTAAGGCCACACAAAATGCTTAATTGGAGAATATAAGATAATAAAAAAGCCCCGACTTTTACGGGGCTTTTTATTATTTCTTCTTGATCAATTTCTTTACTCGGCTATACACATTGTTCGATTTCCCGTTCATTTCTTCATTCGTATAATAACCCGAATAGTATTGTGAATTGTATTTTCTTCCATAATACCCGTACGAACTCCGTCCGTAGTAGCCACCATAGTAGTAATAGCCTCCACCACCATAATAGCCTCCATATTCCTGCTTGTAAATGGAACCGTAAAATCCTGCACCGGGGTCAAATGCATTTAATATACCGTATAAATTACTGATGCCATTATCCGTCTTGATTCGGTCGGGTACCAGTGCAAAATCACGTTTCGAATAATTGGCTCTGAGAATATATAAATTAATATCGGATAGCTGCATGAGAGTCAGTGAATCGGCTACCAACCCTACCGGAGAAGTATCAAGCAAGACATAGTCGAACTCATGCTTCAGAGTTTCCAACAGTTCCAGCATCTTTGATGATTGAAGAAGTTCTGAAGGATTAGGTGGTACAGGACCGGCAGGTATTATATAGAGCTTGTCGTAAGGTGTAGGCAATATCACTTCCTCTTTTGTGTTTTTCCCAATTAAATAGGTGGTTAATCCAACCTTATTGGTCATATTGGGAAATGATAAGTGTAACTTAGGTCTGCGTAAGTCACAACCCAGAATAACTACTTTATTCCCTAACAGTGTAAGTGATGCTGCGATATTCAATGTACAAAATGTTTTGCCCTCACCACTCACTGTTGATGTAACTGAAATCAGTTTATGGTTATTGCCTTGTAAAATGAAATTCAAACTGGTACGAATACCCCTGATGGATTCACTAAATATAGATTTGGGATTGGTAAGCGCATGAATGTTATAATCGGAGTCTCCTGTATCTGAAATCCGTTTAATAATTCCAATAACAGGCGTTTTAGATAACTGTTCAATAGTTTCTTTATCTGTAATTTTATCGTAGAGCAAGCGTAGCAGCAATATTAGCCCCATACTAAGTAGAAGCGCAATTCCTAGTGCAATGGTATATTGCTCTTTTTCGTTAGGATATATTTTACTCGCCCCTTGGCATGGATCCACAATAGATGTATTGGAAACAATGGATGCACGCTGTATCATTGTTTCCAATCGTTTCTCGAGCAAATAGCTGAATATTTTTTCATTCACTTTATAATTACGCTCCAGATTAATAAGGTTCAGTTGTTTTTCGGGCAATACACCTAATTGACTGCTGGCATCGTCAATCCGGTCATTTATATTATTTACAACATCTGCTAGTTTATTACGGGCAACAAACAGCGACTTTAACAGTGCTTCTTTTGCATTTCCAATTTTTATATTGTTTTCCTGAATGATTTTGCTTTCAGGGCCATACCTCTGAAACAGTGAGATGCGCTCAATAATGAGTGTATTCAGCATGTTTTGAAAAGTACCGATTCCACCCATCAAATCCGCATCCAGAATTATCATTTCAACAGGTTTGTCTTTGGCATATTGCACATCTTTTATAGCCTTATCCAGCGAACTCAAAGCAATCTGTTTGAGATTTTTCTCTGCCTCCAGACTAATCAGTTTATTCAACTCAATTTTGCCCAGATCATCGGGCGACACACCTTTGTTGGTTGCTTTAAATGTAGAAAGTGCTTCTTCTGCCGCCTGCAGATCTGTGCTGAAATGAGCAAGCTGAGTGGCAATAAAAGCAAGTGTTTGTTCATTTGTTTGCGCTTTATTGATGACCTGCTCCTTAATGTAAACTTCTGCCAATTTATTTATGTAATCAACAGCAAATTGAGACATGTCAGACTGTATTGTAAGGCTGAACAAACTGGTACCTTTAACAGTCTCTACGTTTATGCTGTTAGCGAGTTCAGCTGATAGGGCTTGAATGTTGTTTTGAATAACCCGAATAGGTATACCAACAGCCATGTTTATTGAACCGCTATGATGAGGTTTTATGCTAAATGCACTACTCCCAATAACTACAGTATCTCCAATCTGATACTTCTTTTTCGTTTCTCCACTCAATACTTCAAATGAAATTTTATTCTTAAAAATGATAGAGAAATTAAGAAGTGAAGTGCTGTCTATGTATATAGGATGTATAACAAAAATCGTGTTTGGATAGAGTTTCTGCTTTAAAATCTTACCCTGAAATTCGAACGTGTAAGGCATATTTAGTTCTTGCAGGGTTTTTAAGGCAACAGTGCGCGACCGAATGACCTCAGTTTCGGTTTTCATCTGATTTTCCAGTCGGGCACCCGAGCGACCAAATTTAAACAGGTCACTGATGCCGGAGTTTTTTTCATCCTCGAGGCGTAAATAAATGCTTGCCTGATAAATGGGTGTGGTATATCGCAGTTTAACATAAGACACCACTAATGCAATGAGCAGAGCAATTACAATGATATACCAGCGTGACAGCATAATTGCCAGCACGCGTTTCAAGTCAATATTTTTTTCCAGATTATCTTCAGACATACGTTTTAAACATTGAAATTATCGGATAAACAGAAAATAGATTTGAAACCCTATCATTGAAATTTGAATTACCTGCAGAACGGAGAGAATAGCGGTTGTGCTTACGGTAACAGGTTCCATTCGGGCCTTTATACCGTATGGCTGAACATATATGATGTCGCCATCCTGAACTACCGTGCGTGGATCATGTACAGAGTATATGGTTTTTAAATCTACCAGTATAATCTGATCTTTACGTATTATCTGTACATAGTTCTTTTTTCCCGCATCTTTAAAGCCCCCGCATTTGGCTAATACCTCTACCAGCGAGGTGTTTTCTTTATCGAGTTTAATCAGTCCTGGTCCAGGCACCTCTCCATAAACAGCCACGCTAAGGGTAGGAATGTTTACATCAATTATAGGATTATTGATGCCTGCTTCTGAATACTTTTTTTCCAAGAATCGCGCAGCCTCGGGTCTTGTCATTCCCACCATATTCACTCGGCCAAGTAAAGGAAGGATGGCTGTGCTATCGTAGTTTATTAAATAACCCTCTCCTTGATTTATCACACTGGATGCTGCACTTTGTGATGCGCCCTGTCCCAAATCATAATTTTGGAGAAAGTTTATTACTACACGGTCGCCTATTTTTATTTTATGTTTGTATAGGCTGTCCGATTTGTAGCCACTACCCGAAAATACTTTTACAGGCTGGCTGCTTCGCAGTTTACTTGGTGTTTTAAAAAGTAAATTATTGTTTCCATAGTTGCATGATTGCATCAGCATAAGCGACACAACAACTACAACTGCATAAGAAAATGTTTTCAAGGCTATTGGTAATTTCTATTCACTGCAAGTATAAGATAAATTCATGTAATACACTCAATTACTCAGGCATTATGCTCTTTCATAATCCCGTTTAGCCACTTCAGCATGACTACTAGAAGCAGTGTGGCTGCCAAAAGCAAAGCGCAATTAACCATGAAGAAATGTCCCTTGTCATCATAGTTATCCCACATACTTGCAAGTACACCGCTAAGTTTATTTCCAATAGATGTGCTTAAAAACCACCCGCCCATCATTAGAGCAGTAATTCGTGGCGGACTCAGTTTGGAAACAAGGCTAAGTCCCATTGGACTTAAAAATAGTTCTCCAATAGTGATTACTCCATAACAACTTACCAGCCACCATACGCTCACTTTCTCGGCACCGTTCGATCCTGCTTTGGCAGCAGCCACCATTACCAGTGCTGATAATGCGGAGATAAATAAGCCGTATGCGATCTTAGCTGGAGTAGAAGGTTCCTTTTTTCGACCTCTCAACCACGTAAAGAATGTAACTACCAGCGGGGTAAGCAGTATAACCCATCCCGGATTGATAGACTGACTTAAATTAGTAGCCCAAACACTTACTGTTTCACCTTCAGCTGGAAGCAATGAGGGGTTTTCATTACGGAAATACAATGGGTAATCGTATGTTTTTTTAGCTATGTCACCTTCTTTTAGTAGTCTGAAAGCTGCATCATATAACGCAACCGAGTCTTTGGCATAGGTGATTTGTTTTGATTGTTTTAACCCGTCAAATATTATTTGTGTGGTACCGGTTACCTTACGGTCCGTGTAACGGTCGGCCCAGGTATTCAGCGCTGATCCATTTTGTTTGAATACTGCCCAGAATAGTATAACCACAGCAAAAATGGCAAGCATGGCACCTATCGGTTTTTTCTCTTCGGGCTGAGCTTTAAAATACAGGCTTGCGTAAAAGTATAAAACGGGCACACAACTCAATATGAAGGCATCGGTGCTGTCGCTGCCAAATATATTACCGGGCAGTAGCCAACCAGCTATACCGAATGCAACTGCTGGCAGCAATATAATCCCGATGA
Organism: Bacteroidota bacterium; assembly: GCA_046309355.1. GTDB lineage: Bacteria > Bacteroidota > Bacteroidia > UKL13-3 > UKL13-3 > CAYSBE01. Next base: position 23,185 of record JBKCPL010000016.1, read on the forward strand.
TTTTACTCATCGGCATGTCATCTTGATGCGTGCCTTTCTTTTCATCAAAACCTTTGTAGTGCTTTACACCCATCAGAAAAACGATTACACCAATGAACATACCTACACCAGCAGCTAAAAAAGCCCAGCTCCAGCCAAGCAAAATTTGCAATGCTGCACCAAAAAAGTTACAGATGAATGCTCCGATATTGATACCCATATAGAATATGTTATAGCCTTCATCTTTTTTGTGTTTGTAATCGGGAGTAGAGTAAATATTACCCAGCAACGTAGAAATATTGGGTTTGAAAAATCCGTTGCCTAATATTACGAGTGTCATAGCAATATACAGGGCTGTCAAGTTATGAATACCCATCATGCAATACCCAACCCCCATTAGTATTCCTCCCAAAACAATCGATTTGGTATATCCCAGATAACGGTCAGCTATAAGGCCTCCAATAAATGGAGTGAGAAATACCAATGCAATAAACGTTCCGTATAAGTCCGAAGCTTCAGCCTCTGTCATCGAAAATCCACCTTGCACATCTTTTAGGTACAGGGTGAAAATACCGATCATGAGGTAATAGCCGAAACGTTCCCACATTTCGCTGAAAAATAAAAAAGGCAGTGCTCTCGGGTGTTTTCTTATTGCTGTCATATGGTTTCGAATATGTTGAAAAAAATCACCCTTGCAAAACGGAATATTGCAAGGGTGATCGGATTTTAAGGTTATTCAGAAATTAAGAAATACCGTGCATCAGTTTTTTCAATTGATTAGAAATAATCAACACCACTAAACCGAGCACTATTACAACAACTGAAATTATCGCAAATATTGTAGTGGCACCCATTGATGCAAAAAACTGCACCAGGTAACCTGATAGGAAATTAGCAATAAAACTACTCAGGAACCAAACGCCCATCATTAATGAACCCAAACGCAGTGGCGCAAGTTTTGTTACCATGGATAAGCCTACCGGTGATAAACACAATTCACCCATAGTATGAATGAGATAAGTTCCGACCAACCACATCAGACTGGCTTTTATGCTTTCATCCGCAACATCGCCTCCACGCTGCAAGGCAGCACCAATTAGCAAAAAGAAGCCAACTCCAAGTAATATCATGCCCAATCCCATCTTTATTACTGTTGCCGGCTCTTTGCCGCGCTTGGCAAGCCATGTCCACAATATAGTAAAAACAGGACCCAGCAAAACAATAAATAATGGATTTACAGATTGGAACCACGAAGTAGGTACTGTCCAATCACCAATACTTCTGTCTATATATCTATCGGTGTAAAGAGATATTGAACTGCCAGCCTGCTCAAATCCTGCCCAGAAAAATATGTTAAATAACATCATAATCACAATAACTGTCATACGGTCTTTTTCTTCTTTAGTTAAAGGCGGGTCTACAGTTCCTTCTGCAGCTGCTTTTGCCTTTTGAATTTTAGCTCCCGGTTCTTTGCCTAAATCACCTAGGTATTTCTGAGCCATTGTGTTAAACGATAGTTGACCTAATACCATCCCTATGCCAGCAGCTAGGAAACCATAATTAAATCCATACGTTGTAATAATTCCTTCGTTGTCTTTAACGGCAAAAAAATCTTCTGCTAAAAATCCGCAAACTAGTGGAGCAAGAAAAGCCCCTAAATTAATACCCATGTAAAATATGGTAAAAGCAGCGTCTTTTCTGTTGTCGCCCGGTGGGTATAATTGTCCGACTATAGTTGAAATATTGGGTTTAAAAAAGCCATTGCCAATTATGAGTAAAATCAACCCAAGATAGAAGAATGACAGCGCATTTGCAGATGAAAAGAATAAACAAAATTGTCCCAACGCCATCATGACACCACCTATTGTAATAGATTTTCGCTGTCCCAAATAATTATCGGCCAACCAACCACCAAATATAGGAGTAAGGTAAACCAAACCTGTATAAATACCATAGAGCAATCCAGCATTCGCATCGTCAAATCCTAACCCCCCCTGAATGGTGGCCTTGGTTAAATAAAGCGTGAGCAATCCACGCATACCGTAGTAACTGAAACGTTCCCACATCTCGGTGGTAAAGAGCAGGTATAAACCTTTTGGGTGTCCTGTGGCTGTTTTCGTCATATCGTTGTTTTTGTTTAGTGTTATTGAATTGCAATATAAAATTACAATGCAACAATGCAAGTGCTATGCATATCGTATCATTTAACATTTTTTATTGCCGGCTCACACCACTAACTTCGCGTTATGAATTCGCAGCAGCATAATACTACTCAGTACTACATAAATTTAGAAGACCAATACGGTGCTCATAATTATCACCCATTGCCTGTAGTGCTTAACAGAGGAGAAGGCATTTACCTATGGGATGTTGAAGGCAAACAGTATTTCGATTTTCTTTCGGCATACAGTGCCGTTAATCAAGGACATTGCCATCCGCGTATTGTTAAGGCATTAACAGAACAAGCACAAAAACTTACACTAACCAGCCGTGCATTTCACAACAACCTGTTGGGTGAATACGAAAAATACATTACGGAGTATTTTGGATACGACAAGGTATTGCCTATGAACACAGGAGTAGAGGGGGGTGAAACTGCCATCAAACTTGCTCGAAGATGGGGCTATGTGGTAAAAGGTATACCCGAAAATCAGGCTCATATACTATTTGTGGAAGGTAATTTCTGGGGTAGAACAATGGCTGCCATTTCATCCTCAAATGACCCGAGCAGTTATAAAAATTTTGGTCCTTACATGCCGGGCTTTAGTCTGGTACCCTACAATGATTTGAACGCTATTGAAGCTGCATTCATACAAAACCAAAACATTGCAGCATTCATGTTTGAACCCATACAAGGCGAAGCAGGTGTAGTGGTTCCTGATTATGGATACTTGAAAGCAGTGCGAGAGTTATGTACGAAATACAACGTATTGATGATTGCCGATGAGGTGCAAACAGGTTTATGCCGTACCGGTAAAATGCTGGCCTGTGATCACGAAAATATAAAGCCTGACGTTCTTGTGTTGGGGAAAGCCCTTTCGGGAGGGGTATTGCCTGTTTCAGCAGTTTTAACCAATAACGAAGTGATGCTTACCATAAAGCCCGGAGAACATGGCTCAACTTACGGTGGCAACCCGCTTGCCTGTGCAGTAGCAATGGAAGCATTGGCCGTACTTATAGATGAAAAACTTGCTGAAAATGCAGAACAAATGGGAGTGATTTTCCGCGACCGCATGAATGCATTGATGCTAAAAACTAATCTTGTTACAATGGTGCGGGGCAAAGGGCTGCTCAATGCAGTTGTGATTAAGCCGTTTGGTGAAAATAAAACAGCGTACGATATATGTATGATGTTAAAAGACAACGGACTGCTCGCAAAACAAACACATGGAGATATTATCCGGTTTGCCCCACCTCTAGTTATACATGAAGAGCAGATGCAAAAAGCTTGCGATATTATTGAGGCAACAATTCTGTCTGCAGCAAAATAATTGCACGATGTGCAAGCAATTACAGTTTCGCGTTGTTATGAATAGTACATGACACAGTTTATCTCACAAAATCCATTTACCGAATCCGTAGTAATGCACTATCCGATATTAACTGATGCGGAATTGCAGGATCAGCTACACCGCACAACAGCGGCACAGTTGAATTGGCGAAAGCTGAGTATAGCGCAACGAGCGGATTGCTTTACCAAACTCGCAGAGCTGATTACAGAAAATAGGCCACAACTTGCTCGGCTGGCCTCGCTTGAAATGGGTAAAACCTTTCATGAAGCATTGGCTGAAATCAATAAATGTACAACAGCATGTAAGTATTATGCAGATCATACAGCTGAGATATTACGACCCATACAGTCTATTTCAGATACCGGGAAGCAGGTAACCATACAGTATGAACCGATGGGAGTTGTACTGGGTATTTTTCCATGGAATTTTCCTTACTGGCAGGTAATAAGGAGTGCTGTGCCCGTTTTAATGGCAGGCAATGCCATGTTGGTAAAACCCTCGCCTAATGTCCCACAGTGCGCACTGGCATTGCAGGAATTATTTGTAAAAGCAGGTATACCTGAAGATGCCATACAAACAGTATTTATTAACGAAACCCAAATAGCTGCACTTATCAGTGATGACCGCATAAAAGCATGCACCTTAACGGGCAGTGAATCGGCCGGTGCAGCAGTAGCTGCTCGGGCAGCCAGCTACATCAAGAAAACAGTGCTTGAACTGGGGGGAAGTGATCCGTTTATTGTCAGAAGTGATGCACCTGTTGATCTTGCTGTTGATACTGCTATTACAGCACGATTTCAGAATAATGGCCAGAGTTGTATTGCATCCAAGCGGTTTATTTTACACCATTCTATTGCGGATGAATTTCTGCACAAGTTGACAAAAAAACTGGATGAACTCATTGTTGGCAATCCACTTGAAGCAGCAACGAACGTTGGGCCACTGGCGAGAAAGGATTTAATGCACAAACTGTCACAACAAGTAGAAAAAACAATAGCGCAGGGAGCTAAACTGTTTTATCAGCACCCACAGCTGCCCGAAAAAGGATTTTTCTATCCGCCCACCATACTTACTCATATACCGCCACACTCACCCGCATACGCTGAAGAGCTATTTGGCCCAGTTATCAGTGTCTTTGTAGTTTATAATGACTCCGAAGCTATTGCCATTGCCAACGACACAACATTTGGCTTGGGGGCTTCTGTATGGAGCAATAACATGAATACGGCAATCAAAATAGCCGAATCACTGGAGTGCGGACAGGTTTTCATTAATGGATTGGTAAAATCACATACCGCATACCCGTTTGGCGGTGTTAAGCATTCAGGTACCGGTCGCGAATTAGGAGAGTGGGGGCTCAAAGAGTTTTGTAATGTTAAAACGATATGGGTATAAAAAAAGCCGCACTGAGTACGGCTTTAACTAACTATCGATTGCTTATTATATTTTTCCGGCAACAGCTTGTTGTACCAAGTCAGCAGCTTCTTTTAAGACAATAGCAGAGTATACTTTTAAGCCTGATTCATCAATCAGTTTTTTCGCAGCATCGGCATTGGTGCCTTGCAGTCGAACTATGATAGGAACAGGAATATTTCCTATGGATTTATACGCATCAACCACACCTTGAGCTACGCGGTCGCAACGAACTATGCCACCAAAAATATTGATGAGTATCGCTTTTACATTTGGGTCTTTTAAAATAATACGAAATCCTGCCTCTACTGTAGTAGCATTGGCGCTACCTCCCACATCCAAAAAGTTGGCAGGTTCACCCCCGCTTAATTTAATAATATCCATCGTAGCCATTGCTAGCCCGGCACCATTTACCATGCAGCCAACATTTCCATCTAACTTAACAAAGTTCAGGTTGTATTGCCCGGCTTCTACCTCAGTTGGGTCTTCTTCCGCAACATCACGCATGGCTGCATAATCCGGATGACGGTACAAAGCACTGT
>JBKCPL010000017.1:0-15293 GCA_046309355.1 Bacteroidota bacterium
AAACCTTCCAACCTTGACAACTAGCATCAAAGTAGAAAACCTCTCCAAACTATACCGCCTAGGCCAAATAGGAACCGGTACCATCAGCAAAGACATGGAACGCTGGTTTCGTATGAAAGTGCTTGGACAACCCGACCCGTACCTTAAAATAGGCCAAACCAATGACCGCACTACCAAAGGCGAAAGCGATGTGGTATATAGCCTGCAGGATATCAATTTTGAAATTGAACAGGGCGATGCCGTGGGCATTATTGGCCGTAATGGAGCAGGTAAGAGTACCTTGCTGAAAATCCTTTCTCGCGTTACAGCACCTACTACCGGGCGCATACAGGTTAAAGGCCGTGTGGCCAGTTTACTGGAAGTAGGTACCGGCTTTCATCCCGAGCTAAGCGGACGCGAAAACATTTACCTGAATGGTGCCATTTTAGGTATGCGCAAAAAAGAAATTACCCGCAAGCTGGATGAAATCATTGACTTCAGTGGAGTGGAACGCTATATTGATACGCCAGTTAAGCGGTACAGCAGCGGTATGTATGTACGCCTGGCCTTTGCCGTGGCAGCACATTTGGAAAGCGAAATTTTAATTGTAGACGAAGTACTGGCCGTGGGCGATGCCGAGTTTCAGAAAAAGTGCTTAGGCAAAATGGGTGAGGTAAGCAAAGGCGATGGGAGAACGGTATTGTTTGTCAGTCACAATATGGCGGCAGTTAAATCTTTATGTAAGAGCGGTATTTTGTTACGAAATGGCCAACTAAGCTTTTCGGGTGAAACAGCATCAGTTGTTGCAAATTATATGCTTGGTGGTGCTGAATATGCCAATATTAGGCTGTTTAATAACGAATATGATAATGACTCTTTTAAATTATTATCAATTAGGTTAGTGGCTCAGGGTAAAAATATTGAGCAACCATTAACCGAGTATGACGAAATACACATTGAAACAACTATTGATATTAAAAAGCAGGAAAATAATTTACACTTCACCTTTGTACTTAAAGACGAAAATGGAGACCCCATTTTCACCATTAGTCATGTTCAGAATAAAATTAAACTTGAATCGGGTATTAATAAACTGGTTTGTAAATTTCCTAAATCATACCTTAACATTGGTGCATATCACTTAGATGCATATGTCATTAAAGACTCCCGTGAAACAATATTTGTTGAAAAAGATATTTTATCGTTTAATATACAGGAAGGAGAAAGAGATTTTGGAGCTTGGATGGGTAAGGAACCCGGAATAATTAAACCCGTTTTTAACTGGACAAATGAAATAGCATGAAAAAAGTAATCAGAAAAATAATTCTAAAAATACTCTATCCGATAATTAAGTGGTTGGGTTTTGTAAGACCTTATCAGATTCATACATATGATAAAAACAACTTACTGCTCACTTTAATTCGTATACTGAAAGAAAACAAATTCTCGCCAAACCTTATTATCGATATAGGTGCAAATCACGGAACGTGGAGTCGTGTATGGAAGGAGCATTTCCCGCAAACATCGTTCATCTTGGTTGAGCCTCAATCGTGGCTTAAGCCTTCATTTGATGATTTGCTAGACAACCATACCATCTATTTACCAATCGGTGCTGGAAGTACAAATGGTTCATTTACGTTCACCATCAATTCCGATAGGGATGACAGTTCTACATTCTCGCTGAGTGCTGATGAAGCACTGGCTAGAGGCTACAAACAAGTTGAAATACCCGTAAAAACATTAAATACTATTGTACAGGAAAATGGAAACATTATACCCGACATTGTAAAAATAGATGCGGAAGGAATTGATATTGATGTGCTGGATGGTGCAAGCAATCTGTTTGGGAAAACCGAAATTTTCTTGGTAGAAGCAAGCATTAATAGCACATTTAAGCAAACAGAATTAACAGCTGTAATAAATTATATGGATAATAAAGGATACCGCGTATTTGAAATTACCGATATTAATCGCCCCTTTTCAAATAGTGTACTGTGGCTTATTGAACTAGCTTTTGTGCGTAAAGGCGGATACTTTGACCAATTAAAGTGGTACTGATATGATACCTGTAACCAAAACCTTCCTCCCGCCTATTGATGAATATATGGCACAGGTGCAGCGTGCCTATACCAACCAATGGCTTACTAACCGTGGCGAATTGGTTCTTGAGCTGGAGGAAAAACTAAAAGCCTATCTGGGCGTAGATAATATTCTGATTACGAACAATGGTACAATTCCCTTACAGATAGCTATTAAATTACTGGGCAACGGGGGCGAAATCATTACAACACCGTTCAGCTATGTGGCCACTACGGCTGCCATCGTATGGGAAGGCTGTACTCCTGTGTTTGTAGATATACACCCGGAGTATCTGACCATTGACGAAACCAAAATAGAAGCCGCCATAACTGAAAGAACGACTTGCATTTTGGCCACACACGTTTTTGGCAATCCCTGCAACGTAGAAGCCATAGATGCCCTAGCTAAAAAACATAACCTGAAAGTGATATACGATGCCGCCCATTGCTTTGGGGTCAAATACAAAGGCAAAAGCATTTTTGAGTATGGCGATATCAGCACATGCAGCTTTCATGCCACCAAATTGTTTCATACCGGTGAAGGCGGGGCTATCTTTTGTAAGGATGAAGCCTTGAGACATCGGATATTTTACAGCCACAATTTTGGACATAAAGATACTCTATCGTTTTATGGTTTGGGCATTAATGGAAAAATAAGCGAACTACAGGCAGCTATGGGGTTGGCGGTGTGGCCATATATTTCGGACATTTTAACAAAACGCAAAGAAGTGGTTGAAGCCTACCGCAAGCATTTAATAGCTGATAGTATACACCACCTGAAATTACGCGAAGGTACATCCTGGAACTACAGTTACTACCCAATACTTTTTAACAGTGAGTCAGCTCTTCTTACAGCACAGGATGAACTGAATAAGGCTGGTATCGTACCTCGCAGGTACTTTTATCCCTCTTTGAATAAACTATCCTACCTGAACGAAATGAATGCGTGTGATGTATCTGAGCAAGTAGCCGGTCACATTTTATGCTTGCCCATTTATCATGATTTAAGTGAAAAAGAGGTTGAACGGATTGCCAATATCGTAAATTCACATTGCGAATGAAGGTAGCCATCATGCAACCGTATTTTTTCCCGTATATTGGCTACTTTCAGTTAATCCATGCAGTTGATAAGTTTATTATTTACGATGATGTAAATTATATCAACAGAGGTTGGATTAACCGTAATAATATTTTGGTAAATGGTGCTGCACACATGATTCAAGTACCTTTGGTAGGCGCCAGTCAAAACAAGCTAATCAACGAAATTGAAATTGTACAGGATGCAAAATGGAAAACCAAATTGCTCAGAACGATTCAGCAAAGCTATGCCAAAGCCCCATTTTTTGGTACTGTGTTTGAATTGATTGAATCTACCGTTAATAAAAATGAAACGAATGTTTCATTGTTCAATGTAAATGCAATCAAAGCTGTATGTGATTATATAGGTATACAAACTGAGATTGTACCCAATAGCGCAAGATATAACAACAAGAAACTAAAAGCACAGGAAAGAATATTGGATATTTGTGAACAGGAAAAGGGACTTACTTATATCAATCCATCTGGTGGCATGGAGCTTTACGACAAGCCAATATTTTTGCACAGAAACATTAATTTGCAGTTTTTAAAGCCTAAACACATTATTTACAAACAGTTTAAAAATGATTTCATTCCCTGGCTTTCAATAATAGACCAATTGATGTTTCTTGAAAAAGAAGAATTAAATAACCATTTAAACCAATACGAATTAATATGACACTACACGACATACTAAAGGAAATCTTTCACATCAAAGAAGAAGAATTTAAAGATGAACAATCTATTCTGGCTCTTGATGAGTTCGACTCTATGAACCATATGCTACTTGTTACTAAAATTGAAGAAGTTTATAATGTGGAGTTAAGCGGTGATGAAATAATTAGTATTCATACCATTGGTGATATTAAGCAAATACTCTCAAAAAAAGGGGTGTCATTCTGATATGAAAGTCAGCAATCAAACCATTTTTATAACCGGGGCTGCAGGTAATTTTGGTTCATATCTCTGCGAATATTTCGTAAATAATCATGCTGAAAATGTAATTGCTACGGATATTGACGAAGTAAAACTGATAGAACTACAGAAACGAATCCCAAAACTAGAAGTAAGGGTGTGCGATTTAACCAATCGAACCAGTGTCAACAAGTTAATGAACGAACTTGCAGCTAAATTCAAGATATCTGTTATCATCAATAATGCGGGTTGGATACATAGTGAGCCATTGGTAAACTTATTGAATAAAGATAACCCATCGCATAATTTTGACAATTGGGATAAGGTAATCAAGCTCAACCTTTACACTTGCTTTAATGTTGGTGCAGAGAGCGCAGCAATGATGATGAAACAGCGAATAAAAGGATGCATTATCAATGTAAGCTCAATTGCTGCAAATGGTAATATAGGACAGACCGCATATGCTGCGGCAAAAGCTGGCATTGACGCAATGACAAAAACCTGGTGTAAAGAGCTGGGTATCTTTAAAATCAGAAGTGTGGCTGTTGCCCCAGGTTTCATTGATACTGCTTCTACTCATGAAAGCCTTTCGGATGCCGTAATAGAAAAATGGAAAAAGCAAATTCCTATATCATCTTTGGGCAGCTTAGATCATATCGCACAAACAATAAAATTTATAATTGAAAACGATTATATAAACGGAAAAACAATTGCTGTTGATGGCGGACTAATTCTATGAAAAACCAAAACAGTTTTAAATATATTTATAACCTGAAAGATAAGTTTGAAGAAGTAGTTAAAACCTTCGAACATAAAATAGCTTTGTCATACCCCGATGGTACATCAATCAGTTTTTCAGAGCTAGATTTGCTTTCCAATCAAATGGCTCATTTTTTGGCTTCCGAAAATCTGAAACAAGGCGATGTAATTGCGATATTTAATGAAAAATCGTTAAAGGCTTATGCCCTTATGATAGGATGTATCAAAACAGGCATTGTCTATACCAATCTGGATGTAAGCAGTCCTACAGCTCGTATCAATAAAATACTTAATACATGCAAACCAAATGCACTTTTTATTGATGAATCGGTAGAGGCAAATGCTCATATCCTCTACGATCAGACCGAAATAAAAACAATCAACATCTCATCTATTCATATAGATCATTTTAGCAAAGAACCTGTAAATTATACCGACCAGAATTTCCATGGCAATAATCCGTTGTACATTATGTTTACATCAGGTTCTACAGGTTTTCCCAAAGGCGCTGTCATGAGCCACAGCAATGTACTTCATTTTATTAATTGGGGCAAAAGCACTTTTTCAGTTACCGAAAATGATGTATTTACTAATGCCAATCCTATATACTTCGACAATTCTGTTTTTGATTTTTATGTTTCCTTATTTAATGGTGCAACACTGGTTCCCCTATCACATGAACTGGTAAAGAAGCCTGTGGATTTGGTTGCGGCTATAAATAAATGTAAGTGTACTATATGGTTTTCGGTTCCTTCATTACTGGTTTACCTGCTTACTACCAAAGCCCTGAAAGCGGATGATTTCCATAATGTCTCACGTATAGCATTTGGTGGCGAAGGTTTCCCGAAAAATAAACTCAAAAGCTTATACCAACTCTTTGGAAACAGAATTACATTGTATAATGTGTATGGACCCACAGAGTGTACTTGCATTTGCTCATCTTATAAAATTACCGAAAACGATTTTGAGAAAATGGATGAGTTGGCTCCATTGGGGTTGATGGCACCAAATTTTGGATACTATATCAACCCGCAATCGCCTGAAGATATACACACCGGTGAACTTTGCCTAACAGGGCCTTGTGTGGGTTTGGGTTATTACAATGATCCCGACAGAACAAATCAATCATTTGTGCAACAACCTGATACTTTATTTCACCTGCGTATGTATAAAACTGGAGATCTGGTGCACCGGGATAGTAGTGGTAATTTCCACTTTAAAGGCAGGGTTGATAACCAAATAAAACACATGGGCTACCGTATTGAACTGGAAGAAATAGAAGCTGCACTGAACAGTATTGAATTAGTGGATGAAGCAGCAGTTATCTATGAGAAACTATCGGCTGATTTAGGCCAAATAAAAGCATTTGTATGTGTAAATAAGGAAATAGCCCCAACAGAACTAAGTGCCCAATTAAAAGAAATTTTGCCCCCCTACATGATACCCCGAAGTATAAAAATAATTAAAAGTTTACCCAAAAATCAAAATGGCAAGACAGACCGCAATCAGTTAAAAGAATTAAAATGATGATAGCAAGTAATACTAAACCTATAATCCTATTTGGTACAGGAAAAATTGCTGAGGTAATACACTATTATGCAACTGAAGAATGCCAATTGCAAGTGTCTGCTTTTGCAGTAGATGAAGAATACAAAATCAGCAACATATTTTTAGGAAAACCTGTGGTAAGTTTTGATGAAGTGCAAGCACTTTATCCTCCCCATGTATTTGATATGTTTGTGGCTATTGGCTATCATGAACTGAATAGGCTGCGTGAATTAAAATGTGCTGAGGCCATCAACAAAGGCTATCATTTAACAAATATCATCAGCCCGAATTGTCACCTGCCTGCGAACACACATATAGGTTACAATTGTTTCATTATGCCCCCTTCAATAATACACCCGTGTGTAACCATTGGTAATAATGTTTTTGTGTGGAGTGGTGGCTTAATTGGTCATCATTCTATTGTTAACGACAATGTTTGGATAACCAGTTGTGCCAATATTGGCGGGAATGTTGCCATTGGTAAAAACACGTTTATTGCCATCAATGCCACAATAGGACATAGTGTAGCAGTTGGGCAAAATTGTTTTCTAGGGGCGAACAGTTTGCTTACTAAAAACTTAGAAGATGACAAGGTAGTAATTGCTGAATCATCTAAACCAATAAAACTAACAAGTAAACAGTTCTTGAAATTTTCAAGTTTTTCATCACTTTGAACCATTTAACCTTCCCAATAATACAATCTGTTTTAAATAAGACGCAAATTGGTGAGTTATACAATTTAGGTGAAGATGTATCTTTTATAAAACATAAATCAGGCTTCTGTTACATCACAAACTACAAAACATCAGTAAATCAGAATTTACTCAATATTATCTTGGAAGAAACTTATCCTAAATACACACATATTTATGATGCTTCTGAAGATCTAGTCAATTTTATCAGTGCTAAAAAGGATTGTTTTAACACCAAAATTCGCAATAGAATTGTCCTACAGCATAATGGTCAAATTAAATTGCTTGACTTCGATACCAGTATTGTTCAAATTGTTAATGTAAGTGACATTGAAAATGAATCATTAGAGCAGTTCCCATTAGAATTATTTAGCAGGTACTGGAATGGGAAAGATGATTTTGTTTTAAATTCTATGGGAGTAATTGTCTTATATAATCAAGAACCTGCAAGCATTTGTTATAGTGCTGCAAACGACCATAGAGCTGAAGTTGACATTTATACCTTCGAACAATATAGGGGAAAGAATCTTGCAAAAATTGCAGCATCAGCATTTATTATGAAATGTAAAATAAATAATATAATACCTAATTGGGATTGTTTTGCTGATAATATTGCATCTGTAAAAATAGCTCAATCTTTAGGTTTTAAAATAACCGATGAATATACTTTATTATCAATTTACAAATTATGAAAGAAAAAGCAATCAGCTATATACGCTGTCCTAAAACTAAACAACGTTTTGAAAGAATTGAAATTGAAGTTTCTAATAATGATGAAATCATTAAGGGGAAAATCTATAATAAAGAAGGCGATGCATATAATATTGAAAATGGCATACCTGATTTAACAACAGAGGATGACCTAGTAGGTGATGCTAAATTTGCACGTGAGTATTACAAAAAAATTGCACATACCTATGATGAAAATGTAGATATAACATTTGAACTGTATTATGAAGATGAATACAAAAACAGAAACTACATGGTTGATCTACTTGAATTAAAGCCAAATTACAGAGTATTGGAAGTTTCTGCAGGTACAGGTAAGGATTCAGAACTCATATTGAAACATCTGTCAGAGAACGGAGAACTCGTTTGTATAGATATATCACCTGATATGCTAAATTATGCGAAGAAGAAGTTAAACCAGTTTAAGAATTACACAGAGGCTATTAGTGCAAGTGGTTGTAATCTGCCATTTGAAGACAACTCTTTCGATGCTTTATATTGTTTTGCGGGAGTTGGACACTTTCCGTCTATTGAGAAAGGATTGAAGGAAATGGCTAGAGTTGTAAAACCTGGAGGGAAAGTTGTGTTTGCGGAAAAAAATGTACCACTGTGGCTTAGAGAAACAACTTATGGTAAAATACTAATAAATAACAACCCGATGTTTGCATACGATGCGCCATTAAAGAATATACCGGTAGAAGCAAGACAAGTTGGTATAAGATGGATAATTGGAAATGTACATTATGTTGTTGACTATATTGTTGGCGTTGGTGAACCTATTGGAAATTTTGACTTAGAACTACCTGGTGAAAGAGGAGGAACCTTTAATACGAGATATTATGGAAAACTAGATGGTGTCACTAATGAGGCGAAAGAAATTGCTATCAAACAAGCAAAAGAAAATAATACTAGTCTGCATAAATGGTTAGATACATTAATTAAAGATAGCGCAAGTCGATAAATAATATCAGTTATGAAATGGGTAAAAAAAGGTAATATCTATGAAGTGAAAAACATTAACTCATGGATGATAAGTCACGCACAGTGTCCAACAGCGATTGAATTAAAAGATAGGATTAGAATTTATTTCTCTGCACGTGATAAATATGGTGAAAGCCTGCCTACTTTCATTGATGTTAGTAAAGATAACCCATCAAATATCTTATATGAACACAAACAGCCTGTATTAGAAAAAGGGAGGAAAGGAACCTTTGATGAAAATGGTATAATACCAAGTTATATTGTAAAAAACGAAGCAAAATTCTACTTCTATTATGCTGGCTGGAGTAGGTGTCAAAATGTCCCATACAAAAATTTTACAGGATTAGCGATTAGCGATGATGATGGATTAACTTTTAAAAAATATAGTGAAGGACCCGTTATTGGAATGGATGTTTATAATCCATTGTCAGCAACCGGACCTTGTATTGTTAAACTTAATAATGAGTATAGGTGTATCTATTCAACAGGTATTGACTGGATAAAAATAAACAATAAGATGGAGCATACTTATTTACTTAGATATGCGAGCTCAAATGATGGTGTCAATTGGAAATTCGATACAAGAAATATAATTGAAGCTGAAAACGAATTTATGGCTCACTGTAAACCAGCTTGCTTTAATGAAAATGGTATTTACCACATGTGGTTCTCAAAGCGAGGTAGTCACAATTTCAGAGAATCAGGTAATAATTCTTATAGATTAGGCTATGCTACTTCAACTGATTTTATTAGTTGGAGTCGTAAAGATGATGAGTGTGGAATAGATGTAAGTGAGAATTCATGGGATTCTGATATGATTTGCTATCCTAATATTATAAAAATTAATGATAAGCTAATTATGTTTTATAATGGTAATGGTTTTGGGAAAAGTGGATTTGGCTATGCAGAATTACAATTGTAATTCGTATTCTTATGAATAATATTAAAGTTAGTATATGTTGTGTCACTTATAACCACGAAAACTTTTTGCGTCAATGTCTAGATGGTTTCGTTATGCAAAAAACAAATTTTCAATTCGAGATTTTGGTCCATGAAGACGCATCTACTGATGGTACTGAGGAAATTGTTAAGTTGTATGAAGAAAAATATCCTAATCTATTTAGATGTGTTTATCAATCCGAAAATCAGTTTCTAAAGCAAAACACCTTAGTAAATATACTATTCAAAATGGCCAAGGGCAAATACATTGCCCTATGCGAAGGTGATGACTACTGGACCGACCCATATAAGTTACAAAAGCAGATCGATTTTTTGGAGGCCAATCCTGATCATGTATTGTGTTTTCATCCGGTAAAAATACTTGAATCGGATGGCCGCTTGGTAGCGGATCATATAACCCACGTCCCTGAAAATTATGAAACGCTAGAAACTATGGCTGCTAAAGGGAATTATATTCATACTCCATCCATTGTATTTAGAAATATAATAGAAAAATGGCCTGAGGAGTTATTTGTTTCACCTATAGGAGATTTCTTCATTTATATGATTTTGGGGCAGCACGGCAAATACGGCATGCTGAAAGATGAAATGGCAGTATATCGCCATCAAACGGGTATATGGAGTAAGCAAAACGAAAAGATGAAAAGTTTAAAGTTCTTGCTTTCACTCATTTTAATTCAGAATGTATTTTATAAATCTTCTAAATCTGAAATCAATGAAATTCTTGAATTTCGTATACGTAATTTATTTTACCGGCTACTTCCCACATTGAATAGCGATGATTTAAACGTACTAAGAAAAAACCAATTGACTAATGTTAAAGTTGATGATTTGCTTTTGAAGTATGTGCATGAACTACAGGAGAAAACAATCGAAAAGTACAGCCTTATCCAGCTTTTACGCATTATCGTGTTCAGACTATATAAAGTAATTAATAGAAAACTGAAAGGTAAATGAGTAAAACGACTAGTCGTATATGTGTAGGTATACCCGTATACAAACCTCTTGAATTGCTTCATAAGTATGAGATTATTTCTATTAAAAATACACTACTGAAGTGTAGAAGTCTGTTTGATATCCATTTAATCATACCCGAAAATTTTGATATTACTTCTTACTGTACATTCTTTATGCACGAGTTTAAGGCTAAAGAATACGATCCATCTTATTTTAATGGAATACATGGGTATAATAGACTGCTTAAGTCTGCTGAATTCTATGAACGACTCAATATATACAGTCATTTACTGATTGTTCAAACAGATGCATTTATTTTCGATACAGATTATACTGAATTCCTTAAATACTCGTATGTAGGTGCACCATGGCATTCGCATCTAATCAATCGTAATTTGACAGGTTTATATTGTGGTAACGGGGGGTACTCATTACGAAATATTCACGATTGCTTACGTATTCTACAAGATGATGTTAAGGTATTTTCATTTAATGAGATACTGCGTGAATTAAAAAGGAGTGAGTTTCATCGTAAAAATCCACAACTAATCAATCTTTTTTACGGGATTTACTATTACTATTATCAAAACTCTACACACACCGCACACAATAAAATGCCTTTTATCTATGAAGATGTTTTCTGGAGTTTGGTTGTACCCGCAGTTTGTTCTGATTATAGCGTGGCTGACGGACAAACTGCATTAAAATTTGCATTTGAAACAAGACCTGCCACATGTTTTGCACTTAATCAAAACAAATTACCTACTGGATGCCATGGTTTTAATAAATATGAGCCTGAATTCTGGTCAAGATTTATACCATTCGAGGAATAAATGATCATCATTAAATTAAAAGGAGGACTTGGCAATCAAATGTTTCAATATGCATTTGGAAAGGTTATGTCGTTGAAAAATAGTACACAACTATACCTTGATACGAGTGGATATGCGAACGCAGTGAAAATGGATGGTTTTACACCTCGCACGTATGAGTTATCTATTTTTGACTCTGTCGCTGAAATTATTGACCCGGTGAAACTGAATAAACAACTGTATCCAAGGAAAATTGAAAAATATATCAGATACATACTGGGTAGAAATACAATTAAATATCACTCTCCGGGTGTTGGCTACGACAATACAGCATTTAACATCCCAAATAATGTGTACTATGTAGGTTATTTTCAAAGCTACAAGTACTATACAAATATGGAAGATAGAATAAAGGAATGTTTCAAGTTTAAACAGGAATTACTGAATGCACGTACGGTGAAGACTAAAAATGAACTAACAGATAAACATACCATTTCTGTTCATATTCGAAGAGGGGATTACGTAACCGATAGTACGACAAATGAAAATCATGGACTATGTAGTATGGAGTACTACAATACGTGTATTGATTTAATGATGCAGAGAGTAGATAATCCGGTATTTGTATTTTTTTCTGATGATATCGAATGGGTTAAAAATGAATTCGGCAATAGAAACCTGAATAGCGTATTTGTTGATTTTAATACGGGTTCCGATAGCTGGATGGATCTATATTTGATGCAGCATTGCAAACATAATATTATTGCAAACAGTTCTTTTAGCTGGTGGGGGGCATGGTTGAATCACAACTCATCAAAAATTGTTTGTGCACCCAATAACTGGTTCAAGAAAAAAGAAATCGACATCATAGATGACTTAATTCCCGAATCATGGTTACGCATAGATAACGCATGAGCACTGAGAAAACTGTTACAGTTACTGTATTGCTTCCCTGTTATAATGCTGAGAATTATATCAGTAGTTCTGTAAAAAGCATATTAACGCAAACCTATAGGTCTCTTGAACTATATATCATAGACGATGCCTCATCTGATAAAACCATTGATCTGATCTCACAAATGGATGATGATAGGATAAGATTAATTAAGAAAGAACGCAATACAGGTTACACCGACAGCCTGAACATGGGTTTAAAACTTGCTAATGGAAAATACATTGCCCGTATGGATGCCGATGACATCAGCCATCCGGAACGTTTAGCCAAGCAGGTGGCCTATATGGAGGCCAATCCGGAATGTGTCGTATGTGGTACTACTATCCGGCTTATTCCATCTCAAAGTACGTTTACCTACCCTGTAGTGCACAACCGTATTCTGGAAGAGTTGTTTTTTACGAATCCTTTCGCACATCCATCCATAATGATGCGAAAATCGGTTATTGACCAATACCAGTTACAGTACGATAAATCGTATGAGCCTACTGAAGACTACGAACTGTGGTCGCGCGTGTTGCAACTTGGTCAGTTACATAACCTGAATGACGTATTGCTGGATTACCGCACACACGATAACCAGATTTCAGCATACAAACGCACACTGCAACGAAACAATAAATACCGTGTTCGAATGAATATGTTCAGGCGAATTGATCCCGAACTTATGGATACAGATACATTTTTAGATACAGATTACCTGAAAAATATATCCGATGGAGCTTCAATTATCAACGAACTTAGACGAAGATTTGAGCTGCTGAAACAACTCTCGGTACTGAATTCAAAAAGGGGCATTTATGCAGAAGATGTATTTCTAAACGTACAGCATCGCTTAAAAAAAGAATGGATACATGCCATAACTGCTACGAAAGGGAAATATGGTTTACGATTTTACAGAGAACTATCCACGGCCATTCCGGATGCGTTTACACGATTAGGAATAAAGCAGCATTTAGCTTTTTATGTCAGAAGTGTCCGACACAGCTTTTAAAACCCTATGATACCAACCGTATCCATTATCATGGCCACGTATAATCGGGCACATTTAATAGCCGAAATGCTGGATTCAGTAAAACAGCAAAAGTACACGCAATGGGAATGTATAATAGTGAACGATGGTAGTACGGATGATACAGATTTGGTGGTACAAAAGTATAGTGAACACGATAAACGATTCCGCTACGTTTACCGTCCACAAAACTACGGCAAAGGATTGCCCGGATGCCGAAATTATGGATTGGACATAGCCAACGGTGAATATGTGGTATTTTTTGATGATGACGATGTGGTGCACCCGCAGTTGTTAGAACTAAGTGTAAAAGGAATTAGTTCAGGCATGTATGATTTCTGTCAGTACCGGAAACAATGGTTCGCAGAACATAGGCCGGATAGTAAGTTGCAAACACACGTTGAAATGGAACGTACGCTTAATCATACGTACATTTCGGATTTAATTACCTATAAATATCCCATGGCATCCTGTACTGTGTTATGGAAAAAATCATTTCTAAGTGAGCGGTTTGATGACACCTTACAGTATGCTGAAGAATGGGAGTATTACAACCGACTATTCTTACATCATCCGGCATTTAAAGGTCTTGTATTGAAAAATACATTGTACTACAACAGAAAACATCCTCAATCGAATACAGGTGAGTTTTTCAATGCGGACGCCAAAAGAATTCAATCTCAAAGCAAAGCATCGTATTTATTGCTGTGTAACTACATAAAAAGTGAATACACGTTGAACAAATCGGTTACTCAATACCTGCTCAACATACTTATTCGTAACAGGGCAAAAGAAATGTATACTGAATCGGTCAAACTGCTTACGTCTGAATATATGTACAGATTGTATATGCAACTAGCCTACCTATGCTATCCGTTTTATTATCCTGTGTACAAGGTTTTACATAAACTAAAATGATATCGTTAATGTGTATCTACGGAACCCGTCCTGAAGCCATCAAAATGGCACCGGTAATACATGCGCTAAAGAATAACGGCATCGATACATCTGTATGCATAACCGCACAGCACCGCGAAATGCTGGATCAGGTAAATACATTCTTCGGTATAGTGCCCGACTACGATTTGAACATCATGCAACCCGGTCAATCATTAAATGCACTGACATCGCGCTTGTTTGGTGCCATAGATAACGTATTGGAAAAAACGAATCCAGACTGGATACTGGTACATGGCGATACCACCACATCAGCAGTGGCGGCATGGGCGGCATTTCACCGCAGAATAAAAGTAGCACATGTAGAAGCCGGCCTAAGAACGTACAACAAACAGGCTCCCTTCCCTGAAGAACTAAACCGACAGATTACCGGCCGAATTGCCGATATACACTTTGCCCCTACACGTACAGCTAAAATGAATCTGATAACAGAGGGCATAAAAGATGAAAATATACATGTAACAGGCAATACGGTTATCGATGCCTTGCACATGGGGCTGAATAAAATAGCCGGGGGAGCTACAACCACCGATCTGGAAAATATACGGCAATTGCTGCGTACGGACAAAAAAGTCATAGCCATTACCGGACACAGGCGCGAAAATTTCGGAGAGGGTTTTGAACACCTTTGCCGGGCGATAAAAGAGATTGCCCAGCGATATACAGATGTACAATGGATATATCCGGTACACCTCAATCCGAATGTGCAGGAGCCGGTTAACAGGATTTTGGGAAATATACCCGATGTTCATCTGATTGCCCCTATTGACTATCCGGCATTTATTTACCTGATGCAAAACAGCTACCTTATACTAACCGATTCGGGTGGGGTACAGGAAGAAGCTCCTTCATTGGGCAAACCTGTATTGGTCATGCGCGACACCA
>JBKCPL010000018.1:0-31898 GCA_046309355.1 Bacteroidota bacterium
ACCGCAGAAGACGAATCCACGCAACCGTTTGCATTGCTGACAACCACTTTGTAATCACCACTTACACTGGCAGTAAAGCTTGCATTGGTAGCACCGCTGATATTGCCCGCAGCATTTCTCCACTGATAGGTTAAACCAGTACCGGTGTTTGCATTGATAACCACATTACCACCTTGGCAGAATGTAGTAGAACCGGCAGCAGTAGCCGTAGCAGAAGGCAACGGATTTACCGTTACACTAACAACGCTTGATGAATCTATACAACTGTTACTGTCTGTAACCACAACTTTATAATCACCACTTGCATCGGCAGTGTAGCTTGCATTGGTAGCACCACTGATATTACCCGCAGCATTTCTCCACTGATAGGTTAAACCAGTGCCTGTGTTTGCATTGATAACCACATTACCACCTTGGCAGAATGTAGTAGAACCACCTGCAGTAGCAGTAGCCGTAGGTAATGAGTTAACAGATACATTGACTGTAGAAGAGGAATCCACACAAGCATTATTGTCTGTTACAACCACTTTGTAAGCACCTGTTGCTGTTGCGGTATAATTGGCATTGGTAGCACCACTGATATTACCCGCAGCATTTCTCCACTGATAGGTTAAACCAGTACCGGTATTTGCATTGATGATAACATTGCCACCTTGGCAGAATGTAGTGGCTCCACCCGCAGTAGCTGTTGCAATCGGTAAGGAATTTACTGTTACGTTTACGGCAACAGACGTATCTCTGCAACCATCGCTGTTGGTGACAATTATTCTGAATGCATCACCCACTGAAGTGGTGTAGCTTGAAGCCGTAGCACCACTGATATTTCCGCTTGAATTTCTCCACTGATAGGTTAAACCAGTACCCGTGTTTGCATTGATGACTACACTGCCGCCCTGGCAGAAAGTGGTTGAACTAGCTGCAGTAGCGGTAGCTGGAGGTAATGAAAGCAGACTTAATGCAGAAGGACTGGTTGCTGAGTTTGCAGCCGTGGTGACTACAATATTTCCAGCCTGTGGAGATGCATCTGTTGTTATAACAATTTGAGTTGCCGTATTGGATACAATAGTGCAGGGTTCTCCATTAAGCGTTACTTCTGTTGCAGACCCCAGATTTGTTCCGGTTATGGTAATGGTAGCTGCTACATTAGGACAAACGCTCGTTGGTGTGAAAGAAGTGATCACAGGCCCACGAGCTGCATAGGTAAAATAACCCGAGTAATTTGCAGCAGCAATTGCACTGGCTGTTCTTATCGAAGAACCAACTGTAACATTAGATGTAGGAGAAATGGTATTGTAAGTGCCATTCGCTGAAGTGGCCTGCACGATAATATTTCCGGAAGCTATCTGCGCATCATTCAAGCCAATGAAGCAGTTGCTTAGGTTTGAAGCGCCTGAATTAATTAATGCTTCCCAGCGATCGGTTGATAAAGGATTGGCCACACCGGCACCCGCTGTTCCACTGTTGGTATTGAATGCCTGCCCCTGCATCACAACGGCCCCACCCGAAGTCGTGGTGGGATCAATATGTATTGGAATATAGTTTGTTCCGTCACCTACAGGGAACAATGTAACTGCTGTATATGTACCGGTTGCTGTTCTGCTTGCTGCAAACGTTCTGGCAAATGGTCCTACTATTTGTCCGGCTGTGTAAGTCAGCGTACCGGCAGCGGTTGATGTACCTAAGGTTAACAGGTTTGTAGATGTAGTATTAATTATACCCGCAGTCATGGTGAGTGCGCTACTGATGCTAAGCGGGGTAGAAAGTGTTACACCTCCAGGACTTGAATTATCTACAGTAACTGTGGCAAAGCTGCCTGTTGATGAAGAAGTTGAATTTCTGAAAATACCAGAACCTGAAATTGTTTGTGCACCAAGTGTACCTAAGTTTGTTGCATTACCTAGAGTAAAGGGTTGTGAGATGGTTAATGTGCCATTATTTACAATATTTCCACCTATATTAAATTCCGGATTAGAGGTATTCGTATGCCTGAATTCTGAACCTGAATTGATGGTAAGCGTCCCTTTAATATGTGTTCCGTATCCTGATTGATTAGATGTTGAAACCCACCTTCCGGTGGCGTTACCTGCATTAACCGTTACATTTTGAACAGGAACCTTGCTTGATAATTGCCACGTTTCAATTACAAAACCATCTGCATTGCCCGGTGTGGCGCTGGCACCATCGCCAAACTCAAAAGTATGGGTGCCGCTAAATGCAGTTGTTGATGCTATTGAACTTGACATAACAAGTGTTTTTGTTGTTGAGCCTGCAGCTATACTTGAATGATGCGGATCTACAATTCTGATGGTACCGCCATTACAGTTAATATTTGTAACCGCAGAGGTAAACTGAACCATTCTTGTAGTGGCAACAACCGAAGTTGCAGCAGTTCCGGAATTACCGTCAACTGATATAAAACCACCCGATTGAGCGAAAGTACCAGCAACTGCCAGGTTTCCGTTAACATTTAAGTTTCCTCCTGTTATGGTATCCACTGAACCGCTGGCAAAATTTAATTGAGCATTATTTATGCCAGCTCCAACAGTTAAAGTACCACCCCATTGGTTAAACGAGCCACCGTTGTTTAATGTTAAACCTGTCAAACTTGCTCCGTTAAATGTAATGGTGCCGCTTGCAATTCTTAATCCACCTGTTATACTGCCTGTACTCGAGGTGTATGTGCCTCCATTGATAAATAAATTGCCTCCGCTGGCTACTGATGTAGAAGAAGTAACATTTAAAGTATTAGGAGAACCTACAATTAATTCACCGGATCCATTAATTGAAAGCTGATTGCAACTGTAGGGAGAGGTGCCTCCTGTTAAATGTACCTGATGACCAATGGTAACATTGTTAAATTCATTCGGAACACTGTTGCTACTCCATATTGAGCTATCTCCCCAGTTACCACTAGCTATGGTATTTACACTCGTCAAGAAAGCATAGTTAGCTGCATTACCAGAAAAAACATGTGTTGTAAAAATATCGCTTAATGTTGTATAGTTTCTGCCTGCTACAGGTGCAGCAATGCTTCCTGTACCATTTATGTGTGTGCCCAAAGCACCGGTCGATTGTGTCAGTCTGATGTCTGTAAGAGTATTAATGGTTGCAGGAATGCCGTCACCTCGGACAGCAATAGAAATCGAATTTCCGGTACCCAGTGCCGGCAATGTGCTTGATGAATACGTCCACGTTGCATTGCTGGCTCTGTTAACGTTAACAGTCCCATCTGTAAATGGGGTAATGGTTGCTAAACCGATTGCATCGGCATAATTTACATCAATGTAGCCGGCAGTGGTTAACGCAGTGGCGCTGTTAAAATACGCATAACTATGTCGATTGGATAGTCCGGTAGCATTTACAAAAGGGAATTGACCTGTTCCAGTTACTGTTGTTGGCAAAGAAGTGGTGGTAAACCATCGGCCAAATCTACCGGTAGTAGTTGTAAATCCACCTAAAATATAGGATAACGTACCTGCACCTGCAAGACTGCTTCCAAGCCTTAAAGTGTTTGAACTTAAATTTACAATATTCAAAGCTCCGGTGGTAGAACTGAAATTTAGTGTTCCTCGTATTACCAGATTATTTATGTTCCAGTTAATACCGGATGAATTGCCATTTAAAAAGGTTACATGTCCGATACTGGCAATGGATATCAAATTTGAAATGGTTGCTGTGGCTCCGAAACCCGTACCACCTGTGAAGCTTGTCGGGTATATAGGTTCAACCGTATACGCTCCTAAATCATAAGGTTGCAGAGCAGTAATTATCCCACCGCTTGCACCGGTTACCACAAATTGCGCGGGTGTTGTAAATGTACCGCCTACCAGTGTTAGTATATCCCCCAACACATAACCACTACCGCCTGAACTTACTACAGCGCTTGCACTATTGGATTCAAATGTACCTGTACCCGAAAAGACTTGTGATGAGGTAGCTAATTCGCTGGTTGCCCTTCTGAACGCAAGAGTTCCGGATATACGCATGGTGCCATTATTGGTTATATTTCCGCTAACATTTAATGATGTAGTACTAGCAAAATCTATAAAGGTTCTTATTTCTGAACCGGCATCTACTGTTATGTTTACACAGTTTAAATTAGATGAAGTTCCGGTACCTATAGCCACAAAACGCCTGGATACTGAACCGCCTTTTATGTTCACATCACCTAACTGATGGTTGCTACTCATATTCACTCCGAAACCGTTTATTTTAGATGAGGATTGTGAACTGATACCGTTACCAAAGTTTATTGTGTTTCCTGCCCAGTTCATGGTGTTTGCAGATGAACTGAATGCATAAGTTGATGAAACGCCCAAATCTAAATGTGGATCAACAATGGTAATGGTACCTCCGTTAACGGTACCTCCTAAAGTGGTGACTATGTTAAATAAACTGGTTGTTGAGGCATTTACCGATGTAGCCGATGAACCACTGTTCCCGTCTACATTCAAATTGCCGTTGCTCATGCTAAAGCTGCCGCCACTGAACAAAACATTCCCGTTAACATTTAATGTTCCTCCGGTAATATTAAGGGTTCCACCTACAGCCTGGCTCAGTGTCCTGTTGCCTCCGCCTGCCGGTCCAAGGTTAACAGTACCACTCGAAATATTTAAAACTCCGTTATTTAATATGTTGATACCATTACCTGCACCAGATCCGGCTATATTAACTGTTGAGCCCGAGAAATTTACTGTACCACCTACTATTAGGTTAGTTGAAAGTGTTAATGTATTAGAAGCTGCATTTAACACTCCTCCACCATTCACATTCAAGCTGATGGCATTTCCGTTCACATTTAATGTTACTGTGTGTCCTGATGCAATTCTAACATTATCGCTGGATGTAGGAACAGCCATGCCATCCCAAATATTCGGATCGTTCCAGTTGCCTGAAGCTACTGATGTAATTAGCGAGAGGTTAGCTGCATCGGCACCTACATAATACGTGCTGTTAAACTGTGTACTGTTTAGTCCTGTTCTTACTGCTGCCGGTTGAGCCGTGGTGCCTGTTCCCGGTGAACAATTACCAGGTGCCGTAGATGTTGAGTTGGTTACAAAAACATCAGTGGCAATAATCGGTCGCAATATGCCGTAAGGATATAAAATGATATTAGCCGAATCCACAGCATTAGAACCTAATGTTAAACCACCACCCGTTGCAAAAGTCCAAGAACCCGCTGTTACCCTGTTTATGGTATACAGGCCGCTGCAGTCGGTAAATGGTGTGGGTGTATTTAAGTTGCTGGAGTCAATATGTGTAACTGAAATGAAACCACTTGTTGTAATGGAGTTGGTTGCACCAAAATAAATGGCCGCATACCGAGCATCGGTAGCTGTTCCTAATATGTAAATATGTTGTGCAGTAGATATAGGTGCACTGCCGGCACTGTTATAAAATCTTGAGTAGCTACCGCTAGTTTTTACCCTTCCCAAGCCAGGTGTGTACGTAGTACTTCCGGAAGCAAATAGTGGTGTGGTACCATTGTTATCTCTGGATCCGATAACAAAATTTGTGGTGCCCAAATCAAGCAGCGTGACACCTATATTAAAGGAACCGGATACAGTAGACATAGCATTTGCCGGATTAACACTGCCAGTGATAGCAGATAAATCAACACCGGCTGCAGTGTTGTTAGCCAACGTTAAATTGGTAAACAACGCAAAAGGAATTGCACCATTTAAAGTAAACTCGGCACCACTTCCACTGCCTCCTGTTGTGGGGTGAGCAACAGATCCCAGTGTAGAAGTAACCGCTCCGATATCAGAAACATACACGGATGTTACAGCACCTGCTGATACAGCTAAAACAGTAAGTTGTATTGGTGTGCCTCCTAGGCCGCCTACGGTTAAAATATCACCTACAAGATAACCTGTACCACCTGTACTAACTGTGGCAGTAGGTGTATTGTTTCTGAAAACTCCGCTACCGGTTGCTGACTGGCCTCCGGAGGTAACAGTGTTTCCAGATAGTGAAAACTGCAGAGTACCCGTGGTTATTAACGTACCATTATTAATCACGTTACCCGCTACACCACAGGTGCCTGTTATGCGTAATTGGCTACCTCCATTTACAGTCAGGTTGGCTGTAGTATAGGTTGTGTTATTTATTGTCGCCCACCTGCTGGCAGCCGTGCCTCCGTTAATGGTAATATTACCAAAACGTGTAGAACTTGTATTAATAATAAACCCAGAGGTATGGGTTGAGGGATTTGAACTGGAGCCATCGCCAATAGTCAGGTTTACATTGGGCCATACAAAGCTCGTACCCACAACCAATGAGCTGCCTGAACCTGTAAATGGGGGGTCGACAATGGTTATATTTCCGCCAATGACATTATTGGTAATACTTGCACCCACATTAAACAACGTGCTTCCACTGGTAACACTACCTAGAGATGTTCCGTCATTTCCGTCTACATTTATAGTTCCGCTGGTAAAGGTAAATACGGTAGTTGCTGCATTTGGCATGTCAATACGGCCGTTAACATTAATGGTTGCTCCATTTAAATCTAACTTGCCTGCCATGTTAAAGAGTCTGTTTCCGCCACCTGCCGGTCCTATGGTTAATGTATTGGCATTTGCAATCAGGGTACCACCGCTATTAATTGTTAAATTATTACAAGCGTAAGGAGGAGTTCCGCCTGCAAGGGTAACCGTAAAAGGAGAGGGGATAGTTACGTTATCCGTTGCAGAAGGTACGGTTCCGGTATTCCATGTGGCCGGGTCGCCCCAGTTACCGTCAGCAACAGCCTCAAAGGCCAAGTTATCACTGGCTGCGCCTATGGTGTACGTATTGGCTAAGTTGGCGTAAGGTATGTTAATTCTGTTTGCCTGAGGGGCGGCAGTACTGCCCGTTCCAGCACTATAGACGCCCGGTGCAGCTGTACCTCCTGATGCATTGTTTATTAAATTAAGCCCTGCTACGCTGATTGGGCTAATGATACCTGTGCCTGCTAAACGTACGTTAATGGTTGGTGTGAAAGTCCATGTAAGGGCATTGGGTATGGAAACTGTCCAGGTGGCATTAGTGCGTCTGTTATACGTAATGGTGTTTTCCGAGAATGGACTTGAAATACTGCCTAAACCTGAAGCATTGTTATAGCCAACACTAATTATACCTGCAGCATTAGGTGCTCCTGATAAGCTAAAGGCTAACCATAAGTTACGGTTATTGACTCCCTGTGTAATAGGAAATAGTCCAACGTTTGTACCCGCTGTAATGGGTAATGTGCTACTAAAAACCCTTCTTACTGCACCGGTTGTCATTTGAAAGCCACCAGCAGTAAAACCGATATTACCCATTTGTGTTCTACTAGTTGGTGTAATCGGGTCTTGCGTACCTAGTGTAATGGTATTTGTACCAATATCAACTATACCGGCTGTAAATGTTAAATTATTACCTATAAAAAAGTTGTTTATACCCCAGCTAATAGGGCTAACACCACTACCAACGGTGGAAGATGCATTGTTAACGATAAGTGAACTTACACTGGCTGTTGGAGGAATATTGGTGGTAACTAATGTTGATACGGTTGCTCCGCTACCACTTCCACCTGTAAGTGTAAAGGTACTAGGTAATACAGTATAACCCGATCCTGGATCAGAAACTGCCCATCCAATAATTCCACCGGTCGCAGAAACTGATGTTATACTAAAGCGTAAAGGTGTAGCAAAAGTTCCAGTTGTTAATGTCAATACATCACCAACTTGATAGTTCGTGCCACTACTAAATCCGCTTGGCACAGCCGGCATTACATTTCTCCATGCCCCTGTGCCGCTTATAGTTTGGTTAAAAGTTGAAGCAACTTCTAAAAATCCGCTCAACATACATAAGCGTAAACCTTCAGAAGTACTTGTTGTTTGTATACTTATTAAACCGTTGTTTACCAAGTTCCCTGCCACGTTCACACTTTCACTGCTAGTACTAGGCTGTCTTAGTTCCGAGTTCGCATTTACCGTCAGGTTTATACAATCAAAACCTAATGATGAGCCTGTAGGTGTTGAAACAAACCTGCCACCTAAGGTAGCATTACCCAGGTTCCCTCCATTTACAACTATGTTACCCAATTGCAGCCTTCCCGAACTAATATACGTACCCACCATAAATCCATTGGTGTGGCCAGATTTGTGTATGCCGGTGCTGCCACCTAATCGCAAGGTGTTTCCTGCCCAGTTATTGTGTGGTGATCCCGATCTGTATGCAAATGCAAAATTAGCACTTCCATCTATAGGTGGGTCAACAATAGTTATAGTACCACCGGTAACCAAAATATTACCTGTTGAGTAAGTGATTGAGGTAGGGAAGTTTCGTCCAATTGAAAATAAATCATAACTATTTTGCACACTTCCCGCAATTGTTCCATTATTACCGTCAATGTTTAAATTGCCTGAAGTCATAATAAAATTACTGCCGTTATTGATTATCATGTTTCCGTTTACGTCAATTTGACCACCACCAATACTTAAAGTACCGTAGTTGTCAAATAATACATATCCGCCACCTGCCGGGCCACAGGTCAATGTATTGGCATTGGCTGTGAGCGATGCTCCACTTTGTATGGTAAAATTAAAGGCTGCACCATTGGCATCTAGCGTTATATTATGTCCCGATCGTATTATTACATCTTCATTGGCGGTAGGTACCACTCCACCCTGCCAGGTTGCAGTATTGCTCCAGTTACCGCTGGTGGCAGAAACTATTACGGATTTACCCTCCGTATAATTTAATGTGGGGGCAGCTAAATAATAGGGGTTTGAGGTTAAGTTAGTAATGGACGATATACCTGTTCGGTTGGCAATGGGATCAATCTTACTCGAACCTGATCCTAAACCAAAGGTACCCGTTGCTATACCCGTTGCAGTAGACAGTGTGACATTGGCTAATGAGTTTGTAGCATGGAGTAGATTAGAACCCTGAATACGCAATGAAATTGTAAATGCACCTAGAGTGGGAGTTGTTGGAGTTGTAATTTCCCACGATGAATTACTGCGCCTGTCAACACCGGTTAATGTACCATCTGTGTAACTGGTTATGGCCGTAGAACCCGCTGCTTCAACATGCCTTACTGCAAATCTTCCACCGGCTGTTAACGCTGAAGAACTTGAAAAAAATATAAACGCATTACGGTTATTTACACCTGAGCCTATAGGGAAGTGGCCAATACTTCCAGTAGTAGCCGTTGTGGATAAGCCTGATGTTCCCATCCATTTGATTACCCTTCCGGTACCATTGGTCACCATAAAACCACCGGTTGCTGTTGTATAGGTGAAAGAACCGGGAGTAGT
The DNA here is from genome assembly GCA_046309355.1 of Bacteroidota bacterium. GTDB lineage: Bacteria > Bacteroidota > Bacteroidia > UKL13-3 > UKL13-3 > CAYSBE01. The sequence continues at coordinate 9,288 of JBKCPL010000018.1, forward strand.
AGCTGATGTACCAAACTGATAATCGTTTGACCCAAGCGTTATATTGCCCGCAGTCATAATGGTAGTATCTGCCGTTACTGATTTGGTTAAAGTGATACCACTGGTGTTGTTTATCGCAAATTGTCTTACCGATAGTGTTGCTCCGGCTGGCACTTCATTGTATGCACCCTGAGTAAGCGCATGATTGGTTTGATTGTACGTGTATTTATAATTACCAGCTGTGATTACAAACGTAGGTGTTACAGAAAAACTACCTGCGGGTAAAGTATTTAATCCGGATCCAATAGTAATAGTAGGTACATCACCGGATGTGGATCTGCCTAAGGTAAGTGTAGCTGATGAGTTGTTTAAAACACCGGTTTCCAATACTGCCTGACTTACAGTTAAGTCATTTGCGAGTGTTAAACCTGAAGGGTTTCGAAGTTGTATGACTCTGACGTTGGTAATTGTACCCGGTATGCTAAGTGTTTGTAGAGCATTGCCAGCAAAGAACAGCGTTCCCGAAACAAAAATAGAACCTATCTCATTTCCGTTTATATTGCCGGCTACAGTTGCATTACCTCCAATTTGGAGGGTATTGGTGGCCAGCGATTGACCTAACGCTAACACACCATTTGTGCTTACAGTTAAGTTATTTGCTACCACAAAGTTTCCGGTAAGTCTTGCCTGACGAGTATTCGTTCCTGAAGCTAAATTGTTTATGTTTACATTCCAAACAGGCATCGTACTTGTTAAACCAAAACCTACAGACGTACCAAATGTTCCGCCACTTACTGTAGATGAACCATTACCAATATTTAAGGTTCCTCCTGTAATCACCTTGCTGCCACCTGAAGATGCAGTCCATGCATTGCCACCTGCCACATTGTGCGGATTTATGATGTTGACTGTTCCACCCGACCAGAGCACAGTGGTGAACGTGCCTATAGAAAACATAGCGGTGCCTGTGCTAATTTGATTGGCTGTAGGAATGTTAGCATCTACATTTATGGTACCCCCACTAAGTAAAAACTGAGTATTTGCCGATGATAAAAAAGAGATAGCACCAAACATATTTAAGGTTCCGCCAGTCATGCGTAAAGTAGCACCGGTAAGAATAGAAAATGTGTTATTCCCCGAGCCATATTCAAATGTTCCGTTATCAATTCTCAATTCGCCCGACATGCTGGGACTACCTGCGTTGGATGTAGTACCGGCCCCGTTTTGCCTGATGGTAGCACCGGCATTGTTAAGCCATAGTCTGGCAGAAGCGGAACAAATTGCCTGATTACCCCCATACACGCTTAACGTAGATGCTGAATTTAGCTGAAAAGTGCCACTGGCTAGATTTAATCTGTTGACACTGCCAGTTGCAGCAGCAATTGTGATGACCGAATTACACGATAAGGTTGGATTCAGGGTATAATGAAAACCTGAATTTCCTTTGTTTACCGTTATAGAGAAAAAATCTATTGTTCCTGAACCGGATATGGTCGCATCTAAATTTCCGGCAAATGTAGTTGAAACAGCAGCCGAGGTATTCATATCAAAAGTCCCGTTAACTGTTAAATTACCATTGGTAAGCTGGTTGGTATTTAATCCTCCAATTACCAATGTATGATTTGTTAAAGTGCCTGAACCTGCTGTAAAATTACCACCCGCATTTACCGTTACATCTCCCACTACAAATAATGATGCAGAGACTGCTTCAGAGTATTGAAGTGTACCGCTGCTGCCTCCACCAACAGATAGGTTGCGGCAATATAAATTGGTAGCATCAACAGTTACAGTTGATCCATTCGGTATGCTCACATTGTTGCTCACCCCAGGCACTACACCACCTACCCAGGTTGTGGGGGATGTCCAATTACCTCCAGCAGTAGTGGCAGTTATAGTCGATGCCCCTGTTGTGGCTTGTGTACCGGTTAGTATTGTTCCATAGCTCTCTTTACGCACCCGTATGGCCCAGTTATAGGTAGTACCCGCCTGTAAATTTACAGCGTTGTATGTGCTTATATTGGCAGTGGTTGAAGCTAACCATACATACGATACTCCACCATTGTTTGAGACGAATATCTCGTAACCGGTTTCATTTATAGCTATATCGTTCCAATTTACAATCATAGCATCACCGGTTATATTAGAAAATGTAAGGCCTGTAGGTGTAGCAGGTGCTGAAGGTGTGAATCTATAAAATCGTCTGTTTGGATTTGAAGTACTGTGAAGTGAACTAATGTTTCCTGTAGACGTATAAGTTACCGATTGGGTGTTTACCGATGGTGCATTTACAGCTGCAGTGTTGGTATTTAAATTAATCAGCTGATGAACGGTGGTAGTACTTACTATGCCTGCAGTAAAGTTACCCAGGTTAGTAGTATTGTCTACAAACATATTACCGTACATATATTCTACCATGCCATTGCCCTCGTACAACCTAACTTGCCATGTACATAAATTCGATGCAGTTGTAGTAGTTGACGCTTGTGATAATCGCATATTTAAAAATTCGATTACCAAACACCTGTTTGGAAACGCGCCAATTACTTTGTAATGAATTTTACCGGTTGAGGAAGTAGACATGCTCCCGGAGTTTCCGCCAACACTGCTTGGCGCAAATGCCGCTAAAGTATTACTTGTGGTAGGCAGATATGCGTTGGATGCTATGGCACCTGAACCCAATTGAACCACACCATAGTTGTTTACACTAAACTGAGTGTAACGTGTACCCATAAATGAAAATGAGAAATTGGATAACGTTATAAACTCAGAACTTCCATTCACTATAGATGGACCAACCAAATCCGTTGTACCTGTTGACATGTCAACCACGTTTGAGTTGGCATCAACTGCGAGTGAACCGGTAGTTCCCGTAGTAAATGCATAATTGGAAATGGATGCTTGCGCAAAAACATCATGTGTTATGCAGGTAGCAAAAACCAGTACACCGAGAGTTCTCGCAATCGTATATCGGAGATTACGTTTTGTCTGATAGGGAACGAATGCCATAAGCATGGTTAGCATTTCTGCAATCACATGCATACATCTGCCAGGGAATGTAAGTAGTGTTTCCATTTTCATATATTGTTTTGTTTTAATATTTCGGAGTTTGTGTTGTAGGCTAAAGTTGCCTGTCTCTAAGTTCAGCCTGTATGCATGTACGGTTTTTTTCATAGCGTTTGTTTTATACTTAGTACTTATCAACAGTAAAAAGCGTTATACACAAATCAATATAATTAGGATAAAAATCACACATTAAAATTTGCTAATACAAATTAATATTGTATTAATAAGATATAGATTTATGTCTATATTGCTATTAGTATATTGATTATGTGTAATTTATGTTTATTTTAAATTTGGTGAGTATGCGTAAAAACGCCACTTTATAAATGCATTTTTAATGAATTAATGCCAAAAATGAATACGGTCAGATGCGTCAGGTTGGATTGATAGAATACGATCTGTCTGTATTTATATACAGTTGTAGTCGTGCTTACACCTGATTCCATACAAGTGCTACTTATGTGATATAACTATTTCGGGTTGCAAAATTGCCATACACTCTGCTTTATGAATTTAATACAAGAGCGTTCGCAGGAAGTGCAAATGATAAATACATATCACTACCAAATTGTTGTTTGTACAGTAAGCGTTTATCGTTTAAGTAAATAATAAAGCGAGTAGTGTAGTTGGTCGTTGCCTTGGTCGCAGCAATCGGCTACGCTATTCGAAGTCGGCACTTGCAGCTATCTCTAACGCGGTTTAATTAGCATGTATCGAATCTGATTTGACCAATTGGTTATTCTCAACTCTTGATTGGTGCTAAAGCAAAGCACGTACGTCTAATAAAATGTAAAAATTGTACTAGCTTACTGAATTAGTATATAGTTCGATGTATAGAATTTCTATTTACCCAGAACAGCGATTCAAAAAGAGTACACAGCTTATATCAGTCTTGCTTAATAAAACTGGCAAAAGTTTCTTGCCCACACTTGGTACGTGCCAGTATGATGTAACTTCCTGCTTTGAGTGTACGTATATCTATTTGGGACGATGTGGCTTGAAGATACAACCTGCCGCTAGTATCAACTATTTTTAAATAGTCAATCGGATGAGTTGTTTGAATCGTAATGAATTCGCTAGCCGGATTAGGAACGATAGATAATGTTTCATCCCCAATGTTGGATTCGGACATTCCAGTAGCAATTTCACGGTATACCTGAAGAATGCACGCAGTACCTTCATCTGAGCTAATCATGATTTGTCCGTTGTTGTCAGTGGCAATACCTACGGGTCGTCCCCAGAACACCCTGTTCACGCTATCAGTTAAAAAACCGCTTACTACAGTTGAAACGTGTTTTACAACGGTATCGGTTGGCCCATCTAAGTGCAGGTAAATGACACTATAGCCACGGTGATTGCCGGGGGCATTCCACGACCCACGCAGTGCCGATAACATTCCGTAGCGCATGGAGTCGGGAAATGATGCATTTAAAAAGTGCAGCGCCATAGGAGCTGTATGCGACCTGATGAGGGCAGCCGGCTGAATCATTTTATTTACTTTGGCACTATCAGTAGCTGTGATAGGCAGCAACGCCTGATAATCCGGATGCGCGTTCATATTAAACCACGCCTGATTGCCGTATGCAAACGGATATCCGTAGAAACCATTTTCACGCACCACATCAATCCACTCGGGTGGTATTTCATTTCCCTGTCGGTCGCTACCGTTGTTGTTTGCCCATATCTTTCGGGTTGTGGGTTGTATATCCATGCCTACTGCGTTGCGTACACCTGTAGCAAAAATTTCACGACCGGTTCCGTCATCGTTGTAGCGTTCAATAACTGCACGGTATTCTTCACGGCACACATTACACAATGACCCGATAGAGAGATATGCTTTAGCATTTACGCTGTCAAATACCAATGTACGTGTTCGGTGGCCCCCACCGGGCTGTGTGGCGCCTTCGGCAATGCTATCAATAAAAACGGTTCGGGTTTCGTACACGCCATCGCTGTTGGTATCGGTTAGTTTCCACACCCGCCTTTCGTTGGTCACATACATGGCCCCTTTATAAAATTTCACATCGTGCGAAATGCTGAAGTTATCAGCCGCAGTAATGATGGTGTCTGCTATGCCATCATTGTTCTTATCAGGTAGTGCAAATACTTTACCGGCTGTTTGGTCGGCCACGTGCAGCACACCATTGGCATCATAGCTCATAAATCGCGGCTTGGTAAGTCCTCCGATATGGAATAGTCGCACCTTGTATCCAACCGGCACAGTCAACTTTCTGGATGAGGGAAATAAGCTGCTGAATTTGAGAGGAACCTCAACGTTTACTTCATTTGCGGCAATAGACTTAACTGGGGTTAGGTATGCTGTTCCGGGTTGCGCAAATAGGTAAGCGCTTAGTACTAACTGCAAAGTAAGTATGGCAATGCGTGTGTTTTTCATATAACGAAAATAGAAATAGTTTCACCGATTTCATACATACGAACGCATACCATGAAAAAGGCTTTGAACTGATCTAATACGCCCTGGCAAACAGTACGCGTTGTGTGCTTGGTTGTCCACTGTACACACAGTTTCCTGTTTCAGTAGTTTGATGTAAAGGAATGCACCGAATAGTGGCTTTGGTTTCATCCTTTATTTTCTGTTCTGTTTCGGAAGTTCCATCCCAGTGTGCAGCAATAAATCCGCCTTTGGTCTCAAGTACGGTTTTAAATTCATCCCACGAATTTACAGCCGTTATATTTTCGTCTCTGAAATCAAGCGCTTTTTGGAAAATATTTTGTTGTATGGCTTCAAGCAGGTGTTCAATTTTTGTATCCAGGTCAATCATGCTCATGCTCTGTTTTTCCTTGGTATCTCTTCGGGCTACTTCCACGGTTTCATTCTGCACATCGCGTGGACCTATGGCTATGCGAACCGGTACGCCTTTCAGTTCGTGGTCTGCATACTTAAATCCAGGCGAAAGGTGGTCGCGTGTATCCAGCTTCACACTCATGCCTTTGGCCACCAGTTGTTTTTTGATGTGTTCGGCTTTTTCCATAACAGCTACTCGTTCTTCATCTTTGCGGTAAATCGGAATAATTACAACTTGTATGGGTGCCAGTCGGGGTGGCAATACCAGTCCATCGTCATCCGAATGGGTCATAATCAAAGCTCCCATCAGGCGGGTTGACACCCCCCAGGATGTTGCCCATACATACTCTTGTTTGTTTTCTTTAGTCAAAAACTTCACATCAAATGCTTTGGCAAAATTTTGTCCCAGAAAATGCGATGTTCCCATTTGCAACGCTTTGCCATCTTGCATCAATCCTTCAATGCAATAGGTATCTACTGCACCTGCAAAACGCTCGTTGGCAGTTTTTACTCCACGTATTACGGGTACGGCCAGTATGTTTTCGGCAAAGTCGGCATACACATCCAGCATTTGTTTGGTTTCCTCTACAGCTTCTTCGGCCGTGGCATGGGCGGTGTGTCCTTCTTGCCATAAAAATTCAGACGTGCGTAAAAATAGGCGTGTGCGCATTTCCCACCTCACTACATTGGCCCACTGGTTGAGCAGTATGGGCAAATCACGGTACGATTGAATCCAGCTGCGGTAGGTGTTCCATATTATAGTTTCGGATGTGGGGCGCACAATAAGTTCTTCATCCAGACGCGCATCGGAGTCTACTACTATTTCTTTGGTCTGCTCATCTACTTTTAGCCGGTAATGGGTAACCACTGCACACTCTTTAGCGAAGCCATCAACATGGCTGGCTTCTTTGCTAAAAAAGGACTTGGGAATAAACAAGGGGAAATAGGCATTTTGATGTCCGGTGGCTTTGAAACGTGTGTCCAGCTCGTGCTGCATTTTTTCCCATATAGCATAGCCGTAGGGTTTTATCACCATGCATCCTTTTACATCGCTGTGTTCGGCCAAGTCGGCATTTTTTACCAGGTTATTGTACCAGGCTGAGTAGTCTTCGCTGCGTTTAATTTTTTTAATGTCCATTACAGGTTAGTTCAATTGTGGAACGGTATTTGTCAATTACAAGAAACCGGTGACAAAAATAGTTTTTCACCGTTACTTTGTACAGGTATTCTTAAATTGCAACGTATGAAAAAGCTCATTTATCTGATAGGCATCGTGGTTACGAGTTCGTGCAATGTAATGTACTTTATGCCGAATGCAGCAGACGATGTATATTACTCACGAAAAGCAAACCGTGAAAAACCGGTGCTTATACCCAAGGTAGATGTTGATTCCATTTTGCAGGCAAATCCGCCCCGATACGGAGCACCTACCAATAGGATTAATGATGACAACAGCACAGCCAATCCCATGGCCGAAGTTCATTACCCGCAATACAAAGCATATTGGGATTCGATGTACCAAGCACAGCCGTGGTTATCGGGATATTATACATCAACTACACCACCACCTTTTGACGAACGCGAAACACAGCGTGAAGCCAGGCGCATACGCAGACTTGAACGCTGGAACAATTCGAACTGGAACTGGGGCGTAGGAATTACTCCCGGATGGGGTTGGAACAACGGATTTGGATGGGGGCTAAATTCAGGATTTGGATGGAATAACGGATTAGGCTGGAACCGCAACCGTTGGGGTGGCTGGAACTCGTGGTGGGGACCATCATGGCAGTGGGGAGGTCCGTGGCAAAGTTCGATGTGGCTGGGCTGGGGCGACCCTTGGCTAGGGTGGGGACCGGGCTTTTATGATCCCTGGTGGGGCTGGGGTCCGGGTTGGTGGAACAATCCCGTTCCGGCACCGAATGGCCGCGATGAATCTCGACCCTCACAGCAACGTCCAAGGCAGGAAAATACCGGAGGCGGATCATCGTTTAATCCGTCAACCGCAGCTAGCGGACAAATGCGAACTATCCCCGATGCGAATACCAATACGGCACCTTCAACACCCATTAATGAACAACAGCGCATGAGGCCGGCATCGTCTTCTACTCCACGTTTGGTTGATGTAAACGGCCGTCAGGTGTATGTACCTGCTACATCCGATGCCAATCGCCTGAGAGGTTACGAAACATATCAACCATCGAACGATGCAGCTGTGCAGCAACAGCAAATGATGCCATCTCCTACACCTGAAACAAAAACTGCTCCTGTGCAACGTATGGATAATACTATGCGCATGAGAGCTAATCAGCCCGATAACAGAAACACTTTTCCATCGGGTTCTGGTGCAGCACCGGCTGGTCGCAGCACCTTCGGCTCACCGGCAAGCAGTGGAGGTATGAGGCCCTCAGGTAGTACTGGCACATCAGGAGGTGCACAACGCCCTAGAAGATAACAACCTCATCAAAAAGCAGACGTATGAAAAAATATATTCTACTACTTTATAGCCTAATGTGTGTATGGAATGTATACGCACAAAATGAAGATGAGATATTACGCTACTCACAGCAGTTTCAGTTTGGAACAGCGCGCAGTCAGGCAGTTGGCGGTGCATTCGGGGCAGTGGGTGCCGATTTCTCAGCAACATCCATTAACCCTGCGGGTATTGGCCTTTACCGCAGAAATGAAATTCACCTCTCTACAGCCATTAATTACAACAACAACCGCTCGTCCTATCTGAATACCACAACGAATGAAGGCAGAACTAATTTGACCCTGCCTTCCATGGGAGTGGTTGTTACCAAAGTATTTAATGAAATGGGGAAAGATGTGCAGCAAGGACTGGCCTCTCTATCGGTAGCAGCTGGTTATAACCGCATAAATAATTTTCAATCTACTCAAAGTTATTCGGGCAACAACACCTCAAGTTCAATTGTAAACTCATTTGTAGAGCAAGCAAACGGAACACCGTATCAAAATTTTGACAAAAATTTTCCGGTAAATGATCCGGCCAACATGGCCTGGCGATTATACATAATTGATACTTTGCCGGGGTCATCCGCAACATACATAAACAGATACGCACGCGACACCTCATCGCAATTCAACCACTTTGCACAATCGGGCCTTATTACCAACAGAGGAGCCATGAATGAGTATAACGTAACTGCAGGCGTGAATATCTCCAACCTGATTTATATGGGAGCTTCGCTTGTACTGACACATGCCTACCGAGAAAGTGAACTCGTATTTAATGAACGCATCGTTGATCCGCTAATGCCGGGCCAGCACAGCCTATCGTACAGGCAACTGATTAATGCCAGCGGAACCGGTGTGGGCGGACGCTTTGGTATCATAGTGCGACCGGTGGATTTGCTGCGCATCGGATTTTCGGCACAAACGCGCACACGTATAAACATGCGTGAAGATTATAATTTCGAAATGAGGGAGATGAATATTGCAGACGTATACCGTGGGCCAAACGATTTTATCGAATACCAGATTGTAACACCGTTTCGATTTACAGGCAGTGTTATGCTTATGGCAGGCAAAAAAGGTTTTATTACAGCCGATGTAGAAATGATTGATTACAGTACAGGATATATCAGTTCATCGTTTGATTTTTCAAGAGCCAATACGAACGCAGCTAACTTGTACAGACAAGTGTATAATATACGTGCAGGAGCTGAATGGCGGTTAAGTGATATGTTTATGCTGCGAGGTGGTTATGCAGTGATTCAAAGTCCGTACAAGAAAGAATTGCTGGGCAATATTACTTCCGATTTAAATATGTATCAGATAAGCGGTGGCGCAGGCGTATTAATTGATCGCTTCTTTTATGATTTTACGGTGAGTCACCTCTTTGGTCAATCGTTGTTTACACCCTACACGGTTAGTAATGGCAAATACAGCAGTGTGTTGAATAATTTTAGTTTTACCAATTTCGCACTCACTGCCGGTTACCGCTTTTAATGAATACACCCAACTACTCGTGTGGAATTGTTTTGTCGGGTGGGGGCGCTCGTGGATTTGCTCACATCGGTGTGCTGAAGGCCTTGAATGAACACGGCATTTATCCCGAAGCTATATCAGCAGTAAGCGCAGGAGCTATTGTGGGAGTGTTGTATGCTGACGGTTACACACCCGATGAAATTTATGAAATTATTCATGATTTGGATTTGCTGAAAGTATTGCGCATACGCAGACCCCGATTAGGTGTGTTAAAAGCCGATGGTTTGCGAAAAGTGTTCAGTACACATATGCGGCATCAGCGCCTGGAAGAGTTGCCATTGCCCGTAACCATTTGCGCAACCAATTTTACACGTGCCCATACCGAATATTTTGAAGATGGAAATATCATCGATGCGGTGTTGGCATCGTCTGCAATACCGCTGATGCTAAAACCCGTATCGCTAGCCGGTAACTTGTATGTAGATGGTGGGTTGATGAATAACCTGCCTGTAGAACCGTTGATAAATAAGTGCAGAACAATCATTGGAGTTAACGTAAATCCGGTGAATGAGATAAGTAAATTCAAGTCGTTTCGTAATTTTATTGACCGTGTGGTTCACCTATCTATTCGGGCCAACGTGCTCAACAACATACAGCATTGTACGTTCTACCTGGAGCCACCGCATTTGATGGATTACCATTGGTTTAAGCTTTCAGCAGCCAAAGAAATTGTCAAATTAGGGTACGATTACACAAAAAAAACGCTGCAAAGCGGGCAAATATCAATGCATTGATTATTTTGGCACTGCATTTGTAAATATGCGCTACAAACTTGACAGTTTAAATACATACACATATGAAAACAACCATCGCCAGGCTCGCAGCAGCCACACTATTAACCGGACTAGCCATTGCCGGAGTATCGTCATGCAAATCAAAAACCACCATTCAGAAAGAAACAGGTGCCAAAGAAATTACGGTGCCTTTCAGCACACGCGAGTACCAGTCTGATAAGGAACACTTCCGAGCCAAAGGTTCAGGGAATAGTCCGGATATGACCACTGCTAAAAAGATTGCGCTGCAAAATGCCAAATCGGAAATGGCCGGTTTAATTACGACCACCATGAAGAAAGTAACCGAGCAGTATACCAATCAGCGTCAGGTAGGAAACACCCAGGAGTTTTCGAACAAATTTGAGGAAATGGCACGCGAGGTAACCAATCAACAGCTGGTTGATGTACGTATCATGGACGAAAAGCTTTTTAAAGAAGCGAACAATACATTTACGTATTGGGTAGCTGTAGAGGCCAACAAGCAAACTGTAATGAACGGTATTGATCGTGGTATAGGACAAAATCAAAAGCTGCAGCAGGATTACGACAAGAAGAAATTTGAAGAAATATTCAACTCCGAAATGGATAAATTGGCTAAGGAAAGAGGTAACTAATTTCGATTTTGATTTTCGCTTGCCGGCAGCGCATAGCTAGCCGGCAAGTTAGTTTCTCCTGTACACGTACAATCAATTCGCATACATGCTGAAGTTTAATACTGTTTTTATTGCCTTGTGGTTTTTAGTATCGTGCGCTACCCAAACCAAAAGCACACGTCCCAGACCTGAGTGGATAAACAACAGGCCGGTAAACAGTATGTATTATATTGGTGTAGGTATATCCTCGAAAATAAGCCATCCGAACGAATACCAGACCATAGCCAAACGTAACGCACTGAACGACCTGATTTCAGAAATACAGGTTACCATCAGCACAAATTCAGTATTGTCGCAGTACCAGAGTAATGATGAATTCAGGCAACAGTTTGAGTCGGATTCGCGCCTTTCGGCTCGCAATTCTATCGAAGAGTTTGAAGTGATTGACAGTTGGGAAACCAACGAAACATTCTGGATTTACTACCGCCTGTCGAAAGAAAAATATGCGGAAGTACGCAGGCGCAAAATGATGGCAGCCATAGACAGGGCTGAAAACTTTTATGCTGAAGCGCGAAAGCTTGATATATTTCAGAATTACATGCCCGCATTGCGCATGAAAATAAAAGCACTTGCTGCATTACAGGATTACCTCAGCGAAAATATTTTTACGACAGTGGATGGAAAAGAAGTACTGTTTGTAAACGAACTGATTAATTCCATTCAACAGCAGCTTTATACAGTTAAGCTAACTAGTGAAACTACCTTAGTAAAAGGTAAAGTTGGAAAACCTGTAACTGAACCTTTAAATGTTTCGGCTGCATTTAACGGGGCTCCACACATACCTGTAATGTATTTACCGTTGACTATGCAGGCTCAATCGGGTAAAATGAAATTTGGCAATCAGACTGAAACCGATGCCAAAGGGTTGACCTCCTTTAGCATACTAAGTGTGCAGGCAAAAGATCCTGTTCAAACCGTTCGTATTATACCCGATTTAAAACGTATCATCAATGTCGATTCGCTGAATGGATCATTAACGAATATTTTGCTGCGACTCGATGTGCCCGGAACGCTGCTCAGGGTTAATGTTGAACCCCTGCGCGTTTATTTTGAAGGCAACGAACGCAACCTGGGACGGTCAATGGTTTCTACAGTGTTTGAAGCAACACTAAAGAAGCAACTCACCGAATTTGGCTGTCAGTTTGTGCGTACGCGGAATGAATCAGACTATATTCTGAAAGTAAACTCCGACACCAAATCGTTGGGTGCAATTTGGGGCAATATGCAGCAATCGTCCCTCGACATGACCATCATACTTACTGAAACACGAAACGATGTGGATGTATTTAAAGACGCCCTCCAAAGTGTTAAAGGCTATCAGACAACTCCTGATAATGCCGGTCTTGATGCATACAAAACAGCAAATAGTATGCTGCTTGAAAAAATTTATCCCAGACTGATTGATGAGTTGACAAAAGCCAACTGATGGTACAGGAACTATTCGTCTGGTAATTTGTTACAGTACTAATGAATATAAAATTTGCTTCCGGTATTGCTGTTCTGTTTACCGTATGGGTAGCCTGCGTAAACGGTAACTCAGACACACGTCATTTATCCCAACACATGAATACTACATCTATGAATACAAAATCAACAGATACCGTTTATTTTGGTGCCGGATGCTTTTGGTGCGTTGAAGCGGTTTTTCAGCGGCTGAAAGGTGTCGAAAGCGTTTCTTCAGGTTACACCGGTGGGCATATTAAAAATCCTACGTACAAAGAAGTGTGCTCAGGTTTAACCGGACATGCCGAGGTATGCCGGGTGGTTTATCATCCCGATCAGATTGATTTTGCTACTTTGCTCAAAGCATTTTTTACCTGCCACGACCCCACAACATTAAACCGACAGGGAAATGATATTGGCAGTCAGTACCGCTCAGCTATATATTTTACCAGTGCTGCCCAGCAAGAAACTTCACTAAAAGCAATTGACGAACTGAATAAGTCAGCTGCATTTGCCAACCCCATTGTGACAGAAGTTACACCCTTCACCGAATTTTATGTGGCCGAAGACTACCACCAAAATTATTACAACGACAATGGCGAACAACCGTATTGCCGTTTTGTGATACAACCCAAAGTTGAAAAGTTTGAGAAAGTATTTAAGGATTTGCTCAAAAAGTAGCCCTTGTGTAAACCCTGCGCACGTTTACTGTGCAAATTGATTTACTTTGACGCATGAATTTACTTCCCGGTCATTATTACGACCTCATCGTTGTCCAACTTCAAAATGACGACATTCTTCTTGAACATTCGATAAAACTTCCCCGCAATTCGGCTTCAGCTCATTTGCGTGAAGGCGATAAGGTTCATGTTTTTCTGTATCACAATGTAGAAGGTGAACTTACGGCTACATTGCTAAAGCCCTACGCAACGGTGGGAGAATTTGCCACACTAAAGGTGGTTGCCATCACAGCTGCAGGTGCTTTTTTAGATTGGGGCTTGCCCAAAGATCTTTTTGTGCCCAGAAGTTTTCATGAAGATGATTTAAAAAAAGGTGACCGTTGTTTGGTAAAGGTTATAATTGACCCCACCAACGGCAAGGTAATAGGGAAAGAAAAACTGGAAGATGAATTGAGCAATGTGCTGCTCACCGTGAAAGAAAAAGAAGAAGTGGAGCTCATTGTGTACAAAAATACGCCTATCGGGTATCAAGTAGTGGTGAATAATAAGCACCTGGGCCTTGTGCACAACAACGAGATATTCAAAGATATTTATGCGGGCGATTTGCTAACAGGATTTATAAAAAAAATTAAACCGGATAATAAACTTGATGTAGTGATTGGTAAACCGGGCCACTCACGGGTTGATAGTGAAACCGATTCCATTCTTACCCGATTGAAACTGGCTAATGGATTTTTGCCCTACCACGATAAATCACCGGCTGAAGAAATTTACCGTGTATTCGGCATGAGTAAAAAAACATTTAAGATGACCATTGGCCATCTATACAGACGTAAGCTCATTACGATTGAGCAAGATGGCATTCGGCTGAATACAAAAAAATAAGTCCCGCACAACCACGGTTGTGCGGGACCTTACCGACTGGCCGGTAACTCAACTAGTCTTTCTTGCCACCCAGCATCAGCAACTCATTCACTACAATTTCGGTAGTGTAGCGCTTGTTGCCATCTTTATCCTGGTAGCTGCGGCTGCTCAGTTTGCCTTCTATAGCAATTTCGCTGCCCTTCTTCAGATACTTCTCAAACAGTTCTGCCTGCTTGCCCCAGGCTACTACATTGTGCCATTGGGTTTCTTCTACTTTTTCACCTGCATCGTTGCGGTACACCTCTGATGTAGCAATGGAACATTTTGCAAGCGACTTGCCCGAAGTTAATTTTTTCACATCGGGATTCTGGCCTAAGCGACCGATTAAGCGTACTGAATTACGTAAGTTGTTCATGATTCTTTAAAATTTAATTGTTAAACGATTTATTTATTTACACACAGCGGCTCTTCATCTTACAAGGCGCCTTTGCAAATGTTGCAACCGGATGTATGCTGTCGTTTCGTTACTAAGCCTGTTTAGTTTTTTTAGTGGCCGTTGTTTCGAATTGACGATGCAAAGGTGTAGCGACCCCCAAACCCGATTCGTATTTCATCCGGATAGATACGTAACTAACCGTGTAAAAACGGATATACACGTATTTTTTTGAATTCACTAAACATTAATAAATTATTGTAAATCAGTTATTTAAAATGTTTGTATAGAGCCGATAGCAAAGTGATTAGTTGCCGATAAAAAAAGTAAAAAGAACAGAAAAAATATTCGTGTACCTATTTTTCTACTTGCTTAATGAGCACATCAGTGCGCATATATTTTCCAATATTTGCAGTATGGAGCATCCACTTTTTGCCGAATGGAAGAAACGTACGTTGTGTATAGTTACACAGCATCGGAAAGAACTAGTCATAGGACCTGTTTTACGGGATGCGCTGGGTATTGAAGCATACACTCCGCAGCATGTTGATACGGATTTATTTGGCACCTTCAGCGGTGAACGCATTCGTGAGCATGATGCGCTTAGTGCGGCTAGAAAAAAAGGGGAGTGGGCAAACAGAGAATTTCGGGCAACGCTTGTAGTAGCCAGCGAGGGCTCATTTGGCCCCGATCCGCTTATTCCATACGTGCATGTGAATGAAGAATGGCTGGTATTTACAGACTATGAAAATGATTTTGAATGTGTGGTGAGAAGCATCACACACCAAACCAATTTTGCAGCACAATTCATAATGCAACAGAAAGAGTTGGATGACTTTTGTGCGCGTGTTCAATTTCCTTCACATGCCATCATTCTACGGCCGGATGAAAATACATACGATGATATGCGCAAAGGCATTCAGCACGCAGACGAACTTTACGAATTCGCTGCCATGCTTTGGAAAAAGTATGGCCGTTTGTATGCCGAAACCGATATGCGCGCTATGCATAACCCAACTCGCATGCAGCATATCAGTCAACTGGCAAATGAACTTGCTGCTCGCTTGCAAAATGCATGCACGCAATGCGGTTATCCCGGATATAGCGTTACACATACCGAAAATGGGTTGCCTTGTTCATCATGCCACATGCCCAGCACGTATGTGAAAGCGCATGTGTACACCTGCAAACAGTGTTCACACACCGAACGGGTTATGTATCCGAATGGTAAAGAAAACATCGAGCCCATGTATTGTATGTATTGTAACCCTTAATGCATGAGGCATATACCGGCATGCGGTTAATTCCGTATTGCATAGCTGCTTACTTTGTGCGTTATTGCGGCATTATTTTTTGAATCGCATAATTACTTTAAATGTCTGTATTATTATTTTTAGTTGGTCACTGGTACCTGTCGCTTTTTGGCCAAACCTTTTTTCTTCACCGCTACGCTGCCCATAAAATGTTTACCATGAATCCCTTCTGGGAAAAATTTTGGTATGTGTATGCCTGGGTTACACAAGGCTCATCGTATCTCAATGCCCGCGCTTATGCTATTTTGCACCGTATGCACCACGCATACAGCGATACTGAGAAAGATCCGCACACACCCCATTTTTTCAAAGAAGTATTTAGCATGATGTGGCATACCCGCAAGGTATATAACGGAGTGCTTCACGGTACTATGGAGGTTGAACCTAAGTTCGAAAAAAATTATCCTGTTTATCCGACTATCGACCGCATTGCTGATAGCTGGTTATCACGCATAGGATTTGGATTGGCTTACGTTGCTTTTTATGCAGCCTTTGCCACACACTGGTGGATGTATCTGCTGCTTCCTATTCACTTTTTAATGGGACCGATACAAGGTGCTGTAGTAAACTGGGCCGGACATAAATACGGTTACCGAAATTTTGGCGAAAAAGATCACTCTAAAAATACACTCATCATCGATTTTCTTATGTTGGGCGAATTGTTTCAGAACAATCATCACCATGCCGGTGCTCGTCCTAATTTTGCTGCCAAATGGTGGGAGTTTGATCCGGTGTATCCGTTTATTCGGTTGTTCAATAAAATCGGAATGATTAAGCTTCTGCCCATAGCATCGAATACCAAATACTGATTAAAGTCTGTATCATTGTGCTGAAGCATGAAATACTCGGCACAACTTACAGCTGCATTCTATATTTTTTTATTTTTCTGCACACTGCTGCATGCTTCACATTTTCTTAACTACACCTACAATTCTCCCATCGATTTCCGAAATGTGTACTTAGGTGCACGTTGCTGGTTTCAGGGAGAAAATGCATACGATGATGCTGTACTTAAACAAGAATGGCAACAGGTGTGTGAACACGAACAACTAGAAAATACATTACCGCCCGGTCTGCCTCAGAATTCATTGGTCTATCCGCCATCGGCTTTTCCTGTTTATTGGGTGTTGGCCCTTTTGCCTTGGAAATGGGCAGCCATTCTCAACCTCCTATTCTCCTGTGTTGCATTGGTGCTCATCGTTTGGTTGGCCCGAAATTATTTTGACTTAACACGTGTTCCGTTCGGGTTATTGCTGCTAGTAGTCTGTGCATTCAAAGGCACATTTCATGCTTTGCTGGTGGGTCAGCCCACCTTCTTATTTATGCTGTTGGCACTGTCTTCACTTTACTTTCTTAACCAACATCGCCACCGAATAGCTGCAGTTATGCTTGGAATTTCTATGTGTAAACCAACACTGGTATTGCCATTTGTACTCTACCTTTTGGTAAAGCGGCAGTATAAACCGGTATTTTTTGCCTCGCTGTTGCAGTTATCACTAGCGGGAATTGCATTTTTATTTTTTAAACAGCCGATGGTATTAATTGATGGATTTTCAGCCAATATTAATGCGTTGATGGATATGGTGTACGTGCAGGGAAATATTTACTATATGCGCACCCTTACTGATTTAGGTGTGTGGGTAAATTACCTGTTCAACAACAGCTATTCGCTTTGGAAAACAGTACAAAATATCCTGCTGGTCGCAGGTGCATTTTTATTTTGGTACAAGCCACCCCATAACAAGTTGGTTCTATTTTCTGCAATTGCGTTAATTACGTTGCTGTTAAGCTACCATCTGTTTTACGATGTGTTAATACTGATTCCGCTGGTAGGACTAATTACAAGCAGCAGCATGAACTATAAGATAATGGCAGCATGCCTGGCCTTGCCGCTTTTTTTGCCCGTAAACGGATTGCTTGACCGAACTGCAGCAGGAGAACTTTTTCCATTGTTGTATCTGCATTTGCCTATCGTGTTACTGGCACTTGCAGGGTGGCTGGCAGCTTATCTTCGACTGAATCACCGTTGAATGTATTACTTTTGCCTTCATGGCTTCATCATCAGTAAGCGAACTTAACGATACCATTTGTGCACTGGCTACGGCCGGTGGAGTAGGAGCAATAGGAGTAATTCGCGTTAGTGGCAGTCAGGCAATAGCATTAGTGAACCGAATATTTAGTGGGAAAGACCTCACACAACAACCAACTCATACAGTACATTTTGGTAAAATCATGAATCAGCAACACGTGGTTGATGAAGTGCTGGCAACGGTATTTGTAGCACCCCGTTCTTATACCGGTGAACACACGGTAGAGTTGAGTTGTCATGGTTCTCCGTATATTCAGCAACAAATACTTCAACTGCTCATTGATTCCGGTTGCAGAAGTGCGAAACCCGGAGAGTTTACCTTACGCGCATTTTTAAATAAAAAAATGGATTTGGCACAAGCCGAAGCTGTTGCCGATTTGATTGCATCCAACAGTGAAGAGAGTCACCGTACGGCCATGATGCAAATGCGTGGAGGTTACAGTGCACAACTGACACATATGCGTGAGCAGCTGATTAATTTTGCTTCACTCATTGAGTTGGAACTCGACTTTGCTGAAGAAGATGTAGAATTTGCCCAGCGTGATGAACTGAAGCAACTGGTAAAAAACCTGCTACGTGTAATTGATTCGCTTACCGAAACATTTGACTACGGCAATGCGATAAAAAACGGCATTCCAACCGTTATAGCAGGTAAGCCCAATGCCGGAAAATCAACTTTACTCAATGCATTGATAAATGATGAGCGTGCCATTGTAAGTGATATAGCCGGTACAACCCGCGATACGATAGAAGAAACGTTTGTGATTGAAGGAATCACCTTCAGGCTGATGGATACAGCCGGCATCCGTGCCCAAGCTGCTGATACCATTGAGGCTATTGGCATTGAGCGTACCTTCGATAAAATTCAAAAGGCCAGTATTGTATTGTATGTATTTGATGCTTCGCAAACCACCGATGACGAATTGGAACAGGAGTTGAAAGCGTTTGCAGATATCAATGCGATTATTATCCCCGTTGCAAACAAATCTGATCTTCTTTCAACAAACAATAGTCATACTTATACAAAACCCATACTACCTATATCAGCTAAAACACATTCAGGCATTGAAGCATTAAAGCAACGACTGATGGATGTGGTGAAAAAAGAAGAAGTCAAGAACGATATCATCATCACCAATTTGCGTCATTACGAAGCGTTGCGTCATGCTTCATCGGCATTGCATCTGGTACTTACCGGACTCGATAACCGACTAAGCGGAGAGCTGCTGGCATTCGATATCCGCAAGGCCTTGTATCACCTTGGCGAAATAACAGGAGAGGTAACCACTGATGACTTGCTGGCTAATATTTTTAGCAAGTTCTGTATAGGAAAATGAGTGACACAGTTTATCCTTTTTTTGCTCATTGTGAGTATAATAGTACACTTCGTAAATATTTACCAACCGCTCAGTACTTCACCTCTTACCCATAACCAACTACCTGATAACGGTTACTGTGCCGTTTATATATTGAGGTTTTTGTGCAGGGAACTTATATTTTAACAGATACACATACACTCCATCCGGACATTCATTTCCGTGGGTTCTTCCGTCCCACTTCTCAGCAGGGTTTGTGGTAGTAAACACCTGCTGTCCCCATCTGTTAAATACAGAAAATTCGAATAGTTCGGTTTCACATGTGGGTAACGGAAAAAAGTTATCGTTCAGCTTATCGGAGTTAGGAGTAAATATGTTCGGTATATTCATAGTACACTCAACAGAAGCAGTATCACATGGCAAAACGAGTATTGTCTTTTGCAGAGTATCCTTGCCGCAGGTGAACTCTACAATCGCTTTTACCTGATAAGTGCCCGTAGCAGAAAAACGATGACTTGTTGTGAATGCTGTTGATGTATTTCTGCTGCCACTTGCAGGATCATCGAAGTTCCAGTTAACGGCCGTAATAGCAGAGTCGGAAATGATACTAAAGGAAATCTCGGATTGAAGGCATGAATCGCTTGTACTACCTATTATTCCGGTGCAGTTGTAAGAGCAGTTGATGATGTCTACGTTAGAAAATAGCGTATCGGTACCACATATATCCGAAATCACCGCGCGAACTTTATATGTTCCGGGTTTAGAAAATACGTGACCGCTTATATTACCTGATGCGGTATTGTCTGTACCCGAATCCGGATCATCAAATAACCAGCTTACATTAAGTAGATTCGATGTGTCTGTGAGCGTTAAAAAGGTGGTGTTGCCCCAACACGTATCTTTGAATACGATAGTATTTGGAATAAAATACACTGTATCATCAGCGCTGTACACTCTTTTGGGTAAGCCATAACCACCTGCCTGAAGACCGGTTGACGATAAATTGCATGCAATACCCGCAATATTGGGGCAGGTAATCACATCTAATCCGCCACCTGCATTTACATAAATTCTTTGATCGGGTCCCAGCTGCAGCGTGGCTATTTGTGAAAATCCAGATATAGGGGATAACCTGGTGAGGGAGGATTCAATAGCTGTTTTGTTCAGTACGCTGATGGTATATTGATATACATTTGAAATATCGCTTATGTAAAGGTATTCACCATTAGGAGAAAATTCCACACCGTATATCAATGGAATGATTCCGCTAGCCAATGTCCAAGAGATAAGGTCAGTAACAACGCCCGTACTGTTATTAAAATTAAATAAGCGCATACTGGATTCGAATACACTTCCACAAGCCAGTCGGTTAAACTGGCTGTTTACTTTTAAGTGCCCGGCACTGTTTGATAAATTTCCACTGACGGTTGATACAACCGGACTGCTGAATCCGTTTATGGTGAGGCGGAAAGATACAAATGTGTTGCCATCGTGGGTAATGATCCAGTAATCAGTGCCATTGTCGGCAGGTACCACTTCTAAGCGCTCGCTGTTTGTTTGAAAAAGAAAGACATTTTTTTCAGATGGATCAACATCTCCCAATCCTCCGTTCAGAGTCATATCTACTAAAGAATAGCTGAGGCCTTTACTATTCGGTGACGTGGCACCCTCATCAATAGTGACAATGTAGTATATAGAAACGCTACCGGGTTTTGGCACAATAACAGCTGCCGTGGTAGATGAGCGCATATCAGGTGTGCCACCCACCAAAGTATCTCCATTGGGCATGGGTTGATTCAGCGAATTCCAAACAGTTATTCCGTCAGTATAAAAAAGTAGGGCTCCTGTTTTAGGATCGGCTACAGAGGCGCTACCCTCTTGTGTGAGCGTGGCTGATCCAGTTACACTACTAGGTGGGCGTGTGTTAAAATTAATTCCTGAACCAAATCCGAATCGCCATTGGTTGAATTGTTTTTGCGAATAGCCTACCGCTGAAATAAACATCAAAATCAGTAATGGGTATAATTTAGCACTTGGCATGTTGTATATACAATTATTTCAGTGTGTTGTTTTATAAAATAAATAAATATTCGGCAACCTTTGATTTCATGAGGTGAAAGTTGATTTTTTTGAAATTTGTTGGTTGTACGGTATATTGTATTGAAGCGGGTAAGCCAAGTATGTAATAGAAGAGATGAATACGAACGTAGTATAAGGTGAACGTTTTTATGTCACCTGAGAGGGCATACACGCTCAATAAGTTGCACCGGAGATGAAAAAAAACTGTTGACTGTTGCTAATAAGTAGAAAGTAGGTACAGCAGATGTCAAAAACACTTCACTGCTCATCCTCCTCTACATGCAGTATATGCAAAATCCGATGAATGACGGGAGCAAAAAATACTGCGGTAATACTTAAGAAGGCAATGCCGCTGTACAAGGCATAAAATGATGAGAATAATTTTGCTGCAGGAGAGGTCATTTCGGCCACGGGCCCCATACCTGTAAGTATCATACACGCCATGTGAAAGCTATCCAACCAGGTAATGTTTCCCAAGAGATGGTATCCTAGTGTGCCTCCGGTAACGGATACGAAAACAAGAATAAAAGCAAATAACGCATAGCGTCCCATACGAATCAGAAAGTGATTCAGCGTAGCTACTTTCTGCTTTCGGTGTTCAAGTTTCATGGTTTTTCAATTTTTTCAACATGTCTTCCAGGTAATCAATTTGAACTTCCTGTATTTCGAGTAGTTTTTTGCTTTGATGTACCAGCAGGTGATCAATTTTTTCGCTGAGCAGTTTTATTTCAAGTTCGGCTTTCAGGTTTATTTTATAGTCATGTTCGCTACGCTGCCTGTCTTTTTGTTCTTGACGGTTCTGACTCATCATGATTATCGGAGCCTGAATGGCAGCCAGACATGAAAGAATAAGGTTGAGCAGAATAAACGGATACGGGTCATACGGTTTAGATAAAAGTACTCCGATATTAATGGCCATCCACAGTGCGATGAACGTAAAAAACGAAATGATAAACGTCCAGCTGCCACCAAATCCGGCTACTCTGTCGGCAATTTTTTGTCCAATGGTGAGTTCGGCTTCTATTTCCTCCTGCACATTCTCTGATAGGATGGAGTTGTTTTTTATGGCATCCATTACATCTTTATCAATCATGGCCAGTTCGCCTTTTTCC
>JBKCPL010000019.1:0-39777 GCA_046309355.1 Bacteroidota bacterium
ACTTCATACATTCGCACCATGATTACTATCAGCAATTATATCAACGGTAAACTGACTGTGCCTGTTTCAGGCAACTATCTCGATAATTATAATCCGTCTACAGGCAAGACATATTCGCTTTGTCCTGACAGCGATGAACGCGATGTTGAGCAGGCATACAATTCTGCTTTGCAGGCGTTTGAGGGCTGGAGTTCAACACCGGCTGAAAAGCGCTCACGCATCATGCAGCGAATAGCTGACTTAATCGAACGCGATATCGACTCATTTGCCAAAGCCGAAACCATTGATCAGGGCAAGCCGCTGTGGTTGTCGAAAAACGGAGAGATTCCACGTGCCATCAGCAATATGCGTTTTTTTGCCACCGCCATCGAGCATTTTGCCAGCGAAGCACACCCCATGGGCGATCATGCTATAAACTATACACTGCGTTCACCCATTGGTGTGGTGGGATGCATCAGCCCTTGGAATCTGCCATTGTATCTGTTTACCTGGAAAATTGCACCTGCACTGGCCGCAGGAAATTGTGTAGTGGCAAAGCCATCGGAAATTACTCCTATGACGGCTTTTTTGTTTTCTGAAATTTGCATAGAAGCCGGCTTGCCTGCGGGCGTGCTTAATATTGTGCATGGCCTTGGACCTAAAGTAGGAGCTGCTATTACGTCACATCCCGGTATCAAAGCCATCTCATTTACCGGAGGTACCAAAACCGGTGCTGAAATAGCACGTGTAGCTGCACCGATGTTTAAAAAACTATCGCTCGAATTGGGCGGTAAAAATCCCAACATCATTTTTGCCGATTGCGATTTCGACAAAATGCTGGACGAAACTGTACGTTCATCGTTTTTGAATCAGGGGGAAATTTGCCTGTGTGGCTCACGCATATTTATCGAGCGTCCATTGTATGAAAAATTCAAACAGGCATTTGTCGAAAAAGTTAAGTCAGAACTTGTAGTGGGAAATCCGCTGGATGCCAAAACCAAAACGGGTGCCATTGCCTCAAAAATGCATTTCGATAAAGTGATGAGTTATATTGAACTAGCGAAGCAGGAAGGAGGTGCTATTTTGTGTGGTGGTCACACCGTTTCAGTACCGGGCGAATGCAGCGAAGGTTGGTACATTGCACCTACTGTTATAGATGGCTTGCCGTATAATTGCCGCACACAAATGGAAGAAATTTTTGGTCCGGTAGTTACACTCACTCCATTCGATACGGAAGAGGAAGTCTTGCAAATGGCCAACGCTACCGAATATGGATTGGCATCGGTGTTATGGACAGAAAA
The DNA here is from genome assembly GCA_046309355.1 of Bacteroidota bacterium. Taxonomy (GTDB): domain Bacteria; phylum Bacteroidota; class Bacteroidia; order UKL13-3; family UKL13-3; genus CAYSBE01. The sequence continues at coordinate 1,281 of JBKCPL010000019.1, forward strand.
CCTTACACGCGCTCACCGCATGGCAGGAAAGATTAAAGCCGGGATTGTATGGATAAACTGCTGGCTGCTGCGCGACTTACGCACTCCGTTTGGCGGTGTAAAAAGCAGCGGTGTGGGCCGCGAGGGTGGATGGGAAGCTCTTCGGTTTTTCACCGAACCTAAAAATGTGTGCGTGAAGTTGTAGCATTTTTTAAAGTGTAAAGTATAAAAAAAGCGAACTCCATTAGGGTTCGCTTTTTTTGTTAGGCACGATAAAAAAATTAATGACTTGCCTGTGTTTCGTAAGCCTCAACCGGTAAGCACGAACATACCAGGTTGCGGTCGCCATATGTATTGTTTACACGGCCTACGCTTGGCCAGAATTTAGCCGCTTTTACATAAGGCAGCGGATACGCAGCCTGCTGGCGGGTATACTTGTGATTCCACTCATCGGCTGTAATAACGTGTGCTGTATGTGGAGCATTTTTTAACACATTATCGGTTTTGTCGGCTTTGCCGGTAATGATGTCCTCCACTTCCTGCTTAATACTGATCATGGCATCGCAGAAACGGTCAAGCTCAGCTTTGGGCTCGCTTTCGGTAGGTTCTACCATGATGGTACCTGCTACCGGGAAGCTCATCGTTGGTGCGTGAAATCCATAATCCATCAGGCGCTTGGCTATGTCTTCAGCTTCCACACCGCTTGCATTTTTAAATACACGTGTATCCAGAATCATTTCGTGTGCACATCGGCCTTTGCTTCCGGTATACAAAATTTCGTAGTGTTTTTCCAAACGTGCTTTAATGTAGTTGGCATTCAGTATGGCATACTTGGTAGCCAGTTCCAATCCTTCAGTTCCCATCATGCGTATGTAGGCATACGAAATGAGAAGTATTGATGCACTACCCCAGGGAGCAGCACTCACTGCGTGTATAGAGTCTTTGTGCTGACCCATATCAACAACGGCATGTCCGGGAAGAAAAGGCACCAAGTGCGCAGCCACGCCAATCGGGCCCATACCGGGGCCACCGCCACCGTGTGGAATACAAAATGTTTTATGCAAATTCAAGTGGCACACATCGGCACCAATATTAGCAGGACTGGTTAATCCAACCTGCGCATTCATGTTGGCGCCATCCATATATACTTGTCCACCGTTCGAATGAATCAATTCACAGATGTCAGTAATGTTTTCTTCGAATACTCCATAGGTGCTTGGGTATGTAACCATCAAACAAGCCAGGTTATCTTTGTGCTCTTCGGCTTTTGCTTTTAAATCGTCAAAATCGATGTAGCCATTGTCAAGGGTTTTGGTTACTACCACTTTCATACCAGCCATAACAGCCGATGCCGGATTGGTTCCGTGTGCCGATGAAGGAATGAGTGCAATATTGCGGTGTCCTTGTCCGGTTGATTTCAAGTACTCACGAATCACCATAAGTCCGGTGTATTCGCCCGAAGCACCTGAATTGGGCTGAAGGCTGATGCCGGCAAATCCGGTTACTTGCTTCAGGTATTCGCTCAGTTCATCGAAAATTTGTGTGTAACCTATTGCCTGATTTCGCGGAATAAATGGATGCAACTGACCAAAGCCAGGCATAGTTACCGGAATCATTTCGGCAGTGGCGTTTAATTTCATGGTGCATGAGCCCAGTGCAATCATGCTGTGACACAACGAAAGATCTTTGGCTTCCAGTTGCTTGATATAACGCAGCATTTCGTGTTCGCTGTGGTGCGAGTTAAACACCGGATGAGTCATGTATTCGCTTTTGCGAACAAATCCTGATGGGGCATGAACTTCGGTTGTATCATGTGTTTTCAGATGCGCAGCTTTCCCGGTAAGGGCTTCTATCAGTGTATTGATGTCGTCAATTGTATGTGTTTCATCAACGGATATGCCAATATGCGTATCGTTGTATTTACGAATATTGATTTCTGCTTTCAGACAGTCGGCAACAGCTTTATCCGCATTGGGTACTTCAACTAACAGGGTGTCAAAAAAGTGTTTATTTTTTTGCGTGAATCCAAGTTGATTCAAGGCATTCGCTAACTGCGCAGTTAACCCGTGCACTCGGCCTGCAATGCCTTTCAGCCCTTTAGGACCGTGGTACACGCCATACATGCTGGCCATGATGGACAGCAGCACCTGAGCTGTACAAATATTGGAAGTGGCTTTTTCACGCTTAATATGCTGCTCGCGGGTTTGAAGAGCCATTCGAAGTGCGTGGTTTCCTTGAGCATCTATCGAAACGCCAATTAAGCGTCCGGGCATCTGACGTTTGTACACGTCTTTGGTGGCAAAAAAGCCGGCATGCGGACCACCGTAACCCATGGGTACACCAAAGCGTTGAGCCGAACCTACAACCACATCAGCTCCCCATTCGCCCGGAGGAGTCAGCAAGGTTAAGCTCAGCAAATCGGCTGCCACAGCCACTTTCACTTCTTTCTCAATGGCTTTTGCCATAAAGTGGCTGTAGTCAAATACCTCACCGTTTCCGGCCGGGTATTGGATAAGTGCACCAAAATAGGTGTTGTCAAATTCTATAGTATGGTGGTCGCCCACTACAAGTTCCACACCTATTGGTTCAGTGCGTGTTTTTAATACGTCTATGGTTTGAGGGAAACAAAGTTCAGAAACGAAAAATTTAGTGGCCTTATCATTTTTGCATTCGGCATGCAGCATGTGCATGGCCTCGGCAGCAGCAGTGCCTTCATCCAGCAAACTGGCATTGGCAATTTCCATTCCGGTAAGGTCAATAATCATGGTCTGGTAATTGAGCAATGCTTCCAGTCGGCCTTGGGCAATTTCAGCCTGGTAAGGAGTGTACGCAGTGTACCAGCCCGGGTTTTCAAATATGTTGCGCAGCACTACATTAGGAGTATGCGTGCCGTAGTAGCCCATTCCCAGGTAGTTTTTATACAGTTTATTTTGGGCTGATATTTTTCCCAGCATGTTCAGCAATTCAGCTTCGGTCATGGGTTCGGGCAACTTCATGCGTTCTTTCAGGCGAATGTGTGCCGGAATAGTTTCGTCAATTAACTGATCGAGACTGCTAACACCGATTGTTTTTAGCATGGTTTCGGTATCGTTGGCCAGCGGTGAAATGTGGCGGTTAATAAAACGGTCGGTATGGTTTGATGGAATCATATAGAATTAAATAGCGTTGTTTATGTATAAAAACCGGGGCGAAATTAAAGTTTTATTCAAATTAAAAAACACATGAAATGCCGTGTTGTTCGCGTTTTTGAGAAAGCAAAAAGTGATGTGTCTAAAAGTAGTGTGCTCCAACAGCTTTGGCAAGATACGGTTAACTGAACAGTGAGGAAAAAATGTGGGTAAATGTGTTGGTTGTTCCTTGAATGTCAGTTGGATAGTATATGATTACTTAATTACATTCGTTTTACACTAAATAATTAAACATATGAAAAGCCAAAACACCCTCAATGTAATCACCTACTTGGTGATGATTATCGGTCTCGTTTTCAAATTTTCGCATTGGCCAGGTGCCAATATGATGCTGATTGCAGCCTTTGTAATTCTCATCGTTTCAGCGGTGCGTTACACCCTGGCAGGTGCTAAAGACAGCGGCATGAGCAGCATGGTTCACTACCTCATGTCCATTGCTCTACTCGTATTTGTATCAGCCGGATTGTTTAAGGTTATGCACTGGCCCGGTGGCGACATGCTCCAATTGACAGCCTACGTGCTTGCCGTTATTATTCCTCCGGTGCTGATGTTTCAAAAAGGAAGTTTCCATATTCCTTCCGGTTATTTCATCATGTTTGCCATATTCTTTACCTTCTTCCTGTTCATTATTCCTAAAAATCCGTTTTCAAACGCATTGGGTTTTGAACCGAAAGATCATGCATCGGAAGCAACAAGACAAGCTATGGAGCAGGCCGAAGCTGAGCCAACTACTACTACTCCGAGCGATACTGCGGCAACAACGACCGAAGCACCGGCTGCCACTCCGGAGTAATTCTGGTTACCACAACTTATTATGAAGTAAAAAATGAGTCGGTCAGGTACCGACTCATTTTTTATTACATGAACTAAATGAGCACTATAAATGACTTATGTAAATACTTGAATAGACCTCATTGGTCAAAATCGGATATTTAATTTGCAATTATTATGCGTATGCCTCAAATTGCCGATGAATGAACCTTTCCGAGTTAAAGCGCACCCTCATTGGCCGAAGCATACTCCTATGCAGCTATGATTTACCGGTACCGAGGCGATAATGCGAAAGCTGATGCACTGATTAAGCAGCCAAAGCAATATGAGCAGAAATACCGAAACCGCATGAAGAAAAACAAATACTGAAATTTTATACATTCGTACACTTTAAAACCAATACACATTTATGAAAAAAGTAATCGCAAAACTTTTAATTCTGGCAGCTGCATTTTGCCAAACCGCATTGGCGCAAACACCGGCTAACGCTGCCACCACCGAAGGCGACAAAATTTTAGGGATATGGGAAAGTGGAAGTGGAAAGGCACGTGTTAAAATTATCAAATCGGGCAATTTTTACTATGGCCGCATTGTGTGGCTACGTGAGCCCAACAATGAAGAAGGCAAGCCTAAAGTAGATAAAAACAACCCCGATGAAACCAAACGACAAACTCCATTGCTGGGTATGCGCATGCTGGCAGGTTTTGAATTTAAAGGAAGCAATTTGTGGGAAGACGGAACTATTTATGATCCGGAAAGCGGAAGTACGTACAATTGCAAAATCAACCTGGAAGACGATAACACCATGAATATTCGTGGCTTCATCGGTATCTCGGCATTTGGCCGTACCGATGTGTGGAAGAAAATGGAGCTACAGCCGGCTAAAAAGTAACTATTACCTGATACATAGTGTAAGCGGGGCGCACATGAGTTTTCATTTGCGCCCCGCTTTGCTTATACTTGCGTCCCATTTATAACGCATTTAATAACACGAATTCATGAAAATAGCGGTTGTAGGAACAGGATATGTCGGATTGGTTACAGGAACTTGCCTGGCCGAAGTTGGTATTGACGTAATCTGCATTGATATTGATTCACAAAAGATTGAAAACCTTAAAAAAGGCATTCTGCCCATTTATGAACCCGGACTGGAAGAACTGGTAACACGCAATACTGAAGCCAAACGGCTGCACTTTTCTACCAGCCTGGCAGAAAGCATTAAAGGGTGCGACATCGCATTTATAGCCGTAGGTACACCGCCCGGTGAAGATGGTAGTGCCGACTTAAAATACGTACTGGCCGTTGCCCGTGAAATAGGGGAGAGCATTGACAATTATATAGTGGTTGTTACCAAAAGTACTGTGCCGGTAGGTACAGCGCAAAAAGTGAAATTTGAAGTGCAACAAGCGTTGGATAAACGAAATTCGCGATTAACATTTGATGTGGCTTCAAACCCTGAGTTTTTGAAAGAAGGCGCAGCCGTTGACGATTTCCTGAAACCTGACCGTATTGTCGTGGGTGTGGAGTCGAAAAAAGCAGAAGACATTATGCGTAAACTGTACAAGCCGTTTTTGCTTAACGGGCATCCTATCATCTTTATGGATATTCCTTCGGCTGAAATGACAAAGTATGCAGCCAACGCAATGCTGGCTACCAAAATCAGCTTTATGAACGACATAGCCAACCTGTGCGAAATAATGGGTGCCGATGTAAATCTGGTACGCAAAGGCATAGGCAGCGATCCGCGTATTGGCAATAAATTTATTTATCCCGGTATAGGTTACGGAGGCTCGTGCTTCCCCAAAGATGTTAAAGCACTTGTAAAAACAGCCGAAGAAAATGGCCACAAAATGCGCATACTTCAGGCCGTTGAAGATGTAAACGAAGACCAGAAACACGTACTTGTAAAAAAAATAATCAAACACTTTGGCGAAAACCTGAAAGGGAAAACCTTTGCCCTGTGGGGACTTTCATTCAAACCTAAAACCGATGATATGCGTGAAGCTCCGGCTTTGGTGATTATTGAAAACCTGCTGCGTGCGGGTGCTCACATACGTGCTTTCGACCCGGTGGCCATGCACGAAGCCAGCAAAGTGCTGCACGATACGATTACCTATTGCAAAGATCAGTATGATACGCTGGATGAAGCAGATGCACTGATTATAGCCACCGAATGGCCCGAATTTAGAAGTCCCAACTTTAATGCAATGGGTAAATTGATGAAAAATAAACTGATATTTGACGGAAGAAACATATACGAGCTGGACGAAATGAATGAATTGGGATACACGTATTACTGCATTGGAGTAGATACGGTAAAACAGGCTCAACCTTCCTCATCAAAGTAAAAAATAGACTATGCCAAGAATTCTCATAACAGGTGCTGCAGGCTTTTTAGGATCACATTTATGCGACCGGTTCATCAAAGAAGGGTACGAAGTAATCGGGATGGATAACCTCATTACCGGTGACTTAAAAAATATCGAACACTTGTTTAAGCTGAAAGAGTTTGAATTTTACCACCACGATGTAAGTAAATTTATTCATGTGCCGGGCAAGCTCGACTACATACTTCACTTTGCTTCACCGGCCAGCCCCATTGATTACTTGAAAATTCCCATACAAACACTTAAAGTGGGTTCGCTCGGTACGCATAATTGCCTGGGTTTGGCAAAAGATAAAAAGGCCAGAATACTGGTTGCTTCTACCTCTGAGGTGTATGGCGACCCTCTGGTGCATCCGCAAACAGAGGAGTATTGGGGAAATGTAAACCCTGTGGGTCCGCGTGGTGTGTACGATGAAGCCAAGCGCTTTCAGGAAGCCATAACCATGGCCTATCACACCTACCATGGTGTTGAAACCCGCATCGTGCGTATATTCAATACCTACGGTCCGCGTATGCGGTTAAATGACGGTCGTGTACTTCCGGCATTTATCGGACAGGCGCTGCGTGGCGAGGACTTAACAGTTTTCGGTGACGGTAGCCAAACACGTTCGTTCTGTTATGTAGATGATTTGATAGAAGGCATTTACCGCTTGCTGATGAGTGATTATGCGGGTCCGGTAAACGTTGGAAACCCCGATGAAATAACCATTAAACAGTTTGGTGAGGAAATCATAAAACTGACCGGTACGCAACAAAAACTGATTTATAAACCATTGCCTAAAGACGACCCCAAACAGCGTCAGCCCGATATTACACTGGCTAAAAAACTGCTGGGTTGGGAACCTAAAGTAAGCCGTGCCGAAGGATTAAAAATAACGTACGACTACTTTAAAGGATTGCCACCTGAAGAGTTGTATAAAACAGCTCACCGATTTGACTAAAAACCACATGAAAAATTTACCTGAATACAATACCACACGTGGTCAGATGTTCATTTCCGAGTACGGCCGAAATGTTCAGAACATGATTGCTTATGCCGTAAGTGAACCGAACAGCGAACGCAGAAACATGTTGGCCAATGCCATCATTACGGTTATGGGAAACCTCAATCCGCAATTGCGTGATGTTGCCGATTACAAGCACAAGTTGTGGGATCACCTGTTTATTATGTCCGATTTTAAACTGGATGTGGATTCGCCTTACCCCAAACCCACAGCCGAATCGGTTCGTACCAAGCCACAGCTCGTAAACTACCCGCAGCAACGCATTAAGTTCAGGTTTTACGGCAAAAACATTGAAAAGATGATTGCCGAAGCGGCACAAATGGAAGATGGCCCAACCAAATCCGGATTTATAAACCTGATTGGTTCGTTCATGAAACAATCATGCCGCAGCTGGAATGAAGAAATGCTGCAGGATGAAGAAATTATGGCACACCTCGAATTGCTTTCGGAAGGAAAAATAAAACTGACCTCCGATGTGGATGTGCAGTTTAATGCGCTTCAGTTTCGCAACAGACAACCCACAAGCAACAACGAAAACAAAAACAGGTTTTTCAAGAATAAAAACAAAAACCGCAACCGTAATTTCAGAAATAAAAACCGCTAACATCTACCACTTCAGGCGCTCGTCTGGGCTTGTGTCTTTCCATAAATAATAGTCGGCCGTTAATTGCCTGTATGCATCGGTGGGTAGCCCTTGCCCGGTATACACCGTAAATTCACTTTCTTCACATTCTGTTTTTGTTTTCATCAAACATAAAATTTCCCTGTTGTGTGGTTTGCCTTCTTTTGAAAAAATGCGCATGCGCTTGTGCAGATAAAGTCCGCTTTGCGTAGCCGGTTTTACAAATGCTGCCGCTTCTTGCACCGGCAGTATAAGCCAAAATTTTCCATCGTGATTAAGCCAATTCACTACACATGCTATCAGTGTTTCAAATGGCAGGTCGGTATCGTGTCGTGCTTTCATGCGCTGCATGTCGGCAATGCTCATATTGGCTTTATGCCTGTAGTAAGGCGGATTGCAGATTATGATACCGTAGGTATGCGGGGCTTTATAATCAACCATATTCAGCCGATGTATGCGAAGCCTATCATGCCAAGGTGAGTTGGAGAAATTAGATTTAGCTTCGGCCGCGGCCGATTCATCAATTTCAACGGCATCTATAAGGGCTGTGCTTTTTTGAGCCAGCATAAGCGCCAGTAATCCGGTGCCTGTTCCAATATCCAGAATATGTGTTGCCTTTTCGGTTTCGCAAAAACAACCAAGCAATACACTGTCGGTGCCAATTTTCATGGCCGATACAATTTGTGTAACGCTGAACTGCTTAAACTGAAATACACTCATGCCAAGTCAAAAACATAATCGCTGCGGTAATGGGAATACGGCAACTGATTTGGCTGCGGGTATTGTGTGCCTTTCATTTCCACAGATTGCGCTATCCAGTCAAGCTCACTTTTACTCCAGAATTTACCCATGTTATTTTTACTGCGTGCCATATCAAGTGCCAGCTTCGCCAGCTTTTTCAACGTGTTGTAGTACACAAAAAAATAACGTGTGTCAGGTACATCAGTCAGCACAATTTTACCACCCGGAGCAAGGAGGCGTTTCAGGTTTTCGATGGCCTGCAATCCTGCCTGCGGAGTTTCCATGTATTGAAATGCGAAGCAGATGAGTATTCGGTCAACTAACCTATTATCCGGAATAGCTATTGATTCTTTTTGTGTTATATCTGCTACCGCAAACGGAATGGCCGGATAGTTTTTTTCTGCCTGTGCAATTTGCTTTTCAGAAATATCGATGCCGTATATGCTGCTGCAAAAGGGCTTTAGCGCAGCTGTAATTAATCCGTTTCCGCAGCATACATCCAGCACACGGTGTTCAGGTTTTATATCGGCCAGTGCAATAAGGTGATGAACATAGTACTCAACGTTTTCGGCACGTTGAATAGTGTTTCCACCTACGCGCCCTACTTGTTCCAGCGTATCCGTTTTTGCAGCGTACGTGTTCCAAAAATCTTTCCAGTTCATTTAAACCACACGCAGCCTCACTTCGTTAATTCGGGTTTGCTCCACTGAAAGCACCGTAATTTCATACCTATCGATGCTGAATGTTTCACCCCGGGAAGGAAAATTTTGATACTGCTCAATGATATAGCCACCCAGTGTGTGGTATTCGCCCTCAGGAATGTCCAGTTCGTATTTATTGTTCAAATAATCAACTTCAAGCCGGGCTGAAAAAAGGTATTCCTTATCGCTGATTTGTTTTTCGGTAAGCTGCTCCACATCGTGTTCGTCTTCTATCTCCCCGAAAATTTCTTCCATGATATCTTCGATGGTAACGATGCCTGCGGTAATGCCCAGCTCATCTACCACCAGCGCAATGCTTCGGTGTGTGCGCGTAAACATGTTCAATACTTCCTGTGCCGGCATGGTTTCGGGAACAATTTCAATAGGGATAAGAACGGAACGTATGCTCACCGGTTTTTTAAACATATCTTTTTGATGCACATACCCAATGATGTGATCAACACTTCCCTGATGAATCAGAATTTTAGAAAGGCCTGTTTCCAGAAATTTGGCAAATAACTCATGCACGCTGCTTTGCAGGTTAGCGCTTACCAGTTCGGTTCTGGGGGTCATGCATTCCCGTATTTTTACATTGGAAAAGTCGAGTGCATTTTTAAATATCTCTGTATCTACATCGGCATCATCGTCCAGATCTTCCATGTTTTCGGTAATGTATTCATCGAGGTCGATTTTGCTAAATACGGGAGTAGTTTCATTGTATTGAAGCCGCAGCAGGTTGTTCAACAGCAGTTTCGACAACCAGGTGATAAAATGCACCAGCGGCCAAAACAGGTAATAAAACAACATGAACGGATAAATGAAAATACGCAGCAGCACATCGGGGTTGATGCGGAAAAGCATTTTCGGAATAAACTCACCCACTACCAGAACTACAATGGTGGAAGCAATAGTGGTAATAAGCAGCATTAAAAACGGATACTGCTGCAAGCCCGGCACCAGCAGGTTGTACAATTCCTGCAAATTACCGGCCATGTAAATGCCGTACACTACCAGCCCAATATTGGTCCCCACCAGTGTGGTGCTGATGAATTTGGAAGGATTGGCAACAAAGGTTGAAAGCAACCGGGCTGAGTAATGGCCCTGTTTATTTTTCAATTCAATCAACAACTTGTTGGCTGAAATAAATGCGATTTCTATACCTGAAAAAAATGCGGTAAATGCCAGACTGAAAAGTATGATCGAATAGGAAGAATCCATGCGGAAATTATTAATTAAACAAATCGAGGGTCACTCTCCATTACATGCCCACACTGTTTGCAGGTGCGCATGTCTTCTGACGCATAATACTCACGAAAGCGCGGAAGGAAATCCGTTTCTATGTTATGAAGTTCAAAATAGGTTTCGTGCAGTTTGGTATTGCATTTCTCGCAAAACCACAGCAAGCCGTCTGTAAAGCCTTTGCCAGCCCGCACACGTTCAATTACCAGACCGATAGAGCCTTCGCTGCGCACAGGCGAGTGGGGTGTGTTTGGCGGACACAAAAACATATCACCGGGGCCCATGTGTATATCGCGTGGCTGTCCGTTTTCCTGAATACGCACGCATATTTCACCTTCCAGTTGATAAAACAGTTCTTCGGTTTCATTGTAATGGTAATCCTTGCGTGCGTTAGGTCCGCCTACAATCATTACAATGTAATCGGTGCCTTCGGGGTACAGGTTTTTGTTGGCTACCGGTGGTTTAAGCAAATGACGGTTTTCATCAATCCATTTTTGCAGGTTAAACGGGGCACGTATCATATGGCTGTGTAAAGTTTCACGCAAATTAACGAATCGTTTGTGTTTTCAAAAAATACAAGGCTTATCCTTGATATCAGACAATCCACAATTGCACGCTGTAATGTGTGAATTAGCGCCCGTACACCACAGCATTCATTGCCCGACATTCGTCATGTATTTGACGAATTAATTTATCCGCAAAACTAAATCAACCAAAACATGGGATCATTCAAAGTGAAAGGCGGTAAGCCGCTAAAAGGTGAAATCATACCGCAAGGTGCTAAGAACGAAGCGTTGCAGATTATTTCAGCCGTACTGCTTACAGCCGAACCTGTAACCATATCCAACATACCGAACATACGCGATGTGATGAAATTGATAGAGCTGCTGGGCGATATGGGTGTGAGTGTACAGCAAATAAATGTAGATACGTTTCGGTTTCAAGCCAAAGAGGTGAATCTCGAATTTTTGCGCAGCGATGAGTTCAAAAAGAAAGGTGCTGCTCTGCGTGGCTCCATCATGATTATAGGTCCGCTGCTTGCCCGTTTTGGATTGGCCTATATACCCGAACCCGGTGGCGATAAAATTGGCCGCAGGCCGGTCGATACGCATCTTCGTGGTTTCGAAGCACTGGGCGCCACCTTCGAGCATTTACGCGATGAACGCTTTTATAAAATAAATGCAAAAAGCCTGAAAGGTACCTACATGATGCTGGATGAGGCCTCGGTAACCGGCACAGCTAATATACTGATGGCTGCATCCCTGACACCGGGAACAACACAAATTTACAATGCGGCCAGCGAACCTTACCTGCAGCAGCTGTGTAAAATGATTAACCGCATGGGCGGAAATATTTTAGGCATTGGTTCCAATCTGCTTACCATTAACGGGGTGAAAGAACTGGGCGGATGCGAGCACCGCATGCTACCCGATATGATTGAAATAGGCTCATTCATCGGCCTAGCTGCCACTACACAATCGGAAATCACCATAAAAAACTGTTCTATACCTGATTTAGGCATTATTCCATCTGTGTTCAAACGAATGGGCATTGAAATGGAATTTAAAGGCGATGATATTTACCTGCCGGCACAGGAAAGTTATAAAATTCAGTCGCTAATTGACGGTTCTATCTTAACCATTAAAGACGGCATCTGGCCGGCTTTTACTCCCGACCTTATTTCTATAGCGCTGGTTACGGCCACGCAGGCTAAAGGAAGTGTATTAATTCATCAGTGGATGTTCGAAAGCCGCTTGTTTTTCGTTGATAACCTCATTGATATGGGTGCCAAAATTATTTTGTGCGACCCGCACCGAGCTGTAGTTATTGGTTCAAACCGCGAAACCAAATTGCGTGGTATTACTATGAGTTCGCCCGATATACGTGCCGGTGTAGCCATGCTTATTGCAGCTCTTGCAGCTAATGGTACCAGCACCATCAACAATATTGAGCAAATTGACCGCGGCTATCAGTTTATTGATACGCGCCTTAAAGCCATAGGTGCCGATATTGAACGAATGGAATAACGGATATATGCTGTTTTTATTCATTTTTGTGACGTGAGCCACTTTCCGCTATACATTCTTTTTCTTTTTCTGTTCCGCACCTGGTTGCCGGGGCCTTACCACGAAAGCACTACAACTCGTGCTGGCCAAAGCATTCCGCGTATTGTTGTGGTAAATATGAATGGCGATACGCTAAAAACCATGGATATGCAGGGTAAACTAGTGTATGTTTATTTCTGGTCATCGTGGTGCAACAATTGCCGCAAACAAAGCAAACAGCAAATTGAACTGTACGAAAAATTAAGGCAGCGCAACATGCGCACGAAAAAAGAAGTCATATTCATTGCCGTATCGCTTGATGATTCGGAAAGGCTGTGGCGCATAGCTGTATCGCAAGACGACCTGCACTGGCCGAATAATGTGTGCGATACAAAAGGATGGAAGTCGCCCATAGCCGATGCATTCGGATTGCGTAAAATTCCTTCCAATTTCATTTACGACACCAAAGGCAAGCTGATAAAACGCAACGTGTGGGGAAATCAGCTGGACTCACTGTTGGTAAAGCTTAACAGCCTTGTGCCAAATTGACAACTTACGCGGCTTGGCAACGCATTTGTAAAGATATCCCCATTCACATACATGTAATGAACGAAATGAGTACAGAAAATAACACCAAACCAACCAATGAACCCATAGTAAGCGGTGATGTGCAGGATGCGCCCGTTACCCCCGATACTGAAATGAAGGCAGAAATTGAACAGGAGCTGAATGAATTGAATGAAAATAAGTCAGCCGAAAAAGACTGGGCTGCGGAGTTCAGGCAAATTGAAGATAAATACCTAAGGCTGTATGCCGAGTTCGACAATTTCAGACGCAGAACATCTACCGAAAGGCTGGAGTTATTTAAAACCGCCAATCAGGATGTACTGCTCGCTCTGCTGCCAGTGCTCGATGATTTTGAGCGTGCGTTGAAATCCATGGAAGGTGCAAGCGATGTAAAAGCAGTTAAAGAAGGAGTGGAGCTGATACAAAACAAATTGCTGAGCACACTTTCGGGCAAGGGACTTAAGCCTATGCAGGATTTAAAAGGCCAACCGTTCGACCCTGATTTTCATGAAGCGATAACTAAAATTCCTGCTCCAACCGATGAGTTGAAAGATAAAATTGTTGACGTGGTTGAAAACGGATTTTACCTGGGTGATAAAGTGATACGCTACGCAAAAGTTGTGATAGGAGCATAAAATACCGACATGGCCAAACGAGATTACTACGAAATATTGGGTGTTAACCGCAATGCCACAGCCGATGAAATTAAAAAAGCATACAGGCAAATGGCTATTAAATACCATCCCGATAAAAATCCGGGAAACAAGGAAGCCGAAGATAAATTTAAAGAAGCAGCCGAGGCTTACGAAGTGCTTAGCGATCAGCAAAAGCGCTCTAATTATGACCGTTTTGGCCATCAGGGTGCGGGCTATGGCGGGGGCGGTTACAGTGGTGGCGGCATGAATATGGAAGATATTTTCAGCCAATTCGGAGATGTATTTGGCGATGATAGTCCGTTCGGCTCTTTTTTTGGTGGCAATACACGCGGCCGCAGTGGAAGAGGGGGAGTGCGGGGCGGAAATGTACGAATCAAGGTAAAACTCAGCCTTCAAGAAATTGCCAATGGCGTAGAGAAAAAACTGAAATACAACCGCATGATGGTGGCCGAAGGGCTTACGTTTAAAAACTGTACTACCTGCAACGGATCGGGGCAGGTGCGCAGGGTTACACAAACCTTTTTAGGACAAATGGCAACCACATCTGCCTGCCCTACGTGTAGCGGTTCGGGCAAAACGATTGATAAGCGTCCGGCCGGTGTAAGTGCCGATGGGCTGGTAAGCAAAGAGGAAATTGTCTCAGTCAACATTCCGGCCGGTGTAGCAGATGGCATGCAGCTAAGCATGAGCGGAAAAGGAAACAGCGGACCAGGAGGAGGTCCTGCCGGTGATTTGATTATTGTGATTGAAGAAGTGGCCGATGAACTTTTGAAGCGTGACGGTGTAAATATTGTGTACGATTTATACATCAGTTTTGCTGATGTCGCACTGGGTACACAGGTAGAAGTACCAACTGTAGAAGGCAAGGTGAAGGTGAAAATTGATGCCGGTACGCAAGCCGGTAAAATTCTTCGCCTGCGTGCCAAAGGTATTCCCGATTTAAACTCCAATTACAGGGGTGATCAGCTTATACATGTGAATGTGTGGACACCGCAAAAATTGAATTCGGAAGAAAAAGCCATACTCGAAAAATTAAGAAATGCCGACAACTTTAAACCACATCCTGGTAAAAACGACAAGGGTTTCTTCGAACGTATGAAAGAGTATTTTAACTAAGTTTGTCTTTCAGGTATTTTCCGGTATAACTTCCTTTTACTTTTATCAGGTCCTCAGGTGTTCCTTCGAACACCAGTTTTCCGCCTTCATCTCCGGCTTCCGGCCCCAAATCAATGATATAATCCGCGCATTTGATTACATCCAGGTTGTGCTCTATGACCACTATGCTGTGTCCTTGTTTTATCAATGCCTGAAAGGATGCAAGCAACTTGTTGATGTCGTGAAAATGAAGCCCGGTTGTGGGCTCATCAAATATGAAAAGTACCGGTTCGGTTTGTCTGCCTTTGCCCAGGAACGAGGCAAGCTTTACCCGCTGTGCTTCACCACCCGACAGGGTATTGCTTGATTGCCCCAGCTGCACATACCCAAGGCCTACTTCCTGTAGCGGAAGTAATTTGGCAGCCAGTGTTTTTTCGTTTTCAAAAAACTGGATGGCTTCATCAATAGTCATGCGCAATACTTCGGCTATGTTTTTTTGTTTGTAGGTTACATCCAGTATTTCGTCTTTAAAACGTTGGCCTTTGCAGTCATCGCACGGCAAATGAATGTCAGCCATAAACTGCATTTCAATGGTTATTTCGCCCTCACCCTGACAGGTTTCGCAGCGACCACCGTCCACGTTAAAGGAAAAGTGCTGAGGTTTAAACCCACCTGCCTTCGATATGGCTTGATTGGCGTATAACTCACGAATGGCATCGTAGGCCTTAATATAGGTAACCGGATTGGAGCGCGATGATTTACCAATGGGATTTTGATCTACCAGTTCAACGGCTTTGATATGCTTTAAATCACCGGTTAGTTTATCAAACGAACCTGTTTTTTCACCGCTGTAATTGCCCAGGTGTTTTTGTATGGCCGGGTAAAGTATTCCTTTTACCAGTGTGGTTTTGCCACTGCCCGATACGCCTGTTACCACAGTCAGCATATTCAGAGGGAAACTCACATCTACATTTTTCAGGTTGTGGTGCCGCGCTCCTTTTACGGTAATCTGCTGATTAACCTTACGCCTGCGTTCGGGCAACATAACATTAAGTTTACCCGATAAATAACGACCGGTTAAGCTGTTGTTGTTTTTAAGTACATCATTCATGTTGCCTTCGGCCACTAACTCGCCACCGTGTGTACCGGCCAGCGGACCAATATCAATCAGGTTATCGGCTGTTCTCATGATTTCTTCATCGTGTTCAACCACAATGACAGTATTGCCTATGTCGCGCAGGCGCTGAAGCACCTGAATCAGTTTTTCAGTATCGCGGGAGTGAAGTCCTATGCTGGGCTCATCAAGTATATACATAGAACCTACCAGGCTGCTGCCAAGTGACGTAGCCAGATTAATGCGCTGCGATTCACCGCCTGAAAGGCTGTTCGACAAACGATTCAACGACAGATAACCGAGCCCCACCTGCTGCAAAAACGATAAGCGGGAGTGTATTTCAGTGAGTATGCGATCGGCTATTTTTTGGTCGTGCTCGCTCAATGTCAGTTTGGTAAAATAACTTACCGCTTCATCAATGCTCATCAATAAAATAGCACTCAGGTTTTTGTAAGCCGATGCTACCTGTTTTTTTACCGAAACATCAACCAGGCGAACATAAGAGGCATCCATGCGCAAGCGTGTTCCTTTGCAATCGGGGCAGGTAGTTTTGCCTCGGTAGCGGGCAAGCATCACACGGTATTGAATTTTATACGTTTGCCTTTCCAGTTCTTTAAAAAATCCGTCAATGCCTTCCCAGCTGCCATCACCTTGCCACAAAAAAGAATGTTGTTCAGGACTCAGCTCGTGGTATGGCTTGTGAATAGGAAACTTGTTTTTAGCCGACAAACGTATGAAGTGTTCTTTCCACTCGCTCATTTTCTCGCCTTTCCAAGGCACGATGGCATCTTCATATATGCTGCGGCTTTTATCGGGCACCACCAGGTCTTCGTCAATGCCAATTACCGAACCAAAGCCTTCACAGGTTTTGCATGCACCGTACGGATTGTTAAAACTGAAAAAATTAACGGAGGGCTCCTCAAAGGTTATTCCGTCAGCTTCAAATTTGTTATTGAACTGAAATTCGGCAGGTTTGCCGCTTTCATCGTACCGGTGCAGCAAGCACGCTCCGTGTCCTTCGTAAAAGGCTGTTTGTACACTGTCGGCAATTCGGTTTCGGTTATCTTCATCATTTGCAGCTACCGAAAAACGGTCTATCAGCAGAAATACCTTCTTCGTATTCTTGGCAGGCGATTGCAGAAAATCTTCGATTTCGACAGGCGAATCATTTATCAAAATGCGCGTAAATCCGTTTTTCAGATACACTTCAAGCGATTGAGTAAGTTCTTTGCCTGTTTTTGAAATGGAAGTTAGCAAGGTAAAGCGTGTTCCATCCTCGTGCGATTCGATAAAATCTGTTACACTTTCTACCGTATCTCGTTTTACCGGCTTGCCCGATACCGGTGAAAAGGTAACGCCCGTGCGGGCAAACAGCAGCTTCAAGTAATCGTAAATCTCTGTAGTGGTAGCCACGGTTGATCGCGGATTGCGTGTGTTTACCTTTTGCTCAATGGCAATGGCAGGAGCAATTCCATGAATAAAGTCAACTTCAGGCTTATTCATTTTGCCCAAAAACTGACGTGCATAGGCCGATAAACTTTCAACGTATCTGCGCTGACCTTCGGCATATAGCGTATCGAATACCAGCGATGATTTGCCACTGCCTGAAACCCCGGTAACTACGGTAATCCTGTTGCGTGGAATGCGTACATCTATGTTTTTAAGGTTGTGCAGACGTGCGCCTTTTATGTAAATCTCATTCGGTTTTTGGTTTCGTTCTTTTGTCATCTGCTGCTGCAATACTAACACTTGGCTTAGTAGTATAATGCTGTATCGCCATAAAAGTTTTACAAAATTTCAGGGTATTCTAAGAAAAAATTAAGAGTGGTGCGCTTGTTTTTCTAATTCATAGCCCTACTTTCGTAGTACAAAAATTTAATAATACACTAAAGCAGTAACCGCCTATAGCTAAAACTCTACACTAATTTCATTTCCGTTCAATCTTTAATTTAACTGCTTTATGAACGTACAGACAATTAGTGATCAAGAGTTGATCCGTCTTTATTTAAAAGGAAACGATGCGTGCCTCGAAACGCTCATCAAGCGCCATCAGCGCAATTTGTACACCACCATTTACTTGTTGGTACGCGACCGCAGTCTAGCCGAAGACATTTTTCAGGAAACATTCATTAAAATACTGAATACACTGAAAAACGGTTCGTACAACGAAGAGGGAAAGTTTTTGCCCTGGGCCGCTCGTGTGGCGCGCAACCTCACCATTGACTACCTGCGTAAAATGAAACGCGATGTGACCATTACCGACAGCGAAGGCAACGACATATTGAGTTACCTGCACATTGCCGAAGAATCAAAAGAAGACCTGATTATTCGGCAGCAATCTGAGCGCAACATCAAGGAACTGGTAAAGCTGCTTCCCGAGGAACAGCGTGAGGTACTCATCATGCGTCATTGGGGAAACATGAGTTTTAAAGAAATAGCCGATGCCACAGGCGTGAGTATAAACACTGCACTGGGGCGCATGCGGTATGCGTTGAACAATTTGCGCAAGATGTTGGATAAGCAACAGGCCATGAAAGTGTAATGTATTGATTGTCTGTTTTAAACAGATTTTTCGTAAGGCTTGTATACTACATGCAGGCATGTGGCGTTAATGTGTTTGTTAAACCACAAACAGTGTCTGCCTATGTGCGAAAACTACACCGAAAACCAATTACTGCACCTTCTTTACACCGAAAATCCAACCCCTGAAACCACACAGGTTTTGGAAATGATGCAGTCTACACCTGCCTTGTCAGGCACATTCAGCCAATGGAAAGAAACTCTGGAAGCGCTGGATGAATTAAATCTGAATCCTCATCCAACATCGGTCAGTTTGATTATGGAGTACGCGGCCAAGTTGCATCAGCCGGCTTGATTTTGCGTTAACTTTCTAGCGAAGGATTGGCCGGGTGTGAACTGAGCTATTTCGATTAACCGGCATCCATACCGTAGTCGCGTTCAACCCGTGCCACGCGGGTCTTGAATGAGGTGTACCATGCAGTTCGGCCTTTTTCTCTTGCCAGTGTGTGTTCAGTGTGGTGTTTCCACTTACGAATGCTTTCTTCATCGCGCCAGTACGACACGGTAATTCCCAACTGCTCACGGGCTGTTTCTACACCCAGAAATCCGTCTTGCTCGGTGGCCAGTTCTACCATTCGTGCAGCTGTTTCGGCATATCCGTCCGGGTTATCGTTGCGAATGGATGTAAAAATAACGGCATAGTAGGGCGGGGAAGGTGTTTCGGCTATTTTCATACATGTGTTTTTTATCCTTTGCTTTCAAGCACCACAAATGGGATCAGCATTTCTTCGAGCGAAATTCCACCGTGCTGAAAGGAGTTTTGATACAGTTTTACATGGTAATTGTAGTTGTTGGGGTATGCCATAAACGAATTCTCGTAGGCAAATACAAAGCGTGAACTTACATTTTGCTTAGGCAAATAAGCTTCGGAGGGGTCTTTGATGGTAAACAATTCGTGTTCATCGTAGCTCAGGTTTTTGCCTTGCTTGTAGCGCAAATTCGTACTGGTGGCCTTGTCGCCCACTATTTTTACGGCATCTTGCACACGTATGCTTCCGTGATCGGTCGTAATGATTAGTCGGGCCGGCTTTTGCGCCATGCGTTTCAGGGCATCAAACAAGGGCGAATGTTCAAACCACGAAGCCGTAATGCTTCGGTAAGCCGCTTCATCTTCTGCCAGTTCTTTCATCACATTCATTTCCGTGCGTACGTGGCTAAGCATATCAACGAAATTGTAAACAATCGCGTTAAGCCTATTATTGAACATATTGGGTATTTGGTCAATCAGGTTTTTGCCGGCATCCAGGTTGGTAATTTTGGTATATGCTATTTTTTCTTTGTAGGCCAACCTGTTCAGCTGTGCCTTCAGCAAGTCTTCTTCGTGCTGGTTTTTGCCTTCTTCGTCCTGCTCATTTACCCACAGATCTTTGTATATTTTCTCAATCTCGGAGGGCATCATTCCGGCAAACAGGGCATTTCGGGCATAATGCGTGGTGGTGGGCAAAATGCTCAGGTACATGTCATCGCTCACCGTTTTAAAATATTCAGCGATAATGGGCTGTATCACCTTCCACTGGTCGTAGCGAAAATTATCGAGCACCAATAAAAAGGTAGGTGTATCATCGGTCAGTAACGGAAACAGCTTTTTCTTCAAAACCGTATGGCTCATAGCCGGAGTTTCGGCATCGGGATGGCGCAAAAAACGCACGTAGTTGTTTTTTATAAATTTGGTCCATTCGCGGTTTGCCTCGGTTTTTTGCATGCCCATCACTTCATCCATACCTGTATCGCCACTGCGTTGCAGTTCCATTTCCCAGTAAATAATCTTGCGGTACAGCTGCATCCACTCATCGGCTGTTTTCACATCCATCAGGTCCATTCCTATTTGCCTGAATTCTTGCTGGTACGAGTGCGCTGTTTTTTCAGTAATCAGCCTTTTGTTATCCAGCAGTTTTTTAATAGAAAGTAAAATCTGGTTGGAGTTAACCGGCTTAATGAGGTAGTCGGCTATTTTGCTGCCAATGGCATCTTCCATGATGTGTTCTTCTTCGCTTTTGGTAATCATAACCACAGGCACATCGGGATGTATGGCTTTAATGCGGGCCAGAGTTTCAAGTCCGGATAATCCCGGCATGTTTTCGTCCAGAAAAATGATGTCGTAATTTTCACGCGAGCAGGCGTCAATGGCATCGTTGCCACTGGTTACTTTATCAACGGAATAGCCCTTGTTCGTTAAAAAAACAATATGTGGTTTTAGTAAATCTATTTCATCATCGGCCCATAAAATGCGAGTTTGTTGCATAAAAATCTATTTTTGTTGCGCTACGAAAGTAAACGAATTAACACGCAATTAGTGTGCACACAGTAACCAATAAAAAGAAAATAATTAATGATCCGGTTTATGGTTTTGTAACTATACACTCACCGCTTATCTACGATATTATTGAGCATCCATCCTTTCAGCGCCTAAGGCGAATCAAGCAATTGGGCTTATCGGCATTGGTGTATCCGGGTGCACAGCACACACGGTTTCAACACGTGATAGGCGCTATGAGTCTTACGCGTCAGGCTATTGACATTCTTCGAAGTAAAGGAATTGACATTAGCGATGAGGAAGCCGAAGCGGTGTGTTTGGCAACTTTGCTGCACGATATTGGTCACGGGCCATACTCGCACACGCTAGAACATGTCATTATTAACAATGTGTCGCACGAAGCCATATCGCTGGCATTTATGGAGGCGCTCAACCGCGAGTATTCTGGCAAATTAGCGCTGGCCATTCAAATTTTTAAAGATGAATACCCCAGGCGGTTTTTGCATCAGCTGGTTTCGGGTCAGCTGGATATGGACAGGCTGGATTACCTGCGCAGAGACAGCTTTTACACCGGTGTGCAGGAAGGGGTGATAGGCCACGACCGCATCATCAATATGCTGAATGTGCACGAAGGCGAACTGGTTATTGAAGAAAAAGGCATTTACTCCATCGAGAAGTTTCTGATAGCCCGGAGGCTGATGTACTGGCAGGTGTATTTGCATAAAACAGTTATTGCTGCTGAGGCCGTTTTGGTAAAAACATTGGAGCGGGCCACCGAATTGGTGCGCAACGGTAAACACCTATTTGCCACACCGGCATTCAGCTATTTTTTGCAAAACAGGGTAACTGAGCACGAGTTTTTAAACAATCCTCACCTGCTTGAACGGTATAGCCAATTGGATGATTTTGATATTTTTACCAGCATAAAAGTGTGGACTACCGATGATGACCCTGTGCTGAGCAGGCTGTGCAAGCAACTTACACAACGAAACCTGCCGGCTATCGAAATCAGCAACGAGCCTTTTGATTCGGCATATATCCATGCCCTATACAAAACGGCAGCCTTGCGATTAAACATAGATGAAAAGTATGCTCCCTATTTTGTGTTTTCCGACAGCGTAACCAATAAAGCATACAGCCCCGAAGGATTTAGCATAAAAGTGCTGTATAGAAACGGCCAGGTTAAAGACATTGCCGAAGCATCGGACCAGTATAACATTACCGCACTTACGCAGCCTGTTAGGAAATACTTTTTATGTTATCCTAAAAAGTAATAACTTGCCCGATTGTAAACACTTTAAAACTGCATGCAACTAACTGTAGCAGAGATTGCTAAATTACTAAACGGAGATGTAGAGGGCGACTCAGGCGCTTTATTGCATCAGGTCGCAAAAATTGAGGAAGGCAAACCGGGAGCATTGTCCTTTTTATCCAATCCCAAGTATGAGCCGTACCTGTACGAAACGCAAAGCACAGCCGTGCTCGTGAATAAAGATTTTGTGCCGGCTCAATCCGTTAGCACCACACTGATTCGGGTTGAAAACGCCTATGCGGCATTTACCCAACTTCTTGAGCAGTTTGCAGCAGCTTCTGTTCAGCATACCGGCATATCCTCGCATGCGGTCATTTCTAAATCAGCTCAGGTAGCGGAGGATGCTTATGTGGGTGCATTGGTAAGTATTGGCGAACATGCAAAAATTGGCAAGGGCTGCAAAATTTTTCCGGGAGTACACATCGGTGACCGCAGCGTAATTGGTGATAATACGATACTTTTTAGCGGAGTTCAGGTATATCACGATATACATATTGGCTCAAGGTGTATCATTCACTCGGGCACAGTGATAGGCAGCGATGGCTTTGGATTTGCACCGCAAGCTGATAAGTCGTACAAAAAAATTCCTCAAACGGGCGATGTTCAGATAGAAGACGATGTAGAAATTGGGGCTAACTGTGCCATTGACCGTGCCACTATGGGCAGCACCATCATACGCAAGGGCGTAAAACTGGATAACCTGGTGCAAATTGCACACAATGTAGAAATAGGAGAGCACACCGTTATTGCATCGCAATCGGGCGTAGCCGGCAGCACAAAAATTGGTAAGTACTGCATAGTAGCCGGACAAGTAGGCTTTGTGGGCCACATAACCATTGCCGATGGCAGTGTGTTCGGTGCACAAAGCGGTGTAAGCAACAGCATAAAAGAACCCAATCAGAAATGGTTTGGTTACCCGGCATTTGAATATGGAAAAGCATTGCGTGCGTATTCTACCATCAAATCATTGCCCGAGCTAGACAAACGCATACGGGAACTTGAAAAACAACTGAAAGAATTAAAAAACACAGAATAGTGAAACAACAAACTATTAAAAAATCGGTGAGCTTGAGTGGAGTAGGATTGCATACCGGAGTTGAAGTTACTCTGGTATTCAACCCGGCACCTGAAAATTTTGGTATAAAATTTCAGCGAACAGATATGCCCGGTCAACCCATCATTGATGCCGATGTGGACAATGTGACTGACTTATCTCGTGGAACCACACTGGAGCAAAACGGAGGAAAAGTAGCAACGGTAGAGCATGTGATGGCATCATTGGCAGGCCTTGAAATAGACAATTGCCTGGTGCAGATCAATGCCGAAGAAACACCCATTATGGATGGCAGCGCACAGTTTTTTATTATGGCGCTGAAAGATGCAGGTATTCAAAAGCAGGAAGCCGACCGCGAATACTTTACCATACCGCAAAATATATTTTACCACGAGCAAGACAGGCAGGTAGAAATGATAGCCATGCCGCTGGATGACTACCGGCTAACGGTGATGGTTGATTACAACTCGCCTGTGCTGGGAAGCCAGCACGCATCCATTACCAGCCTGAAGGAGTTTGAACCAGAAATAGCATCGTGCCGTACGTTCTGCTTTTTGCACGAACTGGAAATGCTTTACAACAATAACCTGATACGCGGAGGCGATTTAAACAATGCCATCGTCATTGTTGACCGTGTGATACAGGATGATGAGCTGGAGCATTTGGCCAAAATGTTTAACAAGCCCCGAGTAGAAGTAAAACGTGAAGGAATTTTGAATAATGTTGAATTGCGTTTTCACAATGAGCCTGCCAGACACAAGCTGCTCGATTTAATTGGTGATTTGGCGCTGATAGGCACACCCATAAAAGCACAAATTATGGCTGCGCGTCCGGGGCATGCAGCCAATGTGGCTTTTGGTAAAAAAATAAAAGCACTAATCAAAAAAACACGCAGCAATGTGTATGTACCTCGTTATGATGCGAACAAAGAACCGGTTCTTAATGCGCAGCAAATAGCGCAGATATTGCCACACAAATACCCGTTTTTGCTGGTAGATAAGGTTATTGAAATCGGCAAAAACCATATAGTTGCCGTAAAAAATGTAACGTATAATGAGCCTTTCTTTCCCGGACATTTTCCCAACAATCCGGTAATGCCGGGCGTGCTGATTATAGAAGCTATGGCGCAGGCTGGTGGAGTACTCATCCTTTCGCAGGTAGATGATCCTCAGAATTACAATACGTATTTCATGAAAATTGATAATGCCAAGTTTAAAGAAAAGGTTGTGCCTGGAAATACACTTATTTTTAAACTGGATATGATAGCGCCCGTGCGCAGAGGTGTGTGTGTGATGAAGGCATCAGCTTTTGTGGGAGATAAGCTGGTGTGTGAAGCTGAACTTATGGCACAGGTAGTAAAAAAATAAAAGTACAACAAATCATGATTCAATCGCTGGCATACATTGATCCACAGGCTAAAATTGCACAAAATGTGGTGATAGAACCTTTTTCGGTCATACATAAAAATGTAACTATTGGGGAGGGCTCGTGGATAGGTTCGAACGTAACTATTTTTCCGGGTGCCCGAATAGGCAACAACTGCAAAATATTTCCGGGCTCGGTCATCGCAGCAGTTCCTCAGGATTTAAAATTCAATGGCGAAGAATCGACCGTAGTGATAGGCGACAATACTACCATACGGGAGTGTGTAACTATAAACAGAGGCACAGTGGATAAAATGATTACCAAAGTGGGCAGCAACTGCCTCATTATGGCTTACGTGCATTTGGCACACGATGTAATTGTTGGCAATAACGTTATTATAGCCAACGGTGTGCAGGTAGCAGGCCACGTTGATATTGCTGACAATGCACGCATCGGTGGTTTGTGTGCAGTACATCAGTTTGTAAAAATTGGCCGCCATGTCATGATTGAGGGTGGCTCGATGGTGAGTAAAGACGTTCCGCCTTTCACCAAATCAGGTAGGTATCCGTTGTCGTATGAAGGGGTGAATTCTATCGGACTCAGACGCAGCGGATTTACGATGGAAAAAATAAACGAGATCCAGGATATTTACCGAACACTGTTTGTACACAATACCAATATTGGTAAAGCGCTAAAAATAATAGAAGCAGAAAAGCCGGCTTCTGCCGAACGTGATGAAATACTGACCTTTATTAAGATGTCGGAACGTGGTGTGATGAAAGGTTTTCAGATTAAACGCAGTTAAGCATAAGCCATGCGGATAGAAGCGCATCAACTGGGTAAACGCTACGGGGATCATACCTTGTTTAAAAATCTGTCGTTTGCAGTTGAATCGGGTGAGTGCCTGGCCATAACAGGAGCAAACGGAAGCGGAAAATCAACCTTGATTCAACTACTGTATTCATACGTAGCGCCAACATTTGGAAGCATAACTTATTCTATAAATGGATTCCCTTTGCCTCAGGATGAGGTTGCCTCGCGTGCCTCGTTTGCATCGCCTTACATCGATTTGCCTGAGTTGATGACCATGGATGAAGTCATCAAATTTCATTTTACATTTAAAGATAAAATGGCAGGATTTGAACAAGCCCTTACAGAACTCCACTTAAATTCAGCTAAAAATAAACTCGTCCGAAATTTTTCATCGGGCATGAAGCAGCGCCTTAAACTTGCATTGGCATTGTTCTCTGCGTCTGATCTGCTTTTGCTTGATGAACCAACGGCTAATTTAGATGAGGCAGGCATTGAATGGTATGGCGATACGATTGAAAAGCTACGTGCCGCACGTACAACTATTGTAGCCAGCAACATGGCTTATGAATATGCATTTTGCAAAAACCGCATTCACATCAATGCGTATCAGCCGACAGAAACTGCATAATGGCATCTGAGCTTCTGTCGCTTGCTCCGTTTTCGCCTAGCAGTGTTCGCAGCTCCGTATAATCGCTAAGCATCTGTTTGCGTTCTGCTGAGTCGGATTCAAGAATTTTTTTCAATTCATCGTACACGCGGCTCACACTCCAGTCGTATTGTATCAACTCGGTTATTACTTTGCGGTTCATGCATAAGTTGACCAGCGATATAAACTTTATGTTGACCAGCATTTTGGCTATGTAATACGACAAGTCATTCGCTTTATAGCCGCAAACCTGAGGCACGTTAAACAAGGCGGTTTCCAGCGTGGCAGTTCCGCTGCATACAATAGCTGCGTGTGCATGAGCCAGCAACTGATATGTTTGTCCGCTTACCATACGGCAATTGGCAGAGAGGTAAGGCGTATACACCTTATCCGGAATAGCAGGCGCACCGGCTATAACAAATTCGTATTCGGGAAAGAAATGGGTGATTTCCTGCATAACGGGCATCATCCGTTTTATTTCCTGCATGCGGCTTCCGGGCATTAATGCAATGATGGGCCTGTGATCAAGTTTATTATCGGTGTAGAAATGTGTGTTCTTTTCAAACGTATGCAACGCATCGAGCAATGGGTTTCCCACATAGCGATGCGGCACTGCGTATTTGCTGAAAAACTCGCGCTCGAAAGGGAAAATGAGGAGCAGCAGGTTGACATATTTTTCCATCTTTTTCACCCGCGACTGTTTCCATGCCCACACTTTAGGTGAAATATAATACACCACTTTTATGTTGTGCGAATGGCAAAATTCAGCGATACGCAAATTGAATCCCGGAAAGTCAATCAGCACAACTACATCCGGTTTCAGCCGAAGCAAAGTTTCCTTGCATTCATCCAGTGTTTGTTTTATTTTATTCAGTTTAAGGAGCACTTCTACAAAACCCATCACCGAATACTCCGAGTAGTGCTTTAAAAACTGTGCACCTGTTTTTTGCATGGCGTCTCCACCCCAACAATACACAGTTGCGTGCGTATCTTTAGCAGCAATTGACCGGATTAAATTACTGCCGTGCATGTCACCACTGGCTTCGCCTGCTAAAATAAAATACTTCATTTAGGCACAAATGTAAAAGATGAATTGATATTTCATTTCAAAGGCTATTTTTGTGACTTAATTCATTGTCACACATGAGCACACAAAATAAAAATAACAGATTAACCGTAGTTGTTGGTCTTTTGCTTCTGCTATCATTGGCAGCAAACGTATATCAATTTAATAACCACACCACTACCGTAGTCAATTGCGAATCACGTATTGACAGCATGCTCGTTGTTAGGGTAGAGCTTGAGCGTGAACTGTCATCTATGGAAATGGAATTGGAAAAGTACAGAGGTATTGCCGGCAACCTCGATAGCTTGCTGAATGATGCCAATGAGCAGATAGCTGCGCAGGAGCAAAAAATACGCAAGCTTTTGGCCAAAGAAAAAGATATAGATAAGCTCAATAAAAAATTGAACGCTGAATTGGCCGAGCTGCGCAAAATGCGCGAGACATACCTAGAGCGTATTGATCAGTTGATAACTGAAAACAATTTGCTGAAGTCGCAAAACGAGGCTCTTACTCAATCGGTACAGTCATTGAATGATGATAAATTGAATTTGCAGCAAAAAGTAACCGTTGCTTCCGAACTGAAAGCCGAATACATAAAAGTAGTCAGTTATAAGAAAAAAAGCTCGGGCAGATACGTAGAATCAGCCATTGCCAAGCGTACCAATAAAATTGAAGTGTGCTTTGCCGTTATGGATAATGCCGTAGCACAAACGGGCGATAAAATGGCCTATGTAGTAATAACCGAACCGGGAGGTAAAATACTGGGCGGGTCAACAAAGTCAGAATTTACAAGCAGTAGCGGTGAAACACTCAACTCAACGGCTTCATACAAGTTTACCTTCGATGGCTCGAAGCAAAATATGTGCATGGCATACGAGAATGATAAACGCGAACTGGCATCGGGCAGTTACATGGTAGATATTTACCTGGAAGGGAAACTGGTAAGAAGTTCGGTATTTAACCTGAAGTAATTCGAAAATTATTTGATAAGCACGGTGCCTCGCGGCTTCAGCAATTCGCTGCGCTGCATCAGCAAATGGGCATGCACCTGCTGCAACGCATGCAGGTCTTCATCGGTTTTGGCATGATTAAACTCCAGCTGATTTTCATCAATCAATTTATTAATGTGTTTAACCTTTAGCATCAACAAGGCTTGTTCAACATCTTGCCTGAAATAGGTTTCTATGGGCTCAACATCCACATCATACTGACTCCAGTGAGGGCTCACTTCCAGATTTTCGCTCATCATGTCGGCTACTACTTGAGTAAGTTTTGGATCGTTGGCATACAATAAACTTTGCATGTTCAGCTCTTGGTTATGCAGCTGTGCGTGTATCAGTTTCAGTATATCGGTTATTACCGGATTTTCAATGACAATTTCGGCTTCGGCCAGTTCACGAAACACGTACTGTGCAACATTTTCAGTGTCGTTTATACTGTGTGTAGCATATTTCAGCAATACACGAAGCAAATCACGTTCCTGCGCATCGTTGCTTTGCAGCTGAACCAGCGATTTAATTTCCTGCTCATAGTTTAGCGGCTGTTCGGCAGGTGGGGGCAGTGTAGTACGTGCCTCTTGTGCGGCTTTGGTGCGCAGCAATCGATTCGATTCGGCAATCAGCAACTGCTCTTCTACTTTCAGTAAACGGCTGCATGCTTTTATAAAATTAGACCGCTTAAATGCATCCGGAATTTTACTGATGCTGCCTACAATATCACGAACCAGTTCGGCTTGTTTAACGGGGTCGTTGCCGGCCTCATCTTTCAGCAAACCGGTTTTGAACAGGATAAAATCCTGCTTATTTTCACTCAAGAAAATATCGAATGCATCTGAACCTACCTTGCGGCTATAGCTATCTGGGTCTTCGCCATCGGGAAACAATACAATTTTAACATTCAGACCTGCCTCCAGCAGCATATCGGTTCCGCGCAGTGAGGCTTTAATACCGGCCGCATCGCCATCGTACAACACACATACATTTTCGGTAAAGCGTTTTATGAGCTTAATTTGATTTTCTGTAAGCGATGTGCCGGATGAGGCTACCACATTTTCAATGCCGGCCTGATGCATACTGATTACGTCCGTGTATCCTTCTACAAGGTAAACAGAGTCGGCTTTCGAAATAGCTGTGCGTGCAAAATATAGTCCGTATAGTTCATTGCTTTTGTAGTACAAAACTGTTTCGGGCGAGTTTACATACTTCGGACTTTTTTCGTCTTTGCTTTTCAGTATGCGCCCGGCAAATGCAATAGGTTTTCCATTTAGGCCGTGTATAGGAAAAATTACCCGTGCACGGTACGCGTCATAAATTTTTCCCTGCTCACTGGATTTACTTAGCCCAGATTTTACGAGCATGTCGCTGCTGTAGCCGCTTCGCAATGCGTTTTCGGTAAAATGATCCCATGAGTCTTTGGCAAATCCTAATTTGAACTTGGTGATGATATCGGGTCTGAAACCGCGCTCATCAAAGTAGGAGAGGCCTATCAGTTTTCCTTCGTCATCGGTGTGAAGCGTATCTGCGAAATACGCTTCGGCATAATTGTTTAATACCTGCAGGCTTTCCTTTTCCGATTGCTGCCTTTTTTCTTCCAGTATTTGTTCGCTGCTTACTTCCTGTTTAGGCAACTCAATGCCATACTTATCGGCCAGAACTTTAAGCGCACCTACAAAATCGAGATGCTCATAGTCCATCACAAAGTTGATGGCATTTCCGGCTTTTCCGCAACCAAAGCATTTGTAAATGCCTTTCGAAACCGACACGTTAAAGGAAGGTGTTTTTTCGTTATGAAAAGGACACAATCCAAGTAGCGATGAGCCACGTTTCTTCAGCGAAACATAATCGCCTACTACATCTTCAATACGTGCAGCATCTAATATTTCATCAACTTTTGAGCGAGGAATCACACACCAAATTTACCGCGTTATTTGACCATACCGAAATATGTTGAAAAATTATGGACTCACTAAATTCAAGCTCACATTAAAGTAAAATGCTCCGCCCAGTGTGTTTTCCATATAATAAGGTCTGTCGCTACCTATCAACCTGAAATAATCTTTATCGTCAATATTGAAATTGTACGCAATGCGGTAACCGGCCTGCACCGAAAGCCATATAAATCCGGATATAGACTTTTCATAGGTTATGCGCGGTCGCAGCTCCGATCGTCTGAGTTCAAGAGGTCCGTATGGGCTTGCACCTGTTGTGCGGTTAATGATGGAATAGCTGTTGCCCTCCAGTTCGTATCCGAACATGAGCAGGTTTCGCGGATTAAATGAACGCCTCACGTTTAACCTGGCCGGAAATAAGGACTCGATGCCCCATTTGCGGTTTTCGAACGTGTGGTTAAATAGTATAAGCGGTATGATACCCAGCGCACCCGGACGATACGTACGTGATGCACCTACAGCAATCATGGACAAATCGGAACGTTTCCAGCCGTAAAATCCTACTACCGTGTACTTCGAGCGCTCAATGTAATTACCAAGCTGATTATCGAGCAATACAAAGTTTCCGTTAGCATCAGCCGACACGAATGCCAGAATAAAATGCTTATCGTCAAGTGGTTTAAAAACTGTAAGGTTTAGTCCCAGCGTGCTCAATGGATGATGGTGCAATTGATGAACAAAGTAATTGTCTTTGGTGTGGCTGCTCATGTCGTATTGAGTTTGCCAGTAATTGCCTCCCAAATTGATAAGCCATTTAGTATTGGAAAGCAACGGAAAATTGGCTGCTACACGTACACCGTGCGCTGCGGTAATGCGGGCATTTCCCGTACTTAATTTGGGATCCGTTTCATTCGGATTGGTATTGTCCAGTGTGTGGGCTGTTTGGTAATCGTAACCCAACGAAATGAGTTTATTCGGACTCATACCCAGAACTTTTGACGTACAATAGCGCTTGGCGCCACCCGATAATTCGAGGTTAGCATATTGGCTAAAATCCTCCTCATCGGTTGCCGTAGAATCAACCTGAGCGTGTACGCAAAGTGCCAACGGTGAAAGCAGTAAAATCAGTACATATTTTTTCATAAACGGTGGGTCAATTTGTGAGTTGCAATATATAGGTTTCGACAAAACGGATATTTTTGCGCACATAATTTTTTATATACACCTATGTTCGATAAATTAAATGAAGCTCAAAAACGGGCGGAAGCTGTTAAAATGCGATTGGCTAATATTGCTGTAACCGGGAGTGCATCAGGCGGTAAGGTGAAGATAACGGTAGATGGTAACCGTAAAATCAAAGACATTGAGATAGCAGACGAGTTGATGCAGGCTGACCGAAAAGAAGAATTGCAGGATTTGCTGATGATGGCTATTGAAGATGCTATGGAACAAGCGGATAATTTGACCCAAAGTGAAATGAATGCAATAATGAGTGCGATGATACCGGGCCTTAGTTCATTATTCGGCAAGAAGTAAAATACTTCTGCCGAATATGAACCTATCCCTACTACTACTTATGAAAGGATTTCTTAATTTTTTGTTGCAAGTGAACCAACAGTAACGCGTATCTCTTTTGCAGAGAAGTTTGTTCCTGAAAACATAGATGTATTTTCAGCCGTTACACGTATAACATATACGCCCGGACGGTCATATGAAAATAAAAACGAGCGGTCATCTGCTTCAAAATCTTCGCCAACACGTATACTTTTGTTGTAAGTACCTTCGCCCGCTACGTTAATGACCGAAATTTCGCAGTTGGTCGACAGGTTATTAATCTCTATGGTTTCGCCCACGTTAACAACGGTTTTTGAAATTGTCATGTCAGCTACCGGGGTTTGTTTTTGGCAACTCATTAAACCGAATGAGATTGACAAGGTTAGGATTAAGTTTTTCATACGCATGTGTTATTGCTATTCATTATGCAATGTATGCTGTTTGTACTGTAAAAACGCAACTCGTACTGAAATATTTATTTCGGTATTATATAAGTTGTTGATTTACAGGTAGAAAAAATTCTTAAAAAAGATGCCTTGAATAGAATTAATGCACAAAAAAACTGATAAATGGACTATTTATGGTATAAATAGCTGTATATTCTTTCCGATATTCCGCTATGTGTTTGAATAAATGCAATTGCTTTTGCATTTTTACCTGATGAGTTGCTGTTTATAGAAATAAATGTTCGCCAAGCTGAATTCAGTTCTTCTGCATTGGTAACCGTACTTGCTACTCCCTTTTCTTCGGCCA
This sequence comes from Bacteroidota bacterium, assembly GCA_046309355.1. Taxonomy (GTDB): domain Bacteria; phylum Bacteroidota; class Bacteroidia; order UKL13-3; family UKL13-3; genus CAYSBE01. The sequence goes on from JBKCPL010000019.1 coordinate 33,673, forward strand.
TAACGGATTCAGGAAATTTCTTTTTATGGTTAGGGCCAAATACTACAGGGCAGCCAAATGCCAGTGCTTCCAGTATATTGTGTAAACCTTTTGTTCCAAAACCTCCGCCTATAAAAGCCATATCGGCATACTGATAAATACGTGACAACATGCCCACATTATCAATAATAAGCACTCGGCCCGAAAACGTTTCGGTTATGCCTGAGTACCGCACACACCCGTATGGTTGAAATGTACGCTCAATTTCTTGCAGCCGCTGCTCTTCAATTTCATGTGGAGCCACAACAATTTTTACCTGTTCATTAAAGGTACGTAACCAATCAGCCGTTATTTTTTCTTCCTGCGCATAGCTGCTGCCCAATACCAGTAAGGCTGAATCGTGCTTGAAAACAGATACTGCTGAAATGGGCTGTATACTTTTTACAGTTTCTATTACCCTGTCGTATCGGGTATCGCCCGTATGTGAAAAGCTTGGTATACGAATATGGCTAAGCAGCTGCCTGTCCGATTCAAACTGACAAAAAATGGTATGGAAACGTTTGAGGAGTGTTCGGTAAAACGTACCGTACCACCTGAAAAAAATCTGATCGGCCCTAAAGTGAGCAGCAATAAGATACACCGGGATATTTCGCCTGTTCAGTTCACGAAGAAAAAAATGCCAAAATTCGTATTTTACAAACACCGCTTTTGAGGGCTTAATAATGCGTAGAAATGTACGTGCATTATATGCCGTGTCAAATGGCAAATAGCAAACCAAATCGGGGAGAGGATCATTTTTGCGAATATCGTAACCGGAAGGTGAGAAAAAGCTGACTACGATACTGACTTCAGGTTTTTGCGCGCGTATCATTTCCATTACCGGCTTAGCCTGTTCATACTCACCCAGCGATGCACAGTGAAACCAGATGCGCTCGGTGTTGAGTGTTAATACCTTGTTTTGCAAATCATGCTTCCAGTTTTTACGCCCCGCAACCGCACGTTTGGCTTTGTTATTGAACCTTGCTGCCAGGTGCAATAGGGCAAAATAGCTGCGTGTTCCAAGTATATAAGCAAGTAAACCGATTGCCTGAATCATTTATAATAGTATTCGTCAGATGAACCGGAGTTCAGGTAAATGGGAATCATCCAGGCAAAGCGAAAACCGTACGTAAAATCCTGATACGTTTTGGTATCGTAAGCCATCTGATCGTAATTAAAACCGCGCAAGCTGGTAGTAAACGATTGCATAAACTCGATGCCTGCATAAAAATTGTAGTAGCGGTTTCGGCTGTGATGCATGTAGCCAATGGTTTGCGAAAAAGCCGGACCAGCCGAAAGTCTGTCGTACCCTTTGCGTAATTCGATACTAAGCGGTGGTATATCGTTATCGCGTGAATTGATGTATATTTTGTGTGTATAGTATCCCACGCCAATCATGGCCATAATACCGGTATTTCTGTTGGTGCTGCTTACAGGAAACATTCGTCCGAAACGGGCAGTTGTGTAAAACCCACGCTGACCCACACTCAATTCAGCCAGATAGCCGCCACTGTTCATAATAGCGCCCGTACTGGCCACCAGGTTGTTAAACAAGTTGGGTTCTTTCACTATGTCGCCAAATTGATAGCATAGTTCGGCACCTACCAGCCAATGATTGGCGCTTTTATATACTGCTCCCGTGCCTATGCTGTGAAAGTATCCGAAACGATTGGCCAGGTCGGCCGATGGTTCGGTATAGGTGTAGTGAAACTGTATATTAATAATGCGGTTGCCTTTCTCGATTTCTGTTTTGCTGTCAGATTGTGCATTCACGTTTATGAAGGCTAAAAGCAACCACATGCAAGAGTGAATTTTATACATACACGTCAAAAGTAATTAATCGCTGCCAAAACTTGGTGTTGGTTTTATTAAGATTGTTCTAAGAATTAGCTGTTGCAACTATTTTATAAATATAGTTATCTTGTGAACATATATATATGCGTTTACTAGTAAGCCTGTCGCTTTTCCTTTCAGGAATTTTATCCGTTGCAGCACAAACGTGCACTATTACTGCAAGCACACAAACAGTATGTTTGGGCAATACGGTTACGCTTATAGCTGCCGTAACAGGCGGAACGCCTGTTTCCTATTCATGGAATTTTGGGGATGGCAACACCAGCACACAACCCGTAGTAATTTATAAATATAACAGCACGGGAACATTTACGCCTACATTAACTGTAAATTTTAGCGGTGGTGGCACCTGCAACAATACCGGACAGCCCATTAAAGTGCTCGCATTGCCGGTAGCCAATTTTGTCATACAGTCGGATGACTCGTTGTGTTATAAAAACAACAAACTATGTATTCAAGACTTATCCGTTCCCGGAGCATCGGGTGCACCCATCAGGCAGCGCGTGTGGCAGTTAAGCAACGGTTACCTGCAAATAGACGATGCACCGCTTCAATCAGGTATTTGCTACGAAAATAGCGTTGACTTTTTTGGCCATTTGTACACCATGGTGGTAGAAGTAACCGATACCAATGGATGCGTAAACCGCCTGGAGAAAAAAGATTCTGTGTACTTGCAACCCAGGTGGCAGCCCGTAGCTTTCACCACCAGTATTTTCCCCAGGTGCGACAGTACACCGGTTACATTTTTAAACCAAACACAGCAGCCTTTCAGCCTTATTAAAAAGTTTGTTTGGCATTTTGGCGATGGCGGTAAAGATTCAGTAAGGTGGAATAATTTTATTTACCATTACAAGAGGGTGGGGGTGTATGATCCATTTCTGGTGGTTACGGGTAAAGATAATTGCAAAGACACCGCATTTATGCAGTCGGGTGGTAGACACGACAGTGTGTACCGCTCAATATTTATTGTGAAAGAATACACGTCTACTAATCCGGCTTTGAACTGTTATCGTGAAAATAAATTTAGATTCAGCAACCCTACTCCCGGTGTATTGAAATGGTACATTCTGCGCAATGGCAAATTGCTCGACTCCATATTGCCGCCAATGAATAACAGCTTCAGCTACCGTTTCAGAGACTGCGGTCAGTATACCGTGCGACTGAATGTAAATTATGCAAATTGTCCCTTTGTTATTGACACACTCGTTGATATAGTTGGCCCCAATGCCGATATACAAAACGATACCATAAAACCAAAAAATGTACCTCAGTGTAAAATACACGATACGGTGTATTTCCGAAATCCTGTTCCTTACATTTCATGCCATTATCAAAATCCTTCGATGAAGTGGTTGTGGGATTTTGGCGATCAGTTTGCTCCGTCATGCACAACCGATGTGAAGAGGGGTATAAACACAACGCTTAATTGCCGCTATTCTGTGGATTCGTTTAATGTAAAACACCGCTACTACGATGGCAAGGAAGGATGCTACAGGGTAAAACTAACCATGACCGATACGGTGACGGGCTGTTTCGACACCGATTCAATCAGTATTGCTTTAACACAACCGGATGCCGGCTGGGACTCTACGATTACACCTCCGCGAGCCGGATTATACTGGCAGGGACAACCGTGTTTATTCAATCCGATTAAGTTCTTTTTTGATCAAATATTGCCCAGTTGCGGAGCCGAAAGGGTATGGGTAAATTTTGACACCGCTTGCGGAAAAGTTTGGCAACTGATGGATACCACTAAGCCTTTGCTTGATTACACGCACATTTATTCCCAGGCATGCAATCCAAATGGGTATGTGGTGGTTGGGCTGGTGGTTCGCAATGGGTCTGACGGTTCTAATACCTGTTACGATACGGCCTACTATCCGTTTTTTCATTTCATCCCGAAAAATCCACTTGCGACACTGCAGCAATTAACAACCTGCCGTCCTTACGAAGTTGAATTTAAACTTTTTGATACTGTTCAGCCCAATCTGGAATACGTATTCTGGGACTTCATTCCGGGTCCCACTACAATCAATTATCCTGACGATACAGCCTGGCAGTACATGAATGGTGACAGTGTGATTAAGCGGCAGCGATTTACCTACGAAACAGGTAGTAAATACGATTTATTTGTAGCACTAAAGGATATAAATGGCTGTGTGGATGCCCTTCGCATTCCAATCGGCATTGGCTACAATGCTAACTTTGGAGTAATGAAGGATGTGGTGTGTGTGAATGAGCCGGTAACACTGTTTGACCAGATCAGGTATTACTTGTCCAATGGCGACTATAACCCTACAGATTATTGGGGCGACCCGTCACGTATAGCTGCCGGAAAGGAATTGATATGGTGGGATATTGGGGATGGCAAAGGCTTTGCATACAGCGGGCCTAAGCCGGTAATAAAATACAGCAAGCCCGGACTTTACACCATTAAAATGGCTATGAAAGACAGCCTGAATTGCCGTGATACCATTGTTTATCCCGATTTCATAAATGTGATTGAACCCGATGCACGTATTTATACCCCGACTTCATTGTTTTTCTGTGCTCCTGAAATTGTTGCGTTCAGGGATTCATCACAATTCATCGATAGCCTGGGAAATTCGACTACTGTTCCTGATTTTATAGCGCAATGGCAGTGGGATTTTGGCGATTTTAAACAGCCGAAAGTTTTACAAAATCCTTCTCATGATTTTACCACCAACGATTCGTTCTTGGTTCGACTTGTTATTAATACCGCAATGGGTTGCCGCGATACGGCCTATAAATGGGTTGAAGTGCGTGGCCCTAAGCCCCGTTTTGAGATAGATGATACCATAGGTTGCCGGCCGTTAAGCGTTCGATTTAAAAATACGACACGAACAAAACTACTAAACTGGATTTGGTACTTTGGCGATTCTAACAACACCACATTATCTGTACTGAACGATTCAGATATTATTTTCACATACAATCAGGCCGGTATCTATAAGGTGCGTCTTCTTGGATTGGATACTCTTCGAAATCCGTTTACCGGCAATCTGGAAACATGCACATCGGTGTTTCCCGATACGTTGACCGACCTCCCCACACGCATGGTTTATGTAAATCCAACTCCACGCATGAATATGATTTTGCCTGACAAGGTTTGTCCTAATGTGGAGGTTACATTTACTGCCAATGGCGATAAACGCTACAACCGATACAGATGGAATTTTGGCGATAATAATGCAACTACAACTTCGCGCCCGGATACATTAGCTACACACGCTTATAGTCAGTCGGGCACGTATACAGTAACGCTTATACCCGATGATACGACAACAGCACTTACATGCCGCGATACAGTCAGGAAATCACTGGTTGTCCAAGATGTTTCAGCCGATTTTGAAATAGATGAATCAGGTGCTCCTGTCTATCAATTGAATAATAAATCAATTCAGGCTACCCGTTACGAATGGTATGATAAAAAAGGTCAGTTGTTGGGAAGCAATCCATTTTCTACCGCTCTTAATCCAACGTACCGTTTTTCGGGCGATACCATTCAGTTCGATATATGCCTGGTGGCATTTTCGCCAGATGATTGCTGGGATTCTATTTGCAAGTCAGTGTATTTTCTCAGCAAAATAAAAATGCCAAACGTATTTACCCCGGGCGATAACAACGGATTAAATGATGCCTTTGATATAGACATTGTTGGCTATACTCAATACCACTTGAGCATATATAACCGCTGGGGTGGACTGGTGTACGAAAGTAAAAAAGATGGACAGGGGAATGATGGCATAAACTGGAACGGCCGTATGCAAAATGACGGTGAAGAATGTCCGGCAGGTGTGTATTACTACATCTTCGATTACCGCTTAATTACCGATGAGAAAATAAAATCGGTGAATGGGACAGTCACGTTGATAAGGTAGATAAGAGTTTTATTTTTTTAACCACAGCGAACACAGCGATACACGGAGTAACACGCGGAGAGGATTTTTGCTTTACATTGTGTAATTGTCTTTAGATATTTTTAACCACAGCGCACACAGCGAACCACGGAGTAACACGGATTAGAACTATCTCTTAACTCTCTCAACTCTCGCATCTCTCGTCTCTCGTCTCATGTCTTTTGTCTTATTTCTTACGTCTTTCGTCTTTCATCTTTCTTCTTTCATAGATCATCTGAGTAAATATACAAATAACCACAGCGCACACAGCGAACCACGGAGTTAAACTATCTCTCGCGTCTCGCTTCTTTCG
>JBKCPL010000020.1:0-35079 GCA_046309355.1 Bacteroidota bacterium
AAATTAGTGCGTAGTTGTGATTTGCTTTCAATTTTGCATTAACGATCTTTGACAACACCTTCTTTGGTATTGTATTACTATTGCTTTGGTTGTGATTTGCTTTCAATTTTGCATTAACGATCTTTGACAACACCGTACCCTGAGTTTATAAATTGTTTGTCAAATGGTTACAGTAAAAAATCAATCAAAAAAAATGGTGTCATTCAAAAGCCATCCGGTTCAATTCGGGTGGCTTTTTTATTTGCAATTTCAATCCTATTTTTGAATTCTTGTTTTTAGCACAACGCATGAAATCCTTTACGTATACATTACCCGATGAGTTAAGCAATGAGCTTAGCCGTGTAGCAGCTGAGTTAAATACACCCCATAGCGTGTTGGTGCATAATGCCTTACGCATGTATTTCACCCACCTGAAACGCGAAGCCTATCAAAATTCGTTTATTGCTATGACGCACGATCAGGATATACTCACTATGGCAGAAGAAGGAATGCAAGCGTATGCCATACAGTTACTTAACACATAGGCCTGTATACAAATAGCGACTAAACTGTCTACATATTAAAACAGCTCCAGTTGTTGCTTAGGCTCTTGGGCTTCGGCTTTTTCTCTGCCATAAAAGATTTCCATCATACCGAATTGCTTATCGGTAATACACATAATGCCTACATGGCCATTGTCCGGCAACAGTTGTTTTACACGTTTCATATGCACTTCGGCATTTTCGCGGCTGGCACAGTGCCGCATGTATATGCTGTACTGAAACATGGTAAAGCCATCCTGCATGAGCTCTTTGCGAAAGCGAGCATAAATTTTACGTTCGGCTGCCGACTCCGTTGGCAGATCAAAAAATACGAGTACCCACATAATTCGGTATGCATTTAATCGCTCGTGCATCGCTACGGCATTTCAGGATAGATAATTTTACGAGACGTGCCTTCGAAACAAGCAACCAGCGAAGCGGTAGTTCGCTGTAGTCCCACCATTAATGGACTGCGTTTCTCTTCCATCAGCACATCAACTGTTGGAAGCAATAGCAATTCCTTTTTAATGTCTTTAGTCAGTTCGGTGTATGGTTTAGCACTCATTACCCATTCACGTACCATCCAATCGGCAAATGGACGGAATGGTTCCATCACATCATCTGCCAGGCAATACGCATTGTATTGATTGCGGTGGAAAATGCCAAAAGTTGGTAGTAGTCCGGATGCAACTAAGCCACGCGCTACCACTGCGCGTATAATGGCGTAGGCATAGTTAAGTAAATTATTGGGTGGTATGCCATCCCGTTGCCTTGTAAACTGATGAGTGACCGGCAAAAAATTTTTCCAGTAATAGGCTGCAGCTCTAGCCTCGTGGTTTTCGGTATCTCCACTTTTTACTTCATGTAACCAATGCATCATATTCTCCGTTCCCACGCCTATACGCCTGAGTATGGCAGCTTGATTACGAATTTTAGCCTGTACTGTTTGTTGCCACAAATTTTTTTTAAGCGGCACTGTTGCCTCCAGCTGTGCCTGAAAGCGCGTTTGTTGTAAGGTGTGTCCGGCCAGATTCAGCATCAGTCCTTTGGGCAAATGCGAGTCATCACAAGTAATCATTGCCACATTATTTTCTAATAATTGTGTAATGAGTGTTTGTGTAATGGTGATTTGTTTATGATCTAAAATGACCACACCAATGTCTTCAATAGGCACCGTATGGTCAAGCAGGTGATCAATTCCTTTGGCATGTGGTACGCTAATTACCAATTGTTGGTTGCGGCAACTCAAATACATTGGATTACCGAAATAGAGGGTTTTCTTTATCATCAGTTAAGCATTAGGCCTTCCGAATTGCCAAATACTATGCCATGCTTATCTTTCTATATAATAAAGTAAAGTACAGTGTGAGATATTTTCACAGGTTTAATACCTATTATTTTCAGCTTATACACTATGGTTAAGTATGGAGCAAAAAAAAAGCGACCGGTATGGTCGCTTTTTTAATATGCTTTTTTTGAGATTTAGTAGGCAGAAACGGAGGTGCGGGTATTTCCTTTACGGTCAACCCAGCTAATTTTAAATCCGTACGGGCAATCGCTGCCGCTGTATGGATTACCCGATGCATCCACACCAAAGGTTACCGTAATGTTTTTAGACATGCTGTTATGAACTTTTACACCCGACACAGGCCTGTTGCTGCATGTGGTAGTAAACAGCAGCGGGCTAGTTATTTGAGTATAGAATGCATTGCCTCTTCTGTTGGTACCCCACACGACTACATTGCTGTAGCCACCTACTGCCGTGTCGCCTTCTACTTTCAGGCTAAGCTGTCCTGCAGCATTGGTGTAGGTGCGCTTGCGGGCTACCTGCCAGCTGCGCATGGTACCGTTATCAAACGTAACTTGTGTGTTGCCTCTTACTGAATGTACTACATTTTCATCTACCAGCACTTTGCCGCCTGTTACATTCGTAATGTAGTGAACGCCATTTAACGTAACCGATTTGCCGGTGCTAACGCGTGTTATTTTCAAGTTTTGGGCTTCCACAGAAAGTACCGCTCCGGCATCAGACCACTTGGCTCCTGATATAAGCTGAAGAATAACAGTGCCTGTGCGCATTCTTAGCCCATCACCACTCAGCCCGTCATAGGTAATCACTATTTTCTTTTCGTTGATAAACGTGCTGTCATCTACTTTTGCACCCGGTATGCCCGGTCCTTTGCCTACTCCGCTTGACGAAACTGTAGTGTTGGCTTCATTTAATGAAGCTTCCAGTTCATTGTTGTAATTGCTTTCATCGAATGAAAGTTCGGCTTGTTCCAAGCCGTCTTCATCCATTTCATTGTCATTCTTTTTACAACTGTTTAAAGTAAGACCGGTTGCCAATAGTGCTACCCAGGTCATACGAATCGCATTTTTCATGTTCATGTATTTTATGGATTTTTATGTCGCTTACGATTAACAAAGATAGCAATGGTTTAAACAGATGTTTAATTTTACGTTCAAAGCACCTGATTTATACCCTGATAAGGCGAGGTGTGACATCAGTCTTACTGACCCGAAGAGTATGCACTAGGGTTCACTTCAGGTGCGGATTTACTCCGCAGCTGCAAATTCGATGAGCGAATCGTACAATGCCTGTTCAACAGGAGAGAGGTAGTCTGCCTGTATGCGTTTTTTGGGCGAATAAAAAAACAACAGCATGGGTTTCAGTAAATCGGGCAAATTATCATCCTGCAGCTGGCTCACCACTTCGTTCAATGCAGGTATTTCCAAGGCCATGATATCGGCATTGTCAATAATGGTTTCATAGATGTGGTGTTCATCCTGAAACTCATCTTCATCAACCAGCAAAAACTCATTTAAAAAATCTTCGAGATCAATATCAATATCATTTTCATAGGCTTCGCTGATATAGAGCAACAGGTTAAGAAATTCGCTACCGCGGTCGATGGTTTTATCTTCAATGTCCATCCACTCTTTGCTGAACAGGTAATCTTCATTGCCGCGCTGCTGCATCAGGTGATGAGCCAGCAGCAAATCAAAAAGGTATTCGCTAACGGGCATGAGTCCCGGATTTTGGGTAAGCCACTCATCAAATTTTTTTACGGTATGTAAAAAATGTTCATTTTGATTGAAAAGCGCAGAAAGGGTATCGTCATGCTCATTTCCGGTAAATGACCGAACAAGCAGTTGTGCCGTACGTAGTGTTGTACTCATGTGAGATGGAGTTGATCGTTGGTTAAGGTGGCCATTATTTTTCCGGTCAGTGTTTGGCCCAGCACCGGTGAATTTTTAGAAAGCGATGCATTGTTTTTTTCGTGGTAGTTCCACTTTTCTGTTGGGTTATGTATAACCAGTTCGGCCGGGCTGCCTGCACCAATTTTTACATCCGGCAGCACTAGAATAGCACGGGGTTGTGCGGTTAATTTTTGAACCAGCACTTCCACAGGTACATATTTTGGAGCGTGCATGCACAGTAGGCTATAGGCGGTTTGTAGCTGTATCATTCCGTCAGCTGCATATTCAAATTCTACCTGTTTATTTTCTGTATTTTGTGGGTTATGGTCAGTAACTATCGCATCTATAGTTCCATCGGCAAGCCCTTCCCACAGGGCCTTGCGGTCCGATTCGGTGCGCAGCGGTGGGTTCAGTTTGTAGAGAGTGTCATACTCAGACAAGGCAGCATCTGTAAAACAGAGGTGAGCTACGGATACATCGCAGGTTACATGCGCACCGGCTTTTCGGGCTTTACGTATCAGGTTTACGCTTTGTTTGCTGCTGATATGCGAAAAGTGTATGCGGTGATTGGCGTAAGCAGCCAGTTCAATATCGCGCATGATCATGGTGGATTCAGCCAGCCACGGCACACCTTTCATCCCCAGCCACATAGCGGCTTCGCCTTCGCTCACTCCATACTGAGGCGATAGGCTTAGGTCGTGGGCGTGTATGTATATCAATCCGTTGAAATGTCGGGCATACTCCAGCGCACGCTGCAGCAATCCGCTGTTCATTATCGGTTTATTTCCGTCAGTAAAAGCCACGGCACCCGCTGTATGCATGTCATACAGTTCATTCATGTCGGTTCCCTCGCGGTTATGTGTTAAGGCGCCAGCCGGCAAAATATGTACAGGCAATTGCGCACTTCTGCTGCTTATAAATTCAATATCGCTTTTGCTTTGAATAACCGGAGTGGTATTGGGCAGGCACACCACGGTGGTGTATCCGCCTGCTTGTGCAGCACGGGCAGCTGTTTGTAGCGTTTCTTTGTGTTCAAACCCGGGTTCGCCCAGGGAGGCACGCATATCGCAAAAGCCCGGTGAAACGAGCTGATTTTTGCAGTCAATAGTTTTATAACCTGATATACGAGGCAGAGATCGGGATGCGGCAGTTACTTTTTCAATTACTCCGTTACGTATATAAATATCGCAAACTTTTGAATGATGGTCCGATTGGATATCGCAAACCGTGGCCCGGTGGAGTATAAATTTCATGCGTTTTAAATGCGCTTACCGGATAGCAAATGTATTGGTAAGTGATTGAATTGCCAAATTGCTTTTGGCCCGATATGGTTTTACCCGACTAAAAAAGTATTCTTGTGCATACGAGGTGCAAAAACAAGCCGGTACATATTTTCTATTGGCAGGGCTGCTGGTGTTGCCCTCGCTACTCTCGTTCAGCAACAAGAAAATTCCGCTTATGTATGTAAGAAATGAAAACCTTGCCACCATTAAAGAAGGCTATGCCGGCAATGCGGTGCACAAGGGCGTATTTATGAATTATGAAAATGTACCCTTGCCCACATTCTGGCGTGTGATGAAGTGGCAAATGCAAACCAATCCTCAGAAATTGGAGAAAAAGCAAGACACCTGGTTTCCCGAGGTGATAAAAAACAACAGCATGTTTGCCGACAAGCGCGATAAAATAGTGTGGCTGGGCCATGCCAGTTTTTTGATAACTAGTGGTGGTACTACATTTCTTACCGATCCGGTATTTAACGATATCCCTTTTGTGAAGCGCAGGGTGGGCATCCCCTTCGACAGGGATTCGATACAGGGTATTGATTATATATTGCTTAGTCACGGGCATTTCGACCACTGCGATAAGCAGAGTTTGCAAACACTGGCCAAAACACATAAGCAGCTACATATTTTAACGGGCCTCCGTATGCAGGATTTGCTCAGGTCATTTGCTCCCAATGCAGATGTGCAGGAAGCAGGCTGGTATCAGCAGTACAGTATACCTAACAGCGACATTCGTATTTATTACATGCCGGCATTTCATTGGTACAAGCGAGGAGTTAACGACAACAATACACGCCTGTGGGGCAGTTTTGTGATAAAAACTCCGAACCGCACGTTGTTTTTTATGGGCGACAGCGGATACAATACACATTTCAAGGAAATTGCAGAGTTTTTCCCCGACATTGATATTTGCTTTATGGGCGTAGGGGCTTACAAGCCTTCCTACATTATGAAAAGCAGCCACACCTCGCCCGAAGAAGCCGTGCACGCATTTCATGATTTGCGCGGCAAAACATTTGTTCCGATGCATTACGGAACGTACGACTTAGCCGATGAACCGGCCGGTGAACCGGTGCGTATTCTCGATTCGTTGCAGCGCCACGACCGCATACACGGTAAACTTAAATGGTTAAAAATTGGCGAAACCTGGCATTTATAATTAATTTGCTCACCTACATTTTAAAATCATCAAACACATGCATATTTTCAACCGTACACGCATTTTTGCTTTTACAGCCATCACCCTTTTTTGCAGCCACGCTGCTTTTGCCAAGAAAAAACCAGCCGAACAACCGAAGTCGGTCGAAAAAAAATCGAATACATTTCAGGACAAAGTGAAATCGTGCAAAAAGTTGCCCGGACTTTTTACCCTCTACCGCGATACGGCAAATGGGTCTGTATACATGGTTATAACCAAACAGCAGCTTAACCAAACGTATATTTATTTTTCATACACCGAAAATGGCGTAGTTGGTGCCGGGCATTTCAGAGGCAGTTTTCGCGACAATATGGTATTTACCATTCAGCGCTACTACGACCGTATTGAATTTGTTAAACAGAATACCGGATTTTACTTTGACACAGCCAATGCCATTAGCAAGGCCGCCAATGCCAACATAAGCAACTCCATCGTAGTAAGCCAAAAAATAGTGGGCGAAGAAGGGGACAATATGTTGCTTGACGGAAATGCGATATTTCTTTCTGAAAACATGTCGCAGATTAAGCCCACACCTTTCCCATCGCCAATGGGCAGTATGAGTTTACTGGGTATGCTCAGCAAAGACAAAACCAAATTTGTAAAACTGCGCAACTACGAAAACAATACAGACGTATTGGTAGATTATGTGTACGACAATGCAGCGCCCATGTTATCGGGCGGACGTGATGTAACTGACCCGCGTTCCATAACCATTACCTATCAGCACACATTTATTAAGGCACCCGAAACCGTTATGACTGCACGGAAAGACGATCAGCGTGTCGGATTTTTCGGGCAGCAGGTAAACGATATGACCACTACTGAAGCTGTCGCATACAAAGATGTTATTCACCGCTGGAGACTGGAGAAAAAAGATAAAAATGCAGCACTTTCCGAGCCGGTAAAACCCATCACGTGGTGGATTGAAAATACCACTCCGCGCGAGTTTCGTTCAATAATACAGGCAGCAGGCTTGCAGTGGAACCTGGCTTTTGAAAAAGCAGGATTTAAAAATGCCGTTGTTGTGTTGGAGCAACCCGATACCGCAACCTGGGATGCGGGAGATATTGGGTACAATGTGTTGCGCTGGACATCTTCGCCCAATCCTCCGTTTGGCGGTTACGGCCCCAGTTTTGTTGACCCACGCAGCGGTGAAATTCTTGGTGCGGATATCATGCTTGAGTACATATTTGTAACCAACCGCATCAATCAGGAGAAATTATTTGAAGCCGTTCCTTCATCGTACAAAAAACAATCCAGCGAGCTGGCTGCTAGCGAGCCTACACCCATGCAAGCGTGCGAAGCAGGTCACCATGTGCACATGAGTTCGTTGTTCGGTGGTCAGATACTGGAAATGCGCGGTTTGTCTGAACTGGAAAAACGGGATTACATGAAGCAGTCGCTCTACTACCTCATTCTGCACGAAATGGGTCATACCCTTGGCCTGATGCATAACATGAGAGCTAGTCAGATGTGGAATCCACAGCAGGCACATGATAAAATGCTGACCGCACAATACGGCCTCACCGCTTCTGTAATGGATTATCCGGCTGTGAACGTGGCCTTGGATAAAACCAAACAGGGCGATTATTTCACTACTCGTCCCGGTCCGTATGATGAATGGGCCATTGAGTATGGCTACAGCGAGGCCTTGGCCGACACTGAAAAAGAAAATGAGCGTTTGGAAAATATCCTGAAAAGGTCATCGGATCCGAAGTTGATATTTGGAAATGATGCCGATGATATGCGTTCGCCAGGCAAGGGCATAGATCCGCGTGTAAACATCAATGATTTTAGCAGCGATGTTATATCGTACAGCGTTGACCGCATAAAACTCATCAATCGCATGCTGCCCGAATTGCCAAACCGATACCTGAAACCCGGCAAAAGCAATCAGGAATTTAAGCAGGCCTACGGTATTTCAATGACTGAAATGATGAACGCCACACAAGCCATTTCGAGGTACATAGGTGGTGTGTATGTAGACAGAAACATGGAAGGTAAACAGGCTTACACGCCTGTGCCGCTAGCCGATCAAAAACGAGCTATGCAGGCACTTTCACAGCATTTATACAGCCCATCATCAATGAAAGCTGCCGAAGGGCTTTACAAAAACCTGCAAAGCCAGCGCAGGGGTTTTAACTTCTTTTCAGGCGGTGAAGACCCGCGTATACATGACCGAGTACTTACCATACAACTGATGGTTATGGATCATTTGCTGGCTTCGTCAACCCTGAAGCGTATGACCGACAGCAGGCTTTACGGAAATCAGTATTCGGTGATGGATATGATGACCGACCTGACAGCTGCATGTTTTCGTGAAGACCTAGCCGGTGCAGTCAACACATTCAGGCAAAATTTGCAGGTACAGTATGTAAAAGAATTGTGCGAGATAGTGAAGCCCAAAACACCATTTTCATCGTATGACAATGTTGCTCGTTCGGCAGCTATCGGGCAGTTGAAAAGCGTTCGCACCATGATGGCTACACCGGCAGCCTCGCCCGAAGTAAAGGCTCACCGCGACCACCTACTCTTGCTGATTGACGAAGTTTTTGCGAAGAAATAAGCACGCCATAAGCTAACGTAATCATGCTGTTTGGCTGTTAGGCTTACCGGCAAACGGATAATAATATCCACAAAGTGTGCTGTAATCTGTGGATTACGAGTAGCATATTCAGTTTAATTTCACGGCTTAATTCAGAGGAGAAACAGTGCATGAGCGCTAAAGAAACTAAAGTAGTGTATGACGAAAGCAGCATTCGGTCGCTCGACTGGCGTGAGCATATACGCCTGCGGCCGGGCATGTACATTGGTAAGCTGGGCGATGGCTCCGCTCCCGATGACGGTATTTACGTATTGCTCAAAGAAGTGCTGGACAACAGCATTGATGAGCACGTAATGGGCCACGGTAAAACAATTGATATAAAAATTGACGAGAACGGAACCGTATTTGTGCGCGACTATGGCCGCGGAATTCCGTTGGGCAAAGTGGTGGACGTAGTAAGTAAAATCAATACCGGTGGTAAATACGACAGCAAAGCGTTTCAGAAATCAGTGGGATTGAATGGTGTAGGAACAAAAGCAGTAAATGCACTGGCCGTTTATTTCAAAGTGCAGTCGTTCAGAGATGGCAAATCGGTAGCTGCTGAGTTTACTAAAGGCGAACTGGTAAAAGAAGGAAAGCAAACACAAACTCTTGAGCCGGATGGAACAGCCGTGTGGTTTACTCCCGATGATTCGGTGTTTAAAAACTACCACTTTATTCCCGAATACATTGAAAACATGTTGTGGAATTATGCCTACCTGAATTCAGGTTTAACCATACACTACAACGACAAAAAATTCTATTCAAAAGATGGCTTGCTGGATTTGCTTAAACGCAAAACCAATGAAGAACATATTCGCTATCCCATTATACACCTGAAAGGCGAAGATGCGGAAGTAGCCATTACGCACGAAAATCAGTATGGCGAAGAATATTACTCGTTTGTAAACGGACAGCACACCACGCAGGGCGGCACCCACTTGCTGGCATTTCGTGAGGCGTATGCCAAAACCATACGCGAGTTTTACAAAAAGGAATTCGACCTGGCCGACATTCGCGCTTCCATAGTTGCAGCGGTGAGCGTGCGCGTACAGGAACCCGTGTTCGAGTCGCAAACGAAAACAAAATTGGGTTCAGTAAACATGGCTCCCGATGGACCTACCGTAAAACAGCACATTATTGATTTTCTGAAAAAAGCGCTGGACGATTACTTGCATAAGCACCCGCAAACAGCCGATGCCTTGTTGAAGAGAATCATGCAAAGCGAACGTGAACGCAAGGAAATGGCCGGTATAAAAAAACTGGCCAACGAGCGAGCGAAAAAAGCGGCTGTGCACAATAAAAAGCTACGCGATTGCCGCTACCACTACGATGATGAAAAAGCGGAAAGACGCCACGATTCCACTCTGTTTATTACCGAGGGCGATTCGGCCAGTGGCTCTATTACCAAAAGCCGCGAAGTAGAAACACAAGCCGTATTCAGTTTACGCGGTAAGCCACTGAACTGTTACGGACTCACCAAAAAAGTAGTGTACGAAAACGAAGAATTTAATTTGCTTCAGCATGCCCTTAACATTGAAGAAGGTATGGAAGGACTGCGCTACAACCGCATTGTGATAGCTACCGATGCCGATGTGGATGGCATGCACATTCGCCTGCTCATGCTTACATTCTTCCTGCAGTTTTTTCCCGATTTGGTAAAGAACGGACACGTATACATTTTGGAAACGCCCCTGTTTCGTGTGCGCAATAAGCAGCAAACCATATACTGCTACAGCGAAGAAGAAAAGCAACGTGCTATGGCCAAGCTGGGTGCCAGGCCTGAGATAACCCGATTCAAAGGTTTGGGAGAAATATCACCCGAAGAATTTGGATTGTTTATTGGTGAAGATATGCGCCTGCAGCCCGTGATTCTTCGTCAGGATACACCTATTCCCAAACTGCTTGAATACTTTATGGGCAAAAACACCATCGACCGCCAGAACTTCATTATCGAGAACCTGAAAATTGAAAAGGATTTGGTGGAAGCAAAAGAGGAGGAAGTGGTGTGAGGGGAATAAGGAAGAAAACAGAGGCAAGAGGTGAATACTTTTAGAAGGTAAAAAATACAGAAGCTGATATAAAGATGTCGGACGAGAACAACGAAATAAAAAACACTAACCACCACGGGATGCAGAACGTAATTCCGGTGACAGGTTTGTACGAAAACTGGTTTCTGGATTATGCTTCATACGTAATTCTGGAACGTGCAGTGCCAGCTGTAAATGACGGCCTCAAGCCCGTGCAGCGAAGGATACTGCACGCCATGAAAGAAATGGATGATGGCCGCTTCAATAAAGCTGCCAACATTATTGGTCAAACCATGCAGTATCACCCGCATGGAGATGCAGCTATTGGCGATGCCATGGTTGGACTAGGGCAAAAAGATCTGCTGATCGAAACGCAGGGAAACTGGGGCGATGTGCGCACGGGTGATGCCGCTGCTGCACCGCGTTATATAGAGGCGCGTTTATCCAAATTTGCGCTGGAGGTAGCCTTTAATGCACAAACTACCGCCTGGCAGGCCTCGTATGACGGCCGCAAAAAAGAACCGGTTACACTGCCTATGAAGTTTCCGCTGCTGGTAGCACAGGGGGTTGAAGGTATTGCTGTTGGCCTTGCTACTAAAATTCTGCCACACAATTTTTGTGAAATTCTCAGGGCTGCTATTGACTGTACTAAGGGCAAAACATTTGAGCTGTATCCTGACTTTGCTACGGGAGGAATGGTGGATGTAACCAACTACAACAAAGGAGCCAAAGGCGGCAAAGTGCGTGTTCGGGCAAAGATTGAAGAGGCCGATAAGAAAACTCTAATTGTACGCGATATCCCTTTCGGAACCACCACTACCTCTGTAATTGATTCTATCGTAAAAGCCAACGATAATGGCAAAATCAAAATAAAAAAGGTCATTGACAATACAGCAAAAGACGTAGAAATAGAAATACAACTGGCTCCGGGAGTGTCGCCCGATATTACCATGGATGCGCTGTATGCGTTTACAGATTGCGAAGTTTCCATATCGCCCAATGCGTGTGTGATTGTTAATGAAAAACCCATTTTTACCGATGTAGCTGAATTGCTCAGGCTTTCGGTTGAGTACACACGTGAGCTGTTAAAGCGTGAACTCGAAATACGAAAAGGCGAACTGGATGAGCAGTGGCATTTTTCATCGCTCGAAAAAATATTTATTGAGAAAAGAATTTACCGCGACATAGAAGAATGCGAAACATTTGAAGCGGTGATTGATACCATCTTCAAGGGAATGAACAAGTACAAGAAGATGTTCAGGCGCGAGATTACTGAAGACGATATATTAAAACTCACCGAAATAAAAATCAAACGCATTTCGAAATACGATTCGTTTAAGGCCGATGATGTGATGCGCAGGATTGAAGAAGAACTGAAACAGGTGCAAAATGATTTGGATAACCTGAAAGCCTATCAGGTGAAGTACTATGAAAACCTGCTGAAGAAATATGGTAAAGGCCGCGAACGCAAAACCGAAATTAAATTGTTTGATACCATACAAGCAAATCAGGTAGCGATTGCGAATAAGAAACTTTATGTAAACCGTGCTGAAGGATTTGTGGGCATAGGCAATGCCATGAAAAACGATGAGTACATCACCGATTGTTCAGATATTGACGATATTATCATATTCCGCAAAGACGGAAAGATGCAGGTAAGCAAGGTTCAGGATAAATTTTTTGCTGGCAAAGACATCATATATGTTGATGTATTTAGGAAGAATGACGAACGCAAAATTTACAACATGATTTATCTGGATGGCAAAACCAAAACCAGCTATGCCAAGCGATTTGCTGTGTTGGGTATTACCCGCGATAAAGAATACGATTTAACGGCAGGCACGCCAAACAGTAAAGTGCTGTATTTTACGGCTAATCCAAACAGTGAAGCAGAATTGGTTGAGGTTACCCTAAGCCCGATGTCGCACGCACGTAAGCTTACATTCGATTTTAATTTTGCGGAACTGGCCATCAAAGGGCGTCAGGTGTTGGGCAATATCGTTTCCAAATACCTGATTAAATCCATCAAGCTGAAAGCCAAAGGAGGTTCAACACTGGGTGGACGTAAAATATGGTACGATGATGTGCTGGGAAGATTAAATGTAGATGACCGCGGAACGTATCTGGGCGAGTTTGATAGCAACGATCAGATTATAGTATTTTACAAAGACGGCCATTACGAACTCACAAATTTTGACCTCACCAATCATTACGAAGCGGAGCAGGTGGTGTACATCACCAAATTTAAACCGAAGCGAGCTGTAAGCATTATTTACCATAACGAGAAAGAGAAATCCATTATGGTGAAACGCTTCCTTATCGAAACGCTGACCATCAACAAAAAATTCCTGTGCCTACCCGAGGGCGATAAAAACCGGTTAATTATGGCTACTGATCAGTTATCGCCAGTAGTAGTATGGGAAAAGGGTGGAGGTAAGAAGAAAGAGTTGCTCAGCGAAGAAACACTTAACCTGTCTGAATTCATTGAAGTAAAAGGGTGGAAAACGATTGGAAACAAGTTAGTTTCAGCGAAAGAGTTTGTGAGTGTAGTTATACTGCCACCCGACCCCGATACGGAGATAGAAGAAACTATTAAAGAAGATACTGCAGTAAATGAATCGCAGCAAATGTTGCTGGTGAACGAAGATTTGCTGAAAGAAGAAGAAGAGCGGGTAAAACGGCTGCTGGCAGATGAGCCTGAATCTCCTTCGCAAAAATCGAAACCGAAGAACAAAACAGCACCCAAACCCGACCAACCGAAGTTGTTTTAATTTATAAGAAAGAAAACGATTCAATAAACGGCTTAATACGTGTGAATTTACACCTGCCTCCATTCATATGTTCCGTTTTTAACCGTTTCAGAAATTGGTATTAAATAGGATATCATCCGAATTATCGCTAAAATTAGAATAATCGGATACTATTTCCTCGCCTATCTGAATGTCAACAAGAGCATACGTTCTATTTGAATCTAATGGATCCAGGGTATTTGGGTTTTCTGAATGGTTAAAAAATTTAGCATTATCTACACATAGGTAGTAAGTTCCTCGGTATTTAAAGGAGTATTTAAAAATAAATTCTTTTGTTAATTCATCCATTTGAAGGATATCACTTTCAGCATAACTTCTATCAATTCGTGGGTCGAACTCCCAAATTAATTTACCCTTAGGTATGAATTCACCAGCAAAACAGCCAAGACCGGCTTGTGGAATTTTACTCTCTGCAATATAGGTTTTAACTTTTAACATAGATTGTTTTTTCTTGTTGAAGTTAGAATGCGGATTTCACATCCTATACAGGGCTGAAAATGAGTTGTTGTGTGATAAAGCTGCTATGATGTATCTACTTCTGTAAGTATTTAAGATGGATTAGGCGATTTATAAAGTTAGTGAAGGAACAAGTATATTTACTATTGCCTGATAACTTTACTTATGGTATTGCCATTTTCCGTTTGCAGAATAACCTGATAAACACCTTTAGGCCAATCAGCCAGCGAAATACTTTCTGTGTACTGATAGTTGTCAGGTTTGCTCAGTACTTTTTCAAATACACATTTTCCTTGTGCATCGTACACAGCTAGTCGGTTGTTGGTTGTAGTCATACCTGTCAGTTCGATATTCAATACATCGGCTGTTGGGTTAGGATATACGTTAAGCAGTTTGTAAGGTGTCACTTCAAAGCCACCGGTGTATGGCAATACTTTAAATGTATAACTTGAACTGGAGTCGATGCGGTAAAAGCTGGTAGATGCAGCCCGAACCCATGAACCTACGTACACTTTTATGGGATAGCTACCTACAGCCGATCCGGCTGAATCACTTGTTCCAGCCAGCAATCCACAGCCCAGTGAACCACCCGGCCATGTGCAGCTGGGTATCTGGCAATTGAAAAAATAACCCGGAGGTATACCCAAAATGGCCAGCACTTTTGCCGAATCAACCACAGCCGGTACATCGCCTACTATTGTGCTGATAACTGTATCGCGCGGAACACGAAACGTTAATACCTGAGTGTAATAGTAACCTGCCACCGCAAAGGCAAGAACAGGAGGATAAATATACAATTTGCCAACCGCAGTGTCAGGCGTGCATATTTGTGCCTGAGCGGCAGGTTGATTCCATAGGGTAAGTGAAACCACTAAAAGCAGTATGTATTTTTTCATCATATAGGTTTTTGTGTATTCGAATGTAGGTAAAAATATTGGCAAATTATTTTTCATCGCTGCAGCCACATCCCTCATGTGTACTTTTTATCCATGTTTCATCCGGCATCTCGGTTGGGTTTTCGGGTGTACACCAGTGGCAGGGTTCGCCTTCGCTGCCATACCCGGTGCCTTCGCAGGCCGGACATATATATCCGCAGGTACTCATGTTATGTAGTTCATTATCGCTTTACATTGATCTTGTAGAGTCAGTTCAGCATCTATCCAGTGTATATCCATGCCATCGCGCTGCATTTTGCGAAAATACGTCATTTGTCGTTTGGCAAATTGTTTAATGGCTGTTAGCAACTGTTCGTAAAATTCAGCATAGGTCAGTGTACCCGAAAGATGCAATGCCATGAATTTGTATTCAAGCCCCATGCGGTGCATAACGGTATAGCCATATCGGGTGCAAATGCGTTCACCTTCATCCAACAGACCGTGCTGCAATCGGCTTGTCAGTCGTTTTTCTATGCGTGCATTGCGCACATCCGTATTCAGCGACAGCCCGATAATATGCGAAGGTGTTTGTCTGGCTTCAGCCGGTTTGAATGATTTATTCGTATTCAAGTAATCGGCAATTTCAATGGCACGTAGCACTCTTTTTGCAGTAGTGCAGTCGGCTGTTTCGTGCACTGCAGTTCGGGGCATCGCTGTAAAATAGGTGTATAGTTCTTCTTTTGTCAGGTGGGTGAATTGATTGCGTAAATGCGTATTGGGTGGAATTCCATCGTAGGTTAATCCATTAAGTGCGGCAACTATATAGCTGCCGGTTCCACCGCACAGGATAGTTCGTTTGCATTGCTTTTCAATGCGCGTTCGTGCCTGGTCGTATTCCCGAATAAAATCCGATACCGTGAAAAGTTCATCGGGATTAACACAGTCAATCAGGTGATACGGAATCAACTTTCCTTCTACTACATAATCGCTGTAATCTTTTCCTGTACCAATATTCAACTCACGGTAAACCTGTCGCGAGTCGGCACTGATTATTTCGCCTGAGATACGTTTAGCAATGGCCGCAGCCAGTTTCGTTTTACCCGATGCGGTGGGGCCAAGTATAACCAGTACAGGTGTCACTCTTATAGTTTTATACAAATTAAGTCACAGTTTTGATTAATCGCCAACATCGTATTCAACCCAAAATAAATTCACAGGCACTAAACGCGCCTGTCCAGTATGTACTTTACATTGCCTGCAGTAAAAACTTTTATATACCCTTTACCCAGCAGTTCTCTTTCGGTGGCTTGATTCAGCAGCTGCGATTCGGCATGCCTTACACAAGTAGCAGGGTGAACATAAAATACGTGTGGGGCCGAAAATCCGGCAGGTGTAAATCCCAGTTTTTGATATCCTTCGCCTTTACCCCAATCGGCATCGGCATAGGTCATTGTATGAGCCGGATTTACCAAGTCTGTAAATGCGTGTAGCAATTTTCCAAGTCCGCCCGTAACCGTATATCCGTTTGTACAGGCAAAACGTTCCAGTTCGTATGAGCGGTAATATACGGGTCCATCGTACATCGTTCGGGCTTTACTAAACGTGGCAACTGCCACAAGCTGCTGCTTTTGCATGAGTCCGAACTTGTAATATGCCTGTGTGGTGCCCTGCAAGTGATGAACTTTTAAAAAGTCATCGCTGGTTTGTTTATCTAATCGTGAAACCTGCGTGGTGCGCGCATGAATTTTTTTACCTAAACCGGCTATGGCCCGTATGCGCGAGGCGACAATACGTTCTTTGGTGTTCCACACATCTTCCCAAATATGTATAATCCGAACGGGTGAATCAAAATACTGAACTGAAAGGCGATGCGTAAAGTCGGTTGAGAATTGCGCTGCTGCTTCAAGCGGAATATAATGTAGGTAGGTGCCCTTGAGTTCATAAACCGGAAGGGGAGTGCCGGTTAATTCTGTAGAAACACCGCCCAGGTTGCTGATAAAGCGCTCAAACGGTTGCATACAATCGGTATGGGTAAACGGTGCGGTATTCAGAAAGCATACATGTAAACATATATGCGTTCGGGCATAAATACAACCTCAGCCGGAAGTAATTTTACCCTTTGCCGAAATGCTTAGTAATCAGGCTTTGGTAGAAAGTTGCCGACCATCATGCGGGGGTAAAACTGACTGCTTTCATTTTTTATTCGCAGCGAATGCCGTAACTTGCACATTATTTATGTACACCACATTCACATGTTTAAACACGTAATCACTCTTTTTGCGGCTGCTGTAGTATTTTCGACAGCAACTGTTACAGCCCAGCGCAGCGAACCTTGTGCAACTGATTTTTACTACCGGGAATCGATACTGAAATACCCCGAATTGTTGAACTATGAAGACGAGTACAACGCCAATGTTCGTGAGCAAATGCGCTCGTTGGTGTTTAATAAACGCGGGAAAGTTCTTTATGTACCTGTAGTTTTTCACATCATACACCAGTCAGGGTCGGAAAATATATCTCAGGCTCAGATAATGGATCAACTTCGAATTTTGAATGAAGATTTTCGTAAGCAATCCGGCACTAACGGTTTTAGCACCAACCCACTATCGGCTGATATGGAAATTGAATTCAGGCTTGCACAATACGACCCAAATG
The DNA here is from genome assembly GCA_046309355.1 of Bacteroidota bacterium. GTDB lineage: Bacteria > Bacteroidota > Bacteroidia > UKL13-3 > UKL13-3 > CAYSBE01. Next base: position 17,614 of record JBKCPL010000020.1, read on the forward strand.
GAAACAAGCATGACGGAATAAATCGTATAAGCTCAACACAAACCAATAATGCCACCAATTCGGTAAAATCACTGAGCTATTGGGATGCCAGAAAATACTTGAATGTGTGGGTTGTAAAAACCATTAATTCGGGCAGTTCCTCGGGAACCATTTTGGGTTACGCACAATTTCCCTGGCAGTTGGCATTTCAGCCAACCACTGACGGTATTGTGATTCGTGCCGATCAGGTTGGTGTAGTGGGAATAGGTTCACCATCACAGGCAGGTCGTACACTTACTCATGAAATTGGTCACTGGCTGGGTTTGTACCATACATTTCAGGGAGGCTGCGTAGGCGGTACATCATCGAATTGTGACAAACAGGGCGATCAGGTGTGCGATACACCTCCGGTGCTCGAAGCCAATTTTGGTTGCAATACGACACGAAACAGCTGTACAAACGATGTGCCCGACAGCATGGACATGATTCGTAATTACATGGATTATTCGGATGGCGATTGCATGAATTTATACAGCAACGGACAAAAAACGAGAGTTACAGCCCAGTTATCTAACCGAACTCAAATTTTTGGCACGGCACCCTCATACAACCAAAATATTGCCTATTCGGGTTTAAATGCAGACGGTACTTACATACCCGTAGCTGCATCCAGCCGTAAGGTTCCTTATTTTTACGGATTTGAAAATGCCAATCCGGTAGTGGATGGGTATCGCATCAATAATTTTAATAATCCTGTAAACGGATGGGCGGTTCAAAGTCAGGCTAAATACTCAGGAAATACATGCATGGGAATGCGCAATTTCTTAAACTCAACAGCACTTGTAAATGCCCGTGATGGATTTCAGTTGCCCGAAATTGACCTGAGCAGTACAGCACAGCCAACACTCGAATTTTATTATGCCTATGCACAACGTTCTACCTCTTCAAATGATTCGTTGGTTATTCGCATCAGCAATAATTTTGGCATGAACGAACAAGTAGTATGGGGCTGGCAGGGTTCGCAACTTTCAACAGCCGGCATACAGTCCGGTGAGTTCGTTCCAAACTCGTCTCAGTGGCGCAAAATTTCACTCGACCTTTCGGCTTATAAATCATTTACCAATGCACGTATCCGCTTTGAGTTTATTAACCGCAGAGGCAATAATGTGTATGTAGACGAACTCTCCATTTCGAATGGCCCAACATCTACCGAAGATGCGCTGAAGCACAGTATGCAATTTGTGGCTTACCCCAATCCTGCTCAACATGCGGCATACATTCAGTTTAATCTTGAGAAATCAGAAAATATGCAAATTGAATTGATGGATTACCTTGGAAGGCATGTAGCTACCCTGCACAGTGGCGAACTTGCAAGCGGATCGCATGAACTGAAATGGGATGCAGGCAAGTACGGAAAAGGACTTTATCTGCTGCACGTAACAGTGGGCAAAAACAACTTCACACACAAAATATTGATAAATTAATTCATAACCCGTTTTTTTGAAGCCCCGCTACATGCGGGGCATCGTTTTTTATACCTGACTGAAATAGTGAATACGAACTAAAAGATACTACTGCATGACGAAGAACCTGGTAATCGTAGAGTCGCCTGCAAAGGCCAAAACCATAGAAAAATTTTTAGGCAAAGATTTTACCGTAAAATCCTGCTACGGACACATACGCGATTTGGCTAAAGGCGATAATGCCATTGATATCAAGAATAACTTTGCACCTGTATACGAAGTTCCGGATGAGAAAAAAGCGGTAGTAGCCGAACTTAAAAAGTTATCGAAAGCGGCTGAAACCGTTTGGTTAGCATCCGATGAGGACCGCGAAGGGGAGGCTATATCGTGGCATTTGGCAGAAGTACTTGGGCTTGATAAAAAAAGCACCAAACGCATCGTATTTCATGAAATAACGAAACCGGCCATTTTGAAAGCCATTGAAAATCCACGAACGATAGATCAGAGCTTAGTTGATGCTCAACAAGCCAGACGAGTACTTGACAGGCTCGTAGGCTTTGAGCTTTCGCCCGTGTTGTGGAAAAAAGTAAAAGGCAACCTGTCTGCCGGCAGGGTTCAATCCGTTGCGGTTCGACTTATCGTAGAACGCGAGCGCGAGATCAGCACGTTTGAATACACATCAGCCTTTCGCATCATTGCGCGGTTTAATGTAGGCGGTAAAACCATGGAGGCCGAATTGCCCAAGCGATTTGATACCGAGCAACAGGCCTATGACTTTTTACAGAAATGCACCGGAGCTGACTTCACGATACAAAATCTGGAGGTGAAACCTACCGAAAAATCTCCTGCACCTCCGTTCACCACTTCCACCTTGCAGCAGGAAGCCAGCCGCAAATTGGGCTATGCTGTGGGGACTACCATGAGCATAGCTCAGAAGCTGTATGAAAATGGACATATCACGTATATGCGAACCGATTCGGTAAACCTGAGTGAGATGGCCATTGCTGCCGCCAAAAAACAAATTGAAAGCAGTTTTGGTGCTGCATACAGCCGCCCGGTTCGCTACTCCAATAAAAATGAAAGTGCACAGGAAGCGCACGAAGCCATCAGGCCTACCTACTTCGAAAACGTGCACGTAGACGGAACACCGCAGGAAAAAAAATTATACGATTTGATTTATAAACGTGCTATTGCTTCACAAATGAGCAAAGCACAAATTGAACGTACCATTGCAACCATTACCATATCTACCACTACCGAAAACCTGGTAGCTACCGGTGAAGTTTTGAAATTTGACGGTTTTCTGCGTGTGTACCTGGAAAGTACAGATGACGATGCCGGAGAAGATGAAAACAGCAAAATGCTTCCACCGCTGAATATCGGTCAGAAACTTACGTTTATGAACATGGAAGCGGCTGAAAAATATAGCCGCCCAGCTGCGCGCTATACCGAAGCCAGTCTTGTAAAAAAACTGGAAGAGTTAGGTATAGGTAGGCCATCTACGTATGCACCTACGATATCGACCATACAAAAAAGAGGATATGTGGTGCGCGAAGACCGTGAAGGCAAAGAACGTGACGTTCGTATGATGACCTTAGAAAACAACAGTATTTCCAAGGTGGTGAAAAAAGAAAAATATGCCAGCGAAAAATCAAAGCTTTTTCCAAGTGATATAGGCATGATTGTTACTGATTTTTTATCGAAGCATTTTGAACACATCATGGATTACAACTTTACAGCCAGGGTTGAGAAAGAGTTTGACGAAATAGCGCAAGGGCAGATGAAGTGGAATAAAATGATTGAAAGTTTTTACGGTCCGTTTCACAAAGAAGTAGAAAAAACCACTGAAACAGCCGAGCGTCAGAGTGGCGAACGTCAGTTGGGTGAAGACCCTACAAGCGGAAAGCCCGTATATGCCAAAGTTGGTCGCTTCGGGCCTTTTGTGCAATTAGGCGAAAATAGCGACACCGAAAAACCGCAGTACGGTAAATTAAGACCGGGACAATTCATTGAATCCATCACGCTGAATGAAGCCCTGGAGTTGTTCAAATTACCACGGGTTATCGGAGAATTTGAAGGCAAAGAAATGAAAGCCAATGTGGGTCGTTTTGGACCGTACATACTGCACGACAATAAATTTTATTCGATACCCAAACCCGATGATGCATGGACGATTGATGCGGAAAAAGCATTCGACATAATTGCTCAGAAACGAGTAGCAGATGCCAATAAACTGGTAAAAGAATTCAGCGAAGATGCCGACCTGAAAATATTAAATGGACGCTGGGGGCCTTATATTGTATACGGGAAAGACAACTATAAAATTCCCAAAGGCAAAGAAGCAGCTGCCTTAACGTACGATGACTGTATGGCAATAGTAGGAGCTGATAAGCGCAGCGAGAAAAAAACGGCAGCCGAACCGGCTAAAAAAACCGCAGCACCCAAGAAAAAAGCGCCCGCTAAAAAAGCTTCCAAACCTGCGAAATCAGCTTCTAAGCCTAAAAAAGGAACCAAATAGACAGAATCAATACCACCTGTAAACGAATGAAAGGATTTTATACGAGCATCGTTTTTATTTTGTGTGCGTGTGTTGCCAGCGCACAATTTGAAAATTACACACACAAGTTTTTCAATGCCGAATACAAAGAGCTCGAAAACGCCACCGTAGCCTTCGGGAATAAAAGCTGGAAAGATACAATGCCCGATTTTCAGGCCGAATTTGTAGACTCGGTTCGATTTAACTTTCCGTTTGCTACTAAAAATCTGTACCGTGTAGCCTTTAGTTTCAGAGCGGTGCAGGCTTATGTAATGACAGCCGATTTCTCCTATCAGTTGCTTCCCGGTTTTGCACCCTTGTGGCTAAAAGAGCCATCAGATGTGCCACCGTTTTTGTCGAAGTTCAGTTACGTGATTGATACCGTTGGTTCAATTAGTATTTTTAAAGGGCAGTACAGCAATTATGGCGTGTGCGACAGAAACTACACCTTGCGCGGTACATTGAATATGCAAATCTGGCTCTATGAAAACGGAGTGATTGAATGGAGATTTGGACAGATAACAGCTAATGATACACTGCGCAGAAATTACTCTACCACACGCTTTAAACTGATGGCTAATTATACCAATAATGTGCAGCAGTTTACAACTACGTACGCTATGTTTGGTCCTTTCGATTCACCCAAAGGCGTGTTTGGCTACGGTGGTTTTTTAAGCGACTATGCCGACTCCGGATTAAGTGTGTTTCCGCCACCTGCCGGAACTGTTTACCGTTTGTATCCTAAAAATCTAACCTCAGTGCAAACTACTCTGCCGAATGAGGAGCTTAGCCTGTATCCGAATCCGGCACAGGACAAATTTTACCTGAACAATGATATGCACCTGACGCAGGTTGAGCTTATAAGTATTACAGGAGCCCAACATTATGTATTGCCGTATACTGGATGTGCAGATGTTTCATCGGTTGCAGAAGGCCTGTATATAGTCAGGTTTACTGATAAAGAGGGAAGCCTGCATCACCGTAAGATTCAGATTCGCAGGTAATCAAACAACGTATACCGGTTTACAAAACCTTTCATTTTAAGTTGCGCATGTATAGGAAATTAATGCAACAGTAGTTACTTTGCATAACCACCGCTCACATGCATGATTAATCGCAGCGAAGTACTTTCAATGATCTCTCTTCTGGATGACGATGACGAAGAGGTTTCCAATCTGGTTGAACAAAAATTGCTTTCACTGGGAGTACAGATAATTCCTATGCTGGAAGACGAATGGGCGCACGTTTCCAATTTTACACAGCAGCAAAAAATCGAGAATATCATTCACCGCATTCAATTCATGGGTGTATTGCAGGATATGAAACAATGGCGCGACAGCGAACATCAGGATTTGCTGGACGGAGTGTACCTCATTGCCAAATCACGCTATCCCGATTTGGATAAACAGAAGTTGATCAATGAAATTGACCGCATACGACTGGATATATGGCTTGAGTTGAGGAATGAGCTCACCGCATTTGAAAAGGTACGCATCATTAATCATGTGCTGTACACTACACATGGGTTTAAAGGAAATACCGAACAGTACCATGATCCTCAAAATTCGTTTATCAATAGCGTACTGGAAAGCAAGCGGGGTAATCCAATCATGCTGGCTGTGGTATATATGCTCATTGCTCAACGTTTGCATCTGCCCGTGTTTGGTGTAAATCTTCCACAACATTTTGTGCTGGCTTTCAAAGAAGATCCACCATTGACTGCCATATCGGATTCATTTAACAGCAAACCCACGCTCGATTATCAATATGGACGTGTGTTGTTTTACATCAATGCATTCAATCAAGGCTCTGTTTTTTCAAAAACCAATCTCGAGCATTTTTTGAGGCAGATAAATATTGAACCCCGCGTTGAGTTTTTTGAAGCATGCTCAAATATTGATATCGTAAAACGTATTTTACGTAATCTGGTAGTAGCCTATCAAAAACAAAATAAACAAAACAAAGTAAACGAAGTGTACGAAATGCTTTCGTTGCTGGGCGAACCACCTTTGAATGATTATATAGATACCACACCCGAAAACGGTGGTTTTGATGACTGAGTATCGGCTACGATACAGTTCATATCGCAATGAGTGAGCTTAAATTAATTGGCCACACCATGTTAATTTGTGCAGTAAATGAAATGTGAACAAGAAAAAACTAATCCACCATAATCGTTTGCTCGCGGTCGGGGCCAACGGAGATGACGCTCATTTTTTGTCCCACTTCCTGCTCCACATATTTCATGTAGGCTTTGAACGAATCAGGCAATGCATCGAATGTTTTTATTGCTGTTAAATCTTCACTCCATCCGGTGAATTTTTTAAACATTGGTTTGATAGGTGCATCATTAAAATTAAACGGAATCTGGTTTATACTTACGCCATCAATATCATAAGCGTGGCATACAGGCACTTCTTCAAATCCGCTTAGCACATCGCTTTTTGTACAAATCAAATCAGTTACGCCATTCAGCATAATAGAATAACGCAGCGTAGGTAAATCGAGCCATCCGGTTCTGCGTGGTCGGCCGGTAGTTGCGCCAAATTCAAACCCTTGTTTGCGTAGTTTTTCACCCACTTCATTGTTCAGCTCGGTAGGGAATGGTCCGCTTCCAACACGCGTACAGTAGGCTTTGAATATTCCGTACACACGTTTTATTTTTTGCGGAGCAACACCTAGTCCGCTGCATGCGCCACCAGTAATGGTATTGGATGAAGTAACAAAAGGATACGTTCCGAAGTCAATATCGAGCAGCGTTCCTTGCGCACCTTCGGCCAGCACTTTCTTTCCTTTCGACATTAAGTCATTGATAAAGTATTCGGAAGCTACAATCTGAAACTTTTTAAGAAACTCAATGGCTTCAAAAAATGCAGGTTCGTGTTCGTCCAGATTATAGTTGAAGTTAAACCTGTCGAGCAGTGTTTTGTGATGCGCCACCGCTTTGTTGTATTTCACATTGAAATCAGCACTTAAAATATCTCCTATACGCAAGCCGCTTCGTCCTATTTTATCCTGATACGTTGGGCTGATACCGCGCAAGGTTGAACCTATTTTGTGCTCGCCTTTGTGGGCTTCACTGGCTGCATCCACCAGGCGGTGTGTCGGCAAAATCAAATGGGCTTTTTCGGATATGTACAGATTTTTCTCAGGCCGTGCACCTGATGCTGTGATTTTATCAATTTCTTTTTTCAGTGTTACGGGGTCAATAACCACACCGTTGCCGATGATGTTTATGCAATGCTCGTGAAATATGCCTGAGGGTATAGTGTTCAGTACGTGCTTTTGTCCACCGAACTCAAGCGAGTGACCTGCGTTGGGTCCGCCCTGAAAACGTGCTACTACATCGTATTGCGGAGTTAATACATCTACAATTTTCCCTTTTCCTTCATCGCCCCATTGGAGGCCTAATACAACATCTATCATGGATTTATTTTATACACGTGGTGAATTCCTGTTAAACTTTTTTGTGGCACGTTACACATTTACCTTTATCGTCCAGCTGCGGATTTCCGAATAAATACAGCGAGTGATTGGTTACTGAAAACTGAAGCAACTCACCCATTGTACTTTTTACCTGCTGAATACGCGGGTCGCAAAATTCGAGTATGCGGTTGCAAGCGCTGCATATGAGGTGGTCGTGTTGCTTGAAGCCGTATGAGCGTTCGTAAAACGCCAGGTTTTTTCCAAACTGATGCTTGACCACCAGTCCGGCATCGAGCAGCAAATCCAGCGTATTGTATACAGTTGCCCGGCTCACGCGGTAATTGCGGTTTTTCATGTGCATGTACAGCGTTTCTACATCAAAGTGCTCTTTGTTGGCATATATTTCTTCCAGTATAGCAAATCGCTCAGGCGTTTTGCGTTGCTGATGTGCTTCCAGATAAGCTGTAAACAATTTTACAACTTCTTCGTGCAAGGGAGATGTATGCGATGTGGGCGACATTTGACGCGGCAATTTAGTGTACATTTTGGGATATCAAAAACCAACTTTTACAGCCGATTTGTCTTAATTGCTGTTAAAAAATTACGCTTAGCAGCCCTACTTCTGGCCAATATGGCTTTGTAGGTGAGCCCATAACGACATTTTTACCTGATTGTATGCTGTGGAATTTAATTGGATAATAAGCAGGCATAACCTAATATACACACTTCATGAATCTTCAGAATTTCACCATAAAATCACAGGAAGCGGTAGAACAAGCTGTTCAACTGGCTATACAAAACGGGCAACAAAGCATTGAAACCACGCATTTGCTGCAGTCGCTTATGCAAAACGATGAACAGGTAATAGGCTACCTGCTTAAAAAGCTGAATGTACGAGTGCCTCAGGTCAGTTCAGTTCTTCAGGCAACTATCCACTCATTGCCAAAGGTGAGTGGTGCTCAACCTTACCTGTCCAACGATGCCAATCAGGTATTGATAAAAGCACAATCTTACCTCAAAGAATTCGGGGATGAGTTTGTAGCAGTTGAACACCTGCTGCTGGCAATTACGGAAACTAAAAATCAGGCAGGAACACTTTTGAAAGATGCCGGTGTTACCCCCAAGGAACTTCGTGCGGCCATAAAAGAATTACGAGGTGGTTCGCGGGTTACATCGCAAAGTGCCGAAGCGCAATACAACGCGTTGAATAAATACGCTAAAAACCTGAATCAGCTGGCACAACAGGGAAAACTAGACCCCGTAATAGGACGTGACGAAGAAATACGCAGAGTACTTCAGATACTTTCGAGGCGTACTAAAAATAATCCGGTGCTGATAGGAGAGCCGGGTGTGGGTAAAACAGCTATAGCTGAAGGTTTGGCTCACCGTATAGTAAGTGGCGATGTTCCCGAAAATCTAAAGACAAAAAGTATCTTTTCGCTGGATATGGGAGCCTTGATTGCCGGGGCCAAATACAAAGGTGAATTTGAAGAGCGATTGAAAGCCGTAGTAAAAGAAGTGATAGATGGCGATGGTGAAATTGTATTGTTCATTGACGAGATACACACCCTGGTAGGTGCAGGTGGCGGAGGAGAAGGTGCTATGGATGCGGCCAATATTTTAAAACCCGCTTTGGCGCGTGGCGAACTGAGAGCCATTGGTGCCACCACGCTGGCCGAGTATCAGCGTTACATCGAAAAAGATAAAGCACTCGAAAGACGTTTTCAGAAAGTATATGTAGATGAGCCCGACACCGAAAGTGCTATCTCAATTTTGCGCGGATTGAAAGAGCGCTACGAAGTGCACCACAAAGTGCGTATAAAAGATGAAGCTATCATTGCTGCTGTGGAGCTATCGCAACGCTATATCAGCGATCGTTTTTTGCCCGATAAAGCCATTGATTTAATGGATGAAGCAGCATCCAAACTGAGGCTCGAAATTGACTCTGTTCCGGAAGAGTTGGACCAGCTTGAACGTAAAATAATGCAGCTGGAAATAGAACGCGAAGCCATTAAACGTGAAGGCGATGACGAAAAGGTAAAGTCGTTGAGTGAAGACATTTCGAATATGCAGCAAGAGCGTAACGAGCTGAAAGCAAAATGGCAAAGTGAGAAGTCGGTGGTGGAAGGCATACAGCAAACCAAGCAGGAAATAGAAAACCTGAAACACGAAGCCGAGATAGCTGAACGCAATGGCGACTTTGCCCGAGTGGCCGAAATACGCTACGGAAAAATAAAGGAGGCAGAAACTCGACTGTTGGACTTTCAGCAAAAACTGGCCGAGCAACAAGGAGACAGTGCTATGGTGAAAGAAGAAGTAGACAGTGAAGATATTGCCGATGTGGTAAGCCGCTGGACAGGAATACCTGTTACGCGTATGCTGCAAAGCGAACGCGAGAAACTGTTGCAGCTCGAAGATGAACTGCACAAGCGTGTGGTGGGGCAACAGGAGGCTATTGCGGCCATATCCGATGCCATACGCAGAAGCCGTGCCGGACTCAGTGATCCCAAAAAACCTATTGGCTCATTTATTTTTTTAGGTACTACCGGTGTAGGAAAAACTGAGTTGGCAAAAGCCTTGGCTGAATTTTTATTCAATCAGGAAAATGCCATGGTGCGTATAGATATGAGTGAATACCAGGAAAAGCATACCGTAAGTCGCTTAATTGGTGCGCCTCCGGGCTATGTGGGCTACGAAGAAGGCGGACAGCTCACCGAAGCAGTTCGCAGACGACCTTACTCGGTAGTGCTACTTGATGAAATCGAAAAAGCACACCCGGATGTGTTTAATATATTACTTCAAGTGTTGGATGATGGTAGACTGACCGACAATAAAGGACGCGTTGCGAATTTTAAAAACACCATTGTTATCATGACTTCCAATATCGGTTCGCATATTATTCAGGAAAAACTGGAAAACCTGAATGAAGACAATCAGGAAGAAAAAATGGCTGAAGCTAAATTGAGCGTGATGGAGTTGCTGAAGAGAAACATCAGACCGGAATTTCTTAACCGTATCGATGATGTGATTATGTTTACACCGCTTACACGCGAAGATGTGCGCAAAATTGTGGAGTTGCAGTTTGACCAAATACGTAAAAATCTGGAAGAGCAAGGTATCAGTCTCAGCATCACTGAAGATGCCATGGACTGGCTCGCACAGCTGGGGTATGATCCGCAATTTGGAGCAAGGCCACTAAAGCGTGTGATGCAGAAACGAATACTCAACGAATTGTCGAAGGAAATACTGATGGGCACTATTCGCAAAGACAGTCAGATAGAAATACTACTGAACAGCAAGCAGCAGTTTGAATTCAAAAATGCAAACTAAAATTTGAAGTACAAACCTACTTCACCGGTGATGTTAATCTGTGTAAAGTTTACGTAACTGGCATATCCGGCCATCAGATTAAATGCTACCTGCTTCGCAAAAAGCAGTTCAATGCCAAATCCAATCCCGTTGTTCACGTAGCTGTCTGTGTTCTTTGTAAAGTAATTCGTTTTGCCTGAAGCAGTCACATTTTTGGCTGCGTCTTCATAGTAGAGGGTTTCATTGTTGTAGTAGTAGTGGTTTCCTTGGTACAAAAACAGGCTTGCAACACGACCGGGTATGAGTGTGTATAAAAACGTAAGGCCTGTACTTACGGATGTGCCGTAGTCATTTTTAAACGGAGCAAAGTTAACCTGTACACCAAAGCGCGAAGGCGTATAGCGGTATGATAGTCCGTATGCAGTGGTAAACCCTGCGCCTATACCAATAGCATGTTTGTGGTTTATTGAGTCAGTTTGCTGACCCGAAACACGTGGGTGTATGAATAAAATTATACACGCGATGCAGATGAATGATATGCGGTTCATGACACAAGAGTATGAATTCATACTTTATTTACATATGATATATGTCATGCAGCTTAGTTCAACACTATGGTGCATCAATGAACGAACACATGCAAAAAATGCGTTACTGTTCTGTCTCGGTTTTTCTGCGCGTACCTTTGTATAATTCGTATTTGTGAAACTTGCATTCCAGCGCACCGTTATACAGCATAAGGCGTTTAGATGCAGCCAGACCGACACGCTTTAACGCATCCACATTTGATGAGATAATCCAGGCTGTATACCCTTCGAAATCTTTTTTCAGTTTGTCGCCTATCATTTTATAAAATGCAGCAATTTCTTCAATAGGCAGACGCTCGCCATAGGGCGGGTTCATGATGACAATACCTCCACCGGCAGGCGGGATCAATTCTTCAAAGCGTTTATTGCTTAGTCGGATATCTTCATCCAATCCCGCACGTTCCACATTGCCTCGGGCAATATCAATGGCTTTAAATGTTTTATCGCAGCCTGTAAACGTGGCTTCGCTGTCGCAAATGGCATCGGTCGCTTGCTGCTTTACCTCGTTCCATAGCTTGACGTCAACATTTTTCCAGCTGTGAAAACCAAACTTCTTACGCAATTGGTTGGGTGGTATGTTTCGGGCATACAGTGCAGCCTCTATGAGCAGCGTTCCACTGCCACACATGGGATCAACAAAATTTCCTTTACCATCCCAGCCTGTAAGAAGTATCATGCCTGCTGCTGTTACTTCATTGATTGGTGCCAACGTATTCTCTTCCCGATAACCTCTGCGGTGCAGCGATTCTCCGGAGCTGTCGAGCGATACCGTAACATCATCTTTGTAAATATGAATATCAATGCTCAAATCGGGATGGATGAGTTCAACGCTAGGCCTGCGTCCATATTTGTCGCGGAAGAAATCAACAATGCCGTCTTTCGTTTTTTGCGATATGTATTGGGTGTGGTTAAAAAAGGTTGACTTAATAGATGCATGAACAGCCAGTGTACCATCTACGTCCATAAATTTATCCCACTCTATTCTTCGAATTTCCTCATACAGGTCGCGTTCATTCTCTGCTTTAAATTTGGCTACAGGCAGCAAAATTTTCAATGCGGTTCGCAGATGTAGGTTAGCTTCATACATCAGCTTCAGGCTGCCACTAAAGCTTACAGCCCTGTTGTGTATCTGTACATCTGATGCCCCTAGTTTAGTCAATTCATGACTCAGTACTTCTTCCAGTCCATACTGGGTTTTGGCGACCATGTTGAAATGTGAGGCCTCAAAAACGTTGGTATTCATAGTGCACAAAGCTACACTATTTCGCTGCACCCACCAGTTTGTATATATTCGCCCCTCATAAACACACGTTACCATGAATATTTTACTCATTGGTTCAGGCGGACGCGAACACGCCTTTGCATATAAATTCAACCAAAGCCCGCATTGCGATAAACTATTTATTCTGCCGGGCAATGCAGGCACTGCACAGCTTGGTATGAATGTGCCTATCAATGCGCTCGATTTTGCTATGGTAGGTAAGTTCTGTGTTGACAACGATATTCGGCTTATTGTGGTAGGTCCCGAAGAACCGCTGGTGAAAGGCATGCGTGATTATTTTGAAGCAGACGATCACCTGAAGCAAATTCCATTTGTGGGTCCCGGTGAGCGTGGTGCAATGCTTGAAGGCAGCAAGGATTTCAGCAAAGCATTTATGGCCAAGTACGGCATACCCACAGCCGCATACGCTACGTTTCAGTTCGATACCATTCACAACGGCATTGATTACGTGAAACAACATACACTTCCTGTAGTGCTAAAAGCCGATGGCCTTGCTGCCGGAAAAGGTGTGCTGATATGTGAAAGCCATGAAGAAGCTGTAGCCGAATTGGAAGCGATGATTAAACAGCAAAAATTCGGGACGGCAAGCGCTAAAGTTGTTGTCGAGGAGTTTTTGAAAGGCATTGAACTTTCTGTGTTTGTACTAACCGATGGCCGTCATTATAAACTGCTGCCTTCGGCAAAGGATTATAAACGCATAGGAGAGGGAGATAAAGGATTGAATACCGGTGGTATGGGTGCTGTTTCGCCTGTGCCGTTTGCTGATGAAGCATTTCTTAAAAAAGTAGAAGAGCGCATTGTTATTCCAACTGTAAACGGGTTGAATGCCGAAGGTATAGCGTATAAAGGATTTATATTTATCGGGCTAATGAATGTAAAGGGCGAGCCTTACGTGATTGAATACAATTGCCGCATGGGCGACCCGGAAACGGAAGCGGTATTACCCCGAATACAAAACGATTTTACAGAGCTAATGCTAGCCGCAGCAAGTGAAAAATTGCATGAAACCGAATTGCGCATTGACAGCCGAACAGCGGCTACGGTCATGTTGGTTTCGGCCGGTTATCCGGGCGATTATGAAAAAGGAAAACCGATTACAGGTACGGATGTGGTAACCGACAGCCTTATTTTTCATGCAGGTACCAAAGCAGAAAAAGATGGTGTAACGGTAACTAACGGAGGTCGTGTGCTGGCTATTACGTCTTTTGGAGAAACCGTAGCACAGGCAGTAAACAAATCGCTGAATGTGGCCTCACAAATCGAATTTGAAGGCAAGTATTACAGGCGCGATATCGGATACGAATTTACCGGGTAATAAATTTTTCAAGTGCGCTGAGGTACGCAGCGTAGCCCCATATCGTTGGCAAATCGTTGTGCACTGCTCCTTCAATGCGGTGTGCTTCTTTGTAGGGTCCATTGTAGTTGGCATATACAACCTCACCGTGACCGTCAATACTTAAAAAATCATCTTTCGTTCCGTGCATCCACATAAATGGTTGCTGCACTTTTTTGATTTCTTCGGCATTATCAATTACGTTATTGGTGAAGTAGGAGGGTGGAAGTGCCAATTTAGATGCCCCCTGAATCATTGCCGCACTTGATGCAAACGGAGCTTCCAGCATCAGTTTGAAAGGCTTTAAGGTGAAGTTGTTTGCCGTTACTTCAGTGGCCGGGCATGTGCCCAGGCTGTAACCGTAAATGATAAACCGGTCATTGGTCAGTCCCTTGCTTTTTAACCACTTTAATGCTGCATCCGCATCGGCATACATATTTGCTTCGCTGGGGTCACCTTCACTCATTCCGTAGCCGCGGTAGTCGAACATCATCACACCATAGCGGTATTTGGTGCCGATATTGGCGAGTATTTTAGCCCGGTTCCAGTAGCGATCCATGTGATCGGCATTGCCGTGGCAATAGAGTATAACCGTATCAGTGGCTATACGCTCGGGTTTGCCAATGTATACTGCGTAAATTTTAGCGCTGCCTTCGCTGCTGTTTGATTCCAGTGTAAACAGCGAATACATGCTGTCGGGTATGTTGTAAGCCACAGGCAAATCGGGAAGCTCTTTGCTTCCGGTATACCCATCAAGGCTATATTTATCCAGTTTCTCATTGCCAAACAGAAAATCGTCCATGCGTAAACACGATGAAATAAGTACGGACAGTGCAGCGGCAAAAACTAATTTTTTCATGTGAGTTTAAAATTTGCGGTTAATACTTAAAAATAAACCAAGCGCACCTTTATCAGAAGGGGATATGTAGTCTACTACGATATCCTTATTGGATTGTGTAAAACCGATATACTTCATTTCGAGCTGGACATTGTATTTGGTTCCCGACCATTGATGGCCGAAATGCCAGGCAGGCATAAACGTTAAGTTTTGTGGCTGTTCATGCGCTTTTTTACTTCTAAGTTCTATCCAGTTGTTTAAGCCCGTATAAAAAAAGTGAGGCTTACCTTTATAATTCCAGTAAGCATTAACGTCCAGCTGAGGGTAAAAACTAAATATGCCTTTCCAATGGTCAATCATCATGTTGGCAATCGGACTTACACTGACTCCCGGAATCATTCCTTTCTGCTTTAAAAGTTGTTGGGTAATTCCTATGTCTGTTTGAAACACTCCGAATAAAAGGGCGGTGGTGTGGAGTGAAGCAAATGCCGTGGTTTTTTCTTTGAGTCCGTAGGCAGCGTGCACAGATGATAAAGGCATAAACAATGGTAAGCTACCCATGGTGATAAGCGGCCCGCCCAGATTAGCGCCTACTTGCAGTGAACCCTGCTCAATTGGTTTTACCACACGTGTGGTGTTGCATGCTGTTGCTAAAATAAGAATCAACATGCAAATAGGTATGATGTTCTTTTTCATTTTGTGTAAGTCTATTCAATAATACATAATAAGGAGTTCACTACAAATATTATTTTCGTTTAACAATACACGATATATGACTTCTTATCAGATAAAATCCATCGAAGAATATATGCAGGCCAGGCAAAAAAGTTTGGAAAATCCGGAACTCTTTTGGGCCGAAATAGCCGAACACTTTTATTGGCAGAAAAAATGGGATAAGGTGCTTACATGGAATTTTACTGAGCCGCGCATACGCTGGTTTGAAGGGGCAAAACTAAACATTACCGAAAACTGCATCGATCGGCATTTACACACTAAAGGCAATCAGCCGGCTATAATCTGGGAGCCGAATAGTCCCGAAGAGGAGGCCCGAATAATTACCTACAACGAATTGCACAAAACTGTATGTACGGTGGCCCGTATGCTTACCCGATTGGGTGTAAAAAAAGGAGACAGGGTATGTATATATATGGGAATGATACCCGAATTGGCTTACGCTGTATTGGCATGCGCGCGAATCGGAGCCATTCATTCTGTTATATTCGGTGGGTTTTCGGCTCAGGCTATTTCCGACAGGCTGCACGATGCTTCAGCCGAATTTGTTATTACATGCGATGGCGCTTTCCGCGGAGCAAAAGATATTCCGCTGAAAGCAGTGATAGATGATGCACTTACAGGAAATAATCAAGTGAAGAACGTAATTGTTTTCAACCGCACACACGCTGCTGTTTCCATGCACAAAGGCCGCGATGTGTGGTGGGACGAAGAAATGCTGCTGGCTGAAGCTGAACTGCAAAATGGCGATGACTCGGTATTTGCGGCAACACCGGTAGATGCAGAAGACCCTCTGTTTATTTTGTACACTTCGGGCTCAACCGGAAAACCCAAAGGTGTAGTGCATACTACAGCCGGTTATATGATATGGACTAACTACACTTTTTTAAATGTATTTCAGTACAAACCCGGACAAGTTCATTTTTGTACAGCCGATATCGGCTGGATTACCGGACACAGTTACCTTATTTACGGTCCGCTGAGCGCAGGGGCCACCACGCTGATGTTTGAAGGAATTCCCACCTACCCGGATGCCGGTCGGCTGTGGGATATAGTAGATAAACACCAGGTACATAGCTTATACACTGCACCCACAGCTATCAGAAGTCTGATGGGCTTTGGCCTCGATCCATTGAAGGGTAAAAAACTGGATTCGTTACAGGTATTAGGAACAGTAGGAGAACCCATCAATGAAGATGCCTGGCAGTGGTACTATAAACATATCGGACGCGAACGATGCCCGATTGTAGATACCTGGTGGCAAACCGAAACGGGTGGAATTCTAATCTCCAATCTGGCAGGTGTAACACCGCATAAGCCTGCACACGCCACATGTCCTTTGCCGGGCATTGATCCTGTGCTGGTAGATGAGAACGGAAACGAAATACAAGGCAATGCCGTAAGCGGCAACTTATGCATACGCAAGCCCTGGCCCGGTATGCTGCGCACTACATGGGGCGATCATGAACGTTGCCGGCAAACGTACTTTTCAACCTATCCAAATTTGTATTTTACCGGAGACGGATGCCTGCGCGATGAAGCCGGAAATTACCGCATTACCGGACGCGTAGATGATGTGTTGAATGTAAGCGGTCACAGAATAGGTACTGCCGAAATTGAAAATGCAATAAATAGCCACACGGGTGTAGTAGAAAGTGCTGTGGTGGGTTGTCCGCATGAGGTGAAAGGGCAAGGTATATATGCATACGTAGTGGCCGAACATATACATGCCGGTGCGCAGGAAATGCGGTATGCAGTTATGCAAACAGTGTCACGTGTTATAGGTCCTATCGCACGTCCGGATAACATTCAGTTCGTAAGTGCGTTGCCCAAAACACGTAGCGGAAAAATAATGCGCAGAATATTGCGGAAAATAGCTGAAGGAGAAACTTCTAATCTGGGAGATACGACCACACTGCTCGACCCGAGTGTAGTGGATGAAATTATACAAGGAAGGCTGGAAGATCTATCACGCTAGCCA
>JBKCPL010000021.1:0-42710 GCA_046309355.1 Bacteroidota bacterium
TGTGCCCATATTCTATACCGAGCATGGAACCGATAACAGACGTCAGCGTTTTGCATTGCTGCGTTTAATAGACAGGTGGATGTATAATAGCTTGTCTAGGGTTGTTGCTATTTCAGATGACGTGCACCGTGCACTCATTCAAAAAGGTTGTAAGCCTACATCAGTTATTACCATCACGAATGGAATAAGGCTTACTTCAGGTGTTGTGGCTAAAACAAATACACCGCTGGTTTTTGGAATGGCCGGGCGATTTGAGTACCCGAAAGATCAAGCAACTGTTATACGTGCAATTGCTTTAATGAAGCAACCGGTGAAACTTATTTTGGCCGGCAGCGGCAGTCAGCTTGAATACTGCAAAAAACTAGTTGTAACATTAGGGATACAGAATAAAGTAACCTTTCTAGGATTTATAGATGATATCCAGTCGTTTTATAGCGGTTTAGATATTCATGTTTTTTCATCCGTGCACGAAGGTTTCGGGCTAACTGCAGCTGAAAGTATGGCTGCAGCATTGCCAAACATCATCAGTGATATTCCTGCACTAAAAAGTATTGTGGGCCCTGCAGGCGTGGTATTCAGTACAGGAAATGCTGCTGACCTAGCAAATAAAATGAATCAATTGATGAATGACACCGACCTTTACCGAAGTTGTTCGGTGAATGCACTTAATAGGGTAAAATCGTTTGATATTCAGCACACAGTGAAGGGGTATGAGAAATTATACCAATCAATCTGATTATATTCACCGCCATAATTAATCGTGCCGGGTGAACTCCAAACTCCGAATAGCCTTTGTATCCAACTCATCTTACAGTATGTACTTCTTTCGCAAAGGAGTGCTTGCCAATCTTGTTGCTCAGGGTTATGAAGTTCATGTTATTTGTCCTTACGATTACAAAACGCCCGACCTGATTGAGTTGGGCTGCATTCATCACCCCGTTAATTTTTCTACTCGATCTGTCAATCCGATAGCAGATATCAAATTATTCATTCGCCTGTTTTTATGTTACAAGCGCATTAAGCCGGGCTTGCTTTTTCACTACACCATAAAGCCAAACGTGTATGGAACGATGGCCGCTTCATTGCTATACATTCGCTCCATAGCTATTGTTACAGGGCTTGGTTACGTGTTCATCAACAACACATGGATTAACCGTCAGGTCAAACGTTTATATCGCTTTGCACTGAGGTATGCATACCAGGTATGGTTCTTAAATAAGTCGGATATTGATGATTTTTTATCGAATAGACTGGTAGCGCCTGATAAGGTTTTTCATTTACCCGGAGAGGGGGTAAACCTGCGTGAATTCAAAAAAGTAGTACTTCCCAGTACCTATGGATTTACATTTATACTAATAGCCCGCATGCTTACCGACAAAGGCGTATATGAGTTCGTGGAAGCAGCGCGTATGTTAAAACGTAAATATCCAAATCTGCGTTTTCGATTGTTGGGCCCTGCAGAAAGCGATAACCCTACAGCCATATCGATGAAGCAAATGAATGAGTGGCAGCAGTCAGGATTTGTTGAATACCTCGGTTCGGCCAACGATATACGGCCCCATGTTGCCAATGCTCATGTGGTTGTTCTTCCATCATACCGTGAGGGAGTTTCAAAAGTATTGATGGAGGCTGCTGCTATGGGCAGACCACTCATAGCCTCAAACGTGCCGGGCTGCATAGAATTGATTGATGAAGATGTAAACGGATATTTATGTGAGGTACGCAATGCCGAAGATCTGGCAGACAAAATGGAGCTTATACTAGCTAAAACACCTCAGGAACTACAGCAAATGGGTGATGCCAGCCGGCAAAAAATGTATGAAGAATTTGATGAGCATAAAATAATTTCAATATACAGCAATGTAGTAGTGACACATCTCGGAAAACATGAAGTTATAGTTTATGTTGTGAATACAGATTGGTTCTTTATTTCCCATCGATTAGCCCTAGCACTAGAGGCAATAAAACAGGGATATAAAGCTGTTGTTATTGCTACAGATACCGGGAAGGGTGAATGGATAAAAAGCCAAGGCATACAATTCTTCGATTTAAACCTCAGCCGAAGCGGCATTAACCCGTTTGCCGAATTCAGGGTGCTACTTAAGTTGTGGCGCTTGTATATTAAATTACAGCCAGTTATCATACATCACGTAACCATTAAACCGGTTCTCTACGGTAGCTTAGCTGCCCGTTTCACTTTGTTAAATGTAAAAGTGGTAAATGCGATTAGCGGCTTGGGATATGCATTTATTAACACGTATCGAACTCTTTCATTCTGGATAATACGAGTGCTCATGAATGTTGTGCTTAAGGGACGACAGGTAAACTACATCTTTCAAAATCCGGACGATCTTGCATTTTACAAAGAGCAGGGATATCTGTCGGCCAACAACTATAAGCTGATACGTGGAGCGGGTATTGATGTTCATCACTGGATGTACGCATCTCCGGTTATTAAACCCAGGTTGCGTGTCATTTTTTCAGGTCGACTTTTAGAGGATAAAGGAATAAGAGAGTTCATACAGGCTGCTGTGAGCCTTAGGACGGAGTGGGAGGGCAGAGCCGAATTTTTAATGATAGGAGACATAGATCCCGGAAATCCGAAGTCGTTGACTGCAGATGAGCTAAGATCAATTGAAATACCTGACTATCTGTGCTGGACAGGCCATATGGATAATATGCTGGAAGAGTGTGTGCAGTGTGATATTATGTGTTTGCCATCATACCGTGAAGGTTTGCCTAAAGCCCTGCTTGAAGCTATGTCGGTTGGTCGTCCGATAATTACAACAAACACCCCCGGTTGCAGGGAGTGCGTGGATGACGGGTCGAATGGGTATTTAGTTCCTGTAAAAGATTCGCATGTGATGGCCATGCGTATAGGTACACTTTTGCGCAACCGTGATTTGCGTTTGGCTATGGGTCATGCATCTCGTCAAAAAGCAGTTAACGAATTCTCTATGGATCGTGTATTGTCTCAAACTTTTCAGTTTTATGATCAGCTTTTGGGACACACATCGATGTATCCGGGTAATCAGCCGCGTATCACTATTATCACAGCCGTTTATAATAATGTTCACTACGTAAAAGATGCGTTGGAATCTGTATTGCAGCAAACCTACCCTAATCTGGAATACATAGTGATTGATGGCGGTTCAACTGACGGTTCGTACGAAATCATACAATCGTATGCACACCGTATTCATCATATTATTTCCGAACCCGATAAAGGATTGTACGATGCATTAAACAAGGGAATATCATTAGCCTCGGGCGAAATAATTGGTATTATGCATTCCGATGATTTTTACGCACACCGAAACGTATTGCGCAAGATTGCCAATCGTTTTGGGCCCGATGTAGATGCATTATACGGCAATTTGGATTACATCAGCAATGCCGATAAGGGAAAAGTTATTCGTCAATGGCGGTCTGGCAAATACAGACGCAGCAAATTTTTAACGGGCTGGATGCCGCCTCATCCAACGGTATTTATACGCAAAACTATATTCGAGAAATACGGAGGATACAATACCCAATTAGCTTTCTCATCGGATTATGAAATTCTTATTCGCCTATTTTATGTACATCGCATAAGCATTGCATTCATTGATGAGGTGCTGGTAAAAATGCGAACAGGAGGCCAAAGTAACCGAAGTGTTCGAAATCGGATGCGCTCGCATTTTGAAGATTACAAGGCGTGGCGTATTGCCGGGGCAAGGGTTTTTCCCCCAACACTTTTTTTAAAATTGCTTAGAAAAATCCCACAGTTTATCCATTGATTTTTTCCAAATAGCGGTAACCAGAGTATGGTGTTTATGTAACCTCAAAACAATATACTTGCCGATAACTAAATTCAACTTTTCTGTATGAAAAAATTTAACATCATCGTTGCTACAGGCCTGGTACTGGTGCTTACAGCTTTTATTTACCGAACCCACACCGGTGGTATTGAGGTAAGTGGTATGGATAAGAAAACAAAACCACAAACCGATTTCTTCCAGTTTGTTAATGGCAACTGGCTTAAGAATAATCCTATTCCATCAACCGAAAGCAGGTGGGGCAATTTTAATGTGCTGAATGAAAACAATACGGAAACTCTTCGTAAAATACTGGAGGATGCCGCCTCAGACGTAAATGCCCAGCCTGGAACTGTAAGGCAAAAAGTGCGTGATTTTTACCGCACGGCAATGGATACAGTAAAACTTGAACGCGAAGGAACCACTCCTGCATTGTCGGTTTTGAAGCGCGTTGATGAACTAAATGACAAAGCCGATTTGGCTAAATTGCTGGGCAGTCTTCACAGACAGGGCATAGGTGCATTTTTTGGCATGTATGTTAGCTTGGATGTAAAAGACAATACCAAATACATGGTTTGGTTTTCGCAGGGAGGTTTAACACTTCCTGACCGCGATTACTATGTTAAACAAGATGCCAAATCGAAGAAAGTGCGTGAAGAATATATAAAACATATACGTGCCATGTACACACTATTCGGTTTTAGCGAGAAAGAGGCTGAGCTGGCAGCAGACTATATACTGAAACTGGAAACCGGACTGGCCGAGGCTTCCATGACTCGTGTGGAGAACAGAAACATGGAAAAAAAGTACAACAAGCGAGCGCTAGGCGAATTACGCACTCAGTGGAGTGCCTTTAACCTTGATCAATACATGGCCGTTACAGGATTGGCGCAGAAAATGCCTGATACGGTTATAGTAGCTCAACCTGCATTTTTCAACTATTTGAACACAGCCATAAGCGAACAGCCAATTGCAGCGCTACGATACTACCTGCGGTGGAAAATTATGTCGGATGCCGCAGGTGCACTGAATGATGCGGTTGGTAAAGAAAGTTTTCGCTTCTTTGGAACTGTCATACAAGGTACCAAAGAGCAGAAACCACGCTGGAAACGAATGGTGTCGGCTGCTAACAGCATGATAGGTGAGCTGGTGGGCCAGGAGTATGTGAAAGTGGCCTTTAGTGAAGAGGCGAAAAAGAAAGTGAATGAAATGGTAGATAACCTGCGTGAGGCCTACCGCCTGCGCATTGAAAGCCTTGACTGGATGAGTCCTGAAACCAAGCAAAAGGCGCTGGATAAGCTGGCATCGTTTAACCGTAAACTCGGCTATCCAGATAAATGGAAAGACTACTCGGCATTGAGCATTACAACCGATTCGTATCTGGCTAATCAATACAGGTGCGCAACCTTTAATTATGATAAAATGATAGATAAGCTGGGCAAACCGGTTGATAAAACAGAATGGAATATGTTGCCTCAAACCGTAAATGCTTACTATAGCCCGGTGATGAATGAGATTGTTTTTCCGGCTGCCATTATGCAACCTCCATTCTTTGATTCGAAAGCCGATGATGCCGTAAACTATGGGGCTATTGGAGCTGTAATCGGCCATGAGTTTTCGCATGGGTTTGATGATCAGGGCAGCAAATACGATGCAAAAGGGAATTTTAACAGCTGGTGGACCAGCGATGACCGCAAGAAATTTGAAGAACGCACCAAGGTGCTGGTAAATCAGTTCAATTCGTATCAGGTATTAGATAGTGTTTTTATAAACGGTGAACTTACCTTGGGCGAAAACATTGCAGATTTGGCAGGCCTTACCGTGGCTTATGATGCGTATATGATTTCACTAAAAGGAAAGAAAAAAGATAAAATTGCCGGCTTTACACCCGAGCAGCGCTTTTTCATTGGTTTCGCTCAGGTTTGGCGGGGCCATGCACGTCCGGAGTACATCCGCAATCAGGTGCTAACCGATCCCCATTCGCCTCAGCAATACCGGGTGTATGGCACACTGGTGAATATGCCACAGTTTTATCAGGCTTTTAGCGTGAAAAAAGGCGATAAAATGTGGCTGGATGATGATAAGCGAGCAAAAATTTGGTAGAAACTTTGTTTTCTTTAGAGTAAACACTACTTTCGCACCACTAAAATTTTAAAGTCATGGCATTTACCAGATACAAAAGAAAAGACAGAAAGAATAAAACTGTATCGCGTCAGCGTAAGCAACTGATTAAAAAGAACATGAAAGTTGTGAATATTGAATCGCCAAATAAAGAGCGCGTAGTCATCGTAGAAGACTAAGCGAATAAGATTTATTGATATGTAAAGGAGTTGCCGTGTGCAACTCCTTTTTTTTGTATCTGCACAGGCTTGCCATACATGATTTTACACCTATGTTTGCTTAAATACAATACAGGTTGAACTTACCTAGCCGGTTTACTGAATACATGCGTTCATTGCTGGGAGCCGATGCCGACTCCTTTTTTGCTGCGCTCGAACGTGCAACCCAAACCAGCATTCGGTTAAATCCGGCAAAAAAAGCGGAATTGCCGTTTTCAACAAGTGAATCTGTTCCCTGGTGTTCCTACGGCTATTATTTACCAACTCGTCCGTCCTTTATTACCGATCCGCTTTGGCATGCAGGTGCGTATTATGTTCAGGAGGCTTCCTCCATGTTCTTGGCGCAGGCCTTTAACTACATAAGGTCTTCATCCTCGCAGCCGCTAACCGTGCTTGATGCATGTGCAGCGCCCGGAGGAAAAAGTACACTGGCGCTTTCGTATTTACACAACACGGATTTGCTGGTAAGCAACGAGAGTATTCGTTCGCGAGTTGGAATGCTTACCGATAACCTACAACGTTGGGGATATTCAAACGTTATCGTTTCACACAACGACCCGCAGCAGTTAGGACGTTGCACACATTTTTTTGATGTGCTGATGGTGGATGCGCCTTGCTCAGGCGAAGGGCTATTTCGTAAAGATGCAGCAGCTGTTGATCAATGGAGTGAATCGCATGTACTGCATTGTGCTGCCCGTCAGCAGCGTATTCTGGCTGATTTACTTCCCGCTCTGAAACCCGGTGGGTACTTACTGTATTCAACGTGCACGTATAACACACTGGAAAATGAAGCACAGCTGAAAGAGTTGATTATACAGGGCTACGAGTGCGTTAATCTTTCTATTCCCGATGAATGGGGAATAGTTCAAGTAACGGAATCAGATGGTTGCTCCATGCATGCTTACCGCTTTATGCCTCATAAGCTGAATGGCGAAGGATTTTTTATGGCCATGCTGCGCAAACCTATCGGTACTTCGGATACATTATCAACTAAAGAAAAGCACACCCGATCGGCAGGTAAACCGGTTGTGGAAACAAGCTGGTCGCAATACCTGAAGCAGCCGGATGCTTATGAAACGTTCCTTACACAGAAGTCAACACTCAGACTAATACATAAGCCGCATGCAGCAGCTTTTTTGTATTTACAAATCAGGTTGAATGTGCTAGTAGCTGGCATAGAGGCAGGAGAATGGAAAGGAAAAACCTTTATTCCTTCACATGCGCTTTCACTTTCAACCGACTTTGTGTGCGAACAACGAGCTGAGGTAGGAAAGGAGCACGCACTGGCCTATTTAAGAAGAGACACATTGCCACGAGAAGCGTTTGGTGCATCCGGACGCACAGCAGTTACCTACGATGGGTTAGTGCTAGGCTGGGTAAATGTGTTGCCCAACCGTATCAATAATTATTTTCCAACAGCGTTGCGCGTTTTAAAACAATCGGAGTGATGAGTGCACCAAAATTGCATAAACTATTATTTGAGGCAGTAGTTAAAAACTGTGACGATATTTTTAACCAATCTCTGTATGCAGATAAGGTGATTGAATATTGCCTGAAATCACATCGCCAATGGGGCTCACGCGACCGCGCTTTTGTGGCTTCACACACGTACGATTTAGTAAGGTGGAAAAGGCTGCTTCAATATGTTACGTTTACAACTGACCGAACCGATAAGGCCGCCTTGTGGCTTATGCTGGGTGCGTTGCGCATATGGCGTAATCAGCAAATGGCCGATTGGTCAGAATGGAAAAACCTGAACGCACACAGCGTACTCAAGCGATTTGCTGAATCCGAACACTTGCTGGCAGTGATGCACTCCATACCTGATTGGTTACAGCAGCTTGGAGAAGCTGAACTGCACACGAAATGGAATGCTGAAATGAAAGCGCTGAACGAATCAGCTCCCTTGTGCATACGTGTGAATACGTTAAAAACAACCAAAGTTAAACTGAAGTCGCTGTTACAGGAAAGCGACATCGATTGCATGGAAGCTACAGATGCACCCGATGCACTGATACTTAAAAAAAGAACCAATTTGTTCAACTCACCCTTGTTTGCCCAAGGCTATTTTGAAGTTCAGGATGTGGCATCTCAACTTGTTGCACCTTTCATGCAGGTAATGCCGGGTATGCGGGTGATTGATGCATGTGCAGGTGCAGGAGGCAAAACACTGCACATTGCTTCACTTATGCAAAACAAGGGGAAAATTATTGCGCTCGACAGTGAAGCATGGAAATTGGACGAACTCAGTAAACGTGCGCGAAGGGCAGGAGTTGATTGCATAGAAACACGACCACTGACGGATGCAAAAATCCTGAAGCGATTGGCTAATACAGCCGACAGGTTGCTGCTGGACGTGCCCTGTTCCGGATTGGGGGTGCTGCGCAGAAACCCCGATGCTAAATGGAAAATGACGCCTGAGTTTATAGCACGCATTCGTGAAACGCAGCTCACTATTTTGCAGGAATACACCGTCATGCTTAAGCCGGGTGGAAAACTGGTGTATGCAACATGCAGCATTCTGCCTTCGGAAGACGAAGATCAGGTGCGAAACTTCTTAAGTCGCAATACAGAATATACACTTGAAGAAGAACACCGCACATGGCCAAGCGATGACAAAGACGGATTTTATATGGCCCGCCTGCTGAAGAAACAAAAAGTATAGTTAATGTGCAGCATTTGATACTGCTAGTTGCCCTGTTTAGGATATACCTAACTAGTACAGGGGCAAAGTCGTGAAATAGGTATAAAACGAATAAAGAGTTAGCCGTGTATTAATTTCCGGCTACCAGTTTCTTGATTTTTTCTTCCAGTGTAAACTCGTCACCTTCTATGTAGCCGGTGTGTGTGTATACGATTTTTCCGTCTTTGTCAAGCAACACGGTAAAAGGAATAAAAGGCGCATTCAGTGTACGTTTTAGGTCTTCGTTCACATCAAGCAGGCAATCAAATGTCCATGCTTGTCCATCAACAAACGGCTTTACTTTGGTTACGTTTCGTGCGTTGTCGGTTGACACGGCAACAAGCTGAAGTCCGTATTTGCTTTTCCAGTCATCCAATAATTCGTTGATATTGGACAATTCTTTCTTACACGGTGTACACCAGGTAGCCCAAAAACTGATAATGGTAATTTTTCCGCTGCGGCTGTAGTCGGCTACATTGACCATTTTACCGTTTACATCCTTCAGGGTGAGCTCAGGCAAAGTCTGTTTATCTTGAGCGAATAGTGATAGGGCAGCCAGCGAAAAAGTGAGTACGAAAGAAATACGTTTCATAGGACAAATGATTAATTGGGTCTTGCAAATTTGTGAAATAATTTGCTGTAAAAAGCATACATCGTGCCATTTTTTTGTGAACAACTGCATGCGTGTCATGCACTCACCACGTTTATATTTGATGCAAAACAATAATCTAACTATGCGTATTGGAATATTCTTTGGCGGAAATTCTCGTGAACGTGAAGTAAGCTTTGCTGGCGGACGCACCGTTTACGATAACCTGGATAAAAATCTGTTCGATGCCGTACCCTTATTTGTTGATAGCTTCAATAATATAATACTGCTCGACTGGAAATATATTTACAAAGGAAGCATACGTGATTTTTACCCTCCGGTTAACTACATTACACCATCTGCCGGTTCGGTTCAGATTTATGCCGAAAGTATAGAATCGGCTTATGCAGACAGCGGAATTCAGATGGCCGGTGAGTTAGGCAAAGTGATTAAACCTCACGAATTGAAAAACCATATCGACTTTGCTTTTTTAGCCCTGCATGGTCAGTTTGGCGAAGATGGAAGTATACAGGGTTTGTTGGAGTGGCATCAAATTCCCTACAGCGGTTCAGGAATTTTACCCTCGGCTGCCGGTATGAACAAGCGCTTGCAAAAAGAATACATGAAGCAGGCAGGAATGTCTTCGCCCGATACACTATCTATCAGCCGTGAACAATGGTTTAGTGAAAACCGCAAACACATACACGCAAGGTTGCTTCGCCAATTGAAATCAACCTGCGTGGTAAAACCGGCCAATCAAGGTTCATCGGTGGGCGTTAGTGTTATAGCACCTGCTGATTTTAAAGCCTTTGAACAGGCCGTGAACAAAGCCTTTTTTATATACACAGTGCAGCCTGCTGCTTGGCGAAAGCAAACAAAAACCGAACAGGCTGCGCATCTGCAGAAAATTGCGGATATACGGGAAGGTATTGGTTTCCCATGCGTAGTGGACGGAAAAACCCTCTACCATCCCGATGCACTGATGCAGCTGTTGCAAAAATCGAAAGCTGACAAATTAGAATTGCATGGGATTTACAGCGAAACCGAATGCCTAGTTGAATCCTTCATCAGCGGCCGTGAGTTTAGTTGCATTGTTATACGCAATGCCGATGGCAAACCGGTAGCGCTGCCACCCACCGAAATTGTTAAAGGCAATGAGGTGTTTGATTACCGCAGCAAATACTTGCCGGGCCTCAGCCGTAAAATAACACCCATACAATTGCCCGATGCTGAAATTGAACGTATTCGCGCAAAGTGTGTAGAGTTGTTTTCATACTTCAACTTTCATGTGTATGCACGTATCGATGGATTTTACGATAAAAAAGGACGTATTTTTCTGAACGACCCGAACACTACTTCAGGCATGATGCCATCGTCTTTCTTTTTTCATCAGGCGGCTGAAATTGGTCTTAACCCTTCACAGTTTCTAACTTACATCATACGCACTTCTCTTTATGAGCGTGCCGCATCATGGAATCGCCACCATGAAACATCACAACTACTAAAGAAACTGGATGAGCACATCAGTCAAAACCGTAAAAAAATAGCGGGTAAAAAACGGGTAGCTGTGCTTATGGGCGGATACAGCACCGAACGTCACATTTCAGTTGAAAGCGGTCGAAATATTTATGAGAAGCTGGCCTCATCGTCCAAGTACGATCCTTTTCCTGTTTTTGTAACCGGTGATGACACATCGCATACGCTGTATCGAATTCCTATTAACATTATGCTTAAGGATAATGCAGACGACATACGCGATAAAATCATGCACTACAGCCGTGCTCCTATAGTGTCCAGTATTACAAAAGAATGCAAAGGATTGCTTGAGCTTTATGGTAACGTGCATGCGTTAGATAAACCTCGTAAAATTACGTACACACAACTGGCTAAAGAAGCCGATTGTGTATTTATTGCCTTGCATGGTAGACCGGGCGAAGACGGTACTGTTCAACGTGAACTTGACCGTTACCGATTGCCTTACAACGGGTCTGGTTATGACAGTTCACAAATTACCATCAACAAATACACAACCAACGAACTGTTAAGAAAGCACGGTTTTTTGGTTGCCGACCATATGCTGGTTCATGAAAAAGACTGGAAAGCGTCAAAGAACCGAATACTTTCAGAAGCTGACCGAATGGGTTATCCGATAATTGCCAAGCCTGCTGACGATGGCTGTAGCAGTGCGGTAAAGAAGATCAAAAACAGAACTGAACTTCAAGCATATGCCGAGGGGGTATTTAGGCCATCTGTTCAGCTCACTCAATCGCTTATTAAAAAGCTTCAGCTGAAACCCAAAGAAGAATTTCCTAAAAAAGCCTACTTCCTTATTGAGAAGTTTATTGACCGTGCCGGTGCCGAGCATTTTCTGGAAATAACAGGCGGCATGCTCACCCATTACAAGAACAATAAAGTTTCGTACGAAACATTTGAACCAAGCGAAGCCCTGGCCGAAGGTGAGATATTAAGTCTGGAAGAAAAATTTCTGGCAGGGCAGGGGCAAAACATCACTCCGGCCAGGTACGACAAGGAAAAAAGCAAACAGCAACAAATTAGCAGGCATGTACAGCAAGTACTGATGCAGGGAGCCAGGGTGCTGGGAGTTCAAGGGTACTGCCGTATTGATGCATTTGTTCGTATTTATAAAAAGCATACCGATGTGGTTTTCATCGAAGTGAACTCGTTGCCCGGCATGACTCCCGCTACGGCCATATTTCATCAGTGCGCGCTAAACGGGTATAAACCGTATGAGTTTATTGATTCCATTCTCGAATTTGGTAGCGCACGCACAGGTCGTATGAAGTAATGGCAGCGTTTTGTACACGCACCGTTAAGTGATTTTTTTACGTGTTAATACCTGAATTATTTTTATTTTCACGCGTTCAATGAAATGGATTAAAACCTTTGCAGTTCACATTGCCCTTATCATACTTACGGTAGTAGCCATTTTCACTGCTGTTTCCTATGTGCTGCGTTCGGCTACGCGCCATGGCGATGCACTTACAGTACCAGATATAACCGGTGTTCCCGTTGAAAATGCTATTCAATTGCTGAATGAGCGTAAACTCAGATACCTGATTATCGATTCGCTGTATTTTGACGATAAACCCAAGCTTAGCGTACTCGACCAAAATCCTTCGCCCGAAAGTAAAGTGAAGGAAGGGCGAATTATTTACTTGGTTATTAATGCCGATAAAGCACCGTTGGTGATGATGCCAAACTTAATTGATGTTTCGCTAAGACAGGCCGAGGCTATGCTTAAAAGTGCCGGACTTAAAGCCGGTCAGCTTGTGTATAAACCCGATTTGGCGCAAAATGTAGTGCTCGAACAACAAGTAAACGGACGAAATGTGCCGCCCGGTTATAAGCTGCCCAAAGGTAGCGCAGTCGATTTGGTGTTGGGAGACGGCATGGTAGATGCGGTTGATGTACCCTTACCGAACCTGATTGACCTTACTTACGAAGAGGCACGCAATTTATTAACCAGCCAAACGTTAAACACGGGTGCAGTTGTGTTTCAGGGTGTAATAACCGATTCGTCAGGTGCCCGAATTTATAGGCAGGTTCCTGCGTATTCGACTGATGCTACACTAAAAGCCGGCAGTACCGTTGATATATTTCTTAAACAATAGTGATGATACATCGGTTAATCGTTTCCGCTTTTTTATGCATTTTATCGCTAACGGTTTTTGCGCAACGTGGTACCGAACAAAAAGTGCCTTTGCAGTCCAATCATGTGTTGGAAAAAATGGCCGGTAACTTCTCTGAAGGTCAATCGGGAACTAATCATTTCGGTAAAAACGGTTCGTTTACCAATTTTCCCTTTATCGATTATTTCTTCGGCAATACTCCGGCCGATACGTTGTGGGCGGATAAATTTGTAACCGTATCAGGCAACTCGGCTGTGTTCAATGCGCTGAATGCACAAGGAAATCCATATGGCGGTGGCACGGGGTCATTTGGTCTGTGCGATGAGTTAAACTCAGCCGCCATTGATATGAACGGGTCACAAAACCGTACATATATACAATTCAGTTACAGCACTGGCAGCACATGGCAGGCAGGCGATTCACTGCTTCTCGATTTTTTGACAGCCTCGGGAAATTACCGCGCCATCTGGAAATCGCCCGATGAACCGGTGAGCAGGGTAGATGTAATCATACCGTTTGATGTTGCCGATTACCGAGATGTCAATTTCCGTGTCCGGTTTGTATGCTACAGCACGCAATCGGTTAGCAATACCGAAACTTTTTTGCTGCACAACTGCATCATTACCGATAGGTTGACATTGCCTTTCAACGAAAACTTTTTGAATTACAGTTTCCGCGATAAGAAGCCGCTTTCCATCAACTGGAGCTATGCTCCTGTAGAGGTTAGCAACTTAGGGCCGTTGGCAACGAACGCTGTTGTTTTCAATATGCGTGATGCGTTAAACCAAACCTACAATGATGCAAACGGAACGCTGGGTTTTGCCGATACGTTGGTGTCGCATCTCATGAATATTCAGCAATTCCCCACAGGCGATTCGGTTTTTCTGCGTTTCTATTACCGCTCAACGGATTTAACCCGCAACACCGATTCTCTTATTTTACAATTGCGTAATAACGGTGGTGAATGGATACGGGTATGGCAGGGCGGACGTCTAAACACCAGTGCTTATGTATATGCACGAATATTTGTCAACTTCGGACGTTTCAGGCATGCCAATTTTCAATTTCGGTTTATCAATAAAGGTACGTATTCCAATTCCGATTCGTTGCAATTTTTAGTAGGCGGAATACAGGTAGCTAAAAAAGTGTACTTGCCATTTATAGATGATTTTTCAGCCTCAGCCGTTTTTCCCGATGCGAGAAAATGGATAACCAATTCAACGTATGTCAATGGGCATTTTCCCTTAAATCCGCCTAGTCTAAATGTGGCTACATTTGATGGGCTAGATAGTCGCGGACAGCCGTATGGCTTAGGAAACGGCTATTGCGACACGCTGATGACCTGGCCGTTTAATTTGCAGGGATTAAATATTTCTGACTCGGTTTACCTAAGTTTTTACATTCAACCCAAGGGCCTGGGCGAGCGACCAAATTTTGGCGATTCGCTTATCGTACAAATTCGAAATAATCCCTGTGCACCCAATCAGTTTTTAACTATTTGGAACCGCAGTTCGTTCAATATGCCTTCCGACCGTTTTTCACGAGTAGATATATTGCTGAACGATAGCAGTTGGTTTCACGATGATGTACAAATTGCCTTTCGCAATATCGGCAGCCGAACGGGTAACGTAAATCATTGGCATGTTGACTACATTCAATTTGACAAAGGACGAACCCGAAAAGACACTTACCGCGATATTGCAGTCACAACTGCCCCTTCCTCGCTTTTACAGCCCTATGCATCCATGCCTTATTCGCATTACGTAACCGATACTTTTAAATTCACCAGAAAGCAACAATTCCTAAAAGTCAGAAACAATGATGGTATAAGCAATCCCATCGACTACAGCCGTCAAATTCGCGACCCGAATGCATCGTTAATCGGAACGTACGATAGGGTACTTGGGAATTTTATCACACAAACGGATACCTCACTGATTATTGATCAGGGAGCTAACCTGACCGGAAACTTCAGTGGCGATACCTTGACATTTACCTCACGATACCGAGCCAATATTTTAAGCAGCTCCGATAATGTGTTTTCCAACGATCAGGTGGAAGTAAAAACACATTTCAGCAACTTTTTTTCCTACGATGACGGCACCGCTGAAAACGGGTACGGCATACTAAACGAACCCGGTGCTGTCGCCTTAGCCTTTGAATTGGCAATGCCCGATTCATTGTTTGGCATCAGCATGTTTTTTAACCGCGCATTCGAAGATGTATCCACACGTACCTTTGATTTAATGGTGTGGAAAGACATAAACACCAACGGAAACGGAACCGGACAAACCGAATTAAAACGTGTGCAATTTCAATCACCACAGTATTTTTATCAATACAACGGATTTTACTACTTCAAATTCGATGTTCCGTTGTTTTTACCTGCAGGCAAATTTTATGTAGGCTGGCAACAAGATCAGGTATATATGCTGAATGTAGGCTGGGACGAAAACTTTGATGTAGAAGGCAAGCCGGCTAAAAATCCAAATTTGGCATACCGCATCGTTGATTTTTGGTACAACACGGCTGAAAACGGTACACCCATGATTAGGCCCATTGTAGGCAAATGGCTGAATCCACCAGTGGGCGTGAGTGAAATACAACTATCTGGTAACCGTGCTGAATGGAATGTGGTGCTGTATCCTAATCCGGCACACGATGTGGTGAATATCTTTGCTTCGAATGAAACGATAAGCGAAATTCAGTTGTTTGACTTATCGGGTAAAATGCTACTGAAACAAAATGGAAACGTGCAGACACTCCAGTTGCCTGCTTTGCAAAGCGGCATATACCTAGTAAAACTAAAAAGCGAGCAAGGATACGAAACAGTAAAAAAACTAATTATAAAATCCAATTAATACAATGCAAGACATAACTGTACAGGAATTGAAAGAACGCATGGACAAAAGCGAAAACCTGATTGTAATAGATGTGCGCGAACCACACGAATATGAAGAATACAATATAGGTGCAAGGCTTATTCCGTTGGGTACTTTGCCCGACCACATGGACGAACTGAGTCAACATAAAAACGATGAAATCATTGTGCATTGCCGTTCTGGTGCACGTAGCGGAAACGCTAAACTTTTTATGATGGATCATGGTTTTTCGAACGTGCGCAACCTGCTAGGCGGTATGCTAGCTTGGCGTGATACGTACGGTGAATAACATAACTATGGCATGACGTCTCGCTGCATTTTGCCGATTCTGTTTTGGTTGTGCATTGCAACAGTGACCGTTGTTTCTGTTCAATGTACTTCTCAAAACACCACACCTGCATATTTGAATCACCATGATTCGGTGAAGTATGTGGGTATGCAAACATGCCGCTCATGCCACGAAAGCATTTACCAATCGTTTATTCAAACCGGCATGGGCCGCTCATTCGATGCTGCTACACCACAAAAAAGTGTAGCTCAATTCGGTAAGCATCATGTAGTGTATGACCGCTTCAGCGATTTGCATTACTATCCGTTTCGCACAAACGATACAATGTATATTACCGAGTTCAGACTTAAAGGCAAAGACACGGTTTATGCACGCACCGAACGCGTTGATTATATTGTTGGATCGGGGCAGCATACCAATTCGCATCTGATGGAAATAAACGGATTTCTGTATCAGATGCCGCTGACATGGTATGCACAGGAATCGAAATGGGATTTGCCACCGGGCTTTGAACAAGGTCGTAATGTACGCTTTAACCGTGCAATAGGCATGGAATGCATGAGTTGCCACAATGCCATGCCCACAGCCGAGAAAGGTTCGGAAAATAAATTTGTAACCATACCCCGAGGCATTGATTGCGAGCGCTGCCATGGTCCGGGCGAAGTACACGTAAAAGAAAAACTGCAAGGCAAATGGGTAGATACAGCAACTCAGATTGATTACACCATTGTAAATCCACGTAAACTTCCGTGGGATTTGCAAATAGATGTGTGCCAGCGTTGCCATCTTCAGGGAAATGCAGTTACGGTAAATGGCAAGCAATTCACCGATTTTCGGCCGGGCATGCGCCTCAGTGATTTCATGCATGTGTTTTCGCCAAAATACGAAAATCGGGACGATGAATTTATAATGGCATCGCATGCGCAGCGATTGCAATTAAGTAAGTGTTTCATTCGGTCAGGTACTGAAAATGCCCAACGTAAACTTACCTGCATCACTTGCCATAATCCGCATGTGAGTGTGAAGGTAACGGGCACACAGGTGTTCAATACCGCCTGTTTGAATTGCCACACGCAGCAATCGGAGTGCACCGAAAAAGCAGAATTGAGAGAAGTTAGTCAAAATAACTGCGTTAGCTGCCACATGCCTCGTTCGGGGACTATTGATATTCCGCATGTTTCGGTTCACGATCACAGAATAGCTGTTCACCGCACACGTATGAAAACTGCGGAACCGAAAAAATTCATCGGTATATATCCTGTTAATACAACGGCAAGCGATGAAACGGTAAAACTGAGAGCATGGCTCAAGTATTACGAATCGTTTGAAGGCGAAGCTGTCTCGCTGGATTCGGCATTTGCACTTTCGGGGAAAGCCGGTGTAGAAGAACGCATTCATTTGTATTTTTTGAAAAAAGATGACCGTGTAATTGTTCAGACTGCAGCGAATTTAAAAGCTAGTGATGTACGCGATGCATGGACAATGTACCGTATAGGGCAGGCCTATTTTAATATACAGCGGTATTCAGAGGCCATACAGTGGTTGCAACAAGCTACTGAGCAAATGCCGCTTCAAACCGACTTTAAAACCCGTTATGCTGCTGCGTGCATTATGAATGGGAAAAGTGATTTGGCTATTCAACTGCTGAAAGAAGTATTGAAGCTACAACCCAAACATCCCGATGCATTAACCAATATGGGCTTTGCGTATGTGTTGCAAAAACAGTATGTACAGGCTACATACTATTATGAAAAAGCATTGCAAAGCGACCCCGATTTTTACCAGGCGCTGCTCAATATGGCCGGATTATATAACCTGCGTGGCGATAAACAAAAGGCGTTGATCTACCTGAAACGCATGCAGCAGCGCTATCCTGAAAATGCACAGGTACAGCAGCTTATTCGCCAATTATCTTCCTGAATATTTACTAACTACTACTATTTGAAGCATGATTTACTGAGAACAGCTAGAAAAGTCTCAACTGTTAACTAGTTCATCATACTCATAACTTTACACTACTTTCAATAAACAGTGATTTTGGGGTATTACATTTGCACCTATGGCATATATAAAACAAAACTCGCCCTTTCGGGTACCAACCACTGACGGAAAATTAATTGAAGAGCATTACGGACTGGCTTCAACCCGTGATTCGGGTTTTTCGATTGCGCACATGGTTGCACCTCCACATTGGTCAGAGCCTTTTCAAACACCGGAGTTTGATGAAGTAACAATGGTGGTGCGTGGCCAAAAGCAATTTGAAGTGGATGGAGAAACTGTGGTGCTGCAAGCCGGTGAAAGCATACTCATACGCAAAGGAACACGCGTTCGCTATTCCAATCCGTTTGATGAAGAATGCGAATATTGGAGCTGCTGCGTTCCTGCGTTTTCTGTAAATACAGTTAACCGCGAAGAGTAGTATGAAGAGAATAGCGGTACTCGTTGTATTTACCGGAATTTTGACCCAGGGATTTGGGTGGGGATTTTATGCCCATAAAGTAATAAACCGATTAGCCGTATTTACACTGCCGCCCGAATTGTTTGCGTTTTATAAAGCGCATTTGGAAGACATTACCGAGCATGCCGTTGACCCTGACAAGCGTAGATACAGCGATCCAGAAGAGGCTTGTCGCCACTATGTAGATTTGGATTACTTTGAGCATACATTGCCATTGGATACCATGCCACGCAAATGGAAAGATGCCGTGGCCCGTTACACAGAAGATACACTGAAAGCATACGGAATTGTTCCGTGGCACATACAACTGATGATGAACAGACTGACAGAAGCGTTCAAAGAAAAAAATATTGAACGTATTATACGTCTCTCGGCTGATTTGGGACATTACATTGCCGATGCGCATGTGCCCTTGCATGCTACAATAAATTACAACGGACAATTGACCGGGCAACAGGGCATACATGCATTCTGGGAATCGCGTTTGCCAGAGTTGTATAGCGATCAGTATGATTTCTTTGTTGGCCGTGCTCAGTATTTGAACAATGAATTAGAAGAGGCCTGGCGTGCATCGGAGGGAAGTTTTGCTGCCAAAGATTCTGTTCTTGCATTTGAGCGCGAGTTAAATAAACGCTACGATAGCGATAAAAAGTACAGCTACGAGATGAAAGGGCAAACACGCGTGCGTCAGTTCTCCGAAGAATATTCGTCAGCGTACCACCGCATGCTGGGCGATCAGGTTGAACGAAGAATGAGGCAATCAATACTCACCGTTGGTTCCATGTGGTACACGGCATGGATAAATGCAGGCAAACCTGATTTTATAAAAGAAAGCGTGCCTCCTGCGAAGCTCACCGATGAAGAACGCAAACGCATGGTTGCGGAAGAACAAAATATGATGTGGGAACGTAAAATGCTGGGCCGTCAGGAAAATTAGAACGGATAACCGATTCCAAAATTAAAGTTAAAGTTATCGAGTAGCCATTGCGAACTGAAGTCGCGAATTATCCAACGTTTATCTTTGGGGAAAGTGGGATCATGCATGGGCAGAGCAAAGTCGAGGCGAATGATGAAAATTTCAAGATTCAGTCGTATACCCAGTCCGGTATTAAAGGCGATTTCCTTGTAAAAGCGGTTGATGTCGAATTCTCCCCACGGCCTGTTTTCATTGGGTTTTGCAATCCACACATTTCCGGCATCGGCAAATACAGCACCTTCCAGCCAGCGGTTATACATGTTGAACCTGAACTCGGCATTGGCCATCAGTTTTATCTCGCCCGAATAGTCGAGTTGGTCGGCTGCTTTATACCCTCCCGGACCCAATGAACGTGGACGCCAGCCTCGTAAGTCGTTAGCTCCACCCACAAAATACCTGCGTTCAAACGGAACAAAATCGCGTGTATTGCCGTAAGGTAGGGCATAGCCGGCCAGCAAACGAAAAACAGTACTATTGTTTTGGTCGTAAACCGTGTTGTACCTAATATCAATGGTTGACTTGGCAAACTCAAAATACTTTACACCAAAAACAGTGTAGCTGCCATCTTCATCACGTGTGCCGCCCGCCAGCCGATTATAAAGTGAAAGCGGGTAGCCGGCCAAATCAAGAAGATCCCAGCGCAGGTAAATAAAACTAAGTCCTTTAGCCACCTCCTTGTTTGAATACACAAAACCAAGACGCGAACCGGCAATCAGGTTGTTGGTAAATAGGTTTTGCAAAAAGATATCGTTTGCGCTTTGTGTTTGAAGTTCGGGCGATCGAATGTTGCTGCGTATATAGCTAACCTCTAAAGGCCAAAAGTAAAGTGTAGTCAAGCGCCTGTTCAGCTGGTAATTGATGCCGGTAGAAAGTACCTGACGTTCGTAGTCAATGTTTAATTCATACACACCGGTAGCACTAAAAATGGTTTTGTTGCTGTAATATTTTTCATTGCGGTCAAAACCTGAAAATAACAAGGTGCGTGGCATAATTACAGCAGCAGTAAGCCGCTGTTCCGTACTGTTAAAAAATCCGCTCGATTTAATTTGTCCTTGAGCTTCTACTGCCGAACGAAAAGTAAGTTGTAGTATTTCGGCATTTCTAAAAACGTTGCGGTTAGTAAACTGTGTGAGTATAGCAACACCGTAATTCCTGAAATCTTGGCCTGTCAGCGTGTTGTTTTGATCCGAAAGTGTGGCTTGCGGTTCTATCGTAGCGGTGTATTTAACATTGGGGATGAGTCGGATATTATAATTCAGAAATAAGCTGTCGTTTCGTTCAAATGGTGTACTCTGGATATTCACAAAACGGAAAATACCCAGTTCGCTTAAACGGCTGTATGTTCGGTTGATAGAGTTTTGCCTGAATTCATTATTAGGCAACATCAAAATATTGCAGTTTAATACTTCCGGATTGAGCTTGAAAAAGGCAGGCTTATACATGATACGGAATGCCGCAAAGGTATCGCGTTTAAGCAGCCCTCGGTCACCCTGGTTGTTCGGGTCAACTTCGATGGTTACCTGTTTGTTGTAATATTTCTCGTGTATATCATCTGTAGGGTTTCGTATATTTAGTGATAAAATACAAAACCCTTTGCCATCATTGGTATCAATACTGAAGTCAACAAACTCTTTGCCCATGACGTAATACCCGTTGTTGCGAAGCTGATTGATAATTCGCTCCTGTTCTTTTATCAGCAATCCCTGATCAAGGGGTTTCCACCATTTTACAAACGATTCATCCATTGCGCCATTTACTAGGTCGTAAATTTGTTTGTCTTCAATATGAAGCCTGTAATCCATTACCTTATAAGGCATATTGGGCTTTATAAAATAAGTCACTTTGGCTTTTTTGCGCCTATTGACTTCTACTTCATAGCGAATTTCGGGATAGAAGTATCCTTTCGTGACCATAAAATTTTGCATGGATTTTACGGTGTTGTCAATAAACAGCGAATCGGTAAAAACCGGTTGCTCGCCTAATGAATTGCGCATGAATTTTTTAACGAAATTGTCGTTGCCCTTCGAACCTCTGATATAAAAGTATGGCCTGCTATTAAACAAACCAAACAGTTTACGGTTAGGAACCTGC
Source organism: Bacteroidota bacterium (assembly GCA_046309355.1). Taxonomy (GTDB): domain Bacteria; phylum Bacteroidota; class Bacteroidia; order UKL13-3; family UKL13-3; genus CAYSBE01. The sequence goes on from JBKCPL010000021.1 coordinate 21,755, forward strand.
TTATAAAGCGTGGTCAGCTGTTTTTCCAATTCAACACCAATAGGTTCTTCAACCCGTGTATCATTGGATTTGAGCAGCGACATATTAGGCGGTATGTATTTAACACTGCTGCATGCAGGCAAAAGAAGAACGGCAAAAATGCATTTAAGCATTACATTTGCCCGTCTGAAGCGAATGTTGTCAAAAGCTAAAATCAAATTGGTTCAGTCGTTGGTTCATAAAAAGCACCGCGATACACTCGGCTTGTTTACAGTAGAAGGAAACAAGTCAGTGGTGGAACTGCTTCGGTCAAAAATACGTGTAAATAGCCTATTTGCAACACACGAATGGTTGATAACTCAGCCGGATTCCACTTTTGCAAACGATATGGATGTTCACGAAGTAACAGCCGCTGAAATGAAACAACTGAGTAGTTTGACCACTCCGGGTCAGGTGCTGGCTGTTGCCGTGATTCCTGAAAATGAACTTGTCTCGCATACTGCACAGGGACTAATACTTGCATTGGATGGCATTCAAGATCCTGGTAATTTAGGTACCATAATACGTGTGGCTGATTGGTATGGCATTTCGCACATTGTATGCAGCATGCACTGTGCCGATGTTTACAATCCGAAAACCGTACAAGCCAGTATGGGATCATTTTTACGTGTACGCACCATTCGTTGTTCCTTAAGTGAATACTTAGCGGGCTGTGGCCTTCCGGTATATGGTGCAGTGCTCAATGGAGAATCGGCTTATGGCCTGCACATGCCACAAAATGCTGTGCTGGTTATTGGCAATGAAGGTTCTGGTATATCACCCGACATTTCGCCTTATGTACAATTTCCTGTAAGTATACCCAGAAGGGGTGAAGCTGAATCGTTGAATGCAGCTGTGGCTACAGCTATTTTATGCGATACCTGGGCACGAAATTTAACAACTCCAAATAATTCCTAATATTGCGCTATGACTAATCAAACTGTTCACCATTCAGATAAAGCACCCGAGCCTGTTGGCTTATATCCGCATGCACGCAGGGTTGGTAATCTGCTGTTTTTATCGGGTGTGGGCCCACGTGAACGCGGAACAAAAAAAATTCCCGGTGTTGAACTTGACGAACAAGGTAATATTCTTAGTTACGATATAGCTACTCAGTGCCATTCGGTATTCAATAATGTAAAACTCATTCTGGAAGATGCCGGAAGCAGTTGGGACAAGATTGTTGATGTAACGGTTTTTCTGACCAACATGAAAGACGATTTTCCGGTATACAATAAATTATGGGCCGAGTATTTTGCATCTAATCCTCCGTGCCGAACCACACTGGAAATAAATTGCTTGCCAACACCCATTGCCATTGAACTCAAAGTGATTGCAACAGTTGGCGAATAACCGTAATCCCTGTTTGACAACGAATTGGATATATGTTGCGTAATGTACTTTTGATTCTTCGTGTGTGTGCTTGTGCACCTTTATTGGCTCAGTTTGCACCGCAGGCGGGCATACCGGGAAGTACGGCAATACACCGTGACAGCAGCATTATTAAAGCGTGGGCTATAGGCTACCATGTTCTACGCGGTTGGCAAAACAGCCTAGATACCACATTGGGGAAAGCTACAGCAGGAAATGAAGAATCTATTCCAGGAAAAGCTGGAAACGGAATTATTTCGCTAGGCGATGGGGGAGTTGCTGTATTGCATGTATATCATCCTGTAAAAAATGGCCCGGGTTTCGATTTTGTGTTGTTCGAAAACGGATTTATAGATCAATCGCTGGATACTGGGGCAGCTTATCTGGAGCTGGCATTTGTAGAGGTCAGTTCAGACGGTATACATTTTTTTCGGTTTCCTTCTTCTTCCTATACGGATACCATTTCACAGCTTGGCCCATTTGGCGCTATTCGTGCTGAAAAAATAAACAACCTGGCTGGCAAATACATTTCCCCCTTCGGCACACCATTTAACCTCGATGAAGTGCCCGATGATTCGCTGCTGAATAAAGATGCGGTAACACATATACGCGTGGTAGATGCAGTAGGCAGTTTACATGATTCATTCTGTACACGCGATGCTGCCGGCCATAAAATAAACGATCCTTGGCCAACACCATTCCCTTCATCGGGTTTCGATCTGGATGCGCTGGGTATTATTCATCAAAATACGGCTATTACATATTCACCAACACACAGAACTCCAGATTTTTCACTTTATCCTAATCCGGCAAGGGAAAATGATGTCGTAAGCATTCGTGTGGCCTTCAAAGCACCTGTAGTCAGCATAAAGGTTACAGATGTGTCGGGTAAAGAGCACATGGAGCATTCGGACTGGCCTACTGCAGAGATAACGGGCCTGCATGCAGGTATATATTTCATACATGTTACAACTGTTGCAGGCACCACAGTAAAGCGGCTGGTTATTTCCGAGTAACAATTTTATTAAATAGCTCCTGGTTGGCTAAAAAGTGCCTGCCAGATAAAACTGCTGTACGAAGGTTTGGTCGCGGTCGAAGTAATTGGTGTTTAACAATGCGTTCAAACGAGTGCCCATCGAAAGGTTAATCCATTGTAGATTCACAACATCAAACATCAACTCACAACCTGCCGAATTTTGGGCAAATGATTTGTTCAGTTCGGTACGTGATACTTGTGAAAGATCCAGGAATAGGTTGGCCTTTATTCGTTTAACATAAATTATGCCTCCCACTCCAAAATCGGGATACATCAATGGCAATATATAGTTTGCACTAAATACCCACTCGCGATCGCCCTGAATGGGAATATATCCGCGGGCATGCGTAAATTGATCGAAGAAGCGGTAATCGTTTTGCAAACTTTCCTGTTTAAACGCACCGGTAAACTTAAATCCGTGGTTGCGCATAGCACCCGGCAAATAAATAGCAGAATGCAAACGGAAGTTGGATGCGCTTACTGAATTCACAGCAGTACCATAATAAACCGATAGCTGTGCACCGAATCGCGGTTGAAGATTTTGTATAGCCCGCCCACGTACTACCGACATATCCATGCCGCATTCAACCAAAGCAGGCCTTAGCTCACGTGTATTGTCTGACTTATCATTTATTTCGTAGTTAAACAGATTCACCAGAGCTGCATTGGCATATAGCTTAACGGTGGAAATGTACATGCCATCGAAGCGTGTGTAGGGAAGGTACGTTCCTATACCGTAAATAGATTCGGTGAACGTGGTGGCATTTGTGCTATACTTACCGGTGTCGGATAAGTTGGCCGGCATTACAATGCTGCGCTCGTTTACTGCTGCCAGTATGCCGAATGGCAATCGGTAGCGTGCATAGTCCATGCGACCGTTTATGAAGTAGGCGTTTTCATTAAAGTTAATTCCGGTAGTGAGGTCAGCACCAAAATCATTTAAGATGTTATTTACTTTAAGCGATACTGTTGCCTGCTGTTGATTGCCTGTAACCGACCAAGAGTGAAGCTTTGCACTGCGTATAGCACCCGTATAATCTTTGGCTTCATAGGTTGTGTTTTTAGGTAAGCGATCGTAAATTCTCGATTCTACAGGCGTGGTTACTATGCGGTATCTGTTTTGCAACTCAGGTTCTGTCACTGTGTAGTTTTCAGGCGTTACGGTATTCAATGCCAGCGCATCTACATGCTGCCCCATCATACCCAGCTGAGTAAAGTACACCGTGTCCTCCGCTTCATTCAGCGAAGGCCCCATCAATCCATATTTCACACTACTCAGTTTTCGTATTTGCTTATCGCCTGAAAGACTTACTGCATACAGATTATTAATACCCGAAAATCCGGATGCGAAATACACGCTGTTTTTACCGGGATAAATGCCCTCGATGACATGCTCCGTTGGAACGGTTAAGTCAGTAAATACTCGTGATAACATATCGTATCTTACTAAACGGATGCGGTAGCCCGTTTTGGCTACGTAAATAATGCTGTTATCGTCTTTGCTCCATTTAGGATAGGATATGAAATCGTTGTCAGGATTGGCTATACTGTCTATCACTGCGCCCGTTTGCGCATCTAAAATGACAATGGTATTTCTTAGCTGTTCATCGGCACGAACGGCAACAAATGCATTGCGCTTTTGAGAATAAACAGGGGAAAATAATTTTGAGTGGGTAGTCACTCTTCGCTTTAAGTCGGTTTTTAAGCTGTAGCAAACAATGTCTGAATAGTTTCTGTTCATAAACCGGCTATCCGTTGTTAACTCAGTCCATGCAGCTACATCGTCACGCACCGAAAGGTAGGGTTCTGTTACCATGAGTCCCATAACTGCCAGGGTGGTTACTTTACCGGCTGATAGTTTAACAACTTCCTGAGTTCTGTTGTACGCTTCACGTCTGCATATAATACTCCCGTCTGCTTGTGCATATGGCCATTCGTAGTTGGTGACTATTCGTTTCGGTTCTGGTGAAATCTGCGTTACCGGTGTTAGTTTCTGTTCATTCAGCTCGTTTTTCCACTGCGTTTGCAACGTATCGTATGTGCGCATATATGTTTTACGTGAACCGTACCCTGTGTGGCGCTTCATCGCAGCTGAAAACGGGTACAGCAAACCTTTGTACGCTGAGGCATCCTTTATTATTTTCCTCCACACATCGGGTCCTTTTTCCCATCTCACCTGATGCAGCATAGCATATCCTAGACGATAATGATCCGGCATCAAAGTTAGGAATGATCCGTTGCGTGCTTTTTGATACCTGTATTTTTTATCGTTTAAAAGCTGCGCGCGTTGTTCATGAAAAAAGTGAGGTGTTCTTCCTCTGCCGGCCCCTGTTAGAACAGTTTCTGTTTGTACTGCATCTCCTTCATAAAACCAATTGGGTATGGCTACGTTTTGCGCCAGTTGCCAAAGCGTTTCTCCTCCGGCTATATACATCATCTTAGTAAGTCCACGCCTGTTGTTTATGTATTGTAAGGCGTGCCTGTATTCATGAATAGCCAATACATCCATCCAGCCAAGTGAACCCAAGTAGTTTTGATTTTGTATACCTGTGGCAAACAACTCACTTCGGAAGGGCATAAGACCTACATAACCATTTGATATAACCTGCTGGGTTTGAATCAGCATAGTCAGGTGTTTTCTTTTTTCACCAATAGAAACTGCAGCGCTGTCACTTATAAAGTTGATGATATCGGCTATACGTGCGGCCTCTTTCTGATTTCCGTCCGGGAAAATTATTTTTAATGCGGGTGTTTCAAAATACTTCCATTTAAGGCTGGAAGGATTAGATCCTGTTACCGCTGATGGAGGTATAATTTGCGCCTGAAGAATTAGTGCATGAATGGCAAGTAGAGCCATGCATAGTTTACGTTTCATGTATTATGTATTTGAAACAAAAATATAAAACTGTGTCGCATTTTTAAGAAAGGTTATGAATCGCTAAAACCGGCTGCCACAAAAAAAGCTACCCGGTTACAGGTAGCTTTCTTATAGAATAATATTTGGGAATTATTTAACCAGCTTCAGCTCGTTGATGATGTTGGTGGCCTCTCCGTATTTTTCAATCAAAAACAGTACGTAGCGAACGTCTACGTTGATGGTGCGTTTGTATTTTTCGTCAAACACAATATCTCCGCTCATGGCTTCCCAGTTGCCGTCAAATGCCAGACCTATCAGATTGCCTTCACCGTCAATAACCGGACTTCCCGAGTTACCGCCTGTGATGTCGTTGTTGGTTATAAATGCTACCGGCAATTTACCACCGGGCAGCGCATACTGACCGTAGTCTTTTTTAGCATGAAGATCTATCAGCTTTTTGGGTACATCAAATTCAAAATCGTTGGGATTGTATTTTTCCATCACACCATCCAGTGTAGTGATGTAGCTATACATCACCGCATCTTTAGGTTCGTATGATTTAACGCTGCCATAAGTAAGGCGCAGCGATGAGTTGGCATCCGGATAAAATACCCGCTCGGGTTGCATGTCCATCAGGCCTTTTATGTAAATGCGTCCTTCGCGCATATTTTTTGCATTGAAGGCATCTACAACGGGTTTATATTTTTCCATATAGATTGAATAGAATGAAGCTACAGCAGCATAAGCCGGATCTTTTCTTAGTGCTTTTACATCGGGCTTTTTCAGAAATGCTTGCAATTTATCTTTGTTTACAAACATACTTTTCCTGTAAGTTTCGGTTGCGTATTTGGCCACTGCCGCTTCCGGTGTTTTGCCCATTTTAAGAATGGTATTCATATAAGGAGCTTGTTGCTCTTTAGGTATATTCCGGTAGTACATAAGCAGTATTTGCTGCATGATTTTCTCGTCAGCAGATGGGAAGAAGCTTTCGTACAGCCTGTCCTGGTTTTTAATAAATCCGGCAAGGGAACGGTTAGCTCTGGCTGTATCTTTCTCCGTTTCGTAGCCATTTAGTTGCAAGGCAATCTGAAACAGGTTAATGCCTAAAATGCCTTCGCTTAAATAAGTACGTTGCAAAGCATACGGCTCATACTCGTCATACGCATTATCAATATTTTGTAAAACTGCAGCATACTCAGGTTTTGATGAAGCCCATATGCTGAAAAGCTTTTCCTGCTCTTTTTTATACTCATATACTTTAAGTCGCTTCAGTTGTTCGGTTTGACCAATAAAATATTTCCAGTAGTTAGCTACCTGGGCGTATTGAGCTGAAAGTACCAAACGGTCTTTTTCGCTTTTTTCCATCACTTCTTTCCAAGCTTTCAGTCGGATATCGCGCAGATTGACAATGGTTGGGTTCACTTTATCTTGAGCCAGTGCAATGCCTCGGGCAAATTCATAGCGATTGGTTCGACCGGGAAAACCCATTATCATAGCAAAATCATTTTCCTTGATTCCTTTCAGCGATACGGGCAAGAAATGCTTAGGCTTGTAGGGTACATTATCGGCCGAGTATGCAGCCGGTTTATTGTCTTTGTTGGCGTAGATGCGAAACATACTGAAATCGCCAGTGTGGCGAGGCCAAACCCAGTTATCGGGGTCACCTCCAAATTTTCCAATGTTCTGTGGTGGAGTACCAACCAATCGAATGTCGGTGAAGCGCTCAAAAACAAACATGTAGTAGGCGTTTCCTTTAAACATTTCACGAACCTGTGCTTCGTAATGTGTCCCTTTTACGGCTTCGTCAGTTAGTTTTTTATAGATTGTTTGCAATTTAGCTGATCTGTCTTTTTCCTCTACACCTTTCAATTCGGCCATTACCTTTTCAGTAACATCATCCATGCGCTGTACGATGGAAATCCACATGCCTTGTTTTGGGCGCTCTTCGGCAAATGATTTTGCCCAGAAACCGTTGTCCAAAATATTATCGGCAGGTGTGGAGAGCGAAGCGATGGCATCGTAGCCGCAGTGGTGGTTGGTTAAAATCAATCCATTGGGTGAAATGATTTCACCCGTGCAACCGCCATTGAACCAAATAATGGCATCTTTCAGGCTAGAGTTGTTGACATCATACAATTGCTCGGCTGTAAGCTTAAGCCCCATTTGTTTCATTTTCTCATAATTGTACTTCTTTAACAAAATGGGCATCCACATGCCTTCATCGGCCTTGGTGTGAAAAGAACCCAACAGCATGAAGGCTGTTAAAAAGTGAATCAACGATTTTTTCATGGTATAAACGTATTTTATAAATATGAGGGGCGAATGTATTGCAAATATTCTGTTTTCATGAACCATGTATGATAAATGGTTGATAATGTGATATGAGCGTAGAAATAAAAAGTGTTTATAAGGGCTTAACAATTACTTAACATTCGGACATAGGTATTGCTATACTTTTGCCAAAAACCTACCATATGTTTGGACTAGACCCTACCTTAACCGCATTGCTCGTTTTTTGTTTATTGCTCGCCTGCGCATTTGAATTTATCAACGGTTTTCACGATACGGCTAATGCTGTTGCTACCGTTATTTATACCAATTCATTAAAGCCTTATGTGGCGGTAACCTGGTCAGCCATCTGGAACTCCATTGGGGTATTTGCCGGAGGTATAGCTGTAGCTATGGGCATCAGTAATTTATTGCCTATTGAAGTGCTCACCGATCCCGACATTCACCACAATGTCGCACTTGTGCTATCTCTATTATTAACAGCTATTGCGTGGAATTTAGGCACCTGGTATTTGGGAATTCCATGCTCCAGTTCGCACACACTTATAGGTTCCATTTTAGGTGTAGGATTAGCCTATTCGGTAATGGCCGAAACACCGGGCAATTATGTAAATTGGTCTAAAGCTTCCGATATTGGAATGTCACTATTATTCTCTCCGTTATTGGGTTTTAGTCTGGCCATTATGATCATGTATATTCTTCGCCAATTTGTTCGTAACAAGGCTATTTTCCGTGAACCGAATACCAATGCACCGCCACCAACTTGGATTCGTGCAGTATTGTTACTGACCTGTACTGGTGTTAGTTTCTCACACGGCTCCAATGACGGACAAAAAGGAGTAGGACTAATGATGCTGATATTGATTGCCATCGTTCCGGCCCATTTTGCCATTGATCAGGAATTGGATATGGTAGAATATAAACGCGATGTGCAAAGCGTGCATTACCTCATGAAAAAAATTGATACTCATCAACTGAGCTACGAGGACAGTATGGAATATGCCAAACTCGACCACCTGATACTTGATTTAAGCCAACTGGTAACCACAAAATCCAATTTGTCTGAATACAGCAAAGAAGAGCAGTATGCACTACGCAAGGATGTTCTGACGATTGGCAAGTCGGCAAAAAAATTATCGGAAAGTCCTGATTTAAATTTGAGTTCGAATGATAAAAAACGCTTGAAAGGAATGATTGCTAATGTGAAAGAACTTACAGACTATGCTCCGTATTGGGTAATTCTTCTTATATCTCTGTCATTAGGCACCGGAACGATGATAGGGTGGAAGCGCATTGTAAAAACTATTGGTGAAAAAATTGGCAAGCAACATTTGACCTATGCTCAGGGTGCTTCCAGCGAATTGGTTGCGGCCGGAACCATCAGTCTTTCTACGTGGCTGGGTTTGCCTGTGAGCACAACACAGGTTTTATCGTCAGGTATTGCTGGAAGCATGGTTGCCAGCAAGGGCATCAAGAATCTACAAAAGGGAACTATAAAAACGATCTTTATTGCTTGGATTCTTACCCTGCCTGTAACCATTCTTATGGCGGGCGGATTGTTTATGCTATTCCGCGCTATTATTTGATTGTGCACTGAACAGCTGATGCAGGTGAAGCACCTGCGGCAACAATGCACTTACTTCATCGTTTGTAATGATGTACCGGCTACGCGATTTTTTTTCTTCCTCACTCATCTGGTTTTTCATTCGTGCCTGCACATCTTCTCTGCTTAAACCGCTTCGCTTTATTACTCGCTGTATGCGCAGTTCTTCGGGCGATGTAACGGTAATAACTGCATCCAGCTGCTTATAGCTGTCGCTCTCAAACATGAGAGCAGCTTCCTTTAGAACATAAGGCGCATGAGCCTGCCCTTGGCTCCACATATCAAAATCGTGAATAACAATTGGATGAACGAGTGCATTGAGTTTGGCAAGCAAGGATGAATCAGCAAATGCCGCAGCTGAAATAAACGGCCTGTTCAATTCTCCTGTTGAAAGAAAAGCCTGTTCGCCAAACAGTTGTATGAGTCCTTTACGAATTTCTGCATGATTGGCCATCAGCCATTTGGCGCGATCATCGGCTACGTACACCGGAATTCCCAATTGCCTGAACATGTGTGCAACGGTTGATTTGCCACTTCCAATACATCCGGTAATTCCGATGCGGACCATATTATTTTTTCTCTTCTTTGGCAGGGGCGTTTAGTGCCCTGCTCGCTTCCATAGCTATGGAACCTCTGTCGAGTTTCAGGCGTGTACCTTCGCTTTCAATGATGGCGTAAGTATCTGTGAGTTTTACAATTTTAGCATGTATACCACCTACGGTTACAATTTTATCGCCTTCAGCCAGCGATTCGCGGAATTTTTTCAGCTCTTTGTTTTTCTTCATTTGAGGATAAATCATGAAGAAATAGAATACAACCAAAACGAGAATAAGGGGCAGAAATGAACTTAAACCTCCGCCTGCACCGGCTGCAGGTGCCATTAGTAATAGGGATGATGTTGTCATGTTAAGTATAAATTATAAAATTAATGAGCGTTAAAATTGGAAGGAGATCCGGCTTTTTGAACTACATATCCTCGTATGTAAAGTGTAGTTTCAGTAGGCTGTGTATTGGACGTAACGGTAACCTGTTTTTCAAAAGCTTCAGCCCTGTATTTGCTATCAAATACTACTTTAATATAGCCTTCGCCTTGTGGCGGAATGGGTTCTTTGGAGTAGCTGGGAACTGTGCATCCGCAACTGGCAGTTGCGTTGGCTATCAGCAATTGAGCATTGCCCGTGTTTTTAAATTTAAAGGCATATTCAGCTTTTTCGCCTTCCGTAATATTGCCAAACTCATGCACCGTTTTTTCAAACTCGATTCGGGCACCCTGGGTGGTATCGGCTGCCTCTGTTTGCAGTGTCGTATCGGCTGATGCCGGGTTATGTATCACTTCAGGAGAGGCTTTGGGTGTTTCCTGGCCACATGCCCATACGGTAAAGGCAAAGACGGCAATAAGCAATTGATTTTTCATGGTGATGTATACGTTATTAGTGATTAATTTTCTACAAGTCCACGTCCGAGTTTTTGAATTTTGTTTTGCTTCCGCAATTCTAATTGTATTTTATCTAAAACGCCATTGATAAAGCCGTGGCTTTGTGGCGTGCTGTAAAGTTTAGCTAGCTCCAAGTACTCGTTGATGCTCACTTTCACAGGTATGTATGGAAAATACACGATTTCGCACAGGGCCATTTTCATCAGCAACATATCGCTGTAGGCAATGCGGTCGGCATCCCAGTTTTGCGTTTTGGAGGCAATCATTTCCGTGAGTGTATCGTTGTGCTGTACGGTAAGTTTCAGCAGCTCTTTCATAAATTCAAGCACTTCTTTATCGTGCTGAAAAGATTGGAGTGGAACTTTACCGTTTTCTTTCAGCTGGTCAATGGTTTTTAGTACTCCGGTCATAACCCAAGCCTGATCGTCTTCCCAGTTCATGTAACGCTCTTCAATATATGTTTCCAGCAATTCGCACTCAACCGAAATGTACTGAAACAATTCCGAAACCATTTTTTTATCGTCCATAAATCCGGGCGATTCCATAGCTCCATAAGCTTCTATGGGTTCGTATGCTTTTACCTGCTGCCAAATTCTTCTCATCAGGTCATCGCTGCCGGTCCATTTTATTTTAAAGTGCTTTACATAGGCGACTATCTGTTCTGATTCTTCCATCAGTTTCAGTGCCTTGTTAGAATAAATCCTTTCCAACTGATCAATTTGAACCTGACTGGGGATGAATTTATTTTTTTGCTGATCCAGTTCTTTTGAAATAAAGAACCTGAATTCGGCTGCAAATGATAGGAGGAAGATGTATAACTCATAGGTTTTATCGAGGCTTTTCAATAGTGCCTTTTCGTGAAGGGAAAGGTTGCTTCCGGCATCCTGGCCGTAGGCGTACAGTTGCTGAAAAGTTTTGATGCGGTAAAATCGTCTGTTAAACATGAGTTAGAACGTAAGGGTAAAAAAATCGTCCCATTTTTTACTGGAAAATGGGACGACAAATGTAAGAGAAAAAGTCGGAAATCAGTATGTAGATGTAACTTTTAGTATATCGTGAATACGTTTTTCGGCCATATCAATGGCTGCTTTTTGCGTATGTGTTTTTTCAGCTTCGGCTTTTGCATATATCTGAAGTGTTACATCATAAATATGTTCGGTATTGCGTAAGGCAGTTTCGCGGTTATAGCCTATATATTCCTGATACACATTGATTAATCCACCGGCATTGATTAGAAAATCGGGAGCGTATGCTATGCCTTTTTCTATCAGCATCGGACCGTGAACATTCTCATCGGCCAGCTGATTATTGGCTGCACCGGCCACAATGCTGCATTTTAGTTTAGCAATATTTTCAGTGTTTAGCACTGCACCTAACGCACATGGAGCAAAAATGTCGGCATCAGTACTGTAAATTTCATCGCCTTTAACTACCGTGGCACCTAGGCTAGAGGCATAATGCTTCAATACGTTTTCGTTAATATCTGAAATGTACAGCGAAGCACCTTCTTTGTGAAGATGTTCCAGCAAATGGCCACCTACTTTGCCAATGCCCTGCACGGCTACTTTTTTACCTTTAAGGCTATCATTGCCCCACACATGTTTGGCTGACGCTTTCATGCCCATGTATGTGCCGTAAGCAGTAACAGGCGAGGGGTCTCCACCGCCACCCATCGATTCGGGCAGGCCTACCACGTGGTCGGTTTCCATGTGAACGTATTCCATATCGCGTGTGGTGGTATTTACGTCTTCGGCTGTAATGTATTTTCCGTTTAGGTTTTCTACAAAACGACCGAATTTGCGCATCAAGGCCTCTGTTTTAATTTTTCCGGCATCGCCAATAATTACGGCTTTAGCGCCTCCCAGGTTCAGCCCTGAAATGGCTGCTTTATAGGTCATGCCGCGTGATAGACGCAACACGTCATTGATGGCTTCGGCATCTGAAGCATAATTCCAGATGCGGGTGCCACCCAGACCAGGACCCAAAACAGTATTGTGTATGGCGATGATGGCTTTAAGGCCGGTGTGGTTATCCTGACAAAAAACGATTTGTTCGTGATCGGTTTTAATTAACTGACTGAATAAACCGTCATTACTTAACGTGGCTGATTGTGATGTAGACATGCTGTTTCTGTTATTGAGATAATTGTAGATGTTTGCAAAACTATATCATTTTTCATTAAATCATAATTCGGAACCGGTGAAGTCATTAGCAGCCCTGAATCCCTATTTTATAAAGTATAAATACCGGCTTATTTTCGGGTTGCTGTTTGTGGTGGTTTCCAATCTGTTTGCCGTTTTCCCTGCACAATCCGTGCGCAACGTGCTTGATTTGGTGAAGTCTAGCCTCGAGGCCTATCATCAAGAAACCAACGCAACGCTTCAGCAACAGATAGTGAGCGAAGTAACAGGACGTGTGATTTATTTTTCGGTGCTCATTCTGGCATTTGCCCTTATCAAAGGTGTTTTTATGTATTTCATGCGTCAAACGCTGATTGTGATGTCGAGGCATATAGAGTACGACATGAAGAACGACCTGTACAGTCATTTTCAAAAAATGCCGCAGTCGTTTTACCGAAAATATGCTACAGGCGATTTAATGGCGCGGCTATCTGAAGACGTTGGCCGCGTGCGTATGTACATCGGACCGGCTATAATGTACATCATGAACCTTACGGTTACCATCGTAATCGTATTGTGGGCTATGTTCAGTGTTAACGTAACACTTACCTTGTGGGTTTTGGCACCGCTGCCCGTATTGTCGTATTTGATTTTTAAAGTAAATACACTTATCAACCACCGAAGTGATGCCATTCAGGAACAGCTTTCAACCATCAGTTCGTTTGTGCAGGAATCGTTTGCCGGTATACGGGTATTAAAGGCCTATGCATTAGAAAAAACATTTTTAAAACACTTCGAATCGGTAAACCGCGAATACCACGACCGAAATATGGCACTGACCAAAGTAGATGCGCTGTTTTTTCCTTCCATGGTTTTGCTTACCGGTTTAAGTTCGCTTTTTACAATATGGATAGGAGGGCAGATGGTTATTGACGGCAAAGTAACGGTTGGCAATATTGCCGAATTTGTCATTTATGTAAATATGCTTACCTGGCCTGTAACCTCACTGGGATGGACTACCTCACTCATTCAGCGGGCAGCCGCTTCGCAAACCCGAATCAACGAGTTTTTGGCCTATCCTGTAAGTGCTGAATACACACAAGAAGGACGGCCGTTCGTTTTCAACTACGAATTGCGAGTGCAGCAGGTAACGTATACGTATCCGGGTAAAAAAACACCGGCCCTGTCGGAGATTCAGTTTAGTGTTAAAAAAGGCAGTAAGGTGCTGGTTACGGGTCCAACCGGTTCCGGAAAATCGACCCTGATGCAGCTGCTGGCCGGAGCCATCGAGCCCGACTCGGGCAGCATTCTGGCCGATGGGTATGATATACGTGAAATTAGCCGTGCATCTTACCGACATCACCTGGCGTATGCACCGCAAGATGTTTTCCTGTTTTCCGATACTATTGAAGAGAATATTTTGTTTGGCAGCGATAGACAAACCCTGGAGTCAAATACGGCAGCCCTTGCTGCCGGACAAGCCGATCTGCATGCTACCATTGAGCAATTTCCTCAAGGCTATCAAACTATTATTGGCGAGCGCGGAGTTACACTTTCGGGTGGGCAAAAACAGCGGCTGGCACTAGCCAGAGCTTTTGTAAAACAAGCCGATATACTAGTGCTTGACGATACACTTTCAGCTGTGGATACAGCTACTGAACTGCGCATTTTAAATGAGCTGGCCAACTGGAATAAAAACTGCACGTTGTTTATGGTTACTCACCGACTTTCTATAGCACCGCTTATGGATTTTATAATTGTCATAGAAAACGGACAAATCACTGAGCAAGGTACGCATCATGCTTTATTATCAGGCAATGGCTACTATGCAAGGCTTTACAGCAGCCAATCGGCCACACCCGTGTGTTGATAAAATATTTTGAAAAATGTATCACTGCATTTATTTTGCTGCACTTAATCAATAAAAACATTTAATCACACATGGAGGATTACAACAAAAGCGACAGGCAAGAAATTTTTTCCAAGAAAATCAGAGCCGGTAAACGCACCTACTTTTTTGACGTGAAGTCAACCAAAGGCAACGACTACTTCATTACCATTACTGAAAGCAAAAAGAAATTTGATGAGGGAAGTTATGTGAAGCATAAAATTTTCCTTTACAAAGAAGACTTTAACAAGTTTATGGAGGCACTGAATGATACCGTAAATCACATTAAAACCGACTTAATGCCCGATTACGATTATGATCAGCCAGCTCGAAGTGATTACAGCAACAACAGCTACCACAACGATGAACACGCTGAATAAGCAATCATCATTTTTTTATTGAATTATATTGTACATTTGCCTTTCAAAAATTTTTTAAACAAATCCACTATATGAAAAAGTTAACACGCATGCTCATGATGCTCGGAATGGCATCAGTTCTAGTATTCGCTTCGTGCAGCAAAGACGAAGAAACCATTGAAGACGCTACCGTTACCATCACTGCTTCGCCAACAGGCACATTAAGCATAGGTGATGTTCTTACATTGACTATCGAATTTAAAGGAAACGATAAAAATAAATTGAAATCGTACACAGTTACCCGTACCGCTAAAAGTACACCTATTTCCAGCGGAACTTTAACAGGCACTTCTAGCACAACTGTAGTTAGAGATACTTTAGAAGGATCAGGCAATTTTACGTACATCGTAAGTTTAGTATCTGAGAAAGGTACCGTAACTAAAGATTATACAATGACAGTAGGTGTACCATCTAATGTTGAAATTGCATCTTCAAGCTTCCAATTAGGCAATCAGGTTGACAGCAAGCCTAAATTTTGGTCAGGTTCACGCTCTACAGTTAGCACACCTGCACTTTATACACTGGCTAACGCAGTAGGAAATGCAGACTTGCAGGGTGATATTGATTTCGGTTATCTTACACGCAGTGCTGCAAACGGTGGTAATAAAATAGTATCGCCTAATTCAGCTGATGCAACCGCTATTTATGCTGATCAATGGTCAAGTACAACAGAGAAAATTACCAATTGGACAGTACGTAACAACACTACTTTTATTTTAACAAATATCACTTCTACTGAGTTTTTAAATGCAACAAATGATACCAGCATTGCTGCACTTATCGATTTGGCAATAAGTCAGGGTGAACCTAACAACCAGTCGGTACCTGCACTTGACGACAAAGTGTATTTGTATAAAACTCAAGGTGGATTATACGGATTGATGTACGTTGTAATTGCCACAGGTTCAGTAAATGCACAAGGTAATGCACAACCTGGCGATGTTACCATCGTTACTAAATACGAGAAACTACCTTAAGCTGCTGATAAAAAGTTTTATTAAAGCCGGTGAATTTTCATCGGCTTTTTTTATTTTTCAAAACTGATTTCCGGTAGGACTTTACATATAATGACTAATTTGGGAATTACTATTAATCCATTATCACCATTCAGAAAATGATAAAAAAGATAGGTGTATTTACATCAGGCGGAGACTCTCCGGGAATGAATGCCTGCATTCGGGCTGTTGTGCGTTCGGCTATATACAACGGATTGGAAGTGTACGGTATCAGACGAGGCTATCAGGGTATGATAGAAAACGATATCTACCAAATGGATTCCCGATCGGTTTCCAATATCATACAACGTGGAGGAACCATGCTGCGAACAGCACGCAGCAAAGAATTCATGACTCCTGAAGGACGAAAAACTGCGTATGACAATTTGCGTATGCACGGCATTGATGCACTGGTGTGCATTGGTGGAGAAGGAAGCTACACAGGAGCTTTGCAGTTTTACAAAGAATACGGCATACCGTGCATAGGTGCTCCCGGCACTATTGATAATGATATTTACGGAACCGATTTTTCCATTGGTTTTGATACAGCTATCAACACCGCACTGGAAGCTATTGACCGCATTCGCGACACGGCCGATTCACACAACCGCGTTTTTTTTATTGAAGTAATGGGAAGGCACGCGGGCTATATTGCACTGGCTGCCGGCATTGCCGGTGGTGCCGAAGATATATTGATACCCGAAAAGAAAAATGACTGGGATCGGCTGCTACATTTGTTCAGCTTCAGCAAAAAAGCATTTAGTATTGTGGTTGTTGCCGAAGGGGATGAAGACGGTGGCGCAGCAAAAACAGTAGAGAAAATAAAACAACATATTCCCGATTTTGAAGCACGTATTTCTATACTGGGCCACATACAACGTGGGGGGTCACCTACCGCTTTTGATAGAGTGCTGGCATCTAGACTGGGAAATGCCGCGGTAGAGGCGTTGCTGCAGGGCAAGCTCAATAAGGCTGCCGGACTAATCAATAATCAGGTGGTGCTTACGCCTTTTGAAGATGCTATAAACAAACGAAAAGAATTGAATCCGGAACTACTCAGATTGGTAGATATTTTCAATACATGATGAACCTCATGTAGCGATGAAACGGCTTTTTTTAAGCAAATTCGCACCCACTATGATGGAAGAAAAAGTTATGATAATAGATTTCGGTTCGCAGTATACGCAACTTATTGCCCGCAGGCTGCGTGAACTGAATGTGTATTCCGAAATACATCCGTGCACGCATATGCCTGAATTGGACAGCTCGGTAAAAGCAGTCATTTTATCGGGTAGTCCCTATTCTGTAAATGACGGCTTGCTTCCTGCTATTGATTTAAGTCCTATTCGCGGCAAATATCCGTTGCTGGGTGTTTGTTATGGTGCTCAATACCTGGCACATTCCAATGGCGGTAAAGTAACTCCTTCTAAAATAAGAGAATACGGTCGTGCAAATTTGCACACGGTAAGCAACGATCCTTTATTCAAAAATATTAAACAAGGCTCACAGGTATGGATGAGTCATGGTGATACAATTACACAATTGCCCGAAGGATTTACAGCCATAGCCGGAACGGCCGATGTTCAGGTAGCTGCATTTAAAGTTGAAAACGAACCCACGTATGCCATACAGTTTCATCCGGAAGTGACGCACAGCACAGACGGTAAAACGTTGCTTCATAATTTTATAGTTGACATAGCCGGCCTTTCTCAAAGCTGGACACCCGCACACTTTATTGAAAGCACGACAAACGAATTAAAAAATAAGCTGAAAGACGATAAGGTCATCATAGGCTTATCGGGTGGTGTAGATTCATCGGTGGCCGCTGTGTTGCTGAAAGAAGCTATTGGAAGTAACCTGACCGGTATTTTCATTGATAATGGCTTGTTACGCAAAGATGAATTTGAGCAGGTTTTGCATGCCTATCAAAACATGGGAATAAACGTAATAGGTGTGGATGCCCGTAGACAGTTTCTGGATGCATTAAAAGGAATAACCGATCCGGAACAGAAACGAAAAACCATAGGGCGTGTGTTTATTGAGGTATTTGATCAAGAAGCACATAAGTTACAAGGAATTAAATGGCTGGCACAAGGCACCATTTATCCAGATGTAATTGAAAGTGTAAGTGTGAAGGGACCTTCGGCAACTATTAAATCACACCACAACGTGGGAGGATTACCGGAGGAAATGAACCTTAAGATAGTAGAGCCGTTGCGTATGCTTTTCAAAGATGAGGTGCGCGCTGTAGGAACGGCATTGGGTATTGATTCCGTTATTTTAAAGCGTCATCCATTTCCGGGTCCGGGTCTTGCCATTCGTATTCTGGGAGAGATTACTGACGAAAAAGTGGCCATACTGCAAGAAGCTGATGCTATATTTATCAGCGAATTAAAAGCTCATGGGCTTTACGAACACGTGTGGCAGGCCGGAGCTATTTTTCTGCCTGTGCAGTCAGTGGGAGTTATGGGCGATGAACGCACATATCAGCATGTGATTTGCTTACGTGCTGTTACATCTGTAGATGGAATGACAGCCGACTGGAGCCATTTGCCTTATGAGTTTCTGGCTGAAGTATCCAATAAAATTATCAATCGCGTGAAGGGAATAAATCGTGTAGTATACGATATTAGTTCAAAACCACCTGCTACCATCGAATGGGAGTAAATAGCATGAGATACCCAATTTATCTTTTACTTTATCTTCTGTATACTACTAGCTCATATTCACAGCAAGTGACCGTTTCCTTGTTGCTGCCTTTTTCCATCAGTGCACAACAAGCCGACCCTCAATCTACAAAAGCTGAGTTGGGACAGTTATGTAAAAGTTATTATCAGGGTTTTTTACTCGCACTCGATTCATTAACGCATCCTTCCAAAACGATTCGCTTACAGGTATATGATACCAATAATGATAGTGTACGTACATCCCGAATTATTCAGATGGAAGATTTCAGGCAATCGGATTTGATACTGGGACCGGTGATGCAGGGGGGCAATAGGATGGTTTCGGCATTTGCCTCACAGAAAAAAATACTTCAGGTATCGCCATTAATGACATTTTCTAAAACCCGAATAAATGAGCCTTACTGGGTTTCTGCCAATCCGGAGCTTCCCAACTATGCACGTATATTTTGTAACTACGTTCGCCAGCAGTCTGATACCGCTGTGGTTATAGTGATAAGCGATAAAAGTCCTTACGATGCTGCCATTACACCGGCTATGAAAAAACTAACTGGTGAGTTCAAAAAAATTAAATTTCACTTTCTGGAATATACCCCCGCACTTGACATTCAGCGCTTCATTTCTCCTGCTGTTCCTGTGCATTTACTTATGCCTAGCAATAAAGAACAAAACTGCAACAGGGTTTTGTATCAACTTAAAGACACAGCGGAACAGACGCATATGGCGGTATACGGATTTAGCCAATGGTTTGATTTCAAAAACGTGGAAATTGATTTGTGGCAACGCAAAAACGTACATTTTCTTACACCCGCATTCATAGATTATTCGAATGAGAATGTGAGAAATTTTATAGCTATGTATCGTGAAAAATATGCTACTGAACCGGGCGAAGAAGCTTTTAAAGGATACGATCAGGCTAAATATTTTTTACAGCTGCTGCTGAACAAAGGAAATGGAATGATGCAGACTATGACACAACAAGCGTACACCGGTTTATCTACTTCATACCGATATGTGACTACACCGAGCGGGATGTTGTTTAATAATTACCTAAATGTACTCCGTTTTGAGAATAACAAATTAGTACGCGTGTATTAACCTCATGGCAAAAAAGAAAAAGTCGACCCATAGCTATGTGGCTGTGCTCATACTGATTTCAGTATTTCTGGTAGCTGCAGGCGTTAAGGTGTATGATGATTTACTGGCTGATAACATTTCAGAAGATGCCGATAAAACAGCGATTTTATACATGCACAGCCGCAAAACGCTAAGTGACAACCTGAATATGCCTGAAAATAAATCGTTGCTGCGCAATGCCGATGCGTTACTGCGCATCATTCACCTTTTTGGCTACAGCGATATGATACGTCCAGGCAGGTATGAATTTGAAAAAGGAACCAACAATTTAAAATTGTTACGTGCGCTGGTTACCGGTGCACAAAAGCCGATTGATCTTACATTTAAATATGCCGAACGCACTAGTGATGTGGTGAACTTTTGGTGCAGCCGTCTGGAAGCCGATTCACTGGAACTGAAAGCCTTGCTGGATACCGCTAACTTAACATCCCTTGGGCTTGGCAGGTTTCAGAATGTAGCGGTATTTATTCCCAACACATACAATTTTTACTGGAATACATCGGCTGAAGAACTGCTGTCACGTATGAAAAAAGAGTACATTGCTTTTTGGGATAGTACACGTACACAAAAGGCCGTACAGCTTGGTTTGCAAAAAGGAGAGGTGTTTACCCTGGCATCTATTGTGCAAAAGGAAACGGCTAAACGCAGCGAGATGCCCATTATTGCCGGAGTGTATTACAATCGCCTTGCCAAAGGGATGTTGCTGCAGGCCGATCCTACAGTATTGTATGCTGTAAACGATAAACGCATCAAACGGGTAGGAGGAGCAATGCTTAGCATGAATTCACCTTACAATACCTATAAATTTAAAGGTCTTCCTCCGGGCCCCATATGTATTCCCGATTCACGTACAGTAGATGCGGTGCTAAATCTTGAACACCACGATTACATTTATTTTTGTGCGCGTGAAGATTTTTCAGGATATCATAACTTTGCATCATCCTTTCAGCAGCACCAAAAAAACGCATTTCGCTTTCAACGGGCGCTTACACGAAAAGGGGTACACCTCTAATCCATGAATTGGCGCACACGTATTCTTCTTGTTTTTATCTGGTGGATGAGCCTTATGCTAATTATGCCTTTGATTTTTGGGATTACAAACAG
>JBKCPL010000022.1:0-53838 GCA_046309355.1 Bacteroidota bacterium
GGGTGGCATTACACATCCAAAGCACGCCTGCTTCGCAGTCTTCTTTTTTCATGCTTCGCTCACTATCAAACACGTTTGAGTGAGCTATGCATAAAAAAAGCCGAACAAAGGTTCGGCTTTAGATTTGTTGCGGGAGCAGGACTCGAACCTGCGACCTTTGGGTTATGAGCCCAACGAGCTACCACTGCTCCATCCCGCGATGTGGGGTGCAAATATACTACGTTTCATGCAGTGTGCAAGTTTTTGTTTCAGTTTAAAAACAAAACGCTCCATTACGGAGCGTTTCGACAATCAATAAACATGACAAAACAAACAATCACAAAATTTTAAGCTGCATTCTTTCGCGCACTACGGTGTAGGCTGTCGTGCCGCTGTGCCAGTTTTATATCGGCCAGACCGGCTTCTATATTTCCCTGTTGCATGTGCAACGAAGCCCGCAGCCTGTATGCATCGGCATAAGTGGGATTAAGGCTGATGGACCTGTTCAGGTCATTTATAGCTACGGCCGGCCTCTGTAGGCGAATTAAAACGAGTGCCCGCCAGTAGTACACATCCTCGCGAAATGGATTGGTAACAATAGCTCTGTTAATGAGTTGAAATGCCTGCTCGTAATCTTCCTGAAGCAAGCTCAGTTCAGCCGCAAAGCGCAGGTATTTTGCACTTTCCGGTCCGCAGGCCATAGCCGCATTAATATATGTAGTGGCTGCCTCATAGTTCATTTCCAACTTGTACAGCTCAGCATAGCAATAATAGGCTTCTTCGTTGTCTGAATGCTGTTCAAGGGCCATATCGAACATAAAACGAGCCTTTGCAGCCTGATCGGTATACAGGTAGCACAAGCCTTTCAGCAAAAATCCTTTAACATCTGCAGGTTCCAGCAGTAGGTAAGTATTTATGCAATGCAAGGCATCAAAGTATTTACCCGCATGTATGTAGGCGTTTGCGTCATCCAGCAACTGTGTGCTTTTAATGGTGGTGAAAATTTCATGTGTCGATTTCATAAGTCTCAATAATTAGTGGTTAATAATTCCGAATAGTTTTTTTGATTTGATGAAACAAAGTTGCGACACCCACTACGCAACCTATTTGCGAACCGCATTAATTTTATAAAAACAGCCTGCTATATTGCACCATGCCCAAGAATAAACAAGCATACATACGGTATCGCATTATTGACAGTTGTTTGCGCAAGCGCAAAGGTTATTACCCTACCAAAAAAGACCTGATCGAGGCTTGCAGGGATTTGGGAACCGTATCGGCACGTACCATCGATAATGATATTTATGCCATGAAGTATGACGAGGAACTGGGATATAGTGCACCGATTGAATATAGCGTGCAGCATAAAGGCTATTTTTACACTGATCCGAATTATTCCATTACCAAAATACCGTTGAAGCAGGAAGATTTGTATGCCATGGAGTTTGCCTGCTCCATCTTAAAGCAGTTTGAAGGCATTGAAGCCGTAAAGCAGTTTATGGAATCCGTTAATAAAATTGAAGATTTCATCAGCATGCAGCGCACGTGGGGCGGTAATGACTGGAATAGAATTATTCAAACAGAACGCTCACTCAGTACAAAAGGCAATGAGTTTTTATCGCCTCTATTGTTGCATATAAAAGAACACCGCGTACTCATGCTGCACTATCAGCGTTATGGCGAAACCAACCCTTCCATACACGAATTTCATCCTTACGTACTAAAAGAATACCGAAACCGCTGGTACTGCACAGGTTATAGCGTGAGCCGCAAAAAAGTACTCACTTTTGCCCTTGAACGCATACGTGAAGTACTAACAACCAAGAAACACTTTGAGCCCGAAGCCTCTTTTGATGCCGATGCATACTTTAAACACAGTTTTGGTATTTCGGTAGTGAACGACTACGAGCCTCAGCATGTAGTACTTAAATTTGCTGCTGCCGAAGCTCCGTTTATTAAAAATTTACCACTTCATCAAAGCCAGCTTATTCTCGCTCAGGATGAAACTGGAATAACTATAAGTATCGATGTTATCCCTTCCTATGAATTAAGGGCCGAAATACTGCGCTATGGCGATAAAGTTGAGGTTATATCTCCGCCCGAGCTGCGCGATGAACTCATAGCAGTGTACAAACATGCAATTGACCGCTACAACAAGCGGTAATGCACAGTAAAATAAATATCGAGGTAAACTGAATTATTATCCTACATTTGCACGGCAAGTAATAAAACGTATTATTTGCCATGTTCAACGACAAATCAAAATACTTCGGAGAAGGCCTTACATTTGATGATGTACTGCTTCTGCCAGCCTACTCCGAAATACTTCCACGTGAAGTTAACACCTCAACCCAGCTTACCCGAAACATACGAATAAATATTCCACTGCTTACTGCAGCAATGGATACCGTTACTGAGTCGCGTATGGCTATTGCAATGGCACAGCAAGGCGGGGCGGGCGTGTTGCATAAAAATATGAGCATTGAACGACAGGCAGACGAGGTTCGCAAGGTAAAGCGTAGTGAAAGCGGCATGATTCTCGATCCGGTTACACTTCCTGAACATGCCACGTTACGCGATGCACACAAGCATATGAGTGAATTTAAAATCGGTGGCATACCGGTGGTAAGCAGCAACAATAAACTCATTGGTATTTTAACGAACCGCGATCTACGGTTCGAGAAAAACCTGAACAAGAAAGTAACTGAAGTAATGACCAGCGAAAACCTGGTAACAGCGCCTGAAGGAACTGACTTGAAAAAAGCAGAGTCCATACTTCAGAAATACAAAATTGAAAAGTTGCCTGTTGTAAATAAGCAGGGCAAACTTATTGGTTTAATTACGTACAAGGATATACTGAAACTGAAAGACAACCCTCACGCATGTAAGGATAAGCACGGTCGACTTCTGGTTGGTGCTGCTGTTGGGGTGTCGGCCGAAACACAAGACAGAATTACGGCACTGCATAAAGCCGGAGTTGATTTTGTAGTGATTGATACTGCTCACGGACATTCGCGCGGTGTGCTGAATGAAGTTAAACGCATGCGTAAAATGTTTTCATCGCTGGATATTGTTGCGGGGAATATTGCTACGGGCGAGGCTGCTAAAGCACTCGCAGCAACGGGTGTTGATGCGGTGAAAGTGGGTGTAGGTCCGGGCTCTATTTGTACTACACGCATTATTGCAGGTATTGGTGTGCCACAGCTTACTGCTATATACGAAGCTGCAAAAGCGCTGAAAGGCTCAAAAATTCCTGTAATTGCCGATGGCGGTATACGCTACAGCGGTGATGTAGTAAAGGCGTTGGCAGCAGGTGCTAGTACAGTTATGGCCGGAGGTATTTTTGCCGGTACGGAAGAGTCGCCCGGTGAAACCATTATTTACGAAGGAAGAAAATTCAAATCGTACCGAGGAATGGGAAGTATTGAAGCCATGAAAGAAGGCTCAAAAGACCGTTATTTTCAAGATGCCGAAGATGAGATTGCAAAGCTTGTACCCGAAGGAATAGTAGGTATGGTCCCTTTTAAAGGCAATCTCAAGGATGTCATCTATCAGTTTGTAGGAGGCTTACGAGCAGGTATGGGCTACTGCGGTTCTAAAGATATTGCTGCCCTTCAAAAAGCACGTTTTGTTAAAATTACCGGTGCCGGTGTTAAAGAGAGTCATGCACATGACGTGACTGTTACCAAAGAAGCTCCAAACTACAGCAAACGCTAAACAACTTTTATAATCGGCATTATGTTTCTGCTGATTTAGTATTCTTGCATCATGAAAAGAATTTTATTCATTGCTGCATGTGTATTCACCGGTGTAATTTCTGCTCAACCCGCATTTATTACCGATTCACTTGATAACTATATTACCCGCGAAATGCAACGCTGGAAAATACCCGGTATGGCTGTTGCGGTTGTAAAAGATGGCAAAGTGCTTTTTACCAAAGGCTACGGTGTGCGCGAACATGGCAAAGCAGCAAAAGTGAATGAGTACACGTTGTTTCAAATTGCCAGTAATAGCAAAGCGTTTACCGGTACTGCTTTAGCTATGCTCGATGCCGAAAAGCGTATTTTGCTTGATGAAAAGGTGACGTCTTATTTGCCGTGGTTCAGATTATATGATAATAACAGTACACAATGGTGTACCGTTCGCGATTTACTGTGTCACCGTATAGGTATGCAAACTTTTCAGGGCGACTTTTTAAACTGGGGCAGTACACTTTCTCGCAGGCAGATTATTGAACACATGGCATTAACCAAACCGGTTTATCCGTTTCGGTACACCTATGGCTACTGCAATGCAGCCTATATAACAGCAGGCGAAATTATACCGCAGGTAACCGATACAACGTGGGATGATTTTGTGTACCACCGTTTTTTCAAACCCCTGAAAATGGTACACACGAATACTTCCTATGCTGCTATGCTGAATGATAGCAATGCATGTACGCCTCATACGCTGGTGAAAGGAAGTGTTACCACAATGCCTTTGGCCAATATTGATAACATGGCAGCGAGTGCGGCTGTCAATTCGTGTGTGGCTGATATGTCGAAGTGGGTACTGATGCAACTCAACAAAGGCATATACGATGAGAAGCAAGTTGTGCCATTTAAGGTATTGCAGGAAACACGAAAGTCTGCCATGGTTGTGAGCGACCCGCAAGGCGGATTATTTAAGTCGCGGCATTTCGTTACTTACGGCCTGGGTTGGCGAAGCTACGATTACGAAGGAAGAAGAGTATTTGAGCATAGCGGTGGAGCTAATGGGTTTGTTACCAAAACAGAATTTGTACCCGAAGAAAACCTGGGAGTAATTGTTTACACAAATACCGATGCGAACAGCTTGTATGATGCACTTTGCAAACAGATTATTGAAGCTTATTTCAACATGCCATATCGTAATTTGAGTGAATTATACTTTAACAACGGAGCAAAGCAACGCGAATCAGAAGCCGTTGTGCAACGTGAACGTGATTCGTTAGTGAAGCTTAATATAAAACCATTACTGCCATTAAGCGCTTATGCCGGAACGTATAAGAACGACTTTTACGGTAAGGTTTGGCTTAAGCATGAAAAAGGTTCATTAAAACTCTATTTTGAGCATCACCCGAATAATGTGGCAAACATTCAACACTTAGGCAACAACAATTTTATAGCGGCATACAGTGATATTACATGTGGTATTGAGCCTTTCGGTGTAATTGTGGAAAACGGAAAAGTTAAAAACATCCGGATAAAGGTGAATGATTTTATAGACTATATCACCTACGACTTTGAGAAAATATCAGATTAATAGCTACAGGCGTAACAATGCTTTGCCGTATATATTCATTGTGCCTGTATTGCTGAATACCTGCCATTGGGTAGCAATGTTACAAAAATAAACCTCTACAAATCCGGGAGTTGATGTATTCTTTATGTAAAGATACTGATTGTTATTGCCGGTGAAAAAAAATGAGCTCCCTCCATAATTGCCGCTAATCCTTACACACCAGGGTCCAGAACCATTAGCTACTGTTTTGTACACCCCTTCTACGGGTGCTGAGATACTGACATTCCCGTTATAAAATACTAGATCAATTTTGTCAGAAGTGCTATAAGCATATATTCTGTAGCCATCGCCATAACGAGTGGCATCACCTACAAAAAAATAGTTTTGAGGTGGGGGCAATATAGTGGTGCCTATATTGTAATCAATGTGTAAGCTATCTAACGTAGGATAGGTACATGGTATAGTAGTGGGAGTATTGTTAACCGGTGCTTTTCTGGGATCGAGTTGTAATTCGGGGTCCAGGTATTCAGTTTCAGGTGCACATGCTGTAAATGCAAGCAGTACGCTAATAATGGCTAATTGTATATACTTCATTAGTTGTTTTTAATGTCAAATCCGGTAAATTCAATTTTTTGAGTTTTTGTGTACGAATAGTTTTTTGCAAGTATAATTTTATTTCATTTCTTTCACGCCCTAAATTAGACTAATGAAAAAATTTTACGCAGTGCTATTCGTGCACTTGTTTGCAGTAGCTGTATTTGCCCAACAACAACTTGACAAAAACTATGATCCCATTAGCTCCAAAGGTGCCATTCCTGCTGAGTTTATCAACTCTGTAAATGCCAAGTGGGAGCAGTATCAG
This sequence comes from Bacteroidota bacterium, assembly GCA_046309355.1. Classification (GTDB taxonomy): domain Bacteria; phylum Bacteroidota; class Bacteroidia; order UKL13-3; family UKL13-3; genus CAYSBE01. Next base: position 6,107 of record JBKCPL010000022.1, read on the forward strand.
CAACAGCAAATTGATAAAAAAGAAAAGCGAAAAAACAGAAAAGATAAAGTGGATTTTTTGTTGAGTAGCAGCGAACAACTGGATGCTGTGCTCAAAAGTGGTAAAGTAACATTTAGTAATGACGTGTATCAATATCTTAACAAATTAACTGATAAAATACTGGCTGATAACGTAAAGTTAAGAAATGAGGTGAGGGTTTACCCAATTGATTTTGAAACATCTAATGCATTTGCCTTTAATGAAGGAGCACTATTTGTGCATGTAGGCCTCATTGCCCGATCAGAAAGTGAAGCCGAGCTGGCTTACATACTGGGGCATGAAATAGGGCATTATGAAAAGAAACATTCCATACAACGCCACATGGAAGCCAAGAAGGCTGAACGTAATGAAGGTGTTTATAAACGCACAGATGAAAATGAACAACTTAAAGCAGTAAGAAAATACTCAAGAGAAAATGAAATTGATGCAGATAAGTTTGGATATAAACTTCTGGTTGCTTCAGGTTACAATGCCTACGCAGCTGTTAATGCGTTGGCAAATCTAAGGCGTACACTATCACCACCATTGAGTACGAATTTTGATATCCGTTTATTGGAAAAAGGCACGTTGGTAATTCCCAAATATTATTATGAAAACGCAGAGGTAGCCAGCGAAAAACCAACGGAAACAGAGGAAGGTAAATCAACAGAAGAAGCAGCTGATGAAGAAGATGAATTGTCAACACACCCATCTATCGATTCACGTATCGATGCTTTCCTTTCTGAATTAAGAGTTAACGACACAATTAATAAACCTTACTATTTGGTTTCGAAAACAGATTTTGAATATATACGCGAGTTGTGCCGGTTTGAGTTATGTCGTATTTATTTATTGGAAAATAAAATTGATATGGCTTTTTATCATATCAATACCATGCAGCAACGCTATCCCGAAAATGAATATCTGAAAAGGATGATGGCTATTGCAGTGGCACGTATCGCAGAAGCATCGGCTAACAATTCATTGAAAAGGCGTATTAAATCTGAAGCTAATTGTGCAGATGAACTTGTTACTTCCAATTACATGTTACGTAAAATGAATAAGGAAGAAATATCTCTGCTGGCAATACGCTATGCATGGTGGGTAAAACAAACCTCACCACCTTCAGCAGATATTGACAGAATATTAAAGTACACCATCACGAACTATACTTCTAATTATGCTAGAAAGTTGACCGACTTTGCTGCTAAAGATTCATTCAGTCGTAAGCTGGTTGATTCGTATTATATCATTGATACTACTTCTTTGGTAGTAGGAAACAATAAAAAAAGTAAGATTAACAAAACCAAAAGCAACACCTTGCGCTACTGGTTCGACAGAAGTATGTCGCGCTTCGCACTTTCAGATATTAAAGATGATGCCGAGTTTGTTAAACTATTCAATACCATAGCCAGTGAAAATCCCGATCGCAAAAAAAGCATAAGTGAAGATGAAAATACAGATAACAAATCTGAGAAAGACAATTCCGTTGTTATCAGCAAGAGTAAGGAGAAGGTTAAATCATTAAACATCAACTCAATGATATTGATAGAGCCTGAATATTACCGGGTTGATAATCGTAAAAAGAAAAAAACAGATGCAATCAGCAATGAAGTAAAGGAGTATAAAATCCGTAATATGCTATTACAAACCGCTGAAAAGGCAGGATTTAAACTGACCTTGTTGGCAGGTAATAATTTTGATGAAAATGATGTACAGCGTTTTACCGATTATGGGCTACTTAAAGACTGGATGAATGAATTCTTTATCGACAAAAAACGAACAGCCATACCGGTTGACTATACGCGCATCAACGAAATAATTAAACGCTACGATTCGCGCTATGCAGCGCTTATGGTGAATGTGGCCAGTGTATCCAATGATAATTTTAGTACAAAACTATTAACACTTATTGTAAGCGTGATGTATTTTCCCTTGTTGCCATTTGCATTATACAATATGCTTCCGGATAAAGAATTTACGATGGTATTTGCTGTGGTAGATTTAGAAGAAAGCAAGATCGTATACGGTAATATTATAAACTTCGATACAGAAGATAAAAGTGACCTGTTAAAATCACAGTTATACGGAATATTTACGACACTTAAAGGCAAGAAAAAAGCCAAGAAAGGAGAGAATGTATAATGAAAAGGATACTTATCATAGGCTTGTTTTCGTGTTCGCAAGTAATGGCTCAGGTACCTGGCTACATGGGTAAATTAGTTTCAATCGGTTATCGGGCTGATATATCGCCACGCATTGTGGATGAATTTTATTCTTTTGGGGTACCAGTGAATTATAATGGGGGTGAAGTAAAATTATATAATGTAGCACTTACTCATAATTTAGATGCTGAGCTGGTACTTGCCCGACAGCTCTCTTTTCGGTTTATGTACGGGCTTAGCAATAATGGTGCATTTGCCTATTCAACATCTCCATCCGGCTACGATGGTGAACCGGTATTTCTAGAGTCTGAATTCCCAAAGCTCTCTTCACAATTTGACAGAGAAAACAGTGGCTATGGGGGTAACAACACCGATGTCCGCGATTATGACTATGTGCGCACCTCATCAAGGATGCTGCGCTATGGGTTGTCGTTTTCAAGAGGGTTTTATTTTGCGCCTCACGGAAAAACAACAACTGTTTATTTCCTGCAAAATGCAACCACAGCTGAAGCCGTTTTAAATGGAACTCCCAAGTCATTTGTTACTGTGCGGTCATACGGATTAATGTTGGAACGTACGAATCGTAAAATTATAGCTGATGCAATACTACTTGAATATGGTGTAAGTATAGGTTACTTATTCGGAGGACAGCTCAGCGAAATGTACAACGCCCCAACAGCAGCCAGTTACTTTACCGGATTAGATAATAAACGAATCATGTTTCAGCTGTCGTTGGGTATCAGATATCTGTTGCCCAAATTTACGCGCTAAAAAAAGCGGCTGTTTTTACAGCCGCTTTTTTTTATTTCAGTTTACGTATTATTTCACTACGTTGAATTTGCGGGTATATGTATTTCCATCCATTTCAATACGTACCAAATATATTCCTGCTTTGGCACTATCTAGCGGTAGTGCAATAGTATTCTTACCTGCATGGGTAGTAGTGTTAAGTAGAAGCATTTCCTTTCCTGTTATATCAAACATGCGAAGTGTTGCATCACCGGCTGCTTGTGATTCAAACACAACGGTTGTTTGCGTGTTGGCAGGGTTGGGGTATACACGTAGGCTTCTTTCCATAGCCGCTGCATCGCTAACAAATGTTCCGGGTGTTTTAGGACCAACGGTATCTACCCTGCCTTCAGGCCATGCAATGAATAGTTTTAGCTGTGATCCGTTCTGGTTGGCAGCCGGATTCCGAAAACCTGCGGCAAAAGCCAAGCCGGTTTTACCTTGATGTTCTACCAAATCTGCATAACCGAAGTACAACAAGGTATCGAGCACGGCATCTTTCAACTCGTACAATATATCATCAAAAGCAGCCTGCGAACGATAGCCATGAAAAGACTTGTAATTATCGTCCTTCGACAGGAACTGTACCTGACTAAAGCCTCGACCAGTTGTAGTTGTAACATCAGTGGCTGAATGAAAATACATCAAATCAACATTTTTAGGACTGAGGTTCGCAAATAAGGTAGCTTGGTTGTTTACAACAATATCAAAAGAGGTATTTACTCCGTTAGGATTTGCAGCAAAGGCAGAAGGATTGAGCAAGCCCGTAGCAACAGCATAGTGATAACGAGAACTGTCCGCTATTATCGTTTTGGTGGCAATTGCATCACTCACGGATGTACTATTGCCCGGTGCAATTTTTACTTCAGCAGCCTTGTAGGGCACTATAGGTAAAAATGGCGTAGCCTGTGTGTAAACAAAATTGTCAAGAGCCTTTGTTCCATTGATATAAATATCAACCGTGTCTAAATTAGGATCAGCACTGGCATGTATAATTTGTACAAATGCATTCAGCTCGCTCAGGCTTTGCACAGAACCATCGGTGAACGCGATGTAGTAAGAAGACAATACTTTGGCAGGATTGGCTGCTGTATCTGCATAACCGGCCGAGAATAACAAACCTACACGGTTGTTGAGTGAAGTAGGTAAGCGCAAACGGAACGTTCGATTAATCTGGCCTCCAAATGTTTCGCGTAGCACATAAGCTGTACTTGCTGTTGTAGGAACATCGCTGGGTCCGCCAAACTCACCGTATGGTTGGTTGCTGAACAGGTTAATGCCTCGGCTAAGTTGTGTAGAATCGGCATCGGCTACCCCGTTGAAGTACCACAAACGAACGTTTCCTGCCACGCCAGTTTCAGTGTAGGAATCGGTTCCGTATACCCTGAATGAGCGTTCAACACCCGTAGGGTTGGTTTTATAAACAGACGTATCGGTTACACCGGCAGCCACCGCTATGTAATTTTTACCTCCTTCAATTTCGGTTGCGGGTATGGAGTACAAAACATCTGTATTTTCATCTGCAGCACCTGCACGTGTAATAGTAATTTTGTATGAGCCGGCAAGCAACGATAATGTTGTAGTGGCTTTTAGCGGAGCTAAATTGCTAATTATTTTGGTAGAGCCTGCCCAAACGTCTACATTTTTAATGGCTGTATCAACGGCAGCATGAACTACTTGTAGCCTTGCGCCTTCGCTGATGGCCACACACGCACCCCCATTGGTATCAACCGCGTATAGCCCGAATCCTGTACCGTTTTGGTTATTGGCCGGTGTTACAAATCCTGAGGCAAATACTACCAGCGACCTGCCCCCTCTGCCATTGAGTGGAAGCAAATACGATTTGAACAATGCACCGGATGAATTCAAACGAATATCTGTAAACAGCTGCTGAGCCGGTATAAACAGGTTTCCTGTGGTGTCACCGTAGCGTACATTGGTTAAATTTAAGGCAGTGCTGCCACGGCTTACAATATTTACAGAAGGTGCATCTGTTGCGCCATGAACCAGGGTAGTTGCCACATTGGCTATATTGGATGAGCCGAATACAACACCTCTGCGGTGTATAATGCGCACGCTGCGGTTACGTCCCTCAGGGTTAGCGGCATACAATGTAGTATCTTCCACTCCTGTTACGAGTATCACGTTGCCCGAATTGGCAGCCAGGGTAATAGTGAAGCGAACCAATACTTGATCACCTGAATCAGAACTGCTGCGGCTGTTTATATTCAGGGCATAGGTACCTGCCGCCAACGTTTGCAATGATGTGGCTGTGCGAAAAGCCACGTCTTCAAATTTCGTATCGTTTATATAAACATCCACAGTGTCTAAGGCAACACCCGCGGCATTATGAATTAATTGTAACCTTGCCTGTTGCGCATAGGATGATACGGCTACCAGTAGCAGCATAGTGGCAAAAGAAAGCTTAAGTCTGTGTAATGTAAATGAACGTTTCATGTATTGAGTTAAGTGTTAAAAATTTCAGCTGTTGACCAACAAATATATACATACATTTTAGAAAACAAGTCTTCAAATACTTGCTAAGCGTTGTCAGGTGTTTTAAGTTTGTTTGACGGTGTAATTGAAGAATAAAATAATAAATGTGCTATGAATATTCAGGTTAATGATAATCAGCTATTTGGACAAATTTTTAAGAAGCTAAACAGCAAGCAACAGGAGGCCGTAAGCCATATTGATGGTCCGGTACTGGTTATTGCAGGTCCTGGAACGGGGAAAACCCAAATTCTTGCCGCACGCACAGCCTGCATTTTATCTGCAACCGATACACAGCCTGAGCAGATTCTTTGTCTTACCTACACCGATGCTGGTACGGTTGCCATGCGTAAGCGTCTGCTTGAAATGATAGGAACAGATGCATACCGAATGCCTATTCATACGTTTCACTCGTTTTGCAATCTGGTTATCAGCGAAAACTCTGATTATTTTGGTCTGGCCGGGCTTGATCCGGTAAGCGAACTGGAGCAGGTACAGGTTGTGCACAGCATAATTGATGAACTGGAGCAGGGAAATGTATTAAAGCGATACACAGGTGATGTGTATTTCGATACGCGAAATTTACTGAGCCTGTACAGTACCATGAAAAAGGAAGGATGGTCCTCATCACATATCATACAACGTGCCGATGAATACCTCGAACGCATAAAAACAGACGGTACATTTTTATACAAAAAAGATACGGCCAAGGGTAAGAAAGGCGAATTAAATACCACACAATTTAATAAGGAGCTGGATAAAATGAATCGGCTTAAAGCCGCTGCAGCTACGTTTGATACGTACATAACTAAGTTGAAGGCGAACAGCAGGTATGATTTTGACGACATGATTAACTGGGTACTGCAAGCCTTTCAGCAACATGAGTCAATGCTGCTGACGTATCAAGAGAGGTATTTGTATTTTCTGGTAGATGAATTTCAGGATACAAGTGGAACTCAAAACATGCTGCTGACCTTGCTAACCGCATACTGGCAAAATAACCCAAACATCTTTTGTGTTGGCGATGATGACCAATCCATATTCCGATTTCAAGGAGCCAACGTAGAGAACATTCACTCATTCATCAAGCAATACTCGCCACACGTTATTACACTTGAGGATAACTACCGCAGTAGCCCGCCCATTTTAAATGCTGCGCGAATACTGATTGCTCAAAATAAGAGTCGCATAAATCCCGATAAAATTCTTTACGCACGCAGTTCGGTGTACGCTGAACTGGATGTAAAACCAATATTGTGCGAATACCACAACAGCGTACATGAGGCAGCCGATATTGGCATGCAGATAGAAGAACTGAAAAGGCAAGGTGTAGCGCTTAATCAAATAGCCGTTATCTATCCGAAACATAAAGTGGCTGAACCGGTTTTGCGATACCTTGAGGCATGTGATATTCCCTATCATATAAAACGGTCTGCCAATGCACTGGACGAAATTACCGTCAGGCAATTGCTGCACATACTACGATATATCGTATGTGAAATTCAAAAGCCACACAGTGGGGAATATCTGTTGTACGAGATGCTGCATTTTGATTGTTTTCAAATCAACAGTGTTTTGCTGGCACGCCTTAGCCGTGAAGTGGAGCAACAGTATAAAGCGGATCGGATGTATTCATGGCGACAGGCGATGAGTGAGCGCGCCAAAGGGCGAAAAGAAGATTTGTTTACAGGCCTTTCGGATGAGAATAAACTGGCACATGCATCACGCGTTATTGAAGGCTGGATTAAAGAAGCTTCTAATTTAACTACCGCAGGACTTATTGAAAAAGTAATTAACGAGAGTGGTATTTTGGTAAAAGCGCTAACCCACGAAGATAAAATAGGGCATATGCAGGTGCTTCATACCTTTTTTGATTATGTAAAAACAGAAAGTGCACGCAACCCCCGCCTAACTCTTTCTCAATTTATGGAAACCCTGCAGCTTATGCAGGATGAAAAAATAGTATTGCCGCTACAAAAAATTGCATATGCCGATGACGGAGTTCAGTTTCTTACTGTTCACAGTTCAAAAGGACTTGAATTTGAATACGTGTTTATGATATCATGCGACAAAGACTCGTGGGATAAAGGTATACGAAAAGGATTCAGTTTTCCGGATAATCTGGTTGAAATAAGCACACACAATGAGGAAGAAGAAAGAAGGCGTTTATTCTATGTAGGTATGACAAGAGCCAAAAAACACCTGGCCATATCGTGGCCGGCAGCATCAAACTCGGGCAAGGAAACAGAGCCCAGCCGATTTGCTGCTGAACTTATGCTGAATGCCGATATAGAAAAGCGTAGGGTTCATGTAAATAACGACCAACTCACACAGTTTAAACTTCACGAATTCACGTATCAGCAGCCTACCGCATCTGCCGATTTATTTGACAATGAATGGGTAGATGAATTGCTTAAAAATTATGCACTCAGCGTAACCCATTTGAATAATTACCTGAAATGTCCAACGGCATTTTACTTTAACAATCTATTGCGTATACCTGCACCGTTAAGTCCGGCTATGACGTTTGGCAGTGCCATTCACCATGCACTGGAAAAGGTTTTCAAGAAACTGCAGGAAACTCAAATTCTTCCTTCTGCCGCTGATTTACTGAGCTACTACAGGTACTTTATGTTTAATCATCAGGAGGCATTTACCAGCGAGGATTTTAAACGCAGAATGGAATATGGCGAACTCATACTTGAAAAATACTACGCCCGTTACTCATCCGGTTGGACTAACCATGTATTGCTTGAGCGCAAATACTCGGATGTACTATACAACGGTATGCGGTTAACCGGCATGCTCGATAAACTGGAGTTAGACGGCAAAAAAGTGACCGTAGTCGATTATAAAACAGGCAAGCCTGAAAATGCTCAAAAGAAGCTGAATGCACCAACAGCTGACGAAATACAATTGGCACAACAAACCGATGACTTTGACACGGTAAAACACGTAGGAGGGGATTACTGGAGGCAGGCTGCCTTTTACAAATTACTCATTGAGCATTCGCCAGGAAACACATGGGAGGTTGAGAAAATTGAGTTTGATTTTGTAGAGCCCGACAAAAAAAGCGGAGAATTCATCAAAGCAACTGTGCCCCTGAGTGAATCGGGTATGCACGTACTCGCCACACAAATTAAAGGAGCATATGAGCGCATCACTAACCAGATTTTTGAACCGGGCTGCCATGATCCCGATTGCGCGTGGTGTACTTTCGTATCTACGTATTACAAAGGAAGTACAAGTCTTAAAACGGGTGCAGTAGCGGACGAAACGGAATGAGTGACTCATGCCGCATATACGCATTTGTATACGTAAATATACAGTCATACGTACACCATACATTTATTTACCAATCAAATCACTACTTTTGAACAATTATGCGTCAAAGCATTTTTTTGCTCGCCATTATGCTACTAGCGTTGACTGGTAACACCCAGCCTAAAACGGCTGGCGCCCGTCAGGATCAGTCCTCTGTACGCATGTATGGTGACAGTAAGTCTATTACCCGGTTGGCATTAAAACAGGCCCCCGTATTTGAACGAGTAAATAATCAATTAAATGTGAGCATTGAGTTAAATAACGGTGGCATGCTTCAAGTGAACGGAATACCCGACAGGTTTTTAAAAGATACAACTCTAACCACTCAGTTGGTAAAACTGGTATACATCAATGCAACACATGATACGACTTATACCAGCAACACAAAACGTTCACCAACATCACTCACCATTCAATGCAAATCACGGAAAACGGGAAGCCCGCTTTCCATTTTTGTTTCATCGCGTGTTTTCAACGGTAAACGCGCGCTGAGGTTTGAGCTCACAGCAACCGGAAATTTACCGGCTAATGAATTTAGAGGAATTAATAAATGATAACCACGTATATGCACCAATTCATGAAGTATTTTTACACACTCTCACTTGCCCTAACTTTTACAACTGTTATTGCTCAACAGGTAAATCAGCCAACTCCGACACTGGCAGAAACGTTTCAGCAAAAATTTGAAAAGGACAGGGCACTTGCCGAACAACTTGCCAGTCAGAAAAATATACAGCTTAGGCAAAAGTTGTCAGATGGACGATTAGTGGAGTTTGAGGGATTTGATGCACGCGGCAATATGCAGTTTCGCACTACCGATAATGTAGGTGCAGGCCGCACCCTATCAACGAATAAAGTATGGCCGGGTGGCACAGCAGGCACATCGCTTACCGGCATAGTTACCGGAAACAGATTAGGCGTTTGGGATGGAGGTGCAGTGTTGGGTACGCATCAGGAATTAACCGGTCGCGTTGTTCAGGTTGATGGCAGTATAGATTACGATGATCATGCAACACACGTAGCAGGCACCATGATAGCCAGCGGTGTTCAGGCAAATGCGCGAGGTATGGCGTATCAGGCTAACCTACGTGCCTACGAATGGAATAACGACAATTCAGAAATGTCGAGTGCCGGAAGCGGAGGGATGCTTCTTACAAATCACTCGTATGGAACCATTGCCGGCTGGTATTTTAATGGTACTTCCTGGATTTGGTATGGTGACCCATCCATAAGTAACGTTGCCGATTACAGATTTGGATTTTACGACTCGCGTGCAGCCGATTGGGATCTAATAGCTACGAACAATCCATTTATGCTCATTTGTAAATCGGCCGGTAATGACCGAGGACAAAACCGTACAGGTACAGGCTCGTGGTTTTACAGTGATGGAACTACTGGATCGGGCACGCCACCGTTAGCAGATGGTGGAACGTCTGGCTATGATTGTATTTCGACCTACGGCAATGCAAAAAATATACTTACCGTAGGTGCAGTTCGTAAAATTGGTAACTCCAACACGAATAACGGATGGACAAAAGTATCGGATGTGGTGATGAGTACATTTAGTGGTTGGGGACCAACAGATGACGGACGCGTAAAGCCTGATGTAGTTGGATGCGGAGTCGATGTATATTCATCCATATCTACCTCAACTACGTCATACGATACCTATCAGGGCACATCTATGGCTTCGCCAAATGTAACCGGCTCCTTGTTTTTAGTGCAACAGCATTTTAACAATTTAAAAAATCGGTTTATGCGTGCGGCTACACTGAAAGCATTGGCCATTCATACAGCAGATGAGGCCGGAAATACCGGACCTGATTATCAATTTGGATGGGGGTTAATCAATACAGCCAAAGCCGTACAAACCATCTCTGATTCGTCAGGCAGCAGCATAGATGAACGCACCCTTACCAACGGATCAACATTTACCACATCGGTAAATGCAACCGGTGGAACCACTCCATTACGTGTTACCATTGTTTGGCACGACAGACCCGGAACACCCGCTGCCGATCAACTCAACCCTACTACACGTATGTTGGTTAATGATTTGGATTTACGCGTAAGAAGAAATTCAGATAATGTTGTTTTTCAACCTTACATACTTGATCCGGCTAACCCATCAGCGGCAGCTACAACAGGCGATAATATTCGCGATAATGTAGAACAAGTATTTATCGTTAATCCGCTGCAGGGCACTTACACCATAACGGTTACTCATAAAGGTTCACTTGCAAGTGGATTATCACAGCCATTTTCAATCATCATAAGCGGCATGGCCGGTTTACCCAAAGCGGTAATAGCTACAACCAACTCAACAGCTATTTGTACAAACAACTCAGTGAGTTTTACCGATCAGTCGTCAGGTTTACCTTCGTCACGTCAGTGGTTTTTTCCCGGAGGAAATCCTTCCACATCAACCAATGCCAATGTTACAGTAAGTTATGCCACGGCAGGTTCCTACGCTGTGGCGCTGCGAGTTACCAATGCACTCGGAACCGATAGTATTTATATTCCCAATTATGTACAGGTGGGCGGATTTACACTCCCGTTTCTTGAAACATTTGAAACCAATTCGCCCAGCGTTACACGTTGGACGGTTACCAATCCCAACAGCGATACCACGTGGAGATTTGTGACGGTTGGAGGTTCGCTACCCGGTAATCGCGCGTATTGTTTGCCGTTTTACAATTACACTACCACCGGCAGATTGGATCAGTTAACTTCTCCACCGCTTAGTTTACGCAGCTATACCAATCCGGTTCTTACGTTTAAACATGCCTATGCGCGTTATCCCGGAAATGCGTTCGACTCGCTGCGTGTATTTATTTCTACCAATTGTGGATCTACATATACCCGTTTAGGCGGATTCGGTGGAAATAACTTCAGAACAGCTGCAGACAACGAAGAATTATTTATTCCAACAACAGATACACAGTGGTGTGTAAGCAATTGTATCTCAATTCCGCTTACAGCATACACCGGATTGAATAATATTCGTATTCGTTTTGAATCGTATAATAACTACGGTAATAATTTGTATCTCGATAATGTTCAAATAACAGGCAGCCCTTTATCCCCTGCTGCAGGCTTTAGTGTAAATAAGCGCACTGTGTGCACGAACGAACCTGTTTCGTTTTTAGATACTACGCGTAATTTTCCAACCCAATGGAATTGGACCTTTACCGGAGCCAATACGCCAACATCCACTCAACAAAATCCTGTTGTTACCTACACTCAACCCGGACTGTATGCCGTTACACTGAAGGTGAGCAACAGTACCGGAACGGACAGCATAACACGTATCAATTATATAACCGTGGTAGCCGGACCATCACAGCCGGTTATTACCTCGCCCACCACCACCATTTGTGATGGTGATAGTGTAATCCTAAAAACAGATTCCGTAGCAACAACGTATCAGTGGATTCGAAACTTAATTAATATAAATGGCGCAACAGTCAATACACTGACTACTATGTTACCAGGGGTATACAGTCTGCGTGTTACAAGCAGCAATGGGTGTAGCCTGTCCTCAAATGAACTTACACTAACGACTGCGGCAAAACCAGGTAAACCTATTGTATCATCATCGCTTAGCGGTACAGTGATGTGCACAGGAGGAACTGCAGTTCTAACATCCAGCGCACTTAGCGGTAATCAATGGTTTAAAAACGGAGTGGCAATTACCGGACAAACCAACAGGCAATTATCCATTAATGATTCGGGTTCATACACGGTGCAGGTAACAGAATCGGGATGTCCCAGCGATATGTCGGATGTGCGTTTGGTTAGTTTGTTGCCAAAACCCGGTACATCTGCAATAACAGGTCCGTCATCTGTAAAGAAAAATGAGTCGGTAAACTACAGTGTAACATCTACGGCCGGTTCGGTATATGTGTGGACCATCACTGGCGGAACGCGAACAGCCGGAGGAAATACAGCATCCATTACGGTACAATGGGGCACCGGCACTTCGGGCAATGTAGCCGTGCAGGAAACTGCTCAAAGTGGATGTAAAGGTGATGTGCAAAATTTAAGTGTAGGCATAACACCTAATCAAAGTATAGCAGAATATGTTGTACTTAAAAATATTCAGATTTATCCGGTTCCTACATACGGGCTGTTAACCCTTAAAGTGGATGCCGAAAGAAAAGCAACAGCTCAGATAAAATTAATGAATATTTTAGGCAAAGAATTGCTACAGCAAAAAGTGGAAATTACTGCCGGTGTAAATGAAACAGCACTAAATCTGGAAGTATTAGCGAAAGGAATTTATATCCTGGAAATTGAATCGAACGGGGAGAAGCTGGTGCGAAGAGTAGAAAAGAATTAAACTGAATGTAGAAGGTATAAGTTACGGCCCCGCGCAAAGCGCGGGGCCGTATTATTTTAGCATCACGCAACCACTTCCGTATATGCTTCCAGAATAGTGTTTAGTATTTCATCTACCTCATTCAGGGTTCGAGCTGTAACCAATCGCATTCGGTATTCCCTGAAATGTTCAATTCCTTTAAAATATTGACCGTAATGGGTGCGCATTTCAAATAATCCTACGATATCACCTTTCCATGAAACGGAATGGTGCAGGTGCTTTCGGCATACTTCAACCCTGTCTGCAACGGTGGGTGCAGCTAAGTGCCCTCCTGTTTGCATGTAGTGTTTTATTTCATTGAAAATCCAGGGATATCCAATCGCTGCGCGACCTATCATAATACCATCAATACCATACCGGGTTTTATATTCCACGGCTTTTTCGGGCGAGTCAATATCGCCATTGCCAAATATCGGAATGTGTATGCGTGGATTGTTTTTTACTTTCGCAATCAACGACCAATCGGCATCTCCCTTATACAGTTGTGCCCGTGTGCGCCCATGAATGGTGAGAGCTTTAATGCCTACATCAAACAGTCGTTCGGCCACTTCTTCAATGTTTTTACTTTGATCGTCCCACCCAAGTCGGGTTTTAACCGTAACCGGCAAATTAGTTGATTTAACAACTGCTTCGGTTACTTTAATCATCTTCGGTAAATCTTTTAATATACCTGCTCCTGCGCCTTTGCACACTACTTTTTTGACAGGGCAACCAAAGTTGATATCTACCAGATCAGGTTCTGTGGCATCTACAATGTGTGTAGCCAATGCCATCGCTTCCTCATCGCCACCAAAAATCTGAATGCCTATCGGTCTTTCATAATCGTATATGTCCAGTTTTTTTCTGCTTTTTATGGCATATCGTATCAATCCTTCGGATGAAATGAATTCGGTATACATCAAATCAGCTCCGTGTTGCTTGCAAACAGCACGAAATGGCGGATCGCTCACATCCTCCATAGGAGCAAGCAGCAAAGGGAATTCGCCCAAATTGATATTTCCGATTTTTACCATGTATATTCGCGCTGCAAAAGTACGTAAAATGTCGTTAAACACTCCTACAGGCCAGCATCCCTTCATTTTTTTTATTTCTAAATTTCTGATACTGGGTGGCATGATCCTCGTTTTTACATTTGTAAGCATGGGTGTAGGCATGGTGTTGAGTAAATACATCTTTGGTATAGATATTTTTTCAACCCCTGAACTCTTATACGATTACTCCAATCCGCTTGCTGTTCAGGCACTCAAATTAATTCAGGCCTGTTATGCAATCGGTGGTTTTCTTCTGCCCGCTTTGTTGTTCCCCAGGTCTTTTCAGCAAGACGGTGTGGAGTACACACGCCTTCGAGTATCTGCCAGCAGCGTTATGTGGGTACTTTCTGTGGGTTTGTTTGTAGTATCTCTTCCACTTATCAATCAGCTGGTCGTATGGAACGAAGGTGTGGTGTTACCACCGTCATTGGCTCACCTCGAGTCACAGTTTAAAGCGGCCGAACTTGCCGCCAAGCAGCTAACCGAAGCATTTCTTAAAACCGATTCATTTTTAGGTTTGCTCCTTAACCTGCTTCTGGTTGCTATACTGCCGGCCATTTGCGAAGAGCTGCTTTTTCGTGGCGCTCTTATGCATTTTTTACTGCAGTGTTTTTATCAAAAGCACCTGGCTATTTGGTTCAGTGCTATTTTATTCAGTTTGTTTCATGCGCAGTTTTATGGCTTTGTGCCACGAATGCTGTTAGGTGTGTTGCTCGGTTATATGGTGTGGTACAGCGGTTCTATTTGGCCCGCTATGGTTATTCATTTTATAAATAACGCTATAGCAACGCTGGCTTCTTTCTACGATTGGGAAAATAGCAGCTTCCAAATACTTCAACCGGATTATACATTTCCGTTAGCGGTTGTCGTATTAAGTGCCTTTTTAACGGTGTCGCTTGTAATTATGATGTATAAAAAAAATAAACAACAAAACTTGTACAATGGAGAATGATTGGGTAAAGATATACACCACCACACAGCCGATGCAAGCTCAGATTGTTCTAGGACTGCTTCACGAGAACGGCATATTTGCAGTTGAGCTGAATAAGCGAGACAGTTCGTACACTGTTTTTGGGAATATTGATATTTATTGCAACCCGGAGCAAGAAATGGAAGCACGACAGCTATTAAGTAATACTAATTTGCATGTATCATGAAAAGTAATTTTTGGCAACGTACCATTACGGCAGTTTTTTTTGCCACAGGTGTGGTCACTCTGTCGGTCATAAATGGATTCACCTTTTCACTCCTCATGCTGATGGTCAATTTTTTCTGTCTGCTCGAATTTTATGAATTGGTATTGCCCGATAAACGCTGGATTGAGAAATACCTCGGCATCATTGCCGGAAGTATAATATATATCATGTTTGCGCTCATTATTACCAACGATTTGTCACTGGCCTGGTATTATCACATTATTCCTGTGTTTTTAGCCATGTTTATCATTAAACTGTTTGAAAAAACACATAACGAGTTTTCTACGCTGGCATTTCAGGTATTGGGTATCGTTTACATAACCCTGCCATTGGTCATGCTTACCAAATTGGGCTACCTCAATTCGCTATCTTACAGTCCGGCATTAACACTTGGTTTTATTCTGCTTCTGTGGACCTGTGATACGGGTGCATACTTGGCCGGACGCAATTTCGGCAAGCACAAACTCTTCGAACGTGTATCGCCCAAAAAAACATGGGAGGGGAGCATAGGCGCACTTATACTGGTACTCTTCGTATCTTTTGCATTATCAAAAGTATGGGATGATCTCAGCACCATGCACTGGATTGTTTCGGGTATAATCATTCTTGTATTCAGTACGTTTGGCGACTTGTTTGAATCGCTGCTTAAGCGTAACCTTCACATTAAAGATTCGGGAAGCATACTGCCCGGTCACGGTGGAGTGCTCGATCGTTTTGATGGCTTGTTTATAGCAGTGCCCGCATGGTTTTTCTATTTGTTAATGACCAACTGATATGAAGCTATTTAAATTATTCCTTTCATTTTTTCTGGTAACGGGTGCCATTATGGGAGTTTCATTGTTCTTTCCCAATACCTACCGTATTGATCGCTCTGTAACCATACACAAACCTGTGAGTGATGTATTTGCATACATGAGTAACCTGCGAAACTGGGAGCAGTGGAGCATGTGGAATAAGGATATCGACAGTACACTTAATATATTTTACCGCGACCGCAGTGATTCACTGGGAGGTGTTCAGTATTTTTCAGGAGAACGTATAGGCACAGGCCTTTTTAAATTTGTGTAGTACGAAACCTAACAACGACTCGGTTATAACCTGTACATGAACAAAGGCGATGTTAGTGCAAACGGAACGTTCACTTTCAATGCTGTAGATACTACTACCACAGAACTTCATTGGATTGATTCCGGATATGTTGGCTATAATCCTTTTTTCAGATTTATGCTGCCCAATAAAATAAAATCTACTTCCGAAGCCTTTGATGCAGGACTAAGCCGTATACAAAAAATGATGGAAGCAAGCAACGCACGCTAATGCGGATTACCTGACCTCACACATCAGCATACGGTTGTTTTCAATAAATCCTTCCAGCACATCACCCGCCTGTACCCTGCTTACCCCAGCCGGGGTGCCGGTATAGATGAGGTCGCCTACCCTTAGCGTAAAATACTGCGAAACAAAACTCACAATTTGATCGAATGAAAAAATCATGTGTGCTGTGTGGCCCTTTTGTACTTCCACTCCGTTTTTCTTGAGTGAAAAATGGATATCATTTAAATCAATTCCTTCAACCGAAATAAAATCACCGAGTGGTGCTGATCCGTCAAATGCCTTCGCCAATTCCCAGGGCAAGCCCTTTTCTTTGAGTTTACTTTGCACATCACGAGCTGTGAAATCAATGCCTATACCAATTTCGGTATAGTAACTTCGGGCAAATTTCTCCTGAATTTTTTTACCCATTTTATTGATGCGTATAACCAATTCAACTTCATGATGCACATCGTTACTAAAATCAGGAAGGTAAAACGGTTCACCGTTTTTCAATAGGGCTGTATCGGGTTTTGAAAAAATAACCGGATTTTCTGGTACGGCATTGCCCAGTTCTTTGGCATGCTCGCTGTAATTACGTCCTACGCAGAATATTTTCATATGTTATTTAAAGCAAAATTTACTAACGGTGTAGTTACTAACTAAATAGTTACTAATGGTGAAGTTACTTATTTAATTTGTTCAGTTCGTCTTGTACAAATTGCATCAGCGATTTGATATACGCGGCTGAGAAATTGAATTCCACTCCTGCTGTTTTGTATATATCACCGATGCTTTTGGTATAGCCCAGTGCCAAAGATTCTTTGTATTGATGCACGGCTTTTTGTTTGTTGTTTAAAAAGTTTCGCCATACAGCCAAAGCGCCCAATTGGGCCATGCCGTATTCAATATAATAAAAGGGTACTTCGTATAAATGCAATTGTTTCTGCCACGTGTAAGCCTGTATGTGTTCCAGTCCGCTCCAGTCTACCATACCGGTGCCAAATTCTTTGCTCAGTTGCAACCAATAGGCTTTGCGCTCATCGGCTGTGTGTGTTGGATGGGTATATAACCAGTGTTGAAATTTATCGATAGTGGCAATCCACGGCAATATTTTGATTATACCTTCCAGGTGCTCCACTTTGGCGCGTTTAAAATCTTCCGCATTTTTATAAAACTCATCCTGACCATCATAACTGATCAGCTCCATGCTCATACTGGCTAACTCCGCTACTTCGCTTGGGCAATTTTTAAAGGCAGCAAGTTCCAGGTCTTTGCTTAAAAAGGAATGTACCGCATGTCCGCCCTCGTGTACCATGGTCTCCACATCGCGGGTTGAGGAGGCCGCATTCATGAAGATAAAAGGAACACCCGTTTCGGCCATCGGGTAGTTGTATCCTCCGGGAGCTTTCCCTTTTCTGCTTTCCAAATCCAGTCGCTCCATGTTGTCCATCGTTTCAATGCACCACGCAAAATAATCATCTACTTTGCGGAAACATTTCACGGTTTTTTCCAACAAATCATCTCCGCTGGTAAAGGGCTCAAGTGCGGGTCGGTTTTTAGTATCCACTTCCATATCCCAAGGGCGAAGTGTGTGGCCAAGTTCTTTTGCACGCGTTTCATTAAATGCTTTTACCAATGGCAACACTTCCGATTGCACTGCATCGTGAAACGCATAACAATCCGCAGGGGTGTAGTCGAAACGCCCCAAGGCTGCAAACATATAATCTCGGAAATTATCGAATCCGGCATTCACAGCTACCTGATGGCGAAGGCTTACGAGTTTGTCGAAAAGTTTATCCAGTTCTTCCGCATGTTCCAAACGTTTGGCATTTATTTTCTGAAATGCATCTTCCCGCTTAGCACGATCCGGATTTTTTAGGTAATTAGCGGCTTGTTGCAGTGTCAGTTCTTTGCCGTCTATGGTCACCATCATACTACCCACAATGCTGCCGTATTTCTGACTTTCTGCAGCAATTTCTGCAAAAATAGGCACGTTCACTTCACGGAAAATGTCAATTTCTTTTTTTACACCTCGTAGGTAAATGAAATATTTGGTGTGATCGAGTTCATGGATAAATGGACATTCTACCAGCTTGCGATTCAACTTATCGGTAAGTGGAGAAATACGCGGTTCGATTTCGGTTACAAAAAACAAGTAAGCCTGTTCCAGTTCTTTGTTTTCGGTATTACACGTCATGCGCACATACCGCCAGGCCAAATCTTCACTCACAAATGCTTCGAGTTCGCTTCGGTCTTTTAGCCAGTTTTCCAGTTCTGTTTTGCTGTTGATGCTGCGATCAAGCAGTTGATTGAAATAAGGTTCAATAGTTTCCCAGGCAGTTATTTTAATTTTTTCGGGTAAATACCTGCGTTGTGTTTTTACTATCATAAGCGTTGGATTTTGCTAAGAAGCAATATTATACATTGTCATGCAATTATCGGGTAAAAAAAATCCCGCATTCAGCGGGATTTTTGGAGAGTGATTATTCTTCAGTTTTCTTCTTTCTGGTGGTTTTTGCCTTAGGCTTTGCTGTTTCTTCTGTTGCCGAAGTCTCAGCTGATTGGGCTGTTTTTTTAGCAGCTTTTTTAGGTTTAGGCGTTTCTACTTCTTGCCCCGGTATCTCGGCATTTGCAGTTTCACTAGTTTCTGTTGCCGCAGGAACTTCTTCTGCAACCAGTGTTTCAATACTGGTAACATTAGCCAGTATATGGTACCAGTTTAATAATTTTTTGATATCACTATCGTACACACGTTCGCTATCCAGTTGAATCACTTCAGTTAAATACTTACGTTGAGCTGCAGACTGGTCTTTTGCTGTAGGAACATCACCTTTCGTATGTATTTTCAGGAGTACTTCAGAAAGCTTCATGTCGCCATTTTCGGTGTACATAGAAATATCATCCAGCACCGATACTTTATCGTGCATAGAGGTGGGGAAACGTTTTCCGGATTCTACCAACGACTCTACAATAAGGCCGGTTTTAGTGCGACCTACAATTTTGTGCAATCCTCCAATACCCGTGATAGCTACTACATCTGTTAATTTCATGCTTGATTCTTAAATTTTAAGGTGGGCAAAAATAGTTTTTTTTCAATACGTGCAAGTCCAAATGTGAAATTCAGTGTTTATGAGTATAAATAGCAGTTTTTGCTAAATTTGACACCCCATTAATACACATCTCATGGATACGGTTGAAATATACAAACCCAAAAACAAAATCAGAGTAGTAACAGCCGCCAGTTTATTCGATGGCCACGATGCGGCCATCAATATCATGCGCAGAATTATTCAGGCAAGCGGTGCCGAGGTTATTCACCTGGGCCACGACCGCAGTGCCGAAGAAGTAGTAAACTGCGCCATTCAGGAAGATGCCAATGCCATTGCGCTTACCTCTTATCAGGGTGGACATGTGGAGTATTTTAAATACATGCATGACCTGCTGCAGCAAAAAGACTGTGGACACATTAAAATATTTGGCGGTGGTGGCGGCACCATTTTGCCCGAAGAAATAGAAGAATTGCACCAATACGGCATTACCCGCATCTATCACCCTGATGATGGCCGTGCCATGGGCTTGCAGGGCATGATTAATGACATGCTGGAGAAATGTGATTTTGCAACCGGACAGCACTTGAATGGCGAAGCCAAGCACCTATCTGAAAAAGATTATAAGTCCATTGCCCGATTGATTTCGGCTGCCGAAAATGATCCGGATAATTTTAAAAACGTACTCAATTCGCTTAAAATCAGCAATACGCCTGTATTAGGTATAACCGGTACGGGTGGTGCAGGAAAATCATCTTTAGTAGATGAATTGGTGCGGAGGTTTTTATTGGATTTTAAAGATAAAACCGTTGCCATCATATCGGTTGACCCAAGCAAAAAGAAAACCGGTGGCGCTCTGCTGGGCGACCGTATTCGCATGAATGCCATCAAAAATCCCCGAGTGTACATGCGTTCACTGGCTACCCGCCAAAGCAACCTGGCCTTGTCAAAGCACGTACAGGAAGCCGTGGATATTGTGAAAGCAGCCAACTTCGATTTGATTATCCTTGAAACTTCGGGCATTGGCCAAAGCGATACCGAAATCATGGATCACAGCGATGTGGCTTTGTATGTAATGACTCCCGAATACGGTGCGGCCACGCAATTGGAAAAAATCGACATGCTCGATTTTGCCGATATTATTGCGATTAACAAGTTTGATAAAAAAGGCGCATTGGATGCCCTGCGTGATGTAAAAAAACAATACCAGCGCAACCATAAATTGTTTGACCAAAACCCCGATACCATGCCGGTGTATGGCACCATTGCCAGCCAGTTTAATGACCCCGGCATGAACAGCTTGTACAAAGCGGTGATGGATAAAGTAGTAGAAAAAACCGGTGCAGCATTACACTCCACTTACGAAATTACTGATGAAATGAGCGAGAAGGTGTATATCATTCCGCCATCGCGAACACGCTATTTATCTGAGATTTCAGAAAACAACCGCAACTACGACAAGTGGGTAAACAAGCAGGTTGACATTGCAGAGAAATTATACGGACTTAAAACGTCAATGGATACCATCAAGGCATCGAAACTGGAAGACAAAGACCGTTTGCTGAAAGCTTTGGATGAAACCTATCATCAGGTAGCACTAGATTTAGATCCACGTAATCGACAGATTTTAGAAACCTGGGAGCAGAAAAAAGATTTGTTTCGTAACGAGTATTATGTGTTTAAGGTACGCGACAAGGAAATAAAAATTAAAACACATACCGAATCGCTTTCTCACTCACAAATTCCAAAAGTCGCTGTGCCAAAATACAAAGGTTGGGGCGATATTTTACGCTGGGCTTTGCAAGAAAATTTCCCTGGAGATTTCCCTTACACTGCAGGTATTTATCCATTCAAACGCGAAGGCGAAGACCCAACACGTATGTTTGCCGGAGAAGGTGGTCCTGAGCGCACCAATAAGCGTTTTCACTATGTGTCGCAAGGCATGCCGGCCAAGCGCTTAAGTACTGCGTTCGACTCGGTAACGCTTTACGGAAACGACCCTGATCACCGTCCGGATATTTACGGAAAAATTGGTAACTCGGGTGTAAGTGTGTGGAGTCTCGATGCTGCTAAAAAATTGTATTCGGGTTTCAACTTGGCCGATCCCAAAACATCGGTATCCATGACCATCAATGGTCCGGCTGCTATTATTTGTGCATTTTTTATGAATGCCGCCATCGATCAGCAATGCGAATTGTACATCAAAGCAAACGGACTAGTAGACGAAGTCAACAAAAAGATTGATGCCATTTTTAAAACGAAAGGTACAACCCGTCCAACCTATAACGCGGCAGAATTACCCGAAGGAAATGATGGCTTGGGCTTAATGTTATTAGGTGTTACAGGCGACATGGTGTTGCCTGCTGAGGTGTACAACAAAATAAAAGCAGAAACATTAAAACAAGTGCGTGGTACGGTACAAGCCGATATTTTAAAAGAAGACCAGGCACAAAATACCTGCATTTTCTCAACCGAATTTTCGTTGCGTGTAATGGGCGATGTGCAGCAATATTTTATCGACAACAACGTACGCAATTTCTATTCGGTTTCTATAAGCGGTTACCATATTGCCGAAGCCGGAGCCAATCCGATTACGCAATTGGCATTAACACTTTCAAACGGATTTACGTTTGTAGAATACTATTTGAGCCGCGGCATGAACATAGATGATTTCGCGCCCAACTTATCGTTCTTCTTCTCTAACGGAATCGACCCTGAATATTCAGTAATAGGCCGAGTAAGCCGCAGAATTTGGGCCAAAGCCATGAAGCTGAAATACGGAGGCAACGAGCGCAGCCAAATGTTGAAATACCATATTCAAACATCGGGTCGCAGCTTACACGCACAGGAAATTGATTTTAACGATATACGTACCACGCTGCAGGCCTTGTATGCCATTTATGACAATTGCAATTCGCTTCACACCAATGCGTATGACGAAGCCATAACCACACCTACCGAAGAAAGCGTAAGACGTGCGATGGCCATTCAGCTCATCATCAACCGCGAGTTGGGCTTGGCAAAAAATGAAAATCCGTTGCAAGGTTCATTCATCATTGAAGAATTGACTGATTTGGTAGAAGAAGCCGTACTCACCGAATTCGACCGCATTACCGAACGTGGGGGTGTATTGGGTGCTATGGAAACCATGTACCAGCGCAACAAAATTCAGGAAGAAAGCATGTATTACGAAATGCAAAAACATACAGGCGAGTATCCGATTATAGGTGTAAATACATTCTTGAGCAGCAAAGGTTCTCCTACGATTGTGCCGGCAGAAGTCATCCGTTCAACCACCGAAGAAAAAGAATACCAGATTACGATGCTGAACGAGTTGAAAAAAGGCAATGCCGAGAAGGGCAAGGAAATGCTTCACCGTTTGCAGCAAGTAGCCATCCACAACCAAAACATTTTTGCCGAGTTGATGGAAACGGTAAAATACTGCTCATTGGGACAAATTACCCATGCGTTGTTTGAGGTGGGAGGGCAGTATCGGAGGAATATGTAAGCTACTAGTTGAAAAATTATGATGTCATCATTTATAATTTTTTTGATTATTCCAGCTCTGTTATCTATTTGGAAATTAGTTACAGGTTTAAAGAAGTCCAATAACCCAACTGAAATAATCATTTTAAGAAACAGCTCAGTTGTTGTAATTATCTTTTATTCATTGTTGCTTGTTAATTGTGTACTGGGTATATACTTTACTCGCAAGTTTGGTCTTGAGATACAATTATCTGCATTGATAATTATTGTAGTTGCACTTATCATTTTAGTTTTATTAGTATCGCATGTACTAGATAAATTCAGTATTGAAATTAATCATGAACACATTACTCGGAAAATGGCGTTTGCAATAGAGAAGAAATTGTATTGGAAAGATATTGTATCAGTAAGGTATAATTCAACTCTCAAAGCCCTTGAAATAAAAGGAAATAGAGATAGAATTATGATTTCTGAATTTTATACTGGATATCAGGATTTAATTGTTTTTTTAGCGAACAAAGGGATTTCCATAGAACAACCCCGCTAATCCTTTTGCCTAGCTAATGCAGAGATGTACTAACTCAACTACCAATATTCCAAAATGTATTTAGAAGGATGCCTTCATTGTGTTGGAAAACAATCTGATTGTTTACCCTGTGTGATAATTGCAAAAGCCTATAATGATAGCCGCCCTCTATACGAACTATGCAACTATTATGAGTCTATTGAGGAATTTCATTTTTTGTTATGCATGTCGGACTTTACATTCGCCCTGTGTTGACATCATCTATAAAGGCATATGTACAAACATACATGCCTTATTTCAAGAAAATAACCATTCTTAGTTTTCCGATTGTGATTGGTCAGCTTGGCACTGTGCTTATGGCTATGGCCGATGTAATGATGGTGGGTCAGCTGGATGCTACGAATCTGGCGGCTGTGGGAGCCAGTAACGCGGTGTATTTTCTTATTTCCATACTTGGTATTGGTACATTAACTGCTGTTTCTCCGCTGGTTGCTCGCGCTAAAGGAGCCTCCAGTCCTGCCGATTGCAGCAGGTATTTCAGAAAAGGAATAGTGGCTTCACTGTTACTCTCTGTATTCATTGGGTTTTTAGTGTGGGTGTGTACGGTTTACTTTCATGTGTTCAGGCAGCAGCCACAGGTTACAGAATTGGCAAAGCCTTATCTGCATGTGCTAAATGCCGGAACCGTATTTATGCTGTTGTTTTATGCCATAAAAAATTTCAGTGATGGAGTAGGGTACACTAAGCCTTCAGCCATCATCACACTGGGTGGATTGCTTTTAAATATTTTTCTGAACTGGTTGTTCATTTTTGGCAAATGGGGAATACCGGAATACGGCCTGTTAGGAGCCGGAATAGCAACTTCCTGCACAAAAGTGTGTATGGCATTTTGCATGGCCGTTTACGTATTTCGAAGTAAACTCTACACCGTTTACCTGAAGGCTAAAAATGCCTGTATTTATACCTCGCATTTATCAGAGGTTTTTCGTGTGGGACTGCCTTCCGGGTTTCAGTATTTTTTTGAAGTTGCAGCTTTTGCAGCGGCAGCATTACTTATAGGCCAGTATGGCGAGTTGGAACTGGCTGCACACAATATTGCCATTAATCTGGCATCGACTACGTATATGGCCGCAACCGGTATTTCTGCTGCAGGGTCAATTTTGGTGGGCGATGCCGTTGGTCGTAAACACAAATCAGACATGATTCTGTCGGGCCGTGCAGCGTTGATGATGGCAGTTGTATATATGGGGTTTTGTGCACTTCTGTTTTTGTTTTTTCCCAAATTTTGGATTGCACTTTACACAACAGATGAGCGGGTAGCTCACATGGCTGTTTATCTGCTTATGATAGCCGGATTATTTCAGCTTTCAGATGGAATTCAGTGTGTTGGAGTTGGGATTTTACGCGGTTTGTCCGACACCCGAATACCTACACTTATTACCGTTGTGGCGTATTGGGCTATAGGAATACCGGTAGGTCTGTGGCTAAGCAACTCACTTAATCTGAGTTTGTATGGCATCTGGATTGGTTTATCAATCGGGTTAACATTTTCTGCCATTTTGCTTACCCTACGTTTCATCAAACAATCGCAACGATTGACATTGGTTTAGCTGAATCTTCGTGTCTGTGACTTTTCAGTAAATACTTTACATAGGTATTGAATGTATTTTTTAATTACCGATACGGGTTTGTAATATTGCACACATGATGACAGATGCACTTATAGCGTTAATATCGCTGATAGCCCTGGAAGTAATTCTGGGGATTGACAATATCATATTCATTTCTATACTGGCTGATAAGCTCCCCGAAAATCAACGCAATAAGTTGCGTATTTACGGAATAGGATTAGCCATGATTATGCGTCTGTGCCTGCTGGCAATCATATCATGGATCATGAAACTCGATCAGACCCTATTTACTTTTTTTGAAATTGATTTCAGCGGCAAAGGACTTATTTTATTGGCAGGCGGACTTTTCCTGATTTACAAAAGCACAAAAGAAATTTACCACAAAACAGAACTTAACCACTCAGCGGATGAGCCGAATATGACAGTTAGTGGGTTTGGACGATTGCTGGCTGAAGTAATCGTGCTTGACCTTGTCTTTTCCATCGATTCAATTATCACAGCTGTTGGCATGGTAAATGAACTTTGGGTGATGTACACAGCTGTTATTATTACAGTAGTCATTATGCTTGCAGCCTCGGGTCCAATCAGTAATTTCATACGCAAGCATCCATCGTTTAAAATACTGGCCTTGTGCTTTTTAATGATGATTGGTGTATCACTGGTTGCCGAAGGGCTGCATTTTGAGATACCGAAAGGGTATATCTACTTTGCTATGGCCTTTTCATTTTTGGTAGATGTGATTCAAATGAAAACGGTGAAACCTCAGACAGCCAAGTAGCCCTACAGTGCTGAGAAAACACCGTAATACACTACTTAAATAAAACGATGTAACTGAATGGACATCTAATCATGTTACTTTCGTAGTATAAAAACAAAATTCATGCAACCAATTTCTTACGCAGGCTTAGCACTTCTTTCATTTGCGTTTCTAGGATGTTCTCATTCGCAACCTTTGCAAACTGTCAGTTTCGTTGACCTGAATAAATATCAAGGCAAGTGGTATGAAATTGCATCTTTTCCTCAATCGTTTCAAAAAGGCTGCCACTGCACCACAGCTGAATATACGGTAACCAGCGAGGGGTATGTAGTTGTTGAAAACCGCTGCAACAAAGGCAGTATCAATGGAGAAGAGTCATACATTAAAGGCAAGGCATTTGTAGAAGAAAACTCGGGCAATGCCAAGTTAAAAGTTCAGTTTTTCTGGCCATTCAAAGGCAAGTACTGGATTATTGATCTGGCATCGGATTACAGCTATGCAGTAGTGGGGCATCCGAACCGCAACTATTTATGGATTCTTAGCCGACAACGTCAGATGAATGATTCAACTTATGAGTCTATTTTATCTCGTATTGCGGCTCAGGGTTTTGATATTCAAAAATTGAAACGCACGGTACACAAGCCATAAATATACTTGTCACAAGACTTCTTCCGTGTCTTGTGTAATGTTACACAAAGCGTGCATATTTGCTGCCGATTGAAATCACCACTAAAAGTACACCTTGCCTTATTCACCGTATCGCTTATTTACGGGGCTACATTTAGTATGGCAAAGGTGGTTATGCCTCAGTATGTGCAACCTTTCGCGTTCATATTGATGCGTGTTTCCGTTGCAGCTGTTTGTATTTTTATTTTTCATTCACTGTTTGTCAAGAAGCGAATTACAGAATGGCGTGATTGGTTGCAGCTTGCTATCAGTGCTTTATTTGGCGTAGCATTTAACATGCTTTTATTTTTTAAAGGACTATCCATTACCACACCTATAAATGGCGCTGTTCTCATGTTGAATACACCCATATTCGTTGTGGTATTTGCAGCGATTTATCTGAAAGAGCAGATTACCGTTCTCAAATCTGCAGGAATTTTAGTGGCAGCCATCGGGGCATTGCTGCTTATGGGTGGCAATCAGTTAAACTTTAGTTCATCTACCGTACTGGGCGATATACTGGTCACGGCAAATGCAATTATTTATGCGTTCTATTTGGTATATGCCAAATCACTGATGCAAAAATACCATCCACTAACGGTAACCATGTGGAGTTTTATGTTCGGCTGGTTTGTGGTATTTCCATTCGGTGCTGGCGAATTCAGTCAAATCGAATTTTCTACATTCACTCCGTTAATTTGGGCATATATAGCTTTTGTAACAGTAGGCTCCACGTTTGTTACGTATGTACTCAATGCCTATGCACTGCAAAAAGCGAGTCCGGCACTGGTGGGCAGTTACATTTATTTACAGCCTGTTTTGGCTACATTAATTGCTGCATTCAGCGGAACAGATTACCTCACCTGGCAAAAGTTTACATGCATGCTGGTCATTTTTACCGGAGTTTATCTGGTAAGCTATAAACGTTCCTGAGGTATTGGTGCAAATAGATTTTAGCTTACTTTTGCCCAAAGCAATGCTCCTATGATTAGATCCATGACCGGATACGGTTCGGCTGAGTTGGAATCCGAACGATTTACCATCAAAGTCGAGTTTAAATCACTCAACAGTAAATTCGTTGAATTGAACCTGCGGTTGCCCAAAGTTTGGCAAAATAAAGAACAGGAATTACGAAAAGAATTAAACAGATTGATTGAACGCGGTACGTGTCAGGTAAATATCCACGTACAATTTAAGCATGCCGAAGATAAGGTTATGCCCATAAATAAAGATGTAGCAGCGTATTACCTGAATGAACTGGCCTCTGTATGCCGTGAAACAGGAACCGATACAAGTTCGCTTGCTGCCGGGCTACTTACATTGCCCAACTTGTTTCAACCACCTGCAGAAGAAGACAATGCCGAAGACAATAAAATAATACTGGAGACCGTAAATAAAGCATTCATTGATTTTGAAAAGTTTCGCATCCAGGAAGGAGAGATGCTGCAATCCGAACTTGCACGCATGAATCGGTCTATTATGCGGTTGCTTGACGAAATTCAAACCCTAGACCCTGAGCGTGTAAATAATATACGCGCACGTATAGAAGGCGAACTGGCACAATTAAAAGAAGATACGGTAGATAAAAATCGTTTTGAACAGGAGTTGATTTACTACATAGAGAAGCTTGATATCAGTGAAGAAAAGGTAAGGCTACAACAGCATTGTGAATATTTTGATAAAACCATGAAAGAAAAATCATCCGGTAAAAAGCTATCCTTCATTGCACAGGAAATGGGTCGCGAAATCAACACCATCGGCTCAAAAGCCAATCATTTTAAAATACAGCAGCGTGTAGTTGAAATGAAGGATGAATTGGAGAAAATAAAAGAGCAACTAAACAACGTTATATAAGAGCAGCAATAAGCACAATCCGGTTACATGAATAAGGCGATCATCTTTTGTGCACCATCGGGAAGTGGTAAAACAACTATTGTAAAGCATCTGCTTTCCATAGACCAGCGCATCATGTTTTCAGTAAGTGCATGTACCCGTCAGCGCAGAGAAAATGAAGTACATGGGAAGGACTATTATTTCTTGACCACGGATGATTTTAAACAGAAAATAGGTGCGGGTGAATTTCTCGAATACGAAGAAGTTTACGGAGGTAAATTCTATGGTACGTTAAAATCTGAAGTGGATCGGATATGGAGCCTGAACAAAGCTGTTATTTTTGATGTAGATGTGGAGGGTGGCTTAAATATTAAGAAGTATTTTGGCAATAATGCACTGGCTGTATTTGTTAAACCACCCAGTATCGAATCACTCGAACAGCGTTTACGGTTTCGTTCTACGGAAACTGAGGAAACGCTTCGCATGCGTATTGATAAAGCCGTACACGAACTGTCGTTTGAAAATAAATTTGATGCCGTTTTGCTTAACGAGCACCTCGACACGGCATTGGGTGAAGCAGAAAGATTGATTAACCAATTTTTGATTGCATGAGTACGGTAGGTTTATTTTTCGGGTCTTTCAATCCTGTACACACCGGCCATTTGCTTATAGCCAATTATTTTATTGAGTTTACAGATATAGATACTGTATGGTTTGTGGTTTCACCACAAAATCCATTCAAGCAAAACGATACATTGCTGGATGAACACCAACGCCTGCTTTTGCTAAAACTAGCCGTGGCTGACGAACCTCGCTTTATCGCATCAGACGTGGAGTTTGGCCTTGAGCGCCCATCTTATACGGTAAATACCTTACAACACCTTCGGTCCAAGTATCCATCTGTTTCGTTTGTACCTATTATTGGTGGCGATAACCTTCAGTCGTTTCATTTGTGGAAAGAATATGCCGAAATTCTTGAGCACCATACTGTGTACGTTTACCGCAGAGCAGGTTTTCATGAAAATCCACTCTTGGCCAATCATCCTAAAATTAAATTGTTTGAAGTGCCGTTGCTCAATATTTCTTCAACGTACGTTCGTGAAATGATTCAGGCAGGCAAATCCATTCACTACATGGTACCCGACTCGGTGAAAGAGTACATTGAAACGCAAAAACTGTATCAGTTAAAATAAGTACCGGGCTTCTACACGGCCAATATGTATTGTATTCTGATTTTCACTTTTTCGGCCATCGTAGTTAAAGGTAATTTGAATGTTACCTCCAACACGTTGCTGAATATTGATGTTCCAAAGTTGATTAATTCCTGATGTTAAACCCTGCATCATATCATACCCCAGCGGACTGGCTATATCCCCGTTAAATGAAATGT
The DNA here is from genome assembly GCA_046309355.1 of Bacteroidota bacterium. Taxonomy (GTDB): domain Bacteria; phylum Bacteroidota; class Bacteroidia; order UKL13-3; family UKL13-3; genus CAYSBE01. The sequence goes on from JBKCPL010000022.1 coordinate 36,154, forward strand.
TATAGTAGCTGTAGCGTGCATTTATAATTCCGGTTTTTGCCCACGCATAGCGAAACTCCCCTCCATACTCCAGATTCTCGCCAATAATTTTACCCAACTCAGCAGGTGTTTCACCGTTGAACCATCCTACTAATGCAGTTATACGAAGCTGCTGCGATGTTTGCCAGATAACTTTAGGCTTTAGTTCGGTAAATGTGTATCGGTAGCTGTTTGTAGTAAAAAAATCGGACGTAAATGTGCGAACACCTTGCAAATAAGTTAACGTAAAACCCCAGTCAGCTGTAAAATTCCAGCGGAAATTTGCACCCTGCTCTTGGCGTATTCGCGAATCAAATCCATTGGTTAAAAAGTTTTTGCTTCGGCTGTCACTCTGTGTTAAATCAAAACCAAATTTAGGGTCGCTTCGGTTAAAGAACAATGTATTTCGGATAATAGCCGCATTCGAAATTAACTGACTGTCGGCCACATTAAACATAAATGGATTGATAAACTGAATCAACGACAAGTCGGTTGTTTTTCGTTCCATGCGAATAGCAGTCTGGCTGCTCCATTTGGCCAGTTGTTTCTTCAAGCCTTTGGCATTATACCACACTGTACCCGGATTGATATTTAAGGTTTGGTTAAACTGATTATTGTTTACACGAATAAGACTGTTGGTAGGTAAAAAAACGCGTATGAAATTTGCCTGAATTCGATCGGCTGCTGATGCGGGCAGAAATTCGTTCAATGTCTGAATCCCATCGTTGTTGAAATCACGCCATACATATTGTCCCTGACCGGGCAGCACTTCCAGGTACTGAAAGTCTCTGCGCAATTCATTTCCCGAACCTACCTGATAATAGGTGTTAGCCGTAAAAACACGTTTTATAAATGCGTAGTCATATTCCACACGGGCAAGCATCGTTCGTTCATTTTGCAGTGTTTTATTGCCGGTATCATTTACAGCAAATTCGCGGTAGGCGGCATTTGACACCAGCCTGTTTCCGTTTTTCTGTACCAGCGAAACTGAGCCATTGGCAGTACGCGCAGTAGTAGCCAGAAGCAATTCGGAAATTCGGGGCTGATAATCTTTTCGTTCGTTTACGTCAATTCGGAAATTCACATCTCCGCTATCGTTGCTGCGCAAATACACTCCGTATTGAGTGTAGGCATAACTTCCACTAAGCAAGCTATCCCCGCTAAGTCTGAAATTACTTTCTTCACGCTGCATAGTTATACCACTGAACACTTTATACAATTCACGGCCTCCGTCTATTCGGTAACGTGTCACCTCATTGGCTACTTCATTTCCACGTGCACCATTTTTTGTTCGAATACTTTCGGCATCTGCGTTTAGCTGATATTTACCTGCTTTTATAGCAGCCATAGCTGCATGCTGCAATCCGCTGAATTGTTTATCTCTGTCATAGTATCCTACTTGGTAATCAATAGTTCCATAATGTGTGTGTTTCAAACCAGTTTTTGCAAATACGATATGCTCTTCAAATCCGGTATCGGTGGTAGGTTGATTCACCAATAGCCTGTTCCATATTCGATCAAATTCCACGTTGCGGTATCGTTCAACATACCTGAACTGCCGGTCAACAAATTCATAATTCGCATCTGTTTTCCATTGCCACGCTTTCTTGCTGCTGCCCAGCGAGATAGTGTGGGAAGCCTGAGCCCTGAAGCCGTTACCACCGTCATCGGCTTTATCTTTAGTTGAAAACAAATTCTTATCGTATATGCTCCGTGCTGCCTCAAGTTGTATCGTGGTCGTTTTGCCCGATTGAATGAGAATTCCGGTATTCAACATTTGCAGTCGTTTAGGACTTACCAGCAGCACTACGGGTTCATAATCGCCCTGAGGAATTCCGCCAATAGGTGTAACCCACTTAAAAACTCTGCCGTTAGCTGCGGTTTGTGAGAGTACATAGTTTCCTCTGTTCGCACCGGTAAAGCTGAAACGTACTTCGTAAAATACAGCAGCTGATCCTGGCTCGGTGGCATGTACATATACTCCGCTGAATCCTAATGTGTCAATCTTTCGGTATACAATTTTATTGGGTAAAAAAACTTCAGTCGGAGTTTCGCTTACAGCCAATGCCTGGTTCAGATTATCACCAACCGATGCCAATATATTTTTATTGCTGTCTGTAAGGTTTTGTAAAAAAGGCTGATCTTTATGATCCTGTTCCGAAAAATAATTAGCATACAGTTTTACGGATTTGTATTGCTGCGAACCACCCACATGAAACACAGAGCGGGCATAATTTCGGTCGGCATACTGAAACTCAGCTATGATTCGGCTGTATTGTGTAATGATGCGTTTAGGCATGAAAATAAGTTCACCGGAGTTGTAGTCAATTACATAATCGTTTTGTTCGCCCCGTGTTAGTTTCTCTCCATCCAGGTAAACAGATTCTGTTCCTGATATAATGATAATAAATGTTTCTCCATTGGCACCATTCAGTCTGTATGGTCCCTGATTTCCTTCAATGCCGTTAATCACATTGCGTGAAAATCGTCCGCGCGAAATAGCACCTTCAGCACTCCATGTGGTAACCCCCGTTTTTTTTGATGCAAACGAAGTTTGAATTTGTCCCCCACGCGATTTTTTATAATAGTTCATGAAGTAGCTGTCGCTTGGGCGTGTCATTTCAAAATCACCAACAGTAAGTTGATGACTCTGTTTACTCAAGCGTATAAATACCCTGTCAAAGTCTTGCAATTGCTGTGTGTTTCCTTCAGGCTGTATCGGGTTGTTTTCATCGCTAATGGCTGCCAGCACATCAACTTCATTGGCTAGCTTACCTGACAATTGAAGATTCAGATTGGAGTTCAAAACTAAATCCTGATTGTTTCCAAATGCGACTCCACGTGCCAGGTTACCATTCATTTTTATTCCTTCCCGGTTAAAAAATTCAGTTGCTGAGGCCTCCGGTGTATAAAGAAACGGATTTTTTATTTCTCTGAATTCAGGCTGTATAGTACCTGGATTTTTGTTTTGAAATATTTGTTTAAAGTTTAATGCTACTGTCTGGTATCGTAGTTCAATACGGGTTCCGGTAGGAATATTTTTATTGATTAGTAAACCCTTGGCATAATCAATTTCATAATCAGTACCCGGCTTGTAACCTGTAAGGGTAAGGCTACCCGGAGTAATAGCCATAGTGTCAATCAATAGGGTATCGGCATTGGCAGTTAGTGTTTTAATACGAATATAAGGCTGCCACTGAGCAAGTGCTTGGCTGCCGTATATAAGTAGAAGCGAAAATAACAGCCGACACTTCTGCATGTGAATTTATTTAGGCAGTACAATGGTAAATGTACTTCCACTACCCGGTTTAGTTTTGAAAAATATTTTTCCGTTACCGCTTTCTATCATGTTTTTTACGATAGGCAAACCCAGCCCCATGCCACTCACTTTTGTGCTGAAGTAAGGCTTGAATATCATTGATGCGGATTCTTCTGTCATGCCACTTCCGTTATCCGTTACTTCAATAATAAAATCACTCTCTGACTCATTGACTGTAACGGTTACTAAGCCTTCTGTATTCTCGAGAATGGCTTGTAAGGCATTTTTTATCAGATTGCCGACAGCTCGGGTTAGATACGAGCGGTCAAAATAGAGCTCATGCTGTAAGTTGCAGGTATATATAATTGTATGTGGTGTTTCCAGTCTGTACAGGTCAATGATTGTTTGAAGTTCCTGACACACATCAATCGACTCATATACCGGTGCGGGCATTTTGGCAAACGATGAAAATTCGGTAGCCAGTTCACTCAGTGTATCAATCTGTTTTACCAATAGTTTTGCTGTACGGTCAATTTTCTCGGAAATATTCGGGTCGTTTAATGCGTAAGCGCGTTGCAGGTGCTGAATACTAAGTTTCATAGGAGTCAGCGGGTTTTTTATTTCGTGCGCTATTTGGCGTGCTATTTCTCTCCAGGCGCCTTCGCGTTCGGTTTCCGCCAATTTTCGTGCACTGGCCTCCAGCTGTTCTATCATCTGATTATATTGTTTCACAAGTTCACCTATCTCATCATTGCGGTACCAGCTGATGGGTTCATTCTTTTCGCCCAGCCGTGTACCTGAAAGTCGCTGCTGTATCAACGCCAGAGGATACGATATATTGCGCGTTATCAGGTATGCAATAAGTCCGATAATAATGAACAGCACCACATACAGGTTAATAAATCCAACAACAACTGTTGAGATTTCGGTTGTAAGTTCAGCACTTCGGCTAAAATAGGGCAGCTGAATGTAGCCAAGCACATCTCCTTTGGTTTTAAAAACAGGAGCATACGCTGCCTGAAAGGGAAGTGAGGCTATTTTCTCATTGTTTATATACTGAGATTCTTTTAATAAATGCAGATGGTAGTATGCTTCGTCTGGCATTAAGCGCGATACAATGCCTTCATCGTACAACTTGGAAATACTTGATGCCATGGCAAATCCCTTGCTGTCAAAAAGCGTTATGTCGGTATCGTATAAATCGGCCATTTGATTGATAAATGCTTCCGTTTCGCTGTTTACAGTCAATTCATTAGTACTTATTTTTTCATTTTCCAGAGTCAACACCACGTTTCTCAATTTCTTCATCAACCGCTCGGTTTGTCGGCTGTTGTATTTTTCAGTGATGAAGCGAATGGTAAAATAGGCGCTACACAGCAGAGTCACGAACAGGATGAAGAGGATGGCTGCCTGAATACGTGTTCGTAAATACAGTGCATCGGGTGTACGTATAAGCAACAATCGGTTAAATAATGACTTCAGCGGACTTACTATACCGCTATACAGCCACGGATATTTTTGGTATACATCAGAATTTAAAGCAACGTATACAAACAAAATCAAGATAAGTACAATGGTACATAAAGTAAATACGAACGAGAACAAACCAACAGTTTGCAAACCGCTGCTGGTGGGTTTACTCACCACAGCTGTCCACACCTGATTATCGGAATGAAGCAAATGGTCATATCCGTTTTCCTCAAAATACATGTAATCTTCTTTTGAGTCAGGCCAGGTGTTACGTATACGGTAAGGGAAATCTCCGCTTTGATAGATAATATTTCGGTTTTTATATACCGCATACGAATAGTTCACATCTTTTCGCCCCACCTGTCTGAATCCATCAATGAGCAATTCATCAAATCGGTTTTCATCCTGTATAAGTTTGGGTTTAAGCAGCACAAATAAATAGCCGAGCGGTTTGTTTTCATCCGATACGATGAACCGAGCGATATATCCTTTCGTTTCGCTCTCGTCCGTGGTATAACGGAAATACTTATTTATGGACTCAGCAGATTGCCTTTCATATAGCTTTCGTAAGGAGGCGTAGCTAAGTATATTTCGTTCCTTAAAGTGATAACCCATCAGGTCGTAATCCAGCACATTAACTTCGTATTTACTGAGGTATCCGGTAAAGTACAATTGACGAAATCTTTTCTCGAATTGATTTTTTGAAATCAGCGGATTTCGAAAATAATCTACAATATATCGGTCATTTACGATTTTATTTTCTGCGTTGCGCAAAAAGTAGTCTGTTGTAATATCATTTTGCGAAATCAACTTAATGGCGAATAATTTTCGGTTTTCCCGATCTTTGCTTTCAGACCAATGCTGAATAGATACTGAACTGGAAAGTGCTATGATAAAAATAACCGAAAAATACTGTTGAAACCGGTTAAGATTAAGCCTGATCAGTTTAAGAACTATAAAGATAAAGAGCACCAATAGCGACATCGCTATCTGAAAATTACTGATATTGGTGGAAGAATGCGCAAGAATAATGTAGCCGATACACGCGATTAGGAAAGCAAAAACAGCACGCTGCTTGCCGGTTGATTCCATATTTCGGTAGTGCCGAATCAGATTTCGTGTAACAAAGTACACCACCAGCATTTGTATAATGATAACCAACAGACCCAGAAAGGTGAATAGGTTAATGCTGAATATATTATTGATGTCGAATGAAATTTGAGAGTCGATGGTCAGACTTTTAACAGACAGTATGGTAATATGAGCTACTGTGAATGCACCTAACAGCCAGATGTAGAATGCATAGTAATGTGAAGTTGATTTACGTCTGCCTTCAGCAGTGCCTAGTTTAGTTTCGAGCAGTACGAAAAACCAAAGCAAGAGTGCACTATCCAGTAGTAAGTCACCTAGCGAAGGAAACCAGTTGGATGATGCATACACGGACGGATTAAACAATCGTGTATTGTATAATGATAAAGGCCAGTGTAGGTATAAATTACTGATACGAACAAGAATCCAGAATACTAAAAAAGTTAGTGAAGCTATAACCGTGTTATGAATCATGAAGTGCCTGAATACAATATGCAGCACACCCGACCAAAATACGATAAGTGCAACAAGCAGTAGAATAAACAAATCCGGTAAGGCTTGATGAACATTCGTTATTTGACAGCTAAACAAAGGTTGCTTGATGATGTCTCTGACAACATACGGATAAAGAGTAGTGTCAGCACTAAAGCGTGCATCACGGATAAAGGATAGTTCTCGACTAAAGGTATTTTGTATGTACTGATTTTTAAACGCGAAGTTGCTTTTCAGTTTATACATAAAGATAAACCTGTAGCTACCCCTCAGGTGATTGTGGTATATATAGCTTCCGTTTATAAGGTCAATATAGCCGGTACCTTTGCGCAGTACACTGCTGAAATTGTGTGGGTCTACCACGTTGCTCGTCCAGTTTGTTAGTGTATCATTCTGATAAATAAAAAGAATGTAATCGTTTTCACTAGCGTGTTCACTAATTTCACGTTGGTTACGATTCAGTTGCAGTGTGTCGCACAGTTCGGTTCCAATTGTGGTAATAAATAACAACTCTTTACTGCTTGCTAGTTGTTGCAATTTCTCATATGCTTCCTTTTCAGGAACATTTTTTTGTCCGGCCAAATAATATTCGTAACTAAATGCCAGTACAAGGCACACACTTAGTGCAGCTAACCAACGTATGTATGAGGTTGTACTCTTATCCAAGTTTAGTGTTGTTACATATACGTATGCGGTATCAAATAATTACGCACGTAGTCATTTACCCCATCTTCAATACTGGTAAACTCACGTGTATAACCGATACTGCGAAGCTTACTCATATCGGCCTCTGTAAAGTACTGATAAGTATCTCTGATGTCTTCGGGAATGTCAATGTACTCAATGTTTACAGGCATATTTAGCGCATTGAAAATCGCTTTTGCCAAATCATTCCACGTACGAGCATGCCCTGTTCCCAAATTGTAAATGCCACTGTTATTTCTGTGATGCATCAGGTATATGCACACGTCAACCAAATCCTTTACATAAATAAAATCGCGTTTTTGTTCGCCATCTTTATACTCTTCTCGATGCGATTTGAAGAGTTTCAATTTGCCTGTTTCGGTAATTTGTTGGTAAGCATGTAGTATAACCGAAGCCATTCGGCCTTTGTGGTATTCATTCGGGCCGTATACGTTAAAAAATTTCAGGCCTGCCCAAAAGTAAGGTTGCTTTGACTGTGAAACTGCCCATTTATCAAATTCGTTTTTTGAGTGGCCATACGGGTTCATGGGTTTCAGCAAATGCAGTCTGCTCTCGTCATCTGTGTATCCGTTTTCGCCATTTCCATACGTAGCAGCCGATGATGCGTACACCATGGGAATTCCGTATTTAATACATTGATTCCATAGCTCACGGGTATAATCCAGATTCAATTCTTTAAATACTGCTTCATTCTTCTCTGTGGTATCTGTTCGCGCACCGATATGAAAAATGAACTGAACATGTTGCTCATTTTTGGTCAGCCAATCATGAAAATGAGTGCGTTCAACTTTTTCGGTAAATAGCTTGCCAGCTAAATTAGTACTGCGTACGCCTGTGCTGAAATCATCCACCAATACCAAATCGAGAAATCCGGCCTGATTTAATCCCGCTGCTAACGCACTGCCAATAAATCCTTCAGCTCCTGTAACTACTATCATATAAACCTAGTTTGTCCACGAAAATACGCTTTATCGGTCTAAGGTATTCAATATATATCAGCTTAAAAAGCAGAAATGTGATATCTGTGCCTATATTCGCAGCTCGATTTTTACTCGGATGAACAATCGTAAAAAAACCGTTTACATTACCCGCAAGGTACACTTCAACGCAGCACATAAGCTTTATAATCCTAACTGGAGCGAAGAACAGAATGAGGCATTTTTCGGCAAATGTGCCAACAAATACTTTCATGGGCATAATTTTGAAATGTATGTTACTTTAAAGGGTGTGCCCAACCCGGAAACCGGTATGGTCATGGATTTGAAGAAGCTTAAGCAAATCGTAGAGGAATATATAGTAGATAAGCTGGATCATAAAAACATCAATACCGATGTGGATTTTATGCAGGGTAAAATGGCTTCAATAGAAAACCTGGTTGTAGAGATTTGGAATCAGCTGGAGCCACATTTAGACAAAGGGCTACTTTACTGCATTAAGCTTTATGAAACCGAAAGACAATTTGTAGAGTACTACGGAGAATAAAAAAAATCCCGCAATTGCTTGCGGGATTTTTTTGTGTAAGTAACTATCAATTACTTGATTTTACCTTGTAAGCCAGCACCTGCTTTGAACTTAACAACTTTTTTAGCAGGGATGTTAATTTCTTTTCCTGTTTGAGGATTGCGTCCTTTGCGAGCAGCACGTTTAGTTACTGAGAAAGTACCAAATCCAACAAGAATTACTTTGTCATTCTTTTTAAGTGCACCTTGTGTAGCACTCATGAATGAATCTAAAGCAGCAGCTGCTTGAACTTTAGTAAGCTTGGCATCATTTGCCATTTTGTCGATTAAATCTGACTTGTTCATAATGTTTAATTAATTAAGAGGTTTTTTATTACGATAACAAACATAGGAATCTGCCTTTATTTGTCAAGTGTTTCAACGATTTTTTTTTTGAGGTAGCGGTAAAATATTTTAACAGGTTTTCAACAACTGCGCCACTTTCAGCCGATTTTGTCAGTTGTGCTGAGGGGTAAAATAGCTGAAAGCTCATTATTGACAAGGGTTTTGACGGTTTTTAGGGGTGCATGAATGCGTATCTTGGCTTGTTCGTAAAAGGGTTTTCGCTTCTCCAGGGTTTCGTGTATCCATCTGCGCAAGTCGGGTTCGGTGCGGTTTTTCAGCAGGGGCCTGCTGTCTTTGTTGCTTTGCAATAGCCTGTCGGCAATGAAATTTTCGGTGCCGTATATATATATAGTGTACCCATGTTCATTCATCCAACGCATATTGCCATGCCAGGCAGCCGTGCCCCCTCCGGTAGCAATTATTGCCTTTTCAAAGCGTGCAGTTTCATATAACTGTTCAGTTTCTATAAGTCTGAATTTTTCTTCGCCTTCCTCTGCAAATAAATGCTCTACTGTTTTTCCGGTGAATCGGTTGATGCATTCATCCAGATCTATATAGGTATACTTAAGGTACTTCGCCAGCTTTTTAGCCGTTGTCGATTTGCCCACACCGGGCATACCTACTAAATAGATTCGTGTAGCCGGTTTAACGGCATCACTTAACATACTTCATCACTATTTCATACGTGGGGAAATTGTATGATGACCATTTTTTAACAACTACCGAACCGCGCATCAGCATTAGTCCGGGGTTCGAACGTACCATTGATTTTATAGGTGTGGCATCCATAGTATAGTAGGTAATGGGCAATTGGTATTCGTGGCGGTAAGCTTCAACTTCATCCAGCGGAGTAGAGGTAAGCCCCCACAGTGAACGGCCGGATGCCTGCCACTCCACGGCAAGTTGTGCCAGACTTTTTTCGATGTGGCGGGTTTTTTCTAGTGTAGTTTGTGTAAGCACAAGTTTATAGCCTGGCGCAAGCAACAATGAGTCGGTGTAATTTATCCCTTCGGCATTGTACAAACTAAAATCATGAATCGGAGGTTCGTACCCTTTGCGAATGAGTTTATCTTTACGGTCAATAAATGTATAGGTGTCGTCAATCTTACCAACGTCCTCAACACCCAATTCAACTTGCTTGCCATCTTTTTCGTAAATAAATACCATTTGAAACGAATCGCGCGGGGCACCTTCGGGTATTTGCATAAGCGGCAAAATATCATTGCCCTCTTTGTACGGCAAGAAATCAATTTTAGGTAAAAACATGTAGGTGTAAACAGTAAATGCTGTTACCACCAGCGTTGATATAAAGAGGGCGATACTTTGAATACCTTTGTTGAACAGAGGACGTATATGCTTGTGTCCGTAAAATATAATGAGGATAAACACCATCAACACTAAATCTTTGAAAAATGATTCGACAGGTTTCAGTTTGATGGCATCGCCAAAACAGCCACAGTCAGTAACCTTATTGGTAATGGCTGAATAGCCGGTTAGCAAGGTAAAAAATGCAATCATGAGCACAAGCAGTCCTGCATTTAAATACGCATATGCTCCCAGCAGAAGAGCTACACCCACTATAATTTCGAATATGCAGATAAACATTGCCAGTGGCACAGCCCATTGAATAAAGAACGGCATGTGAAATACTTCGAAATATTCTTCCAGCTTATACGAAAAACCAATGGTATCATTGGCTTTTATCAAGCCTGAAATAATAAATAGTACACCTACAAAAATTCGGCTGAATGTGATCACGTACTTCATACTGTTGTTGATTTTTGTTGTTCGCTAAGTTGTATCAGGGCAAATACAGAATAATTGATCATATCGCGGATGTTAGACTCCACACCTTCGCTAGCCAAAGTTTTCCCATCGCTTTCTTCAATCTGACGTATGCGCAGCAAACGCATCAAAAGCATATCGGTAAAAGTACTTACTCGCATATCGCGCCATGCTTCTCCGTAATCGTGGTTCTTCTGCATCATCAATTCTTTGGTTAAAGCAATCTGCTTGTCATACATGGTTGTCAGCATTTGTATGTCGGGGTTCAGACCTACCTGATCATTCAGTTCCATTTGAATAAGCGCAATGAGGCAGTAATTGATAATGCCTACAAACTCACTTTCGGTACTGTCATTTATCTTCTGCGATTTTTTTTCTTCAATCGTTCGTATGCGCTGTGCTTTTATAAAAATCTGATCCATGATAGAGCTATTGCGCATAACGCGCCACGAAGTTCCGTAATCCTTATTTTTTTTGATAAAAAGATCGCGGCAGGAAGCAATAACTGAATCGTACTGATGTGATGTTTGATTTATCAAGGGAGGGTTGTTTATTTGTATGGATACGCACAAAAATACACGTGGCCGTGAAATTGCAAGTACCTGAAAGAAAAAATACACTAAATTTTAACGGAAAATTAGTGACACTGCACAAGCCAGTGGTGATGGGCATTATAAATGCAACTCCCGATTCGTTTTACACCCATAGCCGTAAACAGCATACGGATGAGGTTTTGGAGATGGCTGACGAAATGAAAAATGAAGGAGCTTCCATATTGGATGTGGGCGGTTATTCAAGTCGTCCGGGAGCAGCAGAAATCAGCGAACAGGAAGAAACAGACCGCATTTTGCCTGTCATTGAGGCATTGCACCATGCTTTCCCCGATTTGCCACTTAGCATTGATACATTTAGGGCAAATGTGGCACGGTATGCCGTAAATGCAGGAGCGTCAGCTGTTAACGATATATCCTCGGGTGATGACGATAAGGCGATGATACCCACGGTTGCTCAGTTGGGGGTACCCTATTTTATGATGCACAAACAAGGTTCGCCCAAAACTATGCAGCAAAATCCTACCTATTCAAACGTTGTTCTGGATGTGATGAACTACTTTTCGGGTAAATTGGAACAGGTGCGCACAGCAGGAATTTCGGATTGCATTATCGATCCGGGCTTTGGGTTCGGAAAAACCCTTGAGCATAATTATGCACTGCTTCGTTCCCTATCCGATTTCGGTATATTCGGGTTGCCTGTACTGGCCGGTGTTTCACGAAAAAGCATGATACAAAAGGTCATTCATGCTTCGGCTGAACAATCGCTTAATGGTTCTACCGTATTGCATACCATTGCTTTACTTAATGGCGCCAATGTTTTACGCGTACATGATGTAAAAGAGGCAATGGAATGTATTAATCTTGTGGAAGTACTGAATGGAAAAATGGAATAAACTATACTCTAACCTCTCCCTCATCAACCTTATTGATGTGTTGCTGGTACTGATTATACTCTATCAGCTTTACAGGCTATTGAAAGGGAGTCTGGCTTTCAATATGATAATTGGCCTCATTACCATTTATGTGTTCTGGATCATTGTCAATTATTTCGAGCTTCGCATTACGGAACGCATCCTGGACGAGTTTATAAAAGTTGGTTTTATTGCTATTCTCATCGTTTTTCAGCAAGAGATACGCAAGTTTTTGCTGTTGTTGGGTAAAGGCACGTTCGGCAACGAAAATTTTTCAGTATTTAATCTCTTGCCTTGGAATTGGAAAATACAGAAAGAGTTTCACACTAATTTTGACGAAATAGTAGAGGCATGTAGTGTTCTGGCTCAATCCCGTTCGGGGGCGCTGCTCGTTTTCCCCAAAACCAGCGAAATGAAATTCATAGGTGCCAGTGGTGAAATTCTGGATGCCCACATAACTAAACGCCTTCTGATAAGTATTTTCAGTAAAAACAGTCCGCTACACGATGGTGCCGTCATTATCGCAAACAGTAAAATAAAAGCAGCCAATGCCATTTTACCTGTGAGCGAAAATCCGGAGGTTCAGAATAAATATGGCCTCAGGCACCTATCGGCATTGGGCATCACCGAACAAACAGATGCTATTGCATTGGTTGTATCAGAAGAAAAAGGTACCATAGCCATTGCAAAGGAAGGTAAGTTGATTGAGGGTCTTTCAGATAAAGAAATTGTCAATTACCTGAATAAAGAATTTGCCACCGACATGGTAAAAATTAGGTAGCGCCATTGCGTCTATAACGGCATCATTTAGTATTTATATCATCCCAAATCTGTTCGGGCGATTTGCCCAGGTACTTTAGCGACATTTCAGCATCTTCGGCCATTTCGCTGTTAGGGTATGTTTCCAGAAACTTTTTATACGTCCGCTCGGCAGCTTCGGTATTATTCAGTGCATTTTCAAAAATATAGCCTTGCAGAAACAATGCATTTTCAGCTACCGTACTTTTGGGGTAGTCATTCATCAAATCAGTTAAAATCGTAATGGCCTCATGGTGCGATGCCAGTCCGTTGCATAGCTGAGCAGCTTTAAACATAAATACAGGCGATTGTTCATCGTCCGGATATTTATCGGCAAATTCCAAATACAGTCGCTTGCGTTCATTCAGCATCTGAGGAGAAAAAATACTGTCGTTGGATTCTGTGTTTTTTATGCTTTTCAGCATTTTTTCCTTGGGCGATTCGCAGGCAGCAATAAAAAGCAAAACGGATGCTATGAATACTATTCTCATACAGGTGATTAAAACAGCTGCAAATGTAAGTGAATTTGTTATACTTAAAATTGTCCTGTTTGCAGCATTACCAAAGTGCAGGCCTCTACCACTTCGATACCTTGTTCCCGAAGCAATGCCTGCAATTCAGGATTCTCGGTTCCCGGATTAAAAATTACCCGTGCAGGTTTTAATTTCAGCAAATAATCTACATACGGAATCTGATTTTGAGGTCCAAGGTATAAGGTTACCGTATCAATATCTGTTTCCGGTAAAAGGGGCGTAATTTCAGTATCGTCTATTTTCCCGGATTTAAGTCCGAATGCAATAACCGGATAGTGATACTTTCTAAGCAACTGAGTTGCCATATAACTGTATCGGGCCGCATTAGGCGATGCTCCCATAACCAATGTGGTTTGTTTCATACACACAAAAGTAGCACAGAATGGCAATTTGATGCACTGAATATGCAATTCATCCGTGAACTATACGGCAAATGTGTATTTTCGTGCCTTTCATTTCACGATACGCGCACATGAAAATTTCATACAACTGGTTACTTGAGCTTATACAAACCGAGCTATCGCCCGCTCAGATTGCCGACCTTCTTACGGGTTGCGGTCTTGAAGTAGATGGCATAGAGTCTTATCAAAATATTCCCGGAGCATTAGAGGGAATTGTTGTAGGCGAAGTAATAACCTGCGAAAAGCATCCCAATGCAGACCGCTTGAGGGTAACTACCGTAAATATCGGACAACCTGAATTGCTGCATATTGTATGCGGGGCGGCAAATGTAGCCGTGGGTCAGAAAGTGCTGGTGGCTACACCCGGCAGCAAAGTTTATCCGATAAACGGTGAGCCGTTTGAAATTAAGAAATCTAAAATCAGGGGCGAAGTAAGCGAAGGAATGATATGTGCTGAAGATGAGCTGAGTTTGGGACATAGCCACGATGGCATTCTGGTTTTGCCAAACGACTGTATACCGGGCTCGCAAGCTTCCGATTATTTTCCTGTATATACCGATACAAAAATTGAAATTGGCCTTACGGCAAATAGAGGCGATGCTGCATCACATCTGGGTGTAGCACGTGATTTAAAGGCATTGCTCAATTCAGAAATAAAACTGCCGGGCGCTGATTTTTCCATTCCTGTTTCTACTGATATCAATGCTGTGCGGGTAAACGTGCAGGATATTGTTGGCTGCAAACGCTATACTGGTATTACCCTAAAAGGTGTAACCGTAAGCGAATCGCCCTCATGGCTTAAAAATAAACTAAAGGTAATAGGCTTAAACCCGGTAAACGTAATTGTAGACATCACGAACTATGTCATGCACGAATGTGGTCAGCCGCTTCATGCTTTTGATATGTCTAAAATATCAGGAGGTGAAATAGTCGTTAAAACGGCAACACCGGATACTTTATTTACTACGCTTGATAAAACAGAACGTAAGTTGAACGGCACGGAGTGCATGATTTGTGATACTGAGAAACCATTAGCCATAGCAGGTGTGTTTGGCGGATTGCACTCAGGCATTACGTCTGATACAAAAGATATATTTATTGAAAGCGCATGGTTTGACGCTGCGTCTGTGCGCAAAACTGCCAAACTTCACGGCCTTTCTACCGATGCCTCATTCCGCTTCGAACGAGGAACGGATCCCGAATTGCCACGTGTTGCACTAAAACGTGCCGTTCAACTCGTACTTGAATTAGCCGGAGGCAGTGTTGCCGGTCAGGTTATAGATGTTTATCCTATGCCGGCTGCTCCCGTTCAACTTGATTTCCGTATTTCTAAACTGTATAAGTTAATTGGTCAGCCGATTGACGTGAATGTAATCAAACAGATTCTTACGTCACTTGACTTTGTAGTGAACCAAACAGAAAACGCAGATGTACTCCACTTAGAAGTGCCGCTTTACCGAACAGAGGTTACACGCGAAGCGGATGTGGCCGAAGAAATTTTACGCATATTCGGACTAAACAATATCGACATTCCTCAACAACTGAAATCTACCCTTACGCGATCACAGGATGAACTAAATTGGGTTAAGCGAAACAAAGTAGCCGATTTTCTTTCATCCAACGGATTTGTAGAAATGCTCAGCAACTCGTTGTCACGTTCGGCCTACTATACGAAAGACGAATTGACAAATGCCGTAAAACTACTAAATCCGCTGAGTAGCGACCTGGATATACTTCGCATAACTATGTTGTGGAACGGGCTGGAAATGCTGCAGTATAACAGAAATAGAAAGTTGAACGACATACAGGCATTTGAATTTGGAAATACGTATGTAACTCTAAATGGCAAATACGAAGAGCACATGCAACTGGCCTTGTATATTGCAGGAAACAAAATTCCTGAAAACTGGCAAGGCTCATCGGCTTCAAGTTCATTTTATCAACTTAAGTCTATGGTACAACAGGTGCTTAGTAAATCAGGTATCGGCAGCGAATTTATCTGTGTACCTGTTGAACATTTGCATATTAAGCCTGCATTCTCCATATATGTACACGATATTGAATTGGGAACTTTTGGAGTAATCGCCCCTTCTGTTGCCTCGGCATTTGACTTGGAATACCCTGTATATTACGCATGCCTTAATTGGCAAAAGGTAAACGATGTGGCAGCAAAAAATGTATTTTCCCTGCACATGCCCTCGCCATTCCCCGCTGTTAACCGCGACTTGGCATTGCTAATTGATGAATCTGTTACGTATGATCAAATCAAACAGTGCATCCTATCAGCCGATAAGCTGCTGGTAAAAGATGTATCAATATTTGATGTGTACAGAGGCGACAAACTCGAAGCCGGAAAAAAATCATATGCCATCAGCATAACGTTGCAGCATACTGAGAAAACCCTTACAGATGAAGAGGTAGATGCAACCGTGCAAAAAATCATCCATTACCTGAACAAGGTAACGGGTGCAGTATTAAGGCAGTAAGGTACGCTTACGGCAATTACAGGTTATAAATAATAAATACGAGGGCTGTAATCACAAACCAGCCTGCAACTGCAGCGAATACAATCATTTTTTCTCTGTTCATATGGGTCCGTATGTTTACTTGCAAAGTACGACACTCTATAACACCCGGTCATCTGGCACTTATGCACAATTTGGGTTGAGTAGGAGGGAGGTTTGTTGAATTTATGAAACACCTGAACTCTAAATCAGGGACTATAGGTTTAGGCTATCTCTTCAAAAAAACCGGTTTGCCGGTTTTTCTTGCAATTATTCCAGTTAAAGTAGCGCCCATTCATGGCAATGTACACTCCCGGTGGCAAGGTTTGAGCAAATGCCAGCGCACTTCCCAGATTAAATAAACCATCGCTTGATCCGAATTTGTACGGAATCATAGCTCCCGTTATCACAATTGTTTTGTCGTGAATATGTTCGGCCAGTAATCGGGCAGTCGTTGTCATGGTATCCGTGCCGTGCGTTATCACAATGCGGTTTTCTTCTGTACGTTTGCAACTTTCCACTATCAAATCGCGGTCGGTATCGGTCATTTCAAGGCTGTCTACCAGCATCAGCGTGCGAATACTCACATCAACCTTGCATCTCCCCAGTTTCAGAATTTCCTGAATATGCGTGTCTTTAAAAAACAACTGCCCGTTCAGTTCGTTGTACTCTTTATCAAATGTGCCTCCGGTTACAAAAATGCGTATCGACATAGGTAATAATTTGAGCAGCGAACATAGCAATTTGTCGCCATCTTGTAGCAGCAAAAAGGTTAGGCTGAATAAGGATAAATAAATAAATTCGCACACTTTAATAGAACTCATGAGTAATTCTACAGAAACAACCATTGAATCGGTTGTTATACGATTTGCAGGCGACTCTGGTGATGGCATGCAGCTTACCGGGACTCAGTTTACGAATGCCTCCGCATTATTAGGAAACGATCTTGCCACATTTCCGGATTTTCCGGCTGAAATACGCGCCCCTATCGGAACACTTGCAGGTGTTTCGGGGTATCAGATTCATTTTGGCTCAACCCGCATTCACACCCCGGGCGATATGTGCGATGTGCTGGTGGTAATGAACGTGGCTGCCCTAAAAGCCAATCTGCGTAACCTGAAAAAAGGCGGAGTAATTATTGCCAATATTGATGGTTTTGATGCCAAAAACATGCGCCTGGCCAATGTGCCCGAAGGCGAAAATCCATTGGAAAATGGCTCACTTAGCGACTATGATGTAAAAACCATTGACGTTACCAAAATAACCCGTGCGGCACTGGCCGACAGCGGATTGGGAACCAAAGAGATTGACCGTTGCAAAAA
>JBKCPL010000023.1:0-88096 GCA_046309355.1 Bacteroidota bacterium
TAGCCATCCCGATAACTATCGGGAGAGCTAATCCCCTCCAGAACAGCAATAAACAAGAAAGCCCCGTGAACGAGGCTTAATCTGGCGGTGCGGACGGGACTCGAACCCGCGACCCCATGCGTGACAGGCATGTATTCTAACCAGCTGAACTACCGCACCATGTATGAGAACTACCCGTATTTTTCGGGGAGTGCAAATATAGACCCGCCATTTATTTTGCCAAACATTTTTCAAAATCTTTTTAGAAATATCTTTTTAGTTACTTTGCACTCCCAACTAACTGGAATAAACTATGTCATATTTCGATTTTGAGAAACCCATTGAAGAACTTTATGCTCAGGTGGAGAATCTTAAAAAAACTGCCGAAAAGAACAAATTAGACTTGAGCGCATCGGTTGCCGAAATTGAAGAGAAAATTCAGAAAACGAAAGAACATATCTACTCGAATCTGAATGGCTGGCAACGTGTACAAATATCACGTCACCCGGAAAGACCCTACACACTCGACTACATTGAACATTGCTTCAGCGACTTTGTAGAACTTCATGGCGACCGAAATGTTAAGGACGACAAAGCCATGATAGGAGGCTTCGCACGTATTGGCAACCAAACTGTAATGGTTGTTGGTCATCAAAAAGGCCGCAACACCAAACAACGCCAAATGCGTAATTTTGGAATGGCCAATCCGGAAGGTTACCGCAAGGCCCTTCGCCTGATGAAACTGGCCGAAAAATTTAACAAACCCATCATTACATTTATCGATACCCCCGGTGCCTCACCCGGACTTGAAGCCGAAGAGCGCGGTCAGGGAGAAGCCATTGCCCGAAATTTACTGGAAATGAGTGTGCTGAAAGTCCCTGTGCTATGCATCATCATTGGTGAAGGCGCATCGGGCGGTGCACTGGGCATAGGCGTAGGCGACCGCGTGATGATGCTAGAAAATACCTGGTATTCGGTAATCTCACCTGAGTCGTGCTCATCTATTTTATGGCGCAGCTGGGAACATAAAGAAAAAGCTGCCGAGGCGTTAAAACTGACTGCCACCGATATGCTAAAAAATGGATTGATTGACGGCATTATTAAGGAGCCAATGGGTGGCGCACATCAGGATGTAAACACCATGTACGAAACCATGAAAACGGAAGTAATCACGATGCTAAACGAATTAAGCACGTTGAATGCAGACGAATTGGTCGAAAAGCGAATTGCTAAATTCAGCAGCATGGGCGCCTACACCGAATCGCAATCGGCATAAACTACACCGGCAGAAAACAGATTTTGTTTACAGCCCTGATATGACCCTACTTCAGCAATATACCCACTTTTTAAAGCAAAAAGCTGCTGAACTCGGATTTAGTGCCTGTGGTGTATCTGCTGCCCGTTTTCTGGAATCTGAAGCTCCACGACTGGAGAACTGGCTAAACAAGAATATGCATGGCGAAATGCATTACATGGCCAATCATTTTGATATGCGACTCGATCCGCGAAAACTAGTACCTGGCGCCAAAAGTGTGGTTTCGTTGCTTTACAACTATTATACAGATAAAAAACAAACCGATGATGCGGCACCCGTATTATCGAAATATGCTTATGGCGAAGACTATCACCGGGTTGTTAAAGATAAGCTTAAAACATTGCTTCAGTTGCTTCAGCACGAAATTGGCCTCATACAGGGCCGCGCTTTTGTTGACTCTGCACCTGTGCTCGAACGTGCCTGGGCTATTCAATCGGGTATCGGGTGGATGGGCAAAAACACCAATATCATCAACAAACAAAAGGGCTCGTATTTCTTTCTGGCCGAATTGATTGTGGACTGCGAATTTGAATACGACTCACCCGTAACCGATCATTGCGGAACATGCACAGCCTGCATTGATGCCTGCCCAACAGAAGCCATCATCGAGCCCTATGTGGTTGACGGCAGTAAGTGCATATCCTATTTTACCATCGAGTTGCGCAATGCCATACCGGTTGACCTGAAGGGTAAATTTGAAAACAGAATGTTCGGATGCGACATTTGTCAGGATGTATGTCCGTGGAACCGCTTCTCAACACCACACACGGAAAGCCGCTTTAATCCAGCCGAAACAGTTATGAAAATGAGCCGAAACGAATGGATTGAACTTACAGAAGATGTGTTTAATGAACTATTCAAAAAATCAGCGGTGAAAAGAACCCGATACAACGGTTTGAAACGTAATATTGACTTTTTGTACAACCCAAATTAGTGCGAGAAGCGTGACGGCCCAATACACACATATTTCATTTCCTTCAGTAATTCGTACCACCATTCTTGCATTATTTTTGGTTATCTGCACCCGTTCATTTGCTCAGTTTGATGTAGAAAACAAAACCTACGGCATGAAACTGGGCCTCAATTATTCGCTCAATGGCCTTGAGTACAATTCATTTAACGGTTCTACATTGCCTTCGGTGGGCGTATTTTATTCGCATCACTTTGTATACACCCCTCGTCCGGCTATTAGCAAATTAGCTATATTGAATTCAATGTACGATGTTGGTCGAAAAGTATTAAGTTACACCTCTGCAACTGCTGAATTGGCATACAACGGTATTCGATTTAGGGAAACACAATCGGATACCCGGTACAAGTTTGACTACCTGGATGCAAACCTGTTGATGAAAATATATACATCTTCGGACAACAAAGACTTTTCGTTCATACTGGGTGCTAAACCCTATTACCTTATCGATCATGGCACCGAAGCATTTCAAACGGGCACTTACCTGCGGATAACCGACAGTACCAATAGAAACAAAAACGGCACTATACATGTTGCAGGCATTATAGGACTAGGTGTACAGCTATCTCCCATTGTCGAACTGGAATTGAGCTATATTCATTCGTTTGAAAACAAAAGCAAACCCGGAAACATACAAGGTCGGCCATCAACACTTGAATTTGGATTGCGTATTAATGCGGTTAATATTAAAAAACAATTCAGCAAAGGCGTAGAAGACACTAAAAATAAACTGATCAGGTACAAGCAAGGTGTTTTACTCGTCATGCTTTCAACACCCAATGAAGCAGAGCTGAAATCGCTGGAAAGCCAGCAAAAATGGAGTGAAATAGCCTTAATAAAGAATGAAATAAGCAGCAGAAACAACAAAATATACCGGGCGTTCAGCAATGAGTTCAAATTTTGCCCCGTATATTTTTACTACGACAGCAATGCTTACAAGGTCATGCGTCATGAACTGAACGGTATTTTTCTGAATCCGCAACTGTTACCAGACGCATCCATTTCTATTCCTGATACACAATCCTACTTCATCGCTTCATTTTGCGAAGACAATTCCAATTATACCGGCCGTAATCACTTTGGACTGTATGTATACGACAATCAGATAAATCAGCTTGAAAAACCATTTAACAGTCCATCGCAACTCATTTCAATGGTACTTGAAGGTGATCCGCTGAATTACGTTAAGCGCAAACGCACCAATTACGCAGCCATTGAATTCAAAAAATACGTTTATAAGTTCAACCTGCGGCTTTTCAAAGCGATGCAAGCCGACTGATATAATCGCTTGAACAATCTGTTAGTCAGCTAATAACAAGCTTTAGCTTAACGAAACAGGCGTACAAAGTTATTTTCATAAAAAATTGCTTAAATAAAATATCTACTTATCTTTGCCGTCCATTTTTAATAGCCGCGGTTATTAATAATGTGGTAAAGACTGATGGTTAATTGCTAGGTTAACCCGCTCAGCAATAAATATTGCATAATATTTTTTGTCAGGCACTTGCTTAGCTGATTTTATCCCTCTACCTTTGCCGTCCTTTAAAAATTAAGAAAAGCTAAAGCAGAAAATAAAAATATGCCTACTATCCAACAATTAGTGCGTAAAGGCCGCAATGATGTGAAAACTAAAAGTAAGTCACCGGCCCTTGACTCTTGCCCGCAGCGCAGAGGTGTTTGCACACGTGTGTACACTACCACACCTAAAAAGCCAAATTCGGCTATGCGTAAAGTGGCACGTGTTCGCTTGACCAATCAAAATGAAGTTAACGCTTACATACCAGGTGAAGGCCATAACCTTCAGGAACACTCCATTGTACTTGTA
This sequence comes from Bacteroidota bacterium, assembly GCA_046309355.1. Lineage (GTDB taxonomy): Bacteria > Bacteroidota > Bacteroidia > UKL13-3 > UKL13-3 > CAYSBE01. The sequence goes on from JBKCPL010000023.1 coordinate 4,090, forward strand.
CGTGGTGGTCGTGTAAAAGATTTGCCGGGTGTTCGTTACCACATCGTAAGAGGTGCACTTGACACCGCTGGTGTAGCCGGACGTAATCAACGCAGGTCTAAATACGGTACTAAAAAACCAAAACCAGGAGCTCCGGCAACTGATGCTAAAGCAAAGAAAAAATAATTAAGTCACTCAACAGGTAAATATCCAATGAGAAAAAGTAAACCAAAGAAACGCCTACTGGTACCAGACCCTAAGTTTAACGACATTCTGGTAACCCGTTTTGTAAATAATATGATGTGGAGCGGTAAAAAAAGTACCGCTTATGGTATTTTTTACGATGCCATGGATCGCATTGAGGCTAAAACACAAGAGCGCGGAATCGATGTATGGAAAAAAGCATTGAATAACGTAATGCCTGCAGTAGAAGTTAAAGCACGCAGAGTAGGTGGTGCTACTTTTCAAATACCAATTGAGGTTCCAGCCGACCGTAAAATTGCAGTAGGCATGAAGTGGCTAATTGATTACTCAAGAAAACGCAACGAAAAATCAATGCCTGATAAACTGGCCAATGAAATTATTGCTGCATCCAAAGGAGAAGGCGCTTCCGTTAAAAAACGTGAAGATACTCACCGTATGGCTGAAGCAAATAAAGCATTCTCACACTTTAAAGTAAGCTAATACACCCCGAACAATACATGTCACGCGACTTATCACTAACACGAAATATAGGCATTGCTGCCCACATTGATGCCGGTAAAACAACCACTACCGAGCGCATTCTCTATTATTCTGGCGTAAACCACAAAATAGGTGAAGTGCACGATGGTGCTTCTACTATGGACTGGATGGTTCAGGAAGCTGAACGTGGAATTACCATTACCTCAGCTGCTACCACTGTACCTTGGAATTACCGCAACAAAAAATATCAGATAAATATTATCGATACCCCCGGCCACGTTGATTTTACCGTTGAGGTAAACCGCTCGCTGCGTGTATTGGATGGCTTGGTTTTCTTGTTCTCTGCCGTTGATGGTGTTGAACCTCAATCAGAAACCAACTGGCGTTTAGCCAATAACTACAATGTAGCACGCCTTGGATTTGTAAACAAAATGGACCGTGCCGGTGCCGATTTTCTAAATGTGTGCAAGCAAGTGCGTGAGATGTTAGGCAGCAACGCTGTACCGCTTCAACTGCCTATAGGTGCCGAAGATCAGTTTAAAGGAGTAGTTGATTTAATCAACTTCCGCGGAATGGTTTGGAATGAGAACGACAAAGGAATGACCTACGAAACTGTAGACATTCCTGCAGATATGATGGACGAGGCATTGGAATACAGAGAAAAACTTCTGGAAGCTGTATCGGAATACGATGACACGCTGATGGAGAAATTTTTCGAAGATCCGAAAAGCATCACCGAGCGCGAAATATTGGACGCTCTTCGCAAAGCAGTAGTTGACATGAAAATTGTTCCGATGCTGTGCGGCTCGTCATTCAAAAACAAAGGTGTACAAACCATGCTCGACCTGGTAATGGAATTACTTCCAAGCCCGCTCGATAAGCAAAGTATAGTTGGAACAAATCCCAATACCGGTGATGAAGTTTCAAGAAAACCCAGCTACGATGAGCCCTTTGCAGCACTTGCCTTTAAAATTGCAACCGATCCATTCGTTGGTCGTTTAGCATTTATGCGTGCTTACTCAGGCAAATTAGATGCTGGCTCATACGTTCTTAATACCCGCAGTGGCAATAAGGAACGTATTTCACGTATTTTCCAGATGCACGCCAATAAGCAAAATCCTATTGATTATCTGGGAGCAGGTGATATTGGTGCTGCTGTTGGATTTAAAGATATCAAAACCGGTGACACCCTGTGTGACGAAAAGAATCCAATTGTTTTGGAAGCCATGCAATTCCCTGAGCCTGTAATCGGTTTGGCTATTGAACCAAAAACTCAAGCTGATTCGGATAAATTAGGCATGTCATTGGCTAAATTGGCTGAAGAAGATCCTACCTTCCGTGTTCACACCGATGAAGAAACAGGTCAAACTGTAATTTCAGGCATGGGCGAGCTTCACTTAGAAATTATCGTTGACCGACTGAAACGTGAATTTAAAGTAGAATGTAACCAGGGAGCCCCTCAGGTTGCTTATAAAGAAACTATAACCACTGCCGTTCAGCACCGCGAAGTGTATAAGAAACAAACGGGTGGTCGTGGTAAATTTGCCGACATTCAATTTGAATTAATTCCGGGTAATCCTGAAAAACAAGGACTGGAATTTGTGAATGAAATTGTTGGTGGTTCTATCCCTAAAGAATTTATTCCTGCTGTTGAAAAAGGATTTACACAAGCCATGCAAAATGGTGTGTTGGCCGGATACGCGATCGAAAGCCTAAAAGTTCGCTTGTTTGATGGGTCATTCCACGCAGTTGACTCGGATTCATTATCGTTTGAATTGGCCGCCAAAATCGGTTTCAAAGAAGCCTCCCGCAAAGCTAGCCCTGTATTACTTGAGCCCATTATGAAGCTTGAAGTATTAACACCTGAAGAAAATATGGGAGATGTAATTGGCGATTTGAACAAACGTAGAGGCCAGCTAGAAGGCATGGATTCACGTGCAGGCTCGCAGGTAATCAAAGCAAAAGTTCCATTGGCTGAAATGTTCGGTTACGTAACTCAGTTGCGTACACTTTCATCAGGCCGTGCAACATCTACCATGGAGTTCAGCCACTACTCTGAAGCACCACGGTCTGTTCAGGAAGAAATTTTAGCAAAAATTCAAGGAAAAGCAGTTAAAGCCTAATACAATGGTTAACCAAAAAATAAGAATTAAATTAAAGTCGTTCGACTACAATCTGGTTGACAAATCAGCCGAGAAGATTGTGCGAACCGTTAAATCTACAGGTGCTGTAGTTAGTGGTCCTATTCCACTTCCCACACAAAAGAAGATTTATACCGTGCTTCGTTCACCACACGTGAACAAAAAAGCCAGAGAGCAATTCCAGCTTTGTTCATACAAGCGCATGCTGGATATATACAGTTCAACCGCTAAAACTGTTGATGCACTCATGAAACTTGAATTACCGAGCGGAGTAGATGTTGAAATTAAAGTTTGATTATAAGAAGTTATGTCAGGACTGATAGGAAAAAAAATTGGAATGACCAGCATATTCGATAAAAACGGCAAAAACGTTGCCTGTACAGTTATCGAAGCAGGTCCATGTGTTGTTACACAAGTAAAAACACCTGAATCAGACGGATACAGCGCTGTTCAGCTAGCATATGGTGAGCGTAAAGAAAAGAATACGCCCAATGCACTTAAAGGTATTTTCAGCAAAGCTAAAACCACACCTAAATCAAGAATGGTTGAGTTTAAAGGGTTTGAGCAAGCACTGAATTTAGGCGACACCATATCTGTTGAAATGTTTGAAGAAGGTGAATTTGTTGACGTAGTCGGCACTTCAAAGGGTAAAGGTTTTCAGGGTGTTGTTAAACGCCACGGATTTAGCGGTGTAGGTATGGGCTCGCACGGGCAGCATGACCGTCAGCGTGCTCCGGGGTCGATTGGTGCTTCATCCTTCCCTTCTAAGGTATTGAAAGGTATGCGCATGGCCGGTCAAACCGGAAATGTTAGGGTTAAAAAAACAAACCTTGAAATTTTAAAAGTAGTTAAAGATCAGAATTTGCTGGTTGTAAAAGGCAGCATTCCTGGTCACAAAGGTTCATTTGTTTATATCGAAAAATAACCATGGAAGTAGCAATATATAACATAAACGGCTCCGAAACCGGCAAGAAAGCCAGCCTTACTGATGCCATCTTCAGTATTGAGCCTAACGATCATGCCATATACCTGGATGTAAAACAATATTTGGCTAATCAGCGTCAGGGTACACACAGTGCTAAGGAACGCAGTCAGGTAAGCGGTTCTACCAAAAAGTTACACCGTCAAAAAGGAACCGGTGGATCACGTAAAGGCAGTATCAAATCCGGAACATTCGTAGGCGGAGCCCGCATACACGGACCACGTCCGCGTGATTACAGCTTTAAGCTGAACAAGAAATTGAAACAACTGGCCCGTAAGTCAGCACTTTCATACAAAGCCAAAGAAAATAGCATTACGGTTCTGGAAAACTTCACTATGGAATCACCCAAAACCAAGCAATACCTTGATATTTTAAATAAGCTGAAACTGAATAACGATAAAACGTTGTTGGTACTGCCCGATTACAATGAAAACATTTACAAATCGAGCAGAAATTTAGGCAATGCAAGAGTAATGGCTGCCAAAGACCTCAATACATACGAGATTCTGAATGCAGGTAAACTTATTCTTGTAGAAACCTCAGTTCCGGTAATTGAACAAATTTTAAATTAAGTAAGAGATGAGCATACTGAAGAAACCATTAATTACAGAAAAGTCTACTCGTTTGGGCGAAAAGCTCAATCAGTTTGGATTTGTTGTAGCTAAAGATGCAACAAAACCGGAAATCAAAAGCGCAGTAGAAAAAATGTACGGTGTAAATGTATTAAACATTAGCACTGCCGTGTATGCCGGTAAAAGTAAATCCCGCCTAACCAAGAAGGGTTACTTTTCAGGCCGCAGAGCCTCATACAAGAAAGCAATAGTTACATTAAAAGAAGGACAGAAGATTGATTTCTTCGCTAACATTTAAGAATAAGATATAAGCAATGGGTATCAAGAAACTAAGGCCAATGACTCCGGGAACGAGATTTCGTTCAATGAATACTTTTGATGAAATCACCAAAAGTACTCCTGAAAAATCGCTAACCGTATCCCTGAAGAAATCCGGAGGCCGAAACTATTCCGGTAAAATGACTATGCGCTACATCGGTGGAGGCAATAAGAACAAATACCGTTTAATCGACTTTACACGCGACAAACACAACATTCCGGCTACAGTAGCCTCTGTTGAGTATGATCCGAACCGCAGCGCACGCATCGCATTATTAAATTATGCCGATGGCGAAAAACGGTATATTATAGCTCCAAACGGAATTAAAGTTGGACAAACCGTTATCAGCGGTAAAGGCGTTGCACCTGATTTGGGCAATGCGCTTCCACTTAATGAAATTCCGTTAGGCTCCACTATTCACAATATCGAATTGCAACCAGGTCGTGGGGGCAAGCTGGTTCGTTCAGCTGGCTCATTTGCACAGTTGCTTAACCGTGATGGCAAGTATGCTATTATAAAACTGGCTTCAGGCGAAACACGCATGGTAGTTGCTACCTGCATGGCATCAATAGGCAGTGTATCAAATCCCGATCACATCCTGGAACGCAAAGGTAAAGCCGGTGCAAACCGCTGGATTGGACGCAGACCACGTACTCGTGCAGTTGCCATGAACCCTGTTGATCACCCCATGGGCGGTGGCGAAGGAAGAGCTTCAGGTGGTCACCCACGCTCACGCAAAGGCTTGAAAGCAAAAGGATACAAAACACGTACTCCTAAAAAATATTCGAACAGATTTATCATTGAAAGACGTAAGAAGTAACATTATACTATGGCTCGTTCACTAAAAAAAGGTCCGTTTGTAGATAACAAACTAAACAAAAAAGTACAGGTGCTTAATGACGCTAAGAAAAAAACCGTTGTTAAAACCTGGTCGCGCAGATCGATGATTATCCCCGATTTTGTGGGACACACATTTGCTGTGCACAACGGAAATAAATTTATACCGGTATATGTTACCGAAAATATGGTAGGCCATCGCTTAGGTGAGTTCGCCCCTACCCGTACATTCAAATCGCACCCGATTAAAAAAGATTAACCATGGAAGCAATAGCAAAATTGAATAATTGTCCTACATCGCCACGTAAAATGCGTTTGTTAGCCGACCTTGTTCGCGGAAAGCGTGTAGAAGAGGCTATGAATATTTTACGATTCAATGCCAAGAAAGAAAACTCCCTTCGTTTAGAAAAACTGCTCCGCTCAGCCATTGCGAATTGGGAACAGAAAAATGAAGGCGCCCGCATCGAAGATGCTGACCTGTACGTAAAAACCATATTTGTTGATGGTGGTGCTATGGCCAAACGCGTACTGCCTGCTCCTCAAGGCCGTGCTTACCGCGTTCGCAAACGTTCAAATCACGTTACCCTGGTGGTAGACAGCAAAGCGCAATCAACCAATGTAGAATCAGCAAACGCTATTAACGAATAATATAAAACAGAATGGGACAGAAGATTAATCCTATAGGACTTAGATTAGGTATCATCCGCGGATGGGAAAGCAACTGGTATGGTGGTAAAAACATGTCAGAAAAACTTATCGAAGATGAGAAAATTAGAAAATACCTAAACGCCCGTATCAATAAAGGCGGTGTGGCGCGCATCATTATCGAGCGTACTATTAAACGCATCATAATTACCATTCACACTTCTCGTCCGGGTATTGTTATTGGCAAAGCCGGATCTGAGGTTGATAAAATCAAAGAAGAAATTAAAAAGCTTACCAAAAAAGATGTTCAAATCAACATTTTTGAAATAAAACGTCCGGAACTGGATGCTACATTGGTAGGCGATACTATCGCCAGTCAGTTAGAGGCACGTGTATCTTACAAGCGCGCTATCAAAGCTGCCATAGCCTCTACCATGCGTATGGGAGCTGAAGGTATCAAAATTACCATATCAGGTCGCTTGGGCGGTGCTGAAATGGCACGTACCGAAACCTACAAAGAAGGACGCACACCTCTACATACCCTGCGTGCAGATATTGATTATACTATTGCTGAAGCATTAACCGTATATGGCAAAATCGGTATCAAAGTATGGATATGCAAAGGCGAAGTTTACGGTAAACGCGACTTGTCGCCAAACATCGGATTATCATCAGAAGGCGGACGCAGTAACGCACCTCGTGGTGGCGAAAGAAGCGATCGTGGTGATCGTGGAAACCGTGGAGTTGCCGGTGACAGAAGAAGAAGAACGACTACTAAAAAGTAACACCCATAAAGAGCTATAGACATGTTACAGCCCAAAAGAACGAAATACAGAAAACAGCAAAAAGGCAGAAATGATGGTATCGCATCTCGCGGTTACTCACTTGACTTTGGTACATTTGGCCTAAAGGCACTTGAACCAAAATTCATTACAGCCAAGCAATTAGAAGCGGCACGTGTTGCTTTAACACGCCATATGAAACGAGAAGGACAAGTTTGGATACGTATATTCCCTGACAAACCTATCACCAAAAAACCGGCTGAGGTACGTATGGGTAAAGGTAAAGGAGCACCTGAATACTGGGTAGCACCTATTAAACCCGGTATCATCATGTTTGAAATAGAAGGTGTGCCAATGGCTATTGCTAAAGAAGCACTGCGCCTGGCTGCTCAAAAGCTGCCGGTTATTACCAAATTCGTTGTTAAACCTGATTACGCAGAATAATTATGAAGAATACAGAAATCAGAGAATTGTCAGATAAGGAATTAAACGGACGTATTGGAGAAGAAAAGCAACTTTTGACCAAGATGCGTTTCAGCAATGCCGTATCGCCCCTTGACAATCCACGTAAAATTAAAGAAAGCAAAAAACTGATTGCCCGCCTGCTTACCGAGCAAAAAAAGCGTCAGTTAGCACACGTTCAATAAAGAAATAAAGAATGGAAACAACAGCTATAACACGTAATGCACGCAAGGTTATCATCGGCAAAGTGGTAAGCAATAAAATGCAAAAAACCATTGTAGTATCCGTAGAGCGCAAGGTGATGCACCCCAAGTATGGGAAGTTCATTAAAATGACTTCTACATTTAAAGCCCATGACGAGAAAAACGAATGCGGTATCAATGATATCGTAAAAGTTATGGAAACCCGTCCGCTGAGCAAAGACAAAAGATGGAGATTAGTTGAAATAATTGAAAAAGCTAAGTAATCATGATTCAACAGGAAACAAGACTTAAAGTGGCTGACAACAGCGGTGCAAAAGAAGTACTTTGCATCCGTGTTCTTGGAGGCACAGGCAGGCGCTACGCTTCCGTAGGCGATAAAATCGTAGTATCAGTAAAATCAGCTATGCCTGCAGGCGGTATCAAAAAAGGAGCCGTATCAAAAGCAGTAGTTGTTCGTACTAAAAAAGAAGTAAGACGCAGCGATGGTTCATACATTCGCTTTGATGATAACTCATGCGTATTGCTAAATGCACAGGATGAGCCACGCGCAACACGTATTTTCGGTCCAGTGGCCCGCGAACTACGTGAGAAACAGTTTATGAAAATCGTATCGTTAGCACCGGAGGTACTGTAATATGGAAAGAAGATATAACACTCAAAACAAGCTCAACATCAAAAAGGGCGATATGGTACAGGTAATTGCCGGAGATGACAAAGGCAAAAAAGGCCGTGTTCTGGAAATTCTGAACGCTGAAAAACGCGCATTGGTTGAAGGCATCAACATCGTTAGCCGCCATACAAAACCAAATGCACAGAATCAGCAAGGCGGAATTATAAAAAAAGAAGCCCCTGTTCACATTTCCAATCTGGCATTGCTGGATAAAAATGGCAACAAAACCAAAGTTAGTCGCAAACGCAACGATGCCGGTAAGCTGGTGCGTTTCGCTAAAAAATCAGGAGAAATAATAGATTAAGATCATGTATAGTCCACGTTTAAAAGACACTTACAGCAAATCAGTTGTACCCGCCATGAAAGAAAAATTCGGGTACAAAAATGTGATGCAAATACCTCGCTTAACCAAAATATGCCTGAATCAGGGCGTAGGCGCTGCTGTATCCGATAAAAAATTGGTTGACCAGGCAGTAGAAGAAATGTCTACAATAGCCGGTCAGCGTGCTGTATCAACCAAATCGAAAAAAGCGATTTCAAACTTTAAGTTAAGAGAAAATCTTCCTATCGGATCACGTGTAACCCTTCGTGGCGACAGGATGTATGAATTTCTTGACCGTTTAATCTCCATTGCACTACCACGCGTACGCGATTTTGCAGGATTAAACGAAAAAGGATTTGATGGCCGCGGAAATTATACCTTGGGTGTAACCGAGCAAATCATATTCCCGGAAATAAACATCGACAAGGTAAATCGTATCAATGGTATGGACATTACGTTTGTAACCACTGCCGAAACAGATGAAGAGTGCCTGGCACTATTAAAAGAATTTGGATTACCGTTTAAAAATCAAAAATAATGGCTAAAGAATCAGTAAAAGCACGCCAACGTAAAAGAGAAGCTCTGGTTGCAAAATTTGCAGCTAAACGTGAGGCATTAAAACAAGCCGGTGATTTTGACGCGCTGCAAAAATTGCCCCGCAATGCTTCGCCCGTGCGTTTAAAAAACAGATGTAAGTTAACAGGTCGCCCGAAAGGCTACATGAGAGATTTTGGCATCTGCCGTAATCAGTTTCGCGAACTGGCTTCGAAAGGTAAAATACCCGGAGTAACCAAAGCAAGCTGGTAATAAATTAAGTCGGAGTTACGGATGTATCTAAAAATTAGCTATATTCGCGACCCGCAAAAAACAAACAAACCTTAGCCGGTAAGAGTGCCCTTGGCTAACTGCCGGCAAGCAAATTTAAAAATAAATAAATATGACTGACCCGATTTCAGATTATCTAACAAGGCTGCGTAATGCGATCAAGGCAAACCATCGTATTGTAGAAATACCGGCTTCAAAAATTAAGAAAGAGATTACCAAAGTTCTCTTCGAAAAAGGCTACATCCTCAATTACAAATTTGATGATGAGGTAAACAAGCAAGGCGTTATTAAAATAGCGCTTAAGTATCACCCAGTTACCAAAACTTCAGCTATTAAAAGCTTGCAACGTGTAAGTACTCCAGGATTACGTCAGTATTCAGGTGTATCAAGTATTCCCCGCGTTATCAACGGTTTGGGAATTGCGATTTTAACTACATCAAAAGGCGTAATGGCTGACAAAGAAGCCCGCAAGATGAATGTAGGTGGCGAAGTATTGTGTTACGTTTATTAATCAAAAGGAGGAAGTAAAACATGTCACGTATAGGAAAATTACCCATTGCATTACCCGCAGGTGTAGAAGTAAAAGTTTCTCCCTCGAACGTAGTTTCTGTTAAAGGCCCCAAAGGCGAACTTATGCAGAAAATGGATCAAGATATTACAATCAGCATTGAAAACAATACGCTGTTTGTAAAACGCCCTACTGAGCAAAAACGCCACAAAGCACTGCATGGATTATACCGTGCAATATTGGCCAACATGGTACACGGTGTTGCTAAAGGATATCAAATACGTCAGGAATTGGTTGGTGTTGGTTATAAAGCATCTAATGATGGCAACATACTCGACCTTATTCTTGGCTATTCTCACCACATTTACTTTGAGGTTCCTAAAGAACTGAAAGTAAAAACGGAACAGGAAAAAGGTAAAAACCCCATTATCACACTGGAAGGTTGTGACAAACAATTAATCGGACAAGTTGCGGCTAAAATCAGAAGCCTTAGAAAACCTGAACCATACAAAGGAAAAGGTATCAAGTTTGAAGGCGAAGTACTTAGAAGAAAAGCCGGTAAAACAGCTTCTAAATAATTTATTACCACTATGGCAGTACTTAAAAAAATACAACGCAGAACTAAAATTAAAAAACAGGTGCGCAGCCGTGTGTTCGGTACTCCCGAACGTCCTCGTCTGTCTGTTTTTAGAAGCAATAAAGAAATCTACGCTCAGCTTATTGATGATGTACATGGAAAAACGCTTGTGCATGCTTCATCCAAGTCATTAACAGACAAGGTGGCTAAAGCAGAGAAAGCAGGAATTGTAGGCAAAACATTAGCAGAAAGAGCTACACAAGCAGGTATTACTACATGTGTATTTGATCGCAACGGTTATTTGTATCACGGCCGCGTTAAGAGCCTTGCCGAAGGTGCACGTGAAGGAGGTTTACAATTCTAATTAATGGAATAAAAGATATGTCAACAGCAAATATTAAAAGAGTTAAATCAAGCGACATTGAACTGAAAGAACGCGTTGTAGCAATTAACCGCGTTGCTAAGGTTACCAAAGGTGGTCGTACATTCAGTTTCTCGGCATTGGTTGTCGTAGGTGATGGAAATGGTATTGTAGGATATGGCTTGGGTAAAGCCAATGAAGTAACAGATGCCATTACCAAAGGAATCGATGATGCAAAGAAGAACCTGGTAAAAGTTCCTGTAATGAAAGGAACAGTGCCTCACGAACAATTTGGCAAATACTGCGGTGGTAAAGTGTTTCTTAAACCTGCAGCAAACGGAACAGGAGTAATTGCCGGTGGTGCAATGCGTGCAGTACTTGAAAGCGCAGGCATTACCGATGTACTTGCTAAATCAAAAGGATCATCCAATCCACACAACGTGGTAAAAGCAACAATAGATGCACTGCTTAACATGCGTGATGCTTACACAGTTGCTCAACACAGAGGAGTAGGACTTAAGAAAGTTTTTAACGGTTAAGAACATGGCTAAAGTAAAAATAACACAAATCAAAAGTACCATCGATCGTTCCGAAAATCAGAAAAGAACGGTTAGAGCACTTGGTTTTACTAAATTGAACCAAACCATCGAGAAGGAGGCAACTCCGCAGATATTGGGGATGATTAAGAAAGTATCTCACCTAGTTAAAGTTGAAAACGCCTAATTGAATTCGACATTATGAAATTACATACATTAAAGCCGGCAGCTGGCTCAATACAAAAAGAAGGAAAACGCGTAGGACGCGGTGAAGGATCAGGCAAAGGTGGAACTGCTGCACGTGGCCATAAAGGAGCCGGCTCGCGTTCCGGAACTTCTACAAAACGTGGATTTGAAGGTGGTCAGATGCCACTTTACAGACGTGTACCTAAGTTTGGCTTTAAAAACAACAACCGTGTTGAATTTACCCCAATAAACCTTGACCGTATACAAGAGCTGGTTGATGCCAAAGGACTTAAGTCATTTGATATTCACACATTTATTGATAACGGATTGGCCGGTAAAAACGATCGCATCAAAATATTAGGACGTGGTGAGATAAAAGCCGCAGTTGACATTAAAGCGCACGCTTTTTCTGCCACTGCTTCAAAAGCTATTGAAGCTGTAGGAGGCTCTGCTACCATCCTGTAATTGGAAATCAACGAATGAAAAAACTCATTGAAACCATAAAGAATATTTACCGAATAGAGGACCTTCGCTATAAGCTTGCTGTTACCTTTTGGATGCTTCTTATATACCGCGTAGGAACTTATGTAACATTGCCGGGTGTTGACCCTAATATGCTGGAAGGTTCTGCCCGTCAGGCTTCAGATGGTATTTTTGGACTTATCAATATGTTTGCTGGCGGAGCGTTTGCCCGTGGCTCTATATTCGCATTGGGTATTATGCCTTACATTTCTGCATCTATTGTAGTTCAGTTATTAACCATGGCTGTTCCCTCATTCCAGAAAATGCAAAAAGAAGGCGAAGATGGACGCAGAAAAATTAACCAGATTACCCGCTACCTAACAATTGCTATTACAGCCGTTCAATCCATAGGTTTCCTAATAAACCTTAAATCGGAGAATCCCGGAGCAATAATTTCTGTTACCAATCCGGAATTGATGTCGAATTTCATGTTTATGTTCACTTCGGTAGTAGTACTAACAGCCAGCACCATGTTTGTGCTGTGGTTGGGCGAGCGAATTACCGATAAAGGTATAGGCAATGGCGTTTCGCTCATTATTATGATTGGTATTATTGCTCGTCTTCCATTTGCTCTAAAAGATGAGTTTGAATTTAAACTATCGGACTCAGGAGGAGGATTAGTTATATTCTTAATTGAACTGGCCGCATTATTCGCTGTCATCATGGGTGTAATCATGTTGGTGCAAGGCACACGTAAGATACCTGTGCAGTATGCCAAACGTATAGTTGGAAATAGACAATACGGAGGAGTTCGTCAGTATATCCCGCTTAAAGTAAACGCTGCCGGTGTAATGCCAATCATTTTTGCCCAGGCACTGATGTTTATACCCTCAACTGTAGCTCAGTTTTTCCCTAATTATGAAACTATGCAGGGTATTATTGCTACCTTCATTAATCCCATGTCTTTTGGTTATAATCTTACCTTCGGATTATTAATCGTTCTGTTTACATACTTTTATACAGCAATTGCTATCAATCCGAATCAAATTGCTGATGATATGAAACGAAACGGAGGATTTATACCCGGAGTAAAACCCGGAAAAGCTACTGCTGGTTTTATAGACAATGTAATGTCCAGAATAACGTTTCCCGGAGCTGTATTTCTGGCTGTAGTAGCCATACTGCCTTCATTGGCCGGTGTGCTAAATATCAACAGCCAGTTTGCCCAGTTTTATGGAGGAACATCTTTGTTGATTCTGGTGGGTGTAGTGTTGGATACATTGCAACAAATTGAAAGTCATTTGCTGATGCGTCATTATGATGGTCTGATGAAATCAGGCAGGATTAAGGGACGTACAGCAGTAGGAGCTGCCTAAATAAAGTTTTTGTAAAACAAAGATTTACTCTATTTTTGCAACCCTTATAAAAAAAGAAAGAAAAAAGGAAATATGTCGAAACAGTCGCTGATCAAACAAGATGGTGTGATAACAGAAGCACTATCTAATGCTATGTTCAGGGTACGGCTGGAAAACGGCCATGAAATCATTGCTCATATTTCCGGTAAAATGCGTATGAATTACATCAAAATTTTACCGGGAGACAAGATTTCTGTAGAAATGTCGCCATATGACCTAACTAAAGGCAGAATTATTTACAGATACAAGTAACACAAAAATGAAAATAAGAGCATCTGTTAAGAAACGCAGTGAAGACTGTAAAATCGTTAAACGTAACGGTAAAGTGTACGTTATTAACAAAAAGAACCCAAAGTTTAAACAACGTCAAGGATAAAAAATTATGGCTCGTATATCAGGCATTGACCTACCCAGAAACAAAAGAGGCGAAATTGGATTAACCTACATTTTCGGAATTGGCCGTTCAACAGCCCAGCACATCTTAATGGAATGTGGCATTGATCTTGGCAAAAAAGTGCAGGATTGGAATGATGAAGAATTGAATAAGATCCGTAAATTCATTACCGATAATATTACGGTTGAAGGCGAATTGCGTTCAGAAAAGCAATTGAATATTAAACGCTTGATGGATATTGGTTCATACCGTGGACTAAGACACCGTAAAGGGTTACCTGTACGCGGACAACGTACCCGCACTAACTCACGCACCCGTAAAGGAAAACGCAAAACCGTTGCTGGCAAGAAAAAAGTTACCAAATAATCATTAGCAAATAAGACATATCATGGCAGCTAATACACCCGGAAAAAAAACATCGAAAAAACGTAATGTAGCCGTTGAATCACACGGTCAGGCTCATATTCAAGCTACGTTTAATAATATTATCATTTCTCTGACCAACTCTACCGGACAGGTTATTTCATGGGCATCAGCCGGAAAAATGGGTTTCAGAGGTTCAAAGAAAAACACTCCCTATGCAGCACAAATGGCAGCACAAGAATGTGCTAAAGTGGCTGTTGATTTAGGGTTAAAAAAGATAGATGTATTCATCAAAGGACCAGGTTCGGGTCGTGATTCAGCTGTTCGTACGCTGGCTGCCGCAGGACTTGAAGTTTTATCCATACGCGATACCACGCCAATGCCCCACAACGGTTGTCGCCCACCTAAAAGCAGACGCGTTTAATTTATTCATTCAGTATACAGACTAATTTTATGGCAAGATATATAGGACCTAAAACCAAAATAGCAAGACGTTTCAAAGAGCCAATCTTTGGACCCGATAAAGTACTTGAACGTAGAAATTTCCCTCCAGGACAGCATGGTCAGTCGCGTAAACGTGCAAAACTTACTGAATACGCTGTTCAGCTTTATGAAAAACAAAAAGCGAAATATACCTACGGAGTACTTGAACGTCAATTCTACAAAACCTTTGAAGAAGCCGCCCGTAAAAAAGGTATTACCGGTGAAAATTTATTGAAATTGCTCGAAGCACGTTTAGATAACACTGTACACCGTTTGGGGATTGCCCCTACTCGTGCTGCAGCACGTCAACTGGTTTCGCACAGACACATAACAGTAAACGGTAAAGTGGTTAATATTTCTTCGTTTACATTAAGACCCGGAGATGTTGTTGGTGTTCGTGAAAAATCAAAAACACTTGAATCAATATCTGAATCGCTGAACCACAGTAACTCTAAAAAATTCAACTGGCTAAACTGGGATGAAAAATCAATGACGGGAACATTTCTGGCATTGCCTGAGAGAGATCAGATTCCTGAAAATATCAAGGAACAGTTAATCGTTGAATTGTACTCAAAATAATTTTAAAAATATTAATCAATTACACCACATGGCCATACTTGCTTTTCAAAAACCGGATAAAGTAATCATGCATAAAGAAACTGACTTTTTTGGTCAGTTTGAATTCCGTCCACTTGAAAAAGGATACGGAGTGACAATCGGCAATGCATTACGTAGAATTCTGCTGTCATCATTGGAAGGTTACGCTATTACTTCTGTTAAAATCACCGGGGTTGATCATGAATTCTCTACAATTAAAGGTGTGATAGAAGATGTGGTAGAAATTGTATTGAATTTGAAACAAGTTCGATTCAAGCGCATAGTTGACGGCATTGATAACGAAAAGATATTTATTAACGTTAAAGGTCAAGAGCAGTTTACTGCCGGAGACATAAACAAACACACCAACACCTTCAAGGTGTTAAATACGGATTTAGTCATTTGCAACCTGGACCCTAAAACATCTATAGAAATGGAAATTACTGTAGATAAAGGAAGAGGTTATGTACCTGCAGATGAAAATAAACCAAAAGATGCAGTTGTTGGCCTTATTCCTACAGATGCTATCTTCACCCCTATCAAAAACGTTAAGTACAGTGTAGAAGACTACCGAGTTGAACAAAAAACCGATTACGAAAAATTGGTTATTGAAATATCTACTGATGGTTCTATTCATCCGGAAGATGCACTTAAGGAGGCTGCAAAAATTTTGATTCAGCACTTTATGTTATTCTCTGATGAGTTGATAACGTTGGATACACAGGTAAAAGAATTGCCAACTGAAGTAGACGAGAACGTGTTGCACATACGTAAAATATTAAAAACTCCCCTCTCCGATCTGGATTTATCAGTGCGTGCATACAACTGCCTCAAGGCAGCTGATATCAAGACCTTAGGCGATTTAGTGAAATTTGATATCGGAGACCTTCTTAAGTTCCGCAACTTTGGTAAAAAATCACTATCGGAATTGGAAGAATTAGTAAGAGATAAAGGTTTAACATTCGGCATGGATATTATGAAGTATCTATCGAGCGAAGAATAATAACGAATTAACGATACAGTAAGATGAGACACGGAAGAACAGTAAATCATTTAGGAAGAACAGCCTCGCACCGCAAGGCACTGATGAGCAACATGGCATCGTCACTGATTCTGCACAAACGTATAACCACTACAGTGGCTAAAGCAAAAGAACTGAAGAAGTATGTTGAGCCAATGATTACAAAAGCGAAAGATGATTCGACAAACTCCCGCAGAGTAGTATTTAGTTACCTGCAGAATAAAGATGCCGTAAAAGAACTTTTTGGCTCTGTATCACAAAAGGTAGGTACACGTCCGGGAGGCTACACCCGAATTCTTAAACTGGCTAATCGCAAAGGCGATAACGCTGAAATGGCCATCATGGAATTGGTAGACTTCAACGAAGCAATGTTAAGCGAGAAGAGTTCTAAATCGGCCGGACGCACACGCAGAGGTCGTAAAACAGCTACTAAAAAAGAAACCGCGCCTGCAGTTGATAACACTGAAGCCGCAGATAAAAGCGAATAAAACTTCAAATCTAATTGTATAAAGCCCCTAACGGGGCTTTTTTTTTCACTATGCTGCTACACGAAAATACACTGATATCGGAAGACGTATTTGAAAAGCACTTTATATGTGACTTGAGCAAATGCAAAGGCGCCTGCTGTGTGGAAGGAGATTATGGTGCGCCACTTCAAGAAGATGAGATAAAAGTGATCGAATCGGAACTGGAGTCCATTATTCCGTACCTGACTGAAAAATCGGTTCAGGGAATTGCAGCAAAAGGAATATGGGAGTACGATAAAGATGGAGATGTTGTAACCACCTGCCTGCCCACCGGTGAATGTCACTTTGCTATTCGCAATTCAGATGGAATTCTTGGTTGTGGTATTGAAAAAGCATGGAATGAAGGGAAATGTACCATACAAAAACCCATTTCATGTCACCTCTATCCTATCCGCATTTCGAAGGTAGGCGAATATGATGCACTAAATTATAACCGCTGGGAAATATGCAAACCTGCTTGTAAGTTGGGCGATAAGCATAAAGTAACGGTATTCGACTTCCTAAAGCCGGCATTGATTAGAAAATACGGTAGCGAATGGTATAACGAAGTAATGACATTGTGGAATGAATTCCGTTTGAAACGCTGACATATCCTATGGCATTAGGTAAATATTATGATTCTGTTATCGTTTTTTTGAATTAATATTGCGGTAATTAGGTTCAAATAAATACTACACTTATGAAAAGTTTACGTCTTGTTGTTTTATCTGTTTTCGCATTCAGCATTCTTTCATTTAGTCCTAAAAACGATGAGCTAAAATGGTACGGATTTAATGAAGGCTATCAACTGGCGAAGAAGAAAAATAAAATAATGTTGGTTGATGTATATACCGATTGGTGTGGATGGTGCAAACGAATGGATCGTGACACCTATGCCAAGGCAGATATTATTGCCAGTATAAACAAAGACTATGTTCCTATTAAATTTAATCCTGAAATTACCGGTGTAGTATATACCTACGGAGGGAAAGAGTACACAAATGGACAGGAACTGGCTCAAGTAATCAGTCAAAATCAAATTACCGGATATCCTACTACCATATTTATCTATCCAAAAGAAAATAAGACGAATGTGCTGGCCGGTTATTTCACAGCCGTTCAATTTAAGCCGATATTAGATAAGGTAGTAACTGACTTTATCCCGGCCAAAAAGAAATAGTCCGACACGGCATCGAGTAAAGGGATTAAACAGCCCCTAAATTTATTAATCCGCTTTAACGACTATTCCGGGCTTTATACGCGATACAAAGCGTGAAGGAATGAGTAGTACTAAAATGCAGACGGTAACAGCACCAGCGTTTATCCATACAATATCTGTTACATGCATCTCTATCGGAACATACGACAGGTAATATGCATCCTGAGATAAAGTAAACCATTTGAATGTATTTTGCGTGTAGCACAACAGCACTCCTGCTGCATTTCCTATGAGCAACCCAAGGATAAGCATGTAAGCAGAGAGATAAAGAAAAACGGACGAGATAAATCGATTTGTACTTCCCAATGATTTAAGAATACCAATCATCATCGTGCGTTCTACAATCAATATAAGCAGGGCGGTAATCATATTTATGCACGCTACTATTACCATTAAACCGATAATGACAACTACATTTAAATCAAGTAGACTAAGCCATTCAAACAGTTGCGGGTGAAGGTCACGTATAGTAAGCATCTCGACAGAGTAGGGCAGATAATTGTAGATAGCAGCGGCCGATTCAAGTATATCTGCATCGCGTTGAAGTACTATTTCATACCCGGTAATAGCCTGAGGTACCCAATTGTTGAGCTTTTGAACAACAGCCAAATCTACAAATGCGTAGGTTTCATCCAACTCATCAAATCCCGTATTAAAGATCCCTGATATGGTAAATTTACGTGCACGGGGCGGATCCTGAACAAAGTAAATAATGAATGCATCACCGCACTTCAGCTTTAGTTTGTTGGCCACACGCTCAGAAATCAATACCTGATTGGAGGACTGAGTTGGCGAAGATTTAGGGTGAGCTCCTTTTACCAAATGCTGATTTATAAAACTCCAGTCATACTTACCAGGCTCAACTCCTTTAAGAACTATTCCATGGAATTCTTCTTCGGTTTTTATGATACCCGCTTTGATACCGAATCGTTGTATGCGGTTAACACTCTTCTCTCGAGCAATAAATCTCTCCATAACGGTATCTATAGCAATAGCAGTTGTTTGATACGAGTTATTCAAATCGAGCCTTGAGAGTTGTATATGCGCACTAAAACCGGTTATTTTGTTACGTATTTCGTGTTGATATCCTTTAACAACGGCTACAGAAACAATCATCACAGCAATGCTTATAGAAACGGCTGCTATGGCAATTCGTACAATAAGTTTTGACGACCCTGATTGGGCACCTGCAGCCAAACGCTTTGCTATAAATAATGAAATCTTCAACTAATTTTCTGCGGATATTATGGTCCGAATATAAAAAGCAATCATTGATTTTTGCGCTATTATTCCTTAGCAGCAGTTTGTATGCCCAGCTTTTATGCGGTGCTGATCAGCCTGAACAGTATTTACCACGCTTAAAGAACAAAAAAGTAGCTGTCGTGGTAAACCAAACTTCCTGCTTGCATCACGATACAACTATTCATCTAGTCGATTTTCTAATCAAAAATAAAATAAACATTCGCTGCATTTTTGCTCCCGAGCATGGCTTTCGGGGCAATTATGAAGCCGGTGCTGCTGTTAAGAATGACACAGATACAAAAACCGGAATTGCAGTACTTTCCTTGTACGGTAAAAATAAAAAGCCCACAGCCGCACAATTATCCGGCATTGATGTAGTGCTTTTTGATATTCAAGATGTGGGTGTTAGATTTTATACTTATATATCAACATTGCATTACGTCATGGAGGCGTGTGCTGAACAAAATAAACCTCTGATTATACTTGACAGGCCAAACCCAAATGGATTTTATGTGGACGGACCGGTATTGGAATCGCGTTTTGCTTCATTTGTTGGCATGCACCCTGTGCCGGTGGTTCACGGCATGACCATTGGAGAATATGCACGAATGATTAATGGAGAGAAATGGCTAAAAAATAAATTGATGTGTGCCTTACATATTGTACGGGTAAAAAACTACACACATTCATATAGGTATACGTTGCCGGTTGCTCCATCACCCAACTTGCGAACTATGACTGCTATTTATCTGTATCCAACATTATGCTTTTTGGAAGGTACCAGCTATAGTCTTGGGCGCGGAACAGATTGGCCCTTTGAATGTGCCGGAAAACCCGGATTAAAGTATGGAAATTTTGAATTTACACCCGTGCCGTTAAAAGGCGTTGCAGATAATCCACCCTACGCCAATACACCCTGTCGCGGAATTCGTTACAGCGAGCTAATAGACTCAACATTTTTCACAAAACCTCGACTACTGCTAAATGTATTGCTACAACTTTATACCCGAGATAATGATACAGCTTCCTTCTTCACACCTTTTTTTGACAAGCTGGCAGGCAACAACACATTCAGACAACAACTTTCAATCGGTATTGATGAACTCACTATTCGAGGCAGCTGGGCAAGCGGATTGAGTCAGTATATGAAGACGCGTAAAAAGTATTTAATTTACAGTGATAAATGATACGTCAAATACAGATACTGTTACTTAAAGAAATGACTTATGAATGGCGGCAGAAGTATGCTATAAACGGCATATTGCTTCAGGTTGTTGCCATGATTTTTGTTGTTTTCCTAACCTTAAAAATAGTTAATGCACCCACCTGGAATGCCGTATTCTGGATTCTTTTGGTATTCAGTTCTGTAAATGCCATAGCCAAAAGTTTTATCGCGGAAAGCAAGGGCAGCCACCTATACAACTATGGACTATTGAAACCCAGAGTAATGCTTTTATCCAGACTTATTTACAATGCCCTGCTCATGTGTGTGATTATTACAATTACTCTTTTAGTATACTGGCTCCTTATGGGTCAGCATGCGCAACACATTTGGACCTATCTGCTTTGTGTGATTTTGGGAGGAATAGGGTTCTCATCCATTTTCACCATGATATCGGCCATTTCATCAAAGGCAAATAACAGCCATACGGTAATGACCATTTTAAGCTTTCCATTACTTATCCCTATGATTATGGTAGCTAGCAAGGCAGGTAAAAAGGCTGTTGATGGGCTAGATTTCGCATTGATTTTACCCGACCTTGCAGTTCTGTGTTCATTAATCGTTCTGGTAGTCGTGCTGGCATTGCTATTATTTCCATTTCTTTGGCGCGATTGAGAGGTACTGAACATATGGATAAACTACGAATTTTATTTTTTGGCACTCCCGATTTTGCTGTCGCATCGCTTGAAAAATTAGTAACCAACGGCATGAACATAGTGGCTGTAGTAACAGCACCCGACAGGCCTGCAGGCAGGGGTTTGCACATAATGGAATCGCCTGTAAAGCGTTTCGCATTAAAGCATAATTTGCCTGTACTACAACCTACCAACCTGAAAAACTCAGATTTTATTGAGCAGTTGCGATCATTCAATGCCGATGTACAAGTGGTTATTGCCTTCCGAATGCTGCCTGAAATAGTATGGAACATGCCTCGTTTAGGAACTATAAACCTGCATGCATCACTTTTGCCCCAATACAGAGGAGCTGCTCCTATAAACTGGGCGATTATAAACGGGGAAAAAACTACCGGAGTTACTACCTTTAAACTTAAACACGAGGTTGACACAGGAAATATTCTTGAACAAAAACAAATTCATATTGACGCAGATGATGATGCGGGTACTCTGCACGACAGGCTTATGCGAGAGGGAGCTAGTTTAATGTTGGATACCATTCAGCATATTCAAAACGGAGAGTATAAGGAAACTCCACAACCAACATCCGAGCATATTCGCTTTGCCCCAAAAATTCATACCGAAGATTGTATCATAGACTGGCATCATTCAGGAACGGACATTGTCAATAGAATACGAGGTCTTAGTCCTTATCCTGGGGCTGTAACCCGAATCAAGTCAAAGCTTTTTAAGCTATATAAGGCAAAATTTAACCCTCAAAACGTTGTTGACTCCCAAATTGGAACTATATTGGCACAAAATAATAGCCTCTTTATAGTGTGTAAAGATGGCCTCGTAGAAATTTTGCAATTGCAGATGGAGGGAAAAAAACGCATGGAAACAGGCGAATTTTTAAGAGGTCACAAACAACTTATACCCTAATTCGGCTATTTATACCTGTAATCACACACGAAGTAAAAGTTGATTTGATATATTAAATTTATTAATCTACTTTCGTGCAATCAAGAAATAAATAATGAAAAAACTGTTTCTACTCATAGTTTGTTTATTTACCTTACAGCTTGTCAAGTCGCAGCCTGACACCCCTCCGGGCGATTTTATTGACACTGACCCCGAGCTACCGGTTGATGGTGCTGTGGGACTTTTACTGGCTGCCGGATTAGGATATGGAGTAAAGAAGCTCAGAAATAAAAAATAATTATCAACATCTTATATTTGAAAGGAAGTTTTTTAAAACTTCCTTTTTTTATGCGCTTAGCAAAACCACTCATTCGATTTCTGACTATTATGGGTACACTATCCATTATCTGGTTTGTGGTGTACGAATTTAGCCTAAAAGCTAACGGTAAGCTTGATAAGTATATTACCGTGCATGTAACTGAATACGTGTGTTTTATGCTTAATGTAAGTGGCTATGAAACCTATTATAAAACTACACTCCGACTGGGTGAAGCATATATTTATTTTGTGCCGAAAATTAAACCTGTTGTGCGAATGGGAGCGTCATGCAACGGCCTGGAATTATTTGTCCTATTTATATTTTTTGTAGTATCCTATCCGGGCAGATGGATGTATAAAATTCCTTACCTTATATCGGGCCTCTTGGTTATTGACATCATTAATATTTTACGTTCGTACTGGCTTACGCTGATGGCCTATAACCGCTATCCCTACTTCGATTTGTTTCACCGGTACATATTTATAGCAATGATATACGGAGCAGTTTTCGGACTGTGGATGCTATGGGCTAACTATTTCAGTAAAAAGGGATATGAAAATGCATAACCGCACAGTTGCTTACTTGTTATTGCTCGTCCTTTTTATATTGGGGCTATTCAAAGACAAAATAACACCCGACTACCTAAACTCCCCGGTTGCTTTTTTCCTGAATCCCAATCACAAGCACTATTTGGGTGTTCTTCATTCGCATCTGTTATTGCCTCAATTTTGGCTAAAAGCATATCTGTTTACGGTAGCGTTTTGTATCGTTCCTTACTTTATCATTAAACTACTCTATTCCACGCAATATGCTTGCTACACGCTTTATCTGCTGATTGCGCTTGCCGTAGCCCAGTACAGCATAGTATGGCTTGAAAATACTGAACTAAATGTGCATGTTTTACCCAAGATAAACCGCTACCTGCACTCTCCGTTTATTACCTTATTTCTTATAGCAGCATTAACCCTCTACAAAAATGCAGATACTGAGCATTCCTGATCGGCTGTATGAATATTTAACAAACGAGAATAAACCTGAAAAAGGATTTACGCTGGGTTTATTCAGAATTGTATTTGCTGCTCAGCTGTTGCTATGGGCCTATCATACGCATGTATACAAAGCCTTGCTCTTCGATTCGGTAGCAGGAATTAGTAAAAGTGTTTTTCCTTTCAATGTTTTGCTGTTTCTGTGGATATGTGCACTCTCCTGCATACTTATAGGGCTTTACACTCATTTTGCTGCGGTAGCCAATTATGTATGCATCATACTTATATCTGAAGTGTATGTTCGAAACGGTGTAGGTTCGTATTACGATGATGTGATGAAAATGGGTAGCATCTTACTTATAACTCTTCCTACGAATGCACGGTTTTCTATTGACTCCATTCTTTTTCCTGCCTTACGAAACCAATGCACTAAACTTCACTATGTAGCAAGCTGGATTTTGCTATTCGGACTTATGTACTTCATGTCAGGTAGTAGCAAAGTACTTTCACCGGTATGGCAAAAGGGACTTGGATTATGGACACCTCTTAGTATGCCCTATTGGAGGTACACTACCTGGCTTGACGGAATACAGGACATTAAGTGGTTAATGATGGTATTAAATTATGCTGTTATAGCATGGGAAATTGGCTTCGTATTTCTTTTATTCAGTAAGCGATGGCAAAAGGTCGCTATACTAGCCGGCATGTTGTTTCACCTCGCTATCGCTGCATGTTTTTATTTCCCTCAAACTGCACTGAGCTGCGCAGCGTGTTATGTGCTGTTTATACCTGACCACTTCTGGGAGAAGCTGTATGTAGCGATAAGTACATCAAAAAAAATTACCGTGTTTGTACCCGATACTCCTTTATCTGCCAGGTATTTTCAGTTCATCAAGTCGCTTGACTTTCGCAACAAATTTATTCCTGCATACGATGCATATGAAGCTGATTTGATATTAAATAGCCGTCATGCTGTCGGAACTGCTCTGTCAGCCTATGTAGTATACAAACCGCTTTCGTGGTGGCTGTACACTAAAGTTCAATCCGGCACCGCAATACCAGCAAAACAACAGATGGCACCTTACTTCCGGTTAAGTCAGCAAAATCTGGCACGTTTTGTTCTGCTGATTATTGGATTGTACGGTTTCTACCTCTGCGCATTTGTATACAGCAAATGGCGGCACCAAACCGATGAAGTGAAATCACCAACAACCTCATCCTATAGAGAAAGAGGTTTTAAGCTTACACCATTATCGATATGCCGCACCTTTTTAGGTATAAACAGCAAAGCCGTATTTACGGACAAGGCAATGATGGCAAAACGTAGCTGTTATGCTATAACTTACCTACAAAATGGAAGAAGTTACTGGCTTCCTATGTTAAACCATCAGGGAATTGTAAGTCCGGATACAGACAAGCAGGGCAGCTGGTGGAAACTGCATCACTTTGCCATTACAGAGTCTCAAGAAGGATTAAATGAGCAAAACCTGATTAGAAATAGTGTGTATTTGTTACGTAAACAAGGGATTAACCTTCAGTCTACCCACTTCCGAGTACTTGAACGTCAGTATGTTCCACCTGATAAATTTGAACAGGGATACTATGCCAAAATGTATAAACTGCCCTGGTATACCTGTGGTTTTTTAGTGCCTGATAAGAATTTACTTCGGTTTATTCCTGCACGCTCCCACAAATCTGAATGATAATCAGCAAATTTCATTAAAATTCCTTTTGCAGATAGTGTAATATGCCTTATACTTGCAGGCTTTTTTAAGCGAAAGGAGAATTAAACATTTGACAAACGAAAACCAACACTTAACACCTTCAGCCCCTGCGGCTGATTTCGACTGGAGCATGGACAAAGAGGGCTTCAGCAAGTACTCAAACGAAGAGCAGGCAAATCTGGAAAGCCTGTACGAACAAACACTCAGCACCATTGCAGAGCGTGAAATCGTAAAAGGAACCGTAGTAGGTTTTACAGAAAAAGAGGTCGTATTAAACATCGGATTTAAGTCGGATGGATTAATCCCTAAAACAGAATTCCGTGATATGCCTGAACTTAAGGCTGGCGATGTGGTAGAAGTACTACTCGAAAACAAGGAAGATCTTAATGGTCAGCTTGTACTATCGCGCAAGAAAGCAATCAGCGAGCGTGCCTGGGAAAACATCATTAAAGCTCAAGAAAACGATGAAGTTGTAAACGGATACGTAAAAACGCGCACCAAGGGCGGATTGGTCGTTGATGTAATGGGTATTGATACTTTTCTTCCGGGATCACAAATTGATACCAAGCCAATTAAAGATTATGATATTTACGTAGGTCAAACCATGCCATTTAAAGTGGTTAAGGTAAACAATGCCTTCAAAAACGTGGTTATATCACACAAAGTGCTTATAGAAGAAGATATTGAGGCACAAAAATCAGACATCCTCTCGAAACTTGAAAAAGGTCAGGTACTGGAAGGTATGGTTAAAAATATGACTTCATTTGGCGTATTTATTGACCTGGGCGGTGTAGATGGATTATTGCACATTACCGACATATCGTGGGGTCGTGTTAATCACCCGGAAGAAGTGCTGAAGATGGACCAGAAGATAAATGTGGTGGTGCTTGATTTTGACGATGAGAAAAAACGCATAAGCTTAGGTTTGAAACAACTTACTTCACATCCATGGGATAGCCTGTCGGAGAAACTGGAAGTTGGTGCTGTAGTGAAAGGAAAAGTAGTAAACATAGCCGATTATGGCGCATTTCTAGAAATTGCACCGGGTGTTGAAGGCCTGATTCACGTATCAGAAATGAGCTGGAGCCAGCATCTTCGCAATCCTTCGGATTTCATGAAACTGGGTGATGAAATAGAAGCGAAAATACTGACCATTGATAAAGAGGAACGCAAAATGTCTCTCGGTATTAAGCAGCTAAAACCTGATCCATGGTCAAATATTGCTGAAAAATATCCGGTTGGCTCAAAACATACAGGAGTTGTTCGCAATATGACTAATTATGGCTTATTCCTTGAATTGGAAGAAGGCGTAGATGGGTTAGTTCACGTAAGCGACCTTAGCTGGACTAAGAAAATTAAACATCCTGCCGAATTTGTGAAGAAAGATCAACCGCTGGAAGTACTTGTTTTGGAAATGGACCTGGAAAACCGTAGATTGAGCTTAGGGCACAAGCAACTGGATGAAAACCCATGGGATACATTTGAAACCATATTCACACCGGGTTCGGTACATGAAGGTACTGTATTAAAGGTAGAAGATAAGAGTGCCATTATTGCATTGCCATACGGAGTTGAAGGATATGCACCTATTAAACAGTTGCAGAAAGAAGACAAGAAAACAGCCAAGGAAGATGAAGTGTTGTCTTTTAAAGTGACGGAGTTTAATAAAGAAAACAAACGCATAGTAGTATCGCATACTTCGGTATGGAAAGCGGATGCGGAAGAGAAGAAGGCAGACGAGACTAAGAAAAAAGAAGGCGAAAAAGAAAAAGCGTCCAAAGCAGCCAAAAAACTCAACGACAGCAATGAGAAGTCGACATTTGGTGATATTGATGCCTTGACTGAGTTGAAATCTAAAATGGAAAAAAGTGAGTAACTCACATTCCCATATTGAAAAAATCCCGGCACCTGTGTCGGGATTTTTTTTGCTCAAAAAGTTTAAGTTTGAACACAATGAAACATTGGTTAGTAAAATCCGAGCCCTTCAAGTATAGCTGGGAACAATTCGTAAAAGACAAACGTACCTTCTGGGATGGTGTTAGAAACTATCAGGCCAGAAACAGTTTAAAGGCCATGAAGAAAGGCGACCTAGTGATGTGGTATCACAGCAATGAGGGCAAAGAAGTAGTAGGCATAGCTAAAGTAGCAAAAGAGTTTTACCAAGACCCCACAACTGATGATCCGAATTGGGTAGTAGTAGATTTGGTACCGTTTAAGAAACTAAAGAAAGCAGTAAGTCTGGAACAGATCAAAAACGATAAAAGACTTTCAGAAATAGGACTTATACGGCAAGGACGACTCAGCGTAATGCCGCTAAAACAAACCGAATTTGACACCCTACTAGCACTATCCGAAACATGATTGAATATTGCATACATTTGTACAAACACAAACACATCAGCGAATGAACGCAAAGCCGATATTGGATAAAAAGAAATTTGCCATTACGATAGATAGGTTGTGTTACGAACTCATCGAAAGGCATGGTGACTTTTCGCAAACTGCGCTCATCGGGTTACAGCCACGAGGCATATACCTTTCACGTAGAATTCACGAACGCATAAGTCAGTTGCTTAAAAACACCCGGATACTTTACGGTGAACTTGACATTGCATTTTACCGCGATGATTTCAGGCGTGGAAACGAACAGATATTGCCCAGTGAACTTAACATGAACTTTAGCGTTGAAGACAAACATATCGTTTTGATAGATGATGTGCTGTACACAGGACGCACCATCAGGGCAGCACTTGATGCGCTAACTGATTTTGGCCGCCCTGCCAAAGTAGAGCTACTCACACTTATTGATCGCAGATACAGTAGGCATTTACCCATACAACCCGATTATGTAGGCATGACAGTTGATGCCCGATCGAACGACAAAGTAAAAGTAGAATGGAAAGAAACCTCTAAAGCCGATACAGTTTACATCATAACCCCTACCGAATGAGCGCTAACCAACTACCCAAAGAATTCAGTCAAAAACATCTGCTGGGCATTAAAGACCTAACCCGTAACGACATTGAACTCGTATTTGAAACAGCCGATAACTTTAAAGCCATTATCAACCGCCCCATCAAAAAAGTTCCTTCTCTGCGTGATATTACTGTTGCCAATATATTTTTCGAAAATTCTACCCGAACCCGTATTTCCTTTGAGCTGGCCCAAAAACGACTAAGTGCTGATGTGATAAATTTCTCTGCATCCTCTTCTTCTGTATCAAAAGGTGAAACGCTGATTGATACGGTCAAAAATATTTTAAGCATGAAGGTAGACATGGTGGTAATGAGACACCCTGCTCCAGGAGCCTGTATTTTCCTATCGAAACACATAGATGCACAAATTATTAATGCCGGTGACGGTACCCACGAGCATCCCACACAGGCTCTGCTAGACGCTTATTCTATACGTGAAAAACTGGGCGGTGTAAAAGGAAAAAAAGTGGTTATTGTGGGTGATATTTTACACTCAAGAGTTGCACTTTCAAATATACTTTGCTTACAAAAACTGGGTGCGGAAGTCATGGTGTGCGGACCAACAACACTTATGCCTAAATACATACATACGCTGGGAGTAAAGGTAGAGAGCGACTTGATGAAAGCACTGAACTGGTGTGATGTAGCTAATATGCTTCGCATTCAGCTCGAACGGCAAGATATTAAATACTTCCCATCATTGCGCGAATACAGTATGCTTTACGGATTGAATAAGAAAAGGCTGGATGAATTAAATAAAGAAATTGTCATCATGCATCCGGGACCCATCAACAGGGGTGTTGAAATAACCAGCGATGTAGCTGACAGTAAACACAGCATTATACTCGATCAGGTTGAAAACGGAGTAGCTACCCGAATGGCGATAATGTATTTACTGGCCGGAAAAAAAGTGTAAAACACAGCACGTATCTAATAGGCAATAATATTTCTTATTTTGCGCGTCAATAGCTCTTGTTCACATGAGTCAGAAAAAAGAAATTGTAGTTAGCGGAATTCGGCCCACAGGCAACCTGCATTTGGGAAACTATGAAGGCGCTGTGAAAAACTTCGTAAAAATGCAATACGAGTACGATTGCTATTTTTTCATAGCCGATTACCATTCGCTAACAACACATCCCAATCCAAAAGACTTACATCAGAATGTAAAAACCGTACTGGCTGAGTATTTGGCCTGTGGCTTGAACCCAGACGACTGTGCCTTGTACATACAAAGCGACCTTACCGAGATTCCTGAACTTTACATGCTGCTTAACATGCATGCTTACCTTGGCGAACTGGAGCGTGTTGCGTCCTTCAAAGAAAAAGCCCGAACACAACCTAATAATATTAATGCCGGGCTACTCACCTATCCGGTTCTTATGGCTGCTGATATTATCATCCACAAAGCCACTAAGGTTCCTGTGGGCAAAGATCAGGAGCAGCATCTCGAACTTGCCCGCACATTTGGTAACCGTTTCAACCGCATGTATTCCTGCGATTTGTTTCCCGAACCACAGGCATTTAACTATGGCACTGATTTAATTAAAATTCCGGGCTTACATGGCGGGGGTAAAATGAGCAAAAGTGAAGGAGAAAATTCGGTTATAAATCTGTCCGACTCACCGGATGCTATTCGTAAAAAACTTAGCCGTGCAGTTACTGATTCAGGACCTGTCGAACAAAACAGTACACCAACTCAATCTGTACAAAACCTGTTCGATTTGATGAAAGTGGTATCTGCAGTCGATACGCTAAATCATTTCATTCAGGCACATGCCTCGTGTACCATTCGCTATGGCGATTTAAAGAAACAACTGGCCGAGGATATTATAAGCTACCTCACCCCGGTGCGTGAACGTATACAGGATATTTATGCTGATGAGCAGCTGCTTTCTAAGGCTGCCAAAACCGGTGCCGATAAAGCACGAGCAAGTGCTGCCCAAACATTGCGTGAAGCCCGTGAATTAATTGGTTTCAGGCCTTTCTAAAGCACAATTTACATGGCCTGTACTACGTATTTTTAACTAAAAAAGTGTATACCTTTGTAGTGTTGAAATTTTTCAGAAACATAGTGTGCTGGCTGTTACTAATAAGCATAACACTTGGCTATGCGGGTATTCCTATGCATAAAATGATATGCCATGTGGATGGGCATACAGAAATAGCGCTATTCGGCAAAGCTGATGGCTGTTCACATGAAAATAAACGTGCTGCTAAAAAAAGCTGTTGCGAGACCGAGAAAACGGATGACCAAGGCAGCAACTGTTGCCATTTTGAGCATACCTACAGCAAAATATACACCGATGCACAGGCTAATCAGGATGCCTATATTAAAACTGCAGTATACTGGCAAGAAAAAGTGTGTACGCTTGATGCATGCATTGCTTTTATTCTACCACTTATATTTGACTACACTGCAAAGGCTCCACCGCCCAAGTTCCTGTATTCGTCCGATGCCTTATCGTATTTAGCGATTTATCGTATTTAATAATTCATGTTTCATTCGATGCTCATGCCGCGTGCATAGCATTTTCTATTC
Organism: Bacteroidota bacterium; assembly: GCA_046309355.1. Lineage (GTDB taxonomy): Bacteria > Bacteroidota > Bacteroidia > UKL13-3 > UKL13-3 > CAYSBE01. The sequence continues at coordinate 34,683 of JBKCPL010000023.1, forward strand.
ACCTTATAAATTGAATGAATCATGAAAAAGTACATATTTTTCTGCCTGCTTGCATGGTGGGCTTTAACATTACGAGGTCAATCTATACGAGGCAGCGTTATGGATGCTGTAACGCAGGAAGCACTTCCCGGAGCTGCACTTCAATGGATGATATCTAAAAACGGGACCACTACAAATGGATTGGGCGCTTATGAAATCAGCTTACCCATTCGCACTCCCGACTGGCTTATAGTTACATACATCGGATATGTAACCGATACTATTTTATTTAAATCACAAACAGAAATACATATACGCCTTAAGCGAACACCCGAATTGCTGAATGAAGTAGAGATAAAAGATAAACGGCAGGCAACTACATACAGCACACTAGAGGTTTTGAACAGGCAATCGCTGGGAATTGGTGAACTTAAGAAAGCCGCGTGTTGCAACCTGAGTGAAAGTTTTGAGACCAATGCCACTGTTGATGTTTCATACAGCGATGCACTTACAGGTGCGAAACAAATTAAACTGCTTGGTCTGGATGGCTCATACACGCAGATATTAAGCGAACTGCAACCGGGCATTCGAGGGTTGTCAACCAATTCGGGACTGGCACACATTCCCGGCACTTGGGTTCAATCCATCGACATTACCAAAGGCATAGGCTCAGTAGTAAACGGATACGAATCGATGGCCGGACAGATAAATATAGAACTGTTGAAGCCCGAAAAGGCAGATCGATTTCACCTGAATGTGTATGCCGGAGACTGGGGAAGATACGAAGCAAATGTACACGCTGCACACAGATTGAATAAGAATTGGAGCACCTTACTGCTTAGTCATGCCAGTACCATTGCAGCAAAAAACGACTTTAACAGCGATGGTTTCATGGATATGGCAACCGGTGTACAATACGGAGCGCTTAACCGATGGAAATACGAACAAACCGGAAAACTCATGTCGGATTTTGGAGTATTTGTAAACTATGACGAGCGCAATGGAGGCCAGCTGGCATTTCGTGGTGAAGACGACAATACAAATCGATTATTTTACGGTGTTCAAACGCGCTCAACACATGCTGAGGCGTATGGTAAGGCCGCTATTGGATTTAGCGGGAAACCTTATAAAAGTCTTGGTATACTAGCTAACAGCAGGCTGTATACATATAATGCTACGTTCGGATTAAAAAGGTATGATGGGAATGAAAAGAGCTTGCATGGTAGCATGGTATATCAAACCATTATCAAAACAAGTGAGCACAAACTTAAAACTGGAATATCGTTTATGAACGACCGATATCATGAAAGCTACAACGATTCTGTTTTTACCCGAAATGAAGTTGTACCCGGAGCGTTTGCCGAATACAACTACGATAACCTGAGCAACTATTCTCTACTTATTGGCATGCGGATAGATTACCATAACCTATTTGGCACACTTATCAATCCAAGGGCACATCTGAAAATTAATTTAGCACGTGCATCGGTGCTACGATTATCGGCCGGTCGAGGTATGCGAGTAGCCAACGTATTTGTTGAACACGCTGCCGTAATGGCCAGTAACCGAAGAATTGTTGTTCGGGAAGCGTTTAAACCCGAAGTATCGCAAAATTTCGGTACATCGATTACCCATAAATTCAGGCTATTTAGGCGTACTGCTACAATTGTAGCCGATTACTATTATACCCGTTTTGAAAATCAGGTAGTAGCTGATTTGGATTTGCGCAGCGATGAATTGCACTTCTATAATCTCGCTGGATTGTCGTATTCACACAGTGCACAAGCCGACTTTGTATACGAACCCGTAAAGCAGCTCGAACTACGTGTGGCTTACAAATGGCAAGATGTAAGAACTACATACCACGGCATACTGATGCAGCGTCCGCTGGTAGCCCGAAGTAGGGCTTTGATAAACATCGGATATGCCACACGTTTCGAAAAGTGGAAATTTGACTATACACTAAAGTGGTTTGACCGTATGCGTATACCGGCTGTAATTGATCATGGAAGTCACCGAATAGCCGGCCGATATTCACCAGATTATTTTGTGCACATGGCACAAATAACAAAAAAGTTTAAACACATAGAATGGTATGCAGGAGGCGAAAATTTATTTGCGTTTATGCAGCACCAACAAATTGCTGACGCGGCCAATCCGTTTGGCCCTAATTTTGATGCCTCGCTTATTTGGGGGCCGGTGATGGGAAGAGTATGGTATACAGGTATTCGTTTCACAATTAAATAACAAGAACAATGAAAACAATCAACTTAAATATTTTATTACTGAGCTTATCAATCAAAGCAGCAACCGCACAAACAGCGGTAAAAGACTCCATCGTAAACAGCGATGGAACAGTGACCATTCAGCTAAAAACATCATCGGTTTGCGAGATGTGTAAAGAAACCATCGAAAAAGCGTTAGCCTATGAAAAGGGAATAAAATCATCCGACCTCGTTGTAGACTCAAAAGTACTAACGGTAGTGTACGACCCTCGAAAAACAAACTCTATTAAAGTTAAAGTAGCTGTATCCAAAAGTGGTTACGATGCCGATGAATGGCCTGCTGACCCGAAAGCCTATGAAAGGTTGCATTCCTGCTGCAAGAAAGACAGTGCTCATTAAGCTAAAAGCATTGATTTTCAATGCATCAAAACATATCCACAAATTTCCAAATACGTGTGTAAGCGGTTAATATTGAAGGTTGCGTAGCCACAGCTATGCAGCCTTTTTTTTAATACCACAGCAACGATAATTTAACCTTTTATGCATTTAGCCATTGCCGGAAACATAGGATCGGGAAAGACAACACTTACAACCCTGCTTGCCCGCCATTACAAATTTGAACCTCACTACGAAGATGTGGAGGATAACCCTTACATCAGCGATTTTTATGAAGATATGCAACGTTGGTCGTTCAACCTGCAGATATATTTTTTAAATAGCCGTTTCAGCACAGTGCAACAGATACAAAAAGGCAAAAAAAAGGTGATTCAGGACCGTACCATTTACGAAGATGCATTCATCTTTGCTCCAAACTTGCATAGCATGGGGTTAATGAGTACGCGTGATTTCGAAACATATCAACGGCTTTTTGAATCCATGACCTCAGCAATTAAGCCCCCTGATTTGCTCATTTACCTACGTGCATCCATACCTACCCTAGTGAATCAGATACAAAAACGTGGCCGCGATTACGAAGATTCCATAAGGCTCGATTACCTGCGTAGGCTAAACGAGCGCTACGAAGCCTGGATTTCAACGTACAGGCATAAGTTACTTATCATAGATGTTGAAAATCTAAATTTTGCAGAAAAACCTGAAGACTTAGGGTTGGTCATCAATAAAATTGAAGCTGAAATTAACGGTTTGTTTTAAACCCTATGATTGTGCTACGTGATGCGGAGTTGACTGATGCTGCAGCCATTGCAGAAATTTACAACGAATCCATATTGAATAGCACGGCTACATTCGATACCGAAACAAAAACAACCGAAGACCGCAAAGCGTGGCTCATGCAGCACAACGCAAAGTACCCTGTAGTGGTGGCCGAAATTAGCGGAACTGTTGTAGGTTTTGCTTCCTTATCGCGCTGGAGTGAACGTACTGCGTATGATAACACAGCTGAAATCTCCATTTACATTTCTCCCGAGCATAGAAGCAAAGGCATTGGTAAAAAGCTTATAACTATGATTATGGAGAAGGGCCGGAATGGCGGGCTTCACTGCTTACTTTCGCGCATTACAGAAGGAAACGAACACAGTATATACTTGCATACACAAGCAGGTTTTACTACTATTGGGGTGATGCGTGAAGTGGGTGAAAAGTTTGGACGAATTCTGGATGTAACGCTGATGCAGTTCATCTACTAATTGCCTGCTGCCTTACGCAGTGTAAAACCGAATGTTGTTCCCTGGCTAAGCGTACTGCGCACATTGATTGTTTGCCCATGCGCTTCAATTATGTGTTTTACAATTGCTAAACCTAAACCCGTACCTCCCGGACCACTCTCGCGGGCACGGCTTTTATCAACCCTGTAAAAACGTTCGAAAATGCGGGGTAAATGTTCCTGCGCAATGCCTTCTCCGTTATCACCAATTTCCACAAGTATGTTTTCATCCATATCGTAGTAGGCTGCGGTAGTAGTTCCCATTTCCTTTCCGTATTTAATGGAGTTCAGTACCAGATTAACCAACACCTGCCTTATGCGGTACTTATCTGCTGAAACAAAAAACGGTTTGTTACAGCCTTCCTTTACGATGAGCGCAATGCCCCTATCTTTTGCACGTACTTCAAGCTGTTCGTATACATCTTTCACCAATGCATTGATATCAAATCTCTCGCTTTCTACAACCAGCTCACCCGCCTCAAGTTGGGAAATGGCCAGCAGGTCGGCAACCAGATCGCTAAGACGATCGGCACTCTTTGCTGCCTTTTTCAGAAAACGAAGATTTACTTCGGGATCATCGATGGCTCCGTCAATAAGCGTGTGTATATACCCCTGAATGTTAAAGATGGGCGTTTTTAACTCATGCGAAACATTTCCTAAAAATTCTTTGCGGAAATCGGCCAGCTTTTTCAACTCGTCCATTTGTTCTTTCTGGTCGAGCGCCCAATTAATCACTTCCTTATTCATATTGGCAATGGGATCTGTACGCCAGTCGAAGTTACTTAGTTTGGCATCGTACTTCTGTGTTTTCAAGCTGTGTATGGTCTTATAAATCAGCTTTATTTTTTTATAAATGAAGTATTCAAGCGAATAAAAAAACAGTATGAAAGAAAATAGTAATGTGGCAAATGCCGCCACTAATGCGGGTGTTGCATCAAAACCGTCAATGATAAAGGTGGTGAAACCAACAAAAGCCGAAAGTATTAGGGATATGAACAGCGCAACAGTGACAGGTTTCGGGTTTCTAATCATAGGTGCAACATCTTATCAGGCTTCAAATTTATAGCCCACACCTTTTACCGTACCGATGTAGTCGTCACCAATTTTCTCGCGCAACTTACGAATATGAACATCAATGGTGCGGTCTACTACCAGCACCTCATCGCCCCACACTTTTTCGAGTATGTATTCGCGTGTAAAAACCTTGCCCGGCTTGCTGGCCAATAGGTATAGCAATTCAAACTCTTTGCGTGCAAGTTGTATTTTGCTGCCGTGTTTATACACTAGAAATGTTTCGCGGTCGATAACGATATCGCCAACGGTAAGTTTGGCTTCCATTACTTCCTTGCTCTTTCTTCTTAGAATGGCATTAATACGGCTTATGAGTACACGTGGCTTAATGGGTTTAGAGATGTAATCATCGGCACCGGCATTAAAGCCTGCGATCTCTGAGTACTCCTCTGACCGTGCGGTTAAAAATACGATAAACGTTTTTTCGAAATCACTGTCTGATTTAAGCTGCTTACACGCTTCGATACCATCCATTACCGGCATCATTACATCAAGCAGAATTAAATCGGGTTTTATTTTACGTGCTACATCTATAGCTTCTTGTCCATTGTGAGCCAAATGAACATCATAACCTTCTTTTTTCAGGTTGTATTGAATAAACTCCAGAATGTCGTTTTCATCATCAACCACAAGGATTTTGTAGGTAGTATCCATGTCTGTTTTTTTTTGTAACATTCGGCTATGGTTCTTTCTCCAATATTAAGTAATGATTAACTTAATGTAAACACCCATTCGTATCTACCTAAAAATTTGTTTTAACTGATCTTCGAGTGCCTTGCCACGAAGATTTTTAGCTATAATTTTTCCATCCTTATCAAGCAGCACAGCAAAGGGTATTCCCTCTATATTGTACTGACTCACTACAGATGAATTCCATTTCTGTAGGTCACTAACGTGTGTCCACAGCAATTTATCATCGTTAATGGCTTTTACCCAAGCGTCACGATTATCATCAAGCGACACACTGTAAATGTCAAAACCTTTTGATTTATATGTGTTATACATGCGCACCAAATTTGGACTTTCCATACGGCAAGGCTGACACCAGCTTGCCCAAAAATCGACCAAAATATATTTTCCGCGCATAGAAGACAGGGCAATGGTTTTACCATACGGGTCATTCATTACTATATCCGGTGCTGCCTCACCTTCTGCTGTTTTCCTGAGCGTTTCTACTCGCTGGTGATGCATTTGAGCATACTTTGACGATGAAAATCGTTCGAACAGCCTCTTATCCACTTCGTTGAAGAAAGCAAAGTCAGCCTCAGGCATTAGAAAATTGGTAAGAAAATAAGGAACCAAACTTTCGGTGTTAGTGAGGGCAAATGCCTTCAGCTCTTCACTGCGTTTTTTCATAATCGTATCGTATTCGGCACGCAGCCTGTTTTGTTCCGTCACACTGGGCACTTCAGTACCCATAGACGCATATTTTGTTTCCAGGTTTCGTACTTGTTGCATGTATGTGTTGTTTATCTGCAACAATTTTTTCAGTTCTTCGCTATCGGCCGAACCGGCTACTCCGTATACCTCGGGCTGCGTAGCATCAATAGATAAAGTGATGTCAGCTACTGAATCGAGTAAAAGCGCCACCGCACCCTTTGGCAAATTGATGATTGCGAATGTTTTTTCACTTACGTTTCCACTAAATTCAAACGTTCCATCGCTATTTACCGTAGCGGTATCTAATAAAACAAGTCCCTGGGTGGTTAGTTCACTTAGTGTAACAGTTGATTCCGTATTGTTTTTAATGGTTCCCTTAACCTTAAATCCGGTATGTGTCACAGACTTATTTGTACATGAAAAAAGTAAAAATAGGCTGATTATGCCAAGTAGTTTAGAGCTCATAAAACGCATAGTTAAAATGTTATAAGTTATCAAGTGTATCTTTTACCAATTTATTGGCCAGTTTAGGGTCAGCCTTGCCTTTGCTAAGTTTCATCACTTCGCCCATAAATAAGCCTATAAGTGACGTTTTACCATTTTTGTATTCGGTTACTTTTTCAGGGTATCTGGATACGGCTTCATTCACTAGTTCCTGCAAAGTATCTGAGTTTTGCTCCTGCATCAGGTTTAAGCTCTCGGCCAGTTCGGCTGCTGACTTATGATGCTCATTAAGCATAGCCGGGAAAAGCCGCTGAGCAGCAGCCGAATGACTTAATTTTCCGGCATCAATCAGTTCTATAATCTCAGCAATTTTAGAGGGCTGCAATACAAAATCACGAATATCAAGCGCTTGTTCATTTAGGTATCCTTTAATATGAACCATTAACCAGTTGGCTGCTGCTTTTACGTGCGATGTATGTTTGAGCAGTGTTTCAAAGTACTCGGCTATATCACGACTTTCGGTAAGCACTGCGGCATCGTATTCATTTAACCCATACTGGAGTGTAAATTTGTTAAACAATTCTTTGGGCAAAGCGGGCATTTGAGCCTTCACCCCGTCAATAAACGATTGTGTAATATGCAAAGGGGGCAAATCAGGTTCAGGAAAATAGCGGTAATCGCTGGCTCCTTCCTTGGTACGCATAACAATCGTTGTGCCTTTCATGGCATCAAACGTGCGCGTTTCCTGGTATATCTTTCCGTTATCTTCGAGTGTTTCAATTTGCCGTTTAATTTCAAAATCAATGGCACGCTGTACATTGCGAATAGAATTCATGTTTTTCACTTCCACCTTGGTTCCAAAAGCTTCTGCTCCCTTCAATCGTACTGAAACGTTTGCATCGCAACGCATCGAGCCCTCTTCCATATTTCCATCACAAATTTCGAGGTAGCGAACAAGCCTGCGTATTTCTGTTAAATACTGATAAGCTTCTTCACCGGTTCGTATATCGGGTTGCGAAACGATTTCGATAAGTGGAGTTCCAGCGCGGTTGTAGTCAATGAGGGTATCGTACACGTCCTGATCATGCATACTTTTTCCGGTATCCTCCTCCATGTGAATGCGTGTAAGTCCGATGCGCTTCTCAGTTCCGTCTTTGAGTTTTATATCTACAAAACCGTTTCGGCAAATGGGTGTGGTATCCTGTGAAATCTGGTAGCCTTTGGGCAAATCGGCATAAAAATAGTTTTTGCGTGCGTAGTAATTAAACTCTGAAATATCGCAGTTCAGCGCAAGGCCTATTTTAATTGCATTATGCACAGCCTGTCGGTTGTGAACGGGCAGAGTTCCGGGGTGACCAAGCGATACCGGACTTACCTGTGTATTGGGCATTGCACCATATTCAGTTGCATCACTGCTAAAGGCTTTGCTGCGTGTAAGCATTTGGGCGTGAACCTCCAGTCCTATAACGGCTTCGTATTTTGAGTAATCAATCTGCATAATGTGTATAAGTGCGGGCAAAAATAGGTCATTTTTTAATGAAAACAGACCATGTTTTACTGCCGGTAAAACGTGCATTTACATGGTTCACAGCGAGGCTAGGTAGGCATTCACATTATTCTCAATGCGTGATTCGATATGCGAATAATCGCCTCGCTCAAACTGCCTGCCTGTAATATGCTCGTACAATTCGATGTACCGGTTTGTAATACTTTCCACAAACTCGTCCGACATGTCGGGCTGAATTTGTCCTTCTTTGCCTTGAAATCCATTTTCAATCAGCCACTGCCGAACAAATTCCTTGGATAGTTGGCGCTGTTGCTGATCTTTATTCTGTATAGCCTCGTAGGTATCTTTATAAAAATACCTGGACGAATCGGGAGTGTGAATTTCATCAATGAGGTAGATGGTATCACCATTTTTACCAAATTCATATTTGGTATCGACCAGGATCAGGTTTTGCTTCTCCGCAATCGTTTTCCCCTGCTGATACAAGGCGTGTGTGTACTTTTCAAGCGTTACATAATCAGCTTCGCTCACTAGTCCCTGCTTCAGTATTTCATCACGCGAAATATCTTCATCATGTCCGTGGCTGGCCTTAATAGTCGGTGTAATAATGGGCTCCGGGAAAGGGTCATTTTCGCGCATGCCATCCGGCATGTGTACACCACAAATGGTACGTTTACCCGATTTGTATTCGCGCCAGGCATGGCCTGAGAGATAACCACGAATAACCATTTCTACTTTAAGTGCATGGCAGGCAATACCTACTGTAACATTAGGGTCGGGGCTGGCCAGTTTCCATACCGGAACTAGTTGGGCTGCCTGATCCAGAAAGTAAGATGCAATCTGATTAAGAACCTGCCCTTTGTAGGGAATTGCACGTTTTAAAACCACATCAAATGCCGAAATTCTGTCGCAGGCAATCATCACTAGCCATTGGTCTTTGATGTAATACACATCACGAACTTTACCTCGGTAAAAATTTTTCTGATGCTTAAAAAAGTAGTGCGTGGATACTAATGCATTTTCCATTATTCAACTGGGTGTTCAGGGTTATTGTAGTGATCGTAAGCTTTGATGATGTCCTTCACTAATCTGTGTCGAACTACATCTTCAAAGGTGAGGTACGTAAAATTTATGCCTTTAATAGCGTGAAGAATATTAACCGCTTTGAGCAAGCCGGATTGAGTTCTTCTGGGCAAATCAATCTGCGTCAGATCTCCTGTGATGATGAATTTAGCATGCGGACCCATGCGAGTTAAAAACATTTTCAGCTGCAAATCGGTTGCATTTTGGGCTTCATCCAGTATGACGTATGCATTATCAAGAGTACGGCCGCGCATAAAGGCCATAGGAGCTATTTCAATAACGCGGGTTTCTATATACTGCTTCAATTTATCGGGAGCAATCATGTCGTCAAGTGCATCGTAAAGCGGTCTTAGGTAGGGATCTATTTTCTCTTTCAAATCACCCGGTAAAAAACCCAGATTTTCGCCCGCTTCTACAGCCGGACGGGCAAGAATAATGCGCTTGATTTCTTTATTTTTCAGTGCACGAACAGCCAACGCAACGGCTGTGTAGGTTTTACCGGTACCGGCCGGACCGATAGCAAAAACCACATCGTTTTTTTCAACCATGTCCACCATCACCCGCTGATTTGGTGATTTCACTTTGATGACTTTGCCGCCATTTCCGTATAAAATAATGTCGTTTTCAGAAACAGTGCCTGATAAGTCAGAGTCTGGCGACAACTTACGCCCTTCGGCTAAAGCCTCGAGCTGAACTTCTTTAATACTCCCGTATTGTTTGATATGTTCAGAAATGGCGTGAACAATGGCAGCCAGTTTTGCTATTTTGGTATTTTCACCAGTTACCAGTAAGCTAGATCCCCTTGCCACTATTTTTAGCTCAGGAAATTTGCCCTGCAGTACTTTGAGGTTTTTATTCATAACCCCCAGCAAAGCTGTCGGGTCAATGTCTTCAATTACGATTTCTTTGTTTTGCAAGCGGTTATCCGTTTAGTTGTGTCATTTACGGTACAAACGTACGATTTTGTTTATATGTGAAGTCAAAACTAATGTATTTTAGCCACAAAATTAGTGAACCCATTCCCAGTGCAAGCACCCGGCATCAGCATTATCTCCGACTATGGCTATGGCAGCAGCTATTTAGCATCACTACGGGCCGTATTGCACCGGAGTTTTTCGCCTGTATGGCTAGAAGACGTGGCCCATCAGCTGCGTCTGGGCGATGTTAAGCATGCAGCGTATCTTTATAATACAACGGTTAAACATTATCCGGAAAATACGATTCACCTGATTGCTGTTGATTGCAGTCCAATTAAATACACGCATATATGCGTTATACAGCAGCACAATCAGTGGCTGATAGCTTATAAAAACGAATTGCTTTCGCACCTGCAACTTCATGCTGATGCACGGTATGCAGAGTGGCCTGTGAACCGCTTTTCGTTTCATCCTACATTTTCAGAACTAAGTTTGTTTCCCGAAATAATAGGTTTTATTCTGGCTAACTCCATTGAATTTAGCCCAATGCCCGAAATCGCTTCATCGGTAAATTCCGAACGATTGATGGGAAATATGTTAAGAGGCAAAGTAGTACACGTAGATGCAGCAGAAAATATAATCAGCGACATTACCCTCGATGAGTTTACCCATGCCCATGAAACGAATGGCCTGGGTAAGTTCATGATTTTATACAGACGTAAGGAAAAAATCAATCGCATACTCCATCATTATGACGATTTGCAAACGGGAGAATCGCTCGCATTTTTCAATTCCAGCGGATACCTGGAAATATCACAAAATATGGGGAATGCGTCTTCTCTGTTGGGTTTAAAAACGGGCGATACAGTAATTATTGAATTTTATGATAAATAGAATTGTACGTATGTCGTTCGAACCGGATAAAGTGAATGAATTTGTAGATTTATTTAATGCCAGTAAACACAAAATAGCTGCGTTTCCGGGTTGCACATCACTTAAACTTCTGCGCGATGCAAACGAAGAACAGGTTTTTTTTACATACAGCACATGGGAGTCGCAGGAGCATCTTGATGCATACCGAAAGTCTGATTTATTTAAGCAGGTGTGGTCGCGTACACGTGCACTGTTTAATTCTAAACCAATGGCATGGTCAACGCTGGTAACCGATAATGTAAAATGAAGTATCTAATCACATTCTGTTTCATTCATCTTCTTGTACTAGGTTGGGCAAAAACAACCGACTCCCTTACAGTTAAAATCATAAACGGTAAACGATTTATCGTTCATCGTGTTGATGCAGGTCAAACTGCTATGGCCGTTACTCGAAGATATTCTATTACATTGACCGAATTAATTAAACACAACCCACACATAAAGCCCGATAAACTAAAAAAAGGAGAATTGGTTTACATACCGGTTTCAGATAGCTTGAGCTCCGGTGTTACGGCTGAATCCAGCGTTGACAAACTAAATACGCATGCCAATGCCGAAGCCGAAAAATCGACACTGATAACCAGGCATACTGTTCAAGCAGGTGAAACCCTCACTAAAATTGCACAGAAATACAAGTTAAGTATGGCTGATATAATCCGTTGGAATAGCCTTCGTGACAATAAAATAGAAATAGGTCAAGTGCTGATAGTAAATGAATCGGCTGCACGCCCGCCCTATAAAGCGTGGAATAAACCCAGTCAACCATTACCTGATGAACGACCCCAAATACCAACTGAGCGCATTACTGAACAATACCTAAATATACAGGTTGTGGAAGGTGACCGAATTATGCTGAACAGATTGCCACATCCGGCATTTGTTATTCTTGAATTTACAGAAGATTCAATCACTAAACTAGTGGAGCTGAAAGAGGCTAACGTGAACCTACCCCATCAAACTATAACTATTGGAAGAGACCTTTTAAAAGGCTGGGGAATTCACTACTACGACCAACGTGTGTTGATAAAACTTGCCGAGTAACGCTATTCGGTCGTGTTGTTTATGTTAAACCTAGGTGCTTTATACGCCATATTACGGTATTGCTCAGGAATGGTAGTCTGATTTCCATCGCGCAGCGATGTGTAGGCGGGCGACATTATCTCAATACCATTTTCGTTAAACGTATCTTGTATGTGTGAGTGAAGCGAAGAATAAATCTGCTGCATGTTTGCAGGAAATTCGGTATACGCATTCAACTGATACGTTACATAATAATCATCAAGACTTAGTTGAAACACAAAAGGGCTTTGCTTAGTACTTAACCCTTCCGTTCGCTGTGCTGCCAATAAAAGCGCATGTTCGACACTTTTCCAGGGCACATCGTAACCGATAGTTACCGTTGTATGTAATATAAGTCCCTCCTGAGACGCAAAGGCTGAATAATTAGTAACCGAGCCGCTTAATATAGACGAGTTAGGTATAGTAATGGATTCATTTTTTATAGTACGAATACGTGTAACCAGCATCGTTTTTTCGATTACATCACCAGTCAGTTCACCCACTTTTATACGGTCGCCCGGCTTAAACGGCCGCATGTAGGTAATAACGAGGCCGGCTATCAGGTTAGTTATAGCCGATGATGAACCCAACGACAACAGCAATCCTAAAAATACACTTACACCCTGAAATGCAGGGCTACCCGAACCCGGCAGGTAAGGGAATACCACTACCAGCGTAAACGCATAAAGTAAAAAACGAACGATATTGAATGTAGGTCTGGCCCAATCGGGGTGAAATCCGCTCAATACTATTTTTTCAGTCTCCAGCTGATCGCTGATGTATCTTACTATACGGATTACAAATCGCATAATGAACCACACGATAAGAATGGTAAATAAATTGGGAACAAATGACCAGATGGCCTGTATAATCTGGCGAGCCGGTGTAAGCGTCCAATCAATAATCAAAACGGTTACCTGTTCGGTTTCGGGAAACACGGCAAACATAAATGGAAGTGAGGCATACGTTGTAACCACTATCAGCAAAATGCGGATCAAACGTAACAAGCGCATGGTGTAGAGCACCTGCGTTTGTGGAGTTAGCCATTGATTTTCTCCGATACGAATACCGTTTGCCCATGATTCGCGGGTTTTGAACAAGCGGGTAGTAAACAATTTAAAAAGCGTGTTAATACCATAAATGATGGCGAGCAGAAAGCATGCAATGGCAGCCAGTTTTAGTAAACGTAAAAATAGATTCTCAAAGCTGTGTTGTTCTGTCTGGTAGTGAAGTGCAGCAGCTATTTTTGTACAGTACAGTTCAGCCAGCTGCTTGCGTGTTAGGCCTTCATGTGCGGCATCAAAATCACTAACCACCATCAGTACGGTAGAATTATCGTATAGCAGTTCGGTTACCGATTGCTGTTCAGAAACAGTAAGCTGATCGGGACGAAATAAGCCACGTTCGTAAATTTGAATAAGACGTTTGCCAATAGCCTGGCTGCGGTCTTCGGCATTTAGCTGACTAATGGGACTGTTAACGCTAAATACCGTGTCACCCATAAAGATGACTGGCGCAGCGTATGCAGTATCGTTGGCTGCATGTACCGTTGGTATCAGGCTAAAAACCGACAAAACAAAGGCAACGTATCGTATAAACAAGTGATTAATCATACTGCAATATACAACTTACACTCACGAAATTCGGCTCCAGCGAGATTGACGTGTATATGCCTCAAAATACAGCTTAAGTTTACTATGTATCGGACTAGCCAATTCCGGATCTGTGGCTATGATGTGTCGCGCTGCCTCACGTGCGGCTTGTAACACGAGTTGGTCTTTGGCCAAATCGGCAATGCGTAAATCAAGCACACCACTTTGCTGTGTGCCTTCCAGCTCGCCCGGACCACGTAGCTTTAAATCAATTTCAGCAATCTCGAAACCGTTGTTGGTATCGCACATGGTTTTCATACGCAATTTTGCATCGTTTCCAAGCTTGTAGCCTGTCATCAGTATGCAATAGCTTTGTTCAGCACCACGCCCTACCCTGCCACGCAGCTGATGCAACTGCGACAGACCAAAACGTTCGGCACTTTCAATAATCATAACACTTGCATTGGGTACATTTACACCTACTTCAATAACTGTAGTCGCCACCATAATATGTGCTTCTCCACTAACAAAACGCTGCATCTCGCGGTCTTTGTCGGCCGTTTTCATTTTCCCGTGTACCATACATATCTGATACTGTGGTTGAGGAAATAATTTTTGAATTTCATCAAATCCCTGCTGCAAATTCATGTAATCCATCTTCTCACTTTCTTCTATGAGGGGATATACAATATATATCTGTCTGCCTCTGGCTATTTGTTCCCGCATAAATCCGATTACGCGCAAACGGTTACTTTCAAACCTGTGTTCTGTTTTTATAGGCTTACGGCCTGCAGGTAATTCATCAATTACCGACACATCCAAATCGCCATAAAGAGTCATAGCCAGAGTTCGGGGTATGGGTGTAGCTGTCATAACCAGCACATGTGGCGGATAGTTATTTTTCTTCCACAACTTCGCGCGTTGCTCAACACCGAAACGGTGCTGTTCATCAATAACTGCAAGTCCCAGATTTTGAAATTGCACAACCTCTTCTATCAAGGCATGTGTACCAATGAGAAAGTGTATAGAACCCGATGCGATACCGGCTAATATTTCTTTACGCACCTTTGTAGTGGTGGAACCTGTTAGCAAAGCTATATTCAGCGGCATATCGCCTAGTAGTTTAGTAATCGTTTCAAAATGTTGTTGTGCCAGAATTTCGGTAGGTGCCATCATACATGCCTGAAATCCATTATCGATAGCCATGAGCATACACATCAGTGCTACTACTGTTTTTCCGCTGCCAACATCGCCTTGCAGCAGCCTATTCATTTGCTTACCCGATTTTACATCGGCACGAATTTCTTTGAGTACTCGTTTTTGTGCCTGTGTGAGTTCAAACGGCAAATACCGGTTATAAAATGTATTAAATGCTGCTCCTATTTTCTCGAGTCGGATGCCGTTGTATACACTTGCACGTGCATGTTTGTACCGAAGCAACCGCAGTTGAATAAAAAATAATTCCTCAAACTTCAAGCGCTTTTCGGCTTCGGCCAGCATGCTGTGAGAAGAAGGGAAATGTATTTGAATAAATGCTTCCTGACGAGGCATTAATTTTTGTACCTGCAACAAATCAGCGGGCAGGTTTTCTATCATACTAAATTCAGGATGGGTAACTAGCGCGTGGGTTAATTTCATGAGCGTACGTGTATCGAGCGTTTTAGCCCTCATACGCTCAGTAATACTATACATCGGCATTATGTTCAGGTACTTTTTATCGGCTTCCTGCTCAGGATCATCCAGCGTTGGATGTGCCATATTAAATGTACGGTTGAATAAAGTAGGTTTGCCAAAAACCAGATACGTTTTATTTTCCTTCAATGCCTCTTTTACCCATTTTATTCCCTGAAACCACACCAGTTCCATTCGCCCGGTGCCGTCAGTAAGGTCGGCTACCAGGCGTTGACCGCGCTTTTGACCCAAAAGCCGGATATTGTTTACTTTGCCTTTTACCTGAACATACGCCATATCTTCACTTAACTCAGAAATGGAATGTATCTGAGAACGGTCGATGTGGCGGTACGGAAAGTGAAACAACAAATCGTGAAACGTAAAAATGCCTAACTCCTTTTTAAGCAATTCAGCACGGTTGGTGCCCACCCCTTTTAAGTACTCGATTGGCGTATCTAAAAATGCCATACCCTGCAAGTATACGATTTATCCTAAATTCATAAATCGAACCTATGATATAAGGTACTGATCTAGGTAACAGCCACTGCGAAATGAATAGCCGCTAAGTTTATCTACTAATGGTGGAGAAAAAACACTTCTATTAAACATGCATAAGCATAGGTTTGTATGCTATGAAGAGGTATTTACTCATTTATAGTTTACTGTGTGCAGGCATTACGATGCAGGCTCAGACTTTATTCCCGGTCGAAGTAAAGGGGAAATTCGGGTATATGAATAACGAAGGGAGCATAAGTATACCTGCCATATATGACTATGCCGATGATTTTAGCGAAGGCCATGCTGTTGTTGCTCTTAACCGTATGCCATGCCTCATCAACATGCAAAACAAACGTATAATTGACACCGGCTTATACCAGAACATAGGTATGCTGTCCGAAGGGCTAATTTCAGTAACGGATTTCAAACGCAATAAATACTACATCAACCTTAAAAACGAGCCTGTCATTCAGCTTCCCGGCAATACGTATGAAGCACGTACTTTCCGCCATGGTTATGCCGTAGTTTCACGTCAGGTAGAGTATCATGAAACAAAGTTTGGCAAGGATGTGGGCACCGTAATATTTGTATTTGGCTACATTGACAGAAGTGGCAGGCAGGTCTCATCGTTTGACTACGAAGATGCAGATGATTTTTTTAACGGATTTGCCCGTGTAAAAAAGGGTGGACGGTTTGGAATGATTAACACCCGCATGCAGGAAGTCATACCTGCGCAATTTGAACGTGTGGGTGACGTTTCGCAAAACCGGATTGTGGTTAGTGAAAACAATAAATTTGGTGCATTGGATACCAACGGACGCTGGGCAATAAAACCGGTTTATGAATTGCTATTCCCGGCCACTGATGGCATGTTGGGGTTTATGCAAAAAAATCAGTTCGGTTTTATCGATGTGAATGGAGGTGAAAAGGTGCCTGCAGTTTATGCCGCAATTAAACCTTTTGCCGAAGGCAAGGCAGCTGTCTTAAAAGATGGCAAATGGGGATTTATCAATGCCTCCAACGAGTGGGTTTTGCGAAATGTATTTGATGATGCATCCGTATTCAGCGAAGGCATGTGTGCAATATTGTATAAGCGACAATGGGGTTTTATTGATGCCACCGGTAAAGTCGTAATTCCTACACAATTTGATGCTGTAGGTTCATTCAGCAATGGCATAGCTGATGTGGTATACCGAGATATTCCGCTTTACATAAACAAACGTGGGGAGTTTTTACCTATACTGAAATAGTACACATAGTGATTATTCACGTTTTCTGAAAACAAACTCTACCCTTCGATTCATTTGCCTTCCTTCTTCGGTATCATTTGGCACCAGCGGTTGCGCCTCACCTTTGCCTTCATATGTCACTCTGCTTTTTGTAACTCCTTTTTCAATTAGGTACAGGGCACAGGCTTTTGCCCGCTCTGCTGATAATTTTTGATTATACGCTTCGGTATTGATGCTATCGGTGTGTCCGGTGAGGTGAATGGATAACTCTGAATACCGTTGCATAATATCAGCGATGGAATTCAGCTCGTCAAGCGACTGAGGTAAGAGTACACTTTTATCTGTTTCGAATACTACGTTCTGCAGTGTATAGGTTACATCCGTTTTTAATTCGGGTTCGTGATTCATCAACGAATCATGCTGAGTTGCATATTCGGCATATGCATTTTCGGGTACCAGCGATATGTTATCAAAGTAATAGCGCGTATCGTAGCTAATGTATTTAACCGGCTCTACCAATGTATCCAGTATTGGGTCAAAAACGTTATGAATAGAATCTACCTGTTGGCGGTACCATTTATCCATTTTTCGCACCTGCTTTTTATACCTGCGGTACTGCTTATTTTTGCTGGTTCCCCACTCAGACGAAGGCATGTACAATGTTTGGTGATTATATACTGTTTGCGCAATATCCAGTGCCTTTTTCTTGCCTTCGTTATAGTAAAAATACAGATTGCTGTTTTCCGTATTTACCGGGTTTATCAATCGTCCTATCAGCATAAATTTTTCATTGCCGCTGGCTATGTAGGTTTGTGTATAGGTATAGAATGTTTCGGGTTCTTGCACCTTATTCAAGTCCAGACTAATATGAGCTTGTGCAGAAATTAAAACACGCGTTGATACATCAAACGGGGTATCTGAAAAGTGTATGTGAACCGCATCAGGATACGATTCACTCCAAACCTTATCTTTTAATGAACGCATCAGTTCAAGTTGCAACGTATACGTTTCGCCTGATTTTAAAGGCTGTTTTAACTCCACCAGTAAATACTCTGTTTCTCCCGGACTTACTAAACAAATACCATTAATGGATTCAAGACGCATGCGGTCGCGCTTTACCCATCGCTTCTCATAGTGGTAATACATATTTACCGGTTGCTGCCAGTACAATACCAGACCATATTCATCTTCTTCAAAGTTTCCGTTGGGCACCAGGTTTTGAGCAACTAATATTAAATTACCTGCACATGAGAATACCACTAGCAGTAGTATTTGCCGAATAGTATCATGCCTGACAGCCGCTAACCGAAATATCAATATCCGAAAATTTCTTCGAGTGTAAGCTCTGTTACTTCTCCGTATTTCTTCAATTCATCCATGTTTACCTTTTCTTTATTTCCCATGATGAAATAGTTAAACGGAGCATTCTTATAGCGTTTCTCGTGAAAGTCTTTAACCGTTTGCAGATTCATTGAACCCAATTGCTCATACGTAGATATTCTACGGTCAGTTGAAAGACCCAGTTTTTGGGCAGCCATGTAATTGAACAGGATGTCTTCTTTGATGATACGCTCGGTTTCAATCTGATTTTTGAGTGCTACTTTTACGTTGTCAAATGCGCTTTCTGTTAAAGGCATATTTTGAAGCAGCTCATTCATGGCAGGTATAGCCTGGTTTATTTTGTCGGCTTGCGTACCAATATAGGCCATTATGTAGTACGGATCGGTTGCCTTAACCGGTGTATTGAATCGCGAGAATGTAGAATAAGCCAGTGCCTTTGATTCACGAATAGTTTGAAAAACAACTGACGACATGCCGCCTCCAAAATATTCATTGAATAAATTAATCACAGGAAGCTGATTTTCATCAAACGCATCGGGTTGACGATTTAGCCACATGATTTCGGCCTGCACCATGTCGTAGTTCACGAAATAAACTGCATTGCCTTTTGTTTCGGCCCGGGTAAAGGATACAGGCTTGGGGTAAGGAAGGAGTTTAGTAGGCAACTTGTGCTGCTTGGTCAAAAATAGTGTCAGGTTCTTTAAATCCCTGGGGCCATAGTAATACACCTTGTGTTCATAGGTTGTAAGTTGTTTAATTTGGGCAACCAAATCTTTGGCTTTTAGCGCGCGCAATTCGGTTTCTGAAAGTATGTAACGCTGAGGATTATTTTTTCCGTAAATAGCATAACTGCGCATAGCGCCCCAGAAAATCTGGCTTTTATTTTTCTTGGCATCTGCCCGTTTTTTCAAAATCATTTCAACCAGGTTATCCAACGCCTGCTGATCAGCCTTTGCATTAGCCAATAGGTGTTCAAAAAGCTTTGTGGCGGCTTCAAAATTTTCATCCGGACCGGAAACGTATACATACACCTGCTCATCGGATGATGAGACTCCAAAATTGCAGGCCAGCTTGTAGAATTCGATACTTAGTTGTTCGGCCGAGTATTTATCGGTTCCCAAATATTGCAGTAAATCGATAGCAATAGGGAGGCGTATGTTATTAAACTTGCCCATATCCAGCACGTAATACATATTGAACAATGCATTATCGTTGTTACGTACATAATAAACCGGCACATTGCCACCCAATTTCATTTGCATAATATCTCTGTCGTAATCAATAAACACAGGTTTAATTGACTCGGTCTTATTGGTTAGAATGGAGGTCACGAAAGGCGATGCATCGGTGCGGTTTACATCAACAGGTGATATTTCAGGCTTTTCTACCTTCACCACATTTTTGTCTTCACCTGTACGTTTGTATACAACTATATAATCTTGTGTGTAGTAGTTATTGGCAAACTTCATCAGATCACTTTTAGTAATTTTTGATAGCTCATCCAATGATGTGACAACTTCTTTCCAGTCTTTATCAACGGTAAATGCATTCAGCATTTCGTAGGCTCTGCTATCGTTCGATTCGCTACTACGGATGCGGTCAACTTTAAAATTGGCGATGATAGCTTTAAGCCTGTCTTCGTCAAAATCGCCCTTCTTAATTTTTGCAAGTTGCTCAAGCAGTAAATCCCTTACTTCCTCCAGTTTTTGTCCCTGCTTGGGCTTACCGCCAAGCATGTGTATGCTGTAATCTTTATTTATCCATGAACTTGAATAGGCAGAAAGAACTTTTTGTTTTTGCACGAGGTTTAAATCAATTAGACCTGCGGTTGAATTTGATAACAGGTAATCGAGCAGTGTTAAGTACAAAGAAGCTTTATCATTTGCACCGGGAATTTTAAATCCAATCATCATGCTCTCTGCATCCGGGCCCACTACCTCCTTAACCACCGGCTGTGCATTTACCGGCTCAGGAGTAAAACTAAACGGTGGCACAGGCTTTGGTTGCATGTAACTAAACTTTTTGTCAATTTTCTGAATAAGCTCACTGGGGTCAAAATCGCCTGACAAAATAATGGCCATGTTATTGGGCACATAGTAGGTGTTGTAGTAATTTCTAATCTTAACCAGCGATGGATTTTTAAGGTGCTCAACTGTACCAATGGTTGTTTGTGTACCATACGGGTGGCGGGTAAACAGACCCGACAATAACGCTTCATACACCTTGCGGTTATCGTTATCGAGCGAAATATTTTTTTCTTCGTATACTGCTTCCAGTTCAGTGTGAAACAGGCGCAAAATCGGATTACGGAAACGTTCAGCTTCTATATTCAACCAATTTTCAAGCTGATTGGATGGTATATTGTTTACGTACGCAGTTTGTTCCAGCGAGGTAAATGCATTGGTTCCGGTGGCACCAATAGCGCCAACCATTTTATCGTATTCATTCGCAATAGCATACTTAGATGCAATCAATGAAACGGAGTCAATTTGCCTGTAAATAGATTTACGCTTCGCATTATCAACTGTAGTGTTGTACTGCTCATACAACGAATCAATTTTATCGAGTTGTTGTTTTTCCTTCTGCCAGTCTTTTGTACCAAACTTATCTGTTCCTTTAAACAGCATATGCTCAAGGTAATGGGCCAGTCCGGTGTTATCAGCCGGATCATTTTTACTGCCTGCCTTGGTAGCGATGTACGTTTGAATGCGTGGCTCTTTTTTATTAACCGACATCATTACGGTGAGGCCATTTTCCAGGGTATATATGCGAACTTGCAGAGGATCATTGGGAATTACTTTATACGTGTAGCGGCCATCTGCCGATTTACGTATTTCCCAATCATAACCGGGTTGTGCATATACATTCAGAGCAAAAAGCACGAGCAAAGAGAAGATTGCATTTTTCATATGTGGGTGGTTTAATTATCCGTGAATATGTTCTTTAGTTCCGTAGTTAAGTATGATATTTCCTTCGTATTCCAGAAACTCATTCCAGCGTGCATCAACATCCTCGTGTGGACATAACCTTCGGGCAAGCTTAATAAACAAGGTGTAATGCGTGGCTTCGCTTTGCATCAGTTCGCGGTAAAATGCAGCTAACTCTTCGTCCTGTATGTGTTCTGATAATACTTTAAAGCGTTCACAACTGCGCGCCTCTATCATAGCGGCAAACAGCAGCCTGTCGAGTAAATTTTTTTCACGCCCCTCACCCCTTCTAACCATTTTCATCAGCTCGTTTACGTAATGGTCTTTTCGCTCGCGACCTAGCCTATAACCCCGGTTTAGCATAAATTGATGTACCCGCTGAAAATGTTCCATCTCTTCGCGTACTAGCTCCGCCATTGCAATTACCAGCTCGGTATGTTCGGGAAAATGCACAATTAATGCAATGGCACTGGAGGCAGCTTTCTGTTCACAAAAAGCGTGATCGGTAAGCACTTCTTCTATGTTGTGTTGCGCCAGTTCGGCCCAACGCGGGTCTGTAGATAGTTTTAATCTAAACACGTAGGTTATGCATGATTATACAAACACCTGCAAAATACGATGTGTAATCGTAAAATAAAACTCAGCGAGCTGCTTTTATCAACCGGTCGTGTCCATTTGTATCTTTTAGCAACTCACATCGGCTGTATCCTTGGCTTATAAACAACTCCAGCGTATCGTGGGCCAGGTACTGATTTAGCTCAGCCATAATCACACCATCAGGCTGCAGTTGGGTCTTACCGAATTGAGCCAGTTCGCGGTAAAAAACCAATGCATCAGTATCGGGAACAAACAGGGCTGTAGCGGGTTCATAATGCAACACATTGGCACGCATGTGTTCAGCTTCGCTTACACGTACGTAGGGAGGATTGCTGATAATAAGGTGATACAATGACGAATTCAGTTTAGTTTTATCGGTCAAAAAATCGAGGTGCTTGAACGAAATATCGGCACGCAAGTGCAAGGCATTATCTGCCGCAACCTGCAACGCTTCTTCACTTACATCAATTGCTGTAACCGATGCACCGGATACGTTTTTCTTCACTGCAATGGCTAGACATCCGCTGCCGGTTCCTACATCCAGTACCTGAGGATTTGGGTGGTTTAAGGCTTTCAGAAAGTCAATGGCATGAAGAGCCAACTCTTCTGTTTCAGGTCGAGGAATAAGTACTGAAGTATTGACTTTTAATCGAAAATTTAAAAATGGAGCATACCCAAGTATATACTGCAAGGGTTCATGCTTCAGTAACCGACCAATCACTAAATCAAAGCGATGAATTTCAGCTTCACTCAGGTTGCGATTGAGCATCGCAATCTGATGTTTTTTAATGAGCAGCATATCCTCAATTAGCCAATTTAGTATAGCTTCTGCTTCAGCCAAGTCGTATTCGGCCTGAAGTTTCTTCAGCATCGAGGTGTATAAGTTACTTAATGTAATTTCGGACATGGCATAAGGTAATTAGTGCAACATACGAAAAAGGTTACTTTCGCAGCATGTTGCAGCACGAATTATATATGCAGCGTTGCCTGGATCTTGCACAAAACGGTGCCGGTTATGTTTCGCCAAATCCGCTCGTAGGATGCGTTATCACACACGGTGATAAAATTATAGGCGAAGGCTGGCACCGTAAGTTTGGCGAAGCGCATGCCGAAGTTAATGCCATACGCAGCGTTGAAAATAAGGCGTTGCTGAAAACGAGTACGCTGTATGTCAATCTTGAACCGTGCAGCCATCATGGCAAAACTCCACCTTGTGCAGAGTTAATAGTAGAAAGCGGCATACCTCGAGTAGTTATGGGTATGAAAGACCCCTACCATGAAGTGGCAGGAACAGGAATAGCCCGTCTGCAAAAGGCCGGAATAGACGTTACGGTAGGTGTACTGGAAGAACAGTGCCACTGGCTGAACAGAAGATTTATTCATTTTGTAACCCAAAAAAAACCTTATGTTTTTTTGAAATGGGCACAAACTCAGGATGGATTTATTGCGCCTGATGCATCCAAACTTACACAGCAGCAGTTTGAAGAGAAAAGACATATTACAGGATTTATTGTACAAAAACTGGTTCATCGCTGGCGCACAGAAGAAGATGCCATACTGGTAGGTACACGTACTGCTATTACAGATAATCCCGCGCTGAATACACGTGCATGGAATGGGCGTAATCCTGTACGCATTACGATGGATAAAAATTTACGTATACCGCTCACGGCTAAATTGTATGATGGCTCACAGCCTACAGTCGTGTTCACCGATAAAAAAACGCCTATTGCTGCTAATGCTTTAGTTACTTACAGAATAATAGACTTCAGTAAAAATATCTGGCCACAAATACTGACCGATTTATACGAACAAGGCATTCAATCCTTAATTGTAGAAGGCGGACTTCATACCTTGCAGTCAATTATTAACAGCCATTGCTGGAACGAAATACAGCGTTTTACCACTCCTGCCACATTGCTTGAAGGTATTGCGGCACCTGCATTTCATGGTCGGCTGGTCAGTGAATCAAGCATCGATAAAAGTACATTAACCGTATACATTAACGCATGATATACCTACTGCTTAGTATTGTATTTTCGGTCATTACCGTTTCGTTTTTCAAATTGTTTGAAAAATACGGTGTACATACTTTTTCAGCTATCGTACTAAATTACATCAGCTGTGTGATACTGGGCAATATCAGCGGTGAGTACGCTGTATCGCTTAGTCCTTTTTATAACGAACCCTGGTTTTTAGATACACTTGTACTGGGTGCACTATTCATCAGCATATTTATGTCCATTGGCCTTACCGCTCAAAAGCTGGGCGTATCGGTGAGTATGCTGGCTGCCAAACTATCGGTTGTTGTACCTGTATGTGTTGCGTTTTTTTTGTACGATGAAACAATTACCCCGCTAAAACTAACCGGTATTTTATTGTCGATGGTTGCCGTTTATCTAATAAGCAAAAAAGAGGACGTACTGCATGTTCATCCACTTTATATTTTATTGCCTGTAGCTGTTTTTGCGGGAAGCGGAATGATAGATACTTTATTGAAACACGTAGAGAAAACGTATATACCTCCGGCCAATGCTACGTCCATCGTCACCACAGTTTTTCTGATGGCGTCCGTATGGGGTAGTGCAGCATGGTTGGTCATGAAAATTGCCGGAAAATCCTTACCGTTATCAAAAAAGGAAGTTGTGTGGGGACTAGCGCTGGGTTTGCCCAACTATTTTTCTATGTACTTTTTAGTTCGCACATTAAGTTACTTCAGCGAAGCCAGCCGAATTTTTCCAATCAACAATATTGGTATAGCAGCTTCTACAACATTAGTAGGCGTACTGATATTTCATGAAAAAATCAGCAGGCTTAATCTGGCCGGTATTATATTAGCCGTAATAGCCATCGTGCTCATTTCATTTACCTGATGCTATTCGAAGATTCATATCGCACCATTAAAACACAAGGCTACGGGGAGTATAAGGAAAGAGGCAGTCGCTTTATTGCTTATACGTTTCATGTGCATGATGAAGAACAGTGTAAAGAAATTATACAACAGATAAAGAAAGAACATCCGCAGGCAGCTCACCATTGCTATGCATATGTGCTTGGTATAGCTGGCGAATTAAAGCGGTTTAATGACGACCGTGAACCGGCTAATACCGCAGGAAGACCCATCCTGCGAGCTATCACCGCTCAGCAATTGACACGAACTCTGGTAGTAGTGGTACGCTATTTCGGTGGAAAACTGCTAGGCATACACGGACTAATTGAAGCCTATGAGGGAGCTGCAATTACTGCCCTTCAAAACAGCGAAACCGAAGAAGTTATAATACAGGAACAGCTTGAACTAACCGCCTCATACGAACACGAAAACGATCTATTCAGGCTTATCAAGCACTACAACCTTCAGGTACTTTCACATCACCATGGCGATACGGTAACCATACGCGTAGCTGTTCGCAAGTCTGATGCAGACGAATTTTTGAAGGCTGTGAAGCTGAATTATCATCTATCTGTGAAATTTTTGACCGAAGATTGATACACATTTTACACGTGCTAATCAATATCTTTGCTCCATGAAAATGTATAAAATATTTGTAGGAATATGTGCATTGTACATGCCAATTATGGTTTGGGCACAAAACACTACAACTTTACACCAACTTCAGCAGTCCATTGCATGGATTGAAAATCAGCCCGCACAGGTTATACAGCTGCAAGTACAAAATGAATCAAACAAATCTATCACAGATCTAAATACGTATATCCCATACCTGAGCAGTGAGGATTTAAACCTAGTACACGAGCGCAACGGAAAAACAGGGAAGTACACACAATACGTACAGCTGCACAAAGGACTTCCGATATGGGGAACAAGTGTACGAATTCATGAATTGAAAAATGGGCAACTGCGCATTCAGCATGTTACGTTAAATACATCGTCAAGCAATAGTGATGTATTAAATGAACGTGCTACCCACTGGCTACTCACCGGAAATAAGCTTGAACAAATTCGAGTAGAAACAACAGGCGGCATACAAACCATCAGTACAGCTATTGGCGAATTAATTTTTCAACGAGATTTACGCAGGTATCTGCATCAGGATGACACAATGGTTACCGGAAAAGTATTTGCACCCGATCCGCTGACGCGTGCTGGCGTTATTTACGGACAGGATGGCACATGGAAACACTTTAATGATAGTGACTACGCCTTGCTCAATGATCAGCGAATTGATGTAACGTTTCCGGCCACACTCGTAGGCGACTCATTTGAGTTGCGGAACGCGTATGGTAGAATTGTAGATTTTTCACAGCCGTTCACCTCTAACCGCAGAGAGAAGAATCCTGTATTTAACTACACCCGCAAACAGCAGGCATTTAAAGATGTGATGGCGCTGTATCATGTTTACCATACGCAAATGTACTTGCAATCGCTGCAGTACGATGTGGTTCAGTATCCAATTCGCATAGATGCGGGAGCCTCTTTTGGTGACCAGTCCTTTTTTACATTCGACCCCGACACATCGCTTAATTTTGGTTTAGGTGGCGTGCCCGATGCCGAAGATGCCGATGTCATAGTTCACGAATACACACATGCTGTATCGTGGGATATAAACCCCACACCAAATATGAGCACCGAACGAAGGGCTATTGAAGAAGCCATGTGCGATGTACTCGCAGCTGTACAATCAAAGCAGTATACACCCTTTAACTGGCGTAGGCTTTTTAACTTTGACGCACCCAATCCTGTAGCTCCCGGAAATATTCCCTTTTGGAACGGGCGTAACGGACAATCGGCAAAGACCTACGATGAGAAGTTGAATGACCCTTACCGCGATAGTGAAATATGGACTTCGTGTATGCTGGATATGAGTGAGTATTTTGGCAGCGACACGTTGGTAGATATGATGCTGGCATCCATTGAACTGATGACATCTACCACAACCATGCCCGAAGCCTGCGAGTTGATGCTGATAGCCGATAGTCTTTTATACAACGGTGAAAACCGACTAATGATGGGCTATTTTTTCAATGAGCGCAGATTTGGTAATTTCCCCATGTCGGTGCGCAACACCACTGCTCCAAAAAATTACAGGCTGCTGAATACCGCTGCGTTTGCAATCGGACAAGGTCCAATAAATATTGAAATGACGAACGCAGCTGCCTTCGATGTGGTGTTAACCGATATGACCGGAAAAACCCGTTTACATTTACGTCAGCATTTTCTTTCAGCAGAAATAAAACCGGATGAATTGCCGGCCGGTATATACATACTTACCATTACACAGAACGGACAAAGCCGGTCAGAAAAAATTGTACGTTATTGACCTTTACTGATTATGCGATATGAATATAACTGATAAAATTGCCGTTGTAACAGGTGTAAGCAAAGGCATTGGATACAGTACAGCCAAACACTTGCTTGAACTGGGTGCAACCGTTTACGGCCTGGGTCGCCATGTTCCTTCGAACCTGAATGACCTAAAATTTATCCCTTGCGATGTGAGGAATCAGGCAGAGGTAAATGCTGCCTTTGATCAGATATCTCGAGAGCAACCACGGGTTGATATTCTGATAAATAATGCAGGATTAGGTTACTTTGGCTTGATGGAACAGATGCCTGTTGAACAATGGCACGAAATGTTTGACACCAACATTCACGGCATGTACTACTGCATCAGGCAGGTTTTGCCGCGTATGAAAGAACAGCAGTTTGGCCACATAATTAATATTGCATCAACAGCAGCACTGGAAGGCATGCCACAGGTTTCGGCATACTGTGCAACCAAATGGGCGGTTAAGGGATTAAGCGAATCATTGTTCAGAGAAGTGCGTGACTTTCGTATAAAAGTAACGTGTATTTATCCGGGATCAACCAAAACTGATTTTTTCCGAAACAGCCCGGGAATACAACCGCACGATTATATGCTGATGCCTGAAGATGTAGCGTTAACCATTGTTCAGGCGATACAAATGCCCGACAATTTTCATACTGTAAACCTGGAAATAAGGCCGCTTCAACCTAGAGGACCAAAAGAATAATTATCTTATCAAAACTATTTTTCCTGATTGAGTAAATGCTTGACGGTTTTAACAATTAAATGTATTAGCCTCCTCTTTTATACTATGTACAAACATTTATCTAACAATAAATAACTACTCTTTAGAGGGCAAGAAGATCTACTCACTAATTTTAGCAGAAAACCTTTCAGGAACAGTGTATCGATTTTTTAACTAGAACCTACCAGTCAATCAAGTTGGCCACCTGCGTAGACAAGCTATTTTGACCAATGGCAAATCCTTTCATGGTAGGTTCGCACACTATGTATTTTTCATCGTTGAACTGAACATTGCCGTTCATATTTGTACTCCAACGCTGTATGGCTACATTAATATGTTGCGCATCTTTGTAATACAAGGCTACTGATTTTAGTCCAAGTACCTCGCGAATCATCGATGCAAACAACATGGCTTTATCTTCGCAATCTGAAAAACGATTGACCAAGGTTTCTTCCGGAAATGAGAATTTTTCGACACCGTACACGTCTTCATCTTTACGGTAATCGAACGATTGCTGCGTAAATTTTAAAATAAAATCCACCGCTACTTCAGTTCGCATATCGTATACCGCACGCTTCAACTCCTTTATTAAGGACTGGCGAACGCTTTCAGAAACTCCGTAATTCAGGTACACTGTATTGATAGAAATAGTGGGCAATTCGCGGTAATACGATGTAAGCGATACATTGATGCGTGCGCTGAAGTAATACATGAAGCCGTCATACTCAAAAGGTATAATCTGTTTATGGGTTTTTGCACCGAAAGCAGGTGGCGTAAGCATATTCATTACCAACGGCAGTGCATGCGTATGTTCAGGAATAGATAAGGCCTCTTCTGCTGATGTGTTTTTTTTCTGATCAAAACTTAAATCATAGTACAATTTATTGCCCCGTTGTATAAACAGGCAATTGTCAATTAAAAAATTGGTACGCGCATAAACGGTTATTTGTCCGTTGCTGAAACCGGCCATTAAATCTATCTGATGTTTGTGCAGCAGTGCCAGCAAAAGCAATTGCTTAAATCCTTCCGGTGCATGGGAAAACACCTGTGCATTTACTTTTTTTATCAACATAAGCAATGCTACATCATCCATCGCATACTGCTTTTTTAGTTGAATAAGCCGGTTGTATAAACTGTCCGTTTCTTTTAATTGCATCAGATGCAGTAAACTGCTTTTGGCCGACTCTACTGTTTGGGTATTTATGTTTACATCAAGCAATGCAGGCTGCGCTTCAATGCTAACCGTATGACCGTACAAATCAACCAACCACTTCTTAGCCTGCGTATCGGCATTTGCCTTACCTGTAAAGGTGCAGCACAACAATAGGTATACAAGACGTGTGTATACTTTTATGGCCGATATTTTATATTTGATTTTCAATGATTTAGCTATTACTTAACCATAATGTTAAGCAAACTTAACAATTACTTAACGTAAATAAAAGCATTTTCAGCAAAAAAATTGGGGGTTGGTTGAACCGGCAGTTGGTTAGTTATTTTAAAAAAAAATTTATCTGCTACGCAAATAGATTGCGTAGTGCCGAGTGTAGGTTTGTACCTGCATGGTGAGGAATATATTTTTTTGCACATCGCACCAACTTTAATTTGTAACACTGAAATTCGAAACATTAACTATTGCATTATGAGCGACAACAAAGAAAAACTGAAAGCACTCCAACTTACGATTGATAAGCTGGAAAAAACATACGGCAAAGGCACCGTAATGAAAATGAGCGACAAAAGCATTGAGCCTATGGAGGCTTTGCCAACAGGTTCGCTCGGATTGGATATAGCACTGGGCATAGGCGGGTTACCTACCGGACGTATCATTGAAATATACGGACCTGAATCATCGGGTAAAACTACCCTCTCTATGCATGCGATAGCCGAATGCCAGAAACGCGGTGGCATTGCCGCATTTGTTGATGCCGAACACGCATTTGATAAAACCTATGCCGAAAAATTGGGCATTGATGTAGACAATCTGCTTATATCGCAACCGGATGATGGCGAACAGGCGCTTGAAATTGCCGATGCACTGATACGTTCGGGTGCCATTGATATAATTGTTATTGACTCCGTTGCGGCTCTCGTACCAAAAGCCGAAATCGAAGGCGATATGGGCGACAGTAAAATGGGTTTGCAGGCGCGTTTGATGAGTCAGGCACTGCGCAAGCTTACTGGCACAATTAACAAAACAGGTTGCGTGTGTATATTCATCAATCAGTTGCGCGAGAAAATTGGTGTCATGTTCGGTAATCCTGAAACAACAACCGGTGGAAATGCCCTTAAATTCTACGCATCAGTCCGTTTAGATATTCGCAGAATAGGACAGCTGAAGGAAGGAAACGACATCGTAGGTAACCGTACTAAAGTGAAAATAGCTAAAAATAAAGTGGCTCCTCCGTTCCGTACGGTTGAGTTTGATATTATCTATGGCGATGGGGTTTCGAAAGTGGGTGAAATCGTGGATTTAGGAGTAGATATGGAAATAGTGAAGAAAAGCGGTTCGTGGTTTAGCTACAACGATACCAAACTGGGGCAGGGCCGCGATGCGGTGAAGCAGTTGCTGGCCGATAATCCGGAACTGGCACTGGAAATAGAAACCAAAATTAAAGAGCGCGCTTTTGGCGGAGGCTATCGTGCCAAAATTGAAGGCGGAGAATAAATTTGCTCTCTCCTATGTTGCGCGTCAGGCGTTGCACTTCGTACAACGCCTGACGCGTTTATATTAATACGCTATACCTGCTTTCTTGTATAGAAAACTCATCAGCCAGGCTGGGCCTATAAGTAAAAACTGAATATCCTTTAAAAATGAAGGCTTCTTCCCTTCTATTTTATGCCCTATAAATTGCCCAATCCACGCTACCGAAAAAATACATAATGAACTAACCCAAAGTGGAGTAGCTAAGGCTGAAAGCTGATGTGCAAGCGCTACACACACTACACTAAAAACGCCCATACCCAATGCCAACGGTTTAGATAAGCGTAGGTAAAATAGCAGTACAAATACAATAGCAACGGTTGACGCGGTAATATTGTACCGCTCGTGTTCGCTTATGGAAAATGATACCTTGGGAAGCGTAAGTAAACATACCACACTGAAGTATATAGCCGGAATGCAAATCCAGTGAATTAACTTATTCAACTTATTTGTGTGGCTTTCGGCATACTCGTTAAACCATTCGTGTATCGATTTGCTCATTGATGTTGTTTTTAGTTACACAAGTATACATATATTCGTACAATGCGTAATACGCTTGTTGTATTCACCTTGCTTGGCATAGCTATTTGTAGTTATGCCCAATATTTCAAAGACAGTAAAGATATATTGAGTCTTAAGTTTCGGCTTTTAGATAAATGCCAATATGACAAATAGATTAAAGTAGAATAAATTTTGATTAACATTTCAAAAAAAGAAAATGAAAAAGAACCAATTAACAATAACTACCTCCAGTATAGTGTCATATGCTGGGATTAAAACGATTGAAAATAAGATTGATCCTTTTACAAGAATGTTATTAGGACTTCTCGCAACAGTTGGTTTATCACTTTCAGAAAACCAAACTACCAGAAATATAGGATTAGGGCTTGGTATTGCATCTTTGCTTCAGTTGTTAGACATAAAAAAAGGAGGAAAAATAACACGGAATGATTCAAATATTCAATTTTATGTTTTAGATGAGAATCAAGGCGTGACAATATTAGAGCCCGGCCAAACGCCAAGTAATTCCATTGATGGATTAACATTCAAAGGTTTAAATGGCGTTTTTAAAGTGTCTGATGGTGTGTACATTGAATTGGGAAATGACAACAGTATCAATTATTCGTTTGGACTTGGGAAGCTAATAAATCAGAATTTAAGAAGTGGGGGCTATAAGTCAAAACAATGGGTTGACCAGCAAACCGATCTTCGATGGAAAGAATTATACAGAAAATCTATTTAATACTGGGCATAACAGTAAATTGGCAATTAGGCGCGGTTTCGTCTCCGCTTGACAGTTTTGTGGTAGCCGAAAGTTCAGTGCTCCGAACTACCTTTAGTGTTAAAAATCCCGCCTATCGCCAATCTGCAAAACGTTATGGGCAGGATAGTTCGAACACATTTACCTGGAGCGCCTATGGCGAATTTTATGCCTCGATAGATGCTATTGAACCGCGTACAAACCAAAACAGTTTACCCTTTTTAGTTAACCACAAGCAGATAAACAATGTGGGTGTAAACATTGCCCTGGTACGCACACATTATTCAAATGGCAACACACGTGCCAATGCCGGTATAATGTTTGGCGATTATTCGCGTTACAACCTGGGCGCAGAGGATATGAGTTTGCGCAATATATATGAGCTCAATGCCGGTGTTAAATTATTAAAAAATGATAACCTGTGGCTGGATGCAGGTGTATTCGAATCGTATCTGGGTTTTGAAAGTCCACTGGGTGTAAACAATGCAACGCTAACACGCAGCATGTTTGCCGAGAATTCTCCCTATTATCTCTCTGGCGTCAGGTTGCAATTTACTTCACGCGATTCGAGAATACTTTTTAGCGGATATTACCTGAATGGCTGGCAGCGTATGGTCAGACCGAACGGAATGCGAGGCACCGCATGGGGCATGCATTTTGTATTTATGCCTACGCGCAATACGACTATTTCGTATGGTACATTTTGGGGAGGCGATGGTTTTAAACAGCAACTTCAGCGCTCCAATTACAAACGCTGGTTCAATGATGTGTATGTTTTATTTTTCCCTATCAGAAAAGTAGAAACAGGCGTTTTGTGCGACTACGGCATTGATTATGCTGATAGCCGACCCACCTACAGCTGGTATACAGTGAATGGATTTGTAAAGTATAAATTTACTCCTCGATTTAGTGTAACCGGTCGCGCTGAACGCTTCAGCGACCCAAACTATACGGTGCTGACAACCTTCAGCCCTGCCATTAGCAACGCTACCCGATTTTTAATGCATGCCTATTCACTTAACATTGATATGAAACTAAATGAGCACGTAACATTTCGTACAGAAGCCCGTGCATTTGAATCAAGTGATTACAATTTAGTAGGTAAACGCAGCAAGCCGGTTAACAGTACTCAAGTTTATACTGCATCACTGTGTGTGCGATTTTAGTTCTACTAATGATAGGTGTTGAAAATCTCATCGGCCAGCAACATGGCACTATGTAATGCAGGCAAATTCAATTTCGGTTCATGAAGTTCAGAAAAATAAGTGATCATGTTTTCGGTAGGCATATTTCCGGTTAGCGTATCGGCAGCCATCGGACAACCGCCAAATCCTTTTAAAGCTCCGTCAAATCTGCGACAGCCACTTTTGTATGCAGCATCCACTTTAGGGCGCCAACTGTCGGGTGTGGTGTGCAGGTGGGCACCAAATTCTATTTCAGGAAAATGAGGGATGAGCGATGAAAACAAATACGTAATACTTTCAGGATTGGCTACACCTATGGTATCGCTCAATGCCAAGGTTCGAATTCCCACTCGTTGCATCTGTTCAACCCAATATTCGACCACATCTGTATTCCATGCATCACCATAAGGATTGCCAAAACCCATGGACAGGTATACTACGAGATCCTTGCCCGATTTTTCGCATAGAGACTGCATCTGTTTCACATTATCGAACGCCTGTATCATAGTTTGATTCGTATTTCGCATCTGAAACGTTTCAGATACTGAAAACGGAAATCCAATATAGCGAATAGCCGCATGCGTTATGGCGTCTTCTGCCCCTCTCATATTGGCAACAATAGCCAGTAATCGCGTAGCCGTTTTGTCAATTTGCAAACCTTCCAGCACCTCAGCTGTATCGGCCAGTTGGGGGATAGCTTTAGGAGAAACAAAACTGCCAAAATCAAGTGTATCAAAACCCACCTGTAGCAGTGCATTGAGATAATTAATCTTTACTTCAGTTGGGATAAAAGATTTAATTCCCTGCATGGCATCGCGGGGGCACTCCACAAGTTTTACAGTCATTAGTTGGCTATTATTTTCACTTCAAATTTACCCCTTATTTCTACAATATTTCCTTACCTTTGGCATCCTTTTGTGAATCATAAGATTATGAGTGAGAATTTGAACTCTGAAATGCTCAGCACGACTGATGGTCAGCCGGAGCTGAATCCTTTACCATCTGCTGAAGTACGCATGTCTGAAAGTACTGCTGCAGATACAACTGAAGAAATCCGTATCACAACACTTGACATGGCTGAAGATGCAGAGCATAATGCCGATGATCAGGAATTGGACCAACTGGATGAAGAAGAACATACCGTTCGTTTTAATACGCTAAGCAAAGACGAACTGATAGCAGAAGCCCGTAAGTTGTTGGACGAAACTGATACAGAAGCTGCTTTAAAAACATTAAAGTCGGTAAAGCTTGCTTTGGATGTTGCACTGCAGGAAGAGTATAATACGGCATTGAATACATTTATAGAAGAAGGTGGCGAAAAGGATGATTTTGAATTTAAATCAAATCTGTCGATACGTGATACGTTTGACGATGTTTACCGCACGCTGAAAAAGCGCAAAGCCGATGAAAAAGCTCGTCAGGAAGCTGAAAGGCTAGAAAACCTGAAAAAGAAAGAAGAAATTCTGGGGCGTATTAAGCAGTTAGCAGAAGAAGAAGAAAACGAGGGCAGCCTGAAACAGTTGAAAGAACTGCAAACAGAATTTAAGCAGATACGTAATATTCCTAAAGAGCACGTTGACCGACTGTGGGAGACGTACCATATTCTGGTACATAAATTCTACGACAGACTTTCAA
The DNA here is from genome assembly GCA_046309355.1 of Bacteroidota bacterium. GTDB lineage: Bacteria > Bacteroidota > Bacteroidia > UKL13-3 > UKL13-3 > CAYSBE01. Next base: position 69,595 of record JBKCPL010000023.1, read on the forward strand.
TATTCAATGAGTTAAAAGACCTTGACCGCAAAAAGAACCTGGGCCTAAAAATCGATTTGATACAAAAGGTTTCTGAATTAACGCAGGAAACAAGTGCAAAACGTGCCATTATTTTACTTAAAAAGTACCAGGAAGAATGGCGAGGCATTGGGCCAGTACCGGCCGAGTCGAACGATGAAATATGGAACCGCTTCAGGCAACAATGCGATGCTGTGTACAGCATGATTAAAGCTGTGCAGGCCGAGCAAGAAAAAATTCGTGAAGCTAACCTCGAAGCTAAAAAGGCTGTTCTTGTACAAGCACTCGAACTGTCAAACTTCAATTCGCAAAAGCCCAAGGAATGGGTACAGCAAACGGATACTGCAAACCGGTTGATGGAAGAATGGAAGAAAATAGGCATGGTTCCACTTAAACAGCGTGAATCATTGTGGGACGAATTTCGTAATGCCCGCAACCGTTTTTATGCAAACAAAAATACCTTTTTCAAAACCCTGCAGGCCGAGCGTACTAAAAACCTAAAGCTAAAAACAGATTTGTGCGAAAAAGCCGAAGCCATTGCTGCCAATCCGGTAGATTGGATGAAGCAAACCGATGAATTGAAAAAACTGCAGGATACATGGAAAAATGTCGGGTACATACATGACAAGTTATCTGAACCCATTTGGAAACGTTTTCGTACAGCCTGTGATTTATTTTTTGAGAAAAAGGCTGCTCACTTTGCAACACAGGTAGAGGAGCAAAAGCAAAACCTGGTGGCAAAGCAATCGCTTATTTTGCAGTTGGAGGCCTTGCTGAACAAAGAAGACGGTCCGGGCATTATTGATGAGCTAAAAAACATTCAGGAAAACTGGAACAAGTTGGGATTTGTACCGCTCAGCGAAAAAGAAAAAATAAGTAAGCAGTACAATGAGTTGAACGATAAAGTATTTCAAAAATTCAAACAAGCCAGTGATGCCGTAAAAACTATACGCGAGCAAGGTCACCTCGAGGCATTGCTTCAATCACCGAACGGATTGCAAAAAGTGAAACGCGAAGAGCGTATTCTGATTGAACGCATAAAAGGCCTTCAAAACGATATACTCACCTGGGATAACAACATGGGCTTTTTCAGCAAAGGCAATAAGGGTGAAAATCCAATGGCTAAACAGATTGAAGAAAAAATAGCTGTAGCTCAAAAGCACATGGCCCAGCTCGAAGAAAAACTCAAACGCATTCGTTCTATTATTAAAAACGCTTCTAGTTACCCGCAGGCATGATGTATCGCGCAATGCGATGGTTAGCATTTCAGGCAAATGCCACACGTATTGATGTGTTGCATTCTCCATTTGTATTTAAGCTTTACCAAAATGCCCTTAAGCGAAACAAACAGTTTGCATCCAGTTCGTTTTCTACGGGTTACCGAATTACACCACAACAGCAGCGTTTATGTACGAATGTATTTTCGTATATGAACTATTCAACTGTCATAGACCTGCGCAATACTGCGAACTTAGCACCTATCGATTTGGTAATGGCTGATGCTGCTACAGACGATTCCACACATTTTGATGCGTATGATTTAGCACTGTCGGAACGTTTATCCATGGCTGTCCTCAACATTCATGAAAGTCCAAAAGCGACTGCTTTTTACGAAATGCTGATGCGCAAACCGTTTGCACACGTGTGTGTTGATGTTTTTGACGTGGCTTTTCTGTTTTACAGACCCGAGCAGGTACCGCAGCGTTTTAGTTTGCGTATCTGATTGTACGAATTGAAATCGAAACAAATTAATGCTGGTAGCATCTTCCGGTGGCATTGTAGGTCATGCGCCTACACCGGTTACCGGCTTTGGTAGTGCCTGAGCACTGAACCGAAGTTGTAGCCCGTTGTTGCTCTTGCTGACTGCGTGAATTACCCGAATTACTTTCGCTATGCAAGTAGCAGTATCCCGACTCGCTGGTCGTTTTATTTTTGCATCTGTTTCCCGATCGGGTAACACCCGCACATTGATTGGCCAATGATTGCTTTTGTGTGTCGCGGTTTGATTGTTCACCCTTTGAACTCCACGACCAGCATTTCACACACAGCGTTTGCTCAATCATCTTTTCCTGATCATCGGACAGCTGATAAAAGAAGTCGATACCGGTTACGGCTTCTACACTATCCACCGTAACGGCAAACTCTTGCAAAGGTTCGCCCGATGAAGCGTTGCGCATAATAAACCCAATTGCTTTTACCCCTGGATTTCTGTAATCGAGTATAACCTTGTAGTAGTATTGAGGAACAGAAACTTTATTGGACCCGATAGTACTCAAACCGGATTCAAGTATAGGTCCTGTTACCACATAAACGGCTTCATTCTCAACTGCCCAGTTTCGTACCTGCGTTTCTAGTCTTTTCCATATTCCACGGTTAAAACCCGGATTTTGCGGACTGATATTGCTGTAGTAAAAACTTTCGTACGTAGCTTGTGCCGACCAGCCCATGTCCCCTGCCGGAGCCAGATGACCTCTGTCATAGCCGTTGCCTGCATAATCCTTATCGTTGGCAGTTTTGCTTTTAACCTTGGGATCGGGCAAAAATTTATCTGTGCGGTCAAATGCTCGTTTCGTCTCTGCGCTGGTCAGTTCGTAAGCAACCCATCTGGCCTGTTCGTGTTTTTCGTCATACAGCAATGCAAATCCGGTATGCGTAATGATGCGGTCGCGGGTATTGGCACGTGGCAACTCAAGCTGTGAATGCTCACCCGCTTTTACCTGATACATAGGTACGCTATCTGCGTATTGCCAGGTTCCATCATCCCATAGTACAACTTTTGTTCCGTTCGGGGTTGTTGCCTCCTGCTGCGCAAGCAGATTAATTGTATATGCTGTTAGGCTAATTAAAAGAATGGCTATACGTTTCATGCGGTAGTGTGTGTTACATGCCAATCGTAGTTGACCATATAGACTGCTGCCTGAAAGATATCAGGACAGTTTACTCATGTCGAATGTATTCATGAATGCCGTTGTAAAATTCCCTTTTTTAAAATCTTCATTTTGCATCAGCTTGATGTGAAGCGGAATGGTAGTTTTTACTCCCGGACCCTCTATGATAAATTCACCCAATGCACGTTCCATTTTTATAATAGCTTCTTCACGCGTTTGAGCAAACACAATCAGTTTCGCAATCATCGAGTCATAATTCGATGGAATGGTATAGCCGGCATATACGTGTGTATCTACACGAACACCATTGCCACCGGGTTTATGCAGGTATTCAATTTTTCCGGGTGTGGGTCTGAAATTGTTTGCCGGATCTTCGGCATTGATGCGGCATTCAATAGCATGACGCTGTGGGTAGTAATTTTTACCACTAATGGGAACACCTGCTGCTATCAGAATTTGTTCTTTTACCAAATCGTAATTGATTACTTCTTCCGTAACAGGATGTTCAACCTGAATACGGGTATTCATTTCCATGAAGTAAAAATTGCGGTGTTTGTCTACCAGAAATTCAATTGTACCTAGCCCCTCGTAATTAATTGCTTTTGCTCCTGCTACGGCAGCAGCGCCCATTTTCTCACGCAGTTCGGGAGTAATAAAAGGCGATGGAGCCTCTTCAATCAGTTTTTGATGTCTGCGTTGTATGGAGCAATCACGTTCACTCAGGTGGCAAACATTTCCGTACTGGTCACCGGCCAATTGTATTTCAATGTGGCGTGGTTCTTCCACATACTTTTCCATGTAAATACCATCGTTACCAAAGGCAGCTTTAGCTTCTTGGCGTGCACTATCCCAGTTTTGCTCAAACTCTTCGTCTTTCCATATAATGCGCATACCGCGGCCACCACCGCCTGCAGTTGCTTTAATAATTACCGGATATCCGATTCCTTTTGCCAGTTGGCGTCCTTCGTCTGCACTACTCAGTAAACCGTCAGAACCGGGAATAACAGGAACTCCCGCTTTTTTCATCGTATCTTTAGCACTGGCCTTATCGCCCATCGAATTAATCATTTCAGGCGATGCTCCGATAAACTTAATACCGTGGTCGCGACACACCTGAGAGAATTTTGCATTTTCTGACAAGAATCCGTAGCCCGGATGAATGGCATCGGCATTTGTAATTTCGGCTGCAGCTATAATATTCGGTATATTCAAATAGGACTGTGGCGAGGGCGCAGGGCCAATGCACACAGCCTCGTCAGCAAAGCGCACATGAAGACTATCTTTATCTGCTGTTGAATATACAGCCACGGTTTTTATACCCATTTCGCGGGCCGTACGAATAACCCTTAGGGCTATCTCTCCACGGTTTGCAATCAGTATTTTTTTAAACATACGGTGAATGTTGAATGACTAAATGAAGGACCGCTCGTAGTGTGTGCTACACCACTAGTTAGGTTCTACTAAAAACAAAGGCTGATCGTACTCTACAGGTGAAGCATTTTCAACCAGTATTTTAACAATCTTACCCGACACTTCCGACTCAATTTCATTAAAGAGTTTCATGGCTTCAATGATGCAAAGTACTTTGCCGGGTTTTATTTCATCACCAACCTGTACAAACGCTGCTTTATCAGGCGAAGGCGATTTGTAATAGGTACCTATCATAGGCGATTTAATGGTGATCAGATTAGAATTGGAGGCAGGAGCTGAACTCGCAGCGTCCATGCGTTCGGTTTGAACAGGAGTTTGAACGGCATTAACAGGTGCATTCATTACAACCGGTGCAGGCTGTGCCTGTTGAACCACCACAGTCTTTTCTTCCGCTTTTTTAATGGACAATTTAAAATCGCCACGTTCAACTTCAACTTGCGAAACTCCTGCTTCAGCTACCAGCTTTATCAGCTCTTTTATTTCTTTGTATTCCATAGTTTGATGGATTTAATTGCGTTTGTGGTTAATGAGTTTGTATTTGGACGAATGTATATACTTTTAAAGTGATTACGAGTGATTAGCAGGTGTATCATAGGCCCATTTAACATATACTGCACCCCAGGTAAAGCCACCACCGAATGCAGACAGCACCAAATTATCGCCTTTTTTCAGTTTATTTTCCCACTCCCATAGCAGCAAGGGTATAGTACCATTGGTTGTATTTCCGAAGTGATCGATATTTATCATCACCTTGTCGCGCGCTAACCCCATTCGTTCAGCGGTAGCATCAATAATTCGGAGATTCGCCTGATGCGGAACCAACCAAGTAACTTCATCAGCGGTAAGGTGATTGCGCTGCATGATTTCAGCTGATACTTCAGCCATACCGGTTACGGCAAACTTATACACTGCTTTGCCATCTTGATACACGTAGTGCTCTCGCGCATCAATGGTTTCATGGGTCGGAGGCTTTAGTGAACCACCTGCCTTTTGATGTAGGTAATGTCTGCCTTGACCGTCAATTTTAAGAATGCTGTCCATTACTCCTACTTCTTCAGTTGTAGGCTCAAGCAATACGCATCCTAAGCCGTCACCAAAAATGATACACGTGTTGCGGTCGGTATAGTCAATAATAGACGACATTTTATCGCCACCTACTACCAGCACTTTTTTGTATTTGCCCGATTCAATGAATTTAGCTCCGGTTTCTAAACCAAAAAGAAAACCCGAGCAGGCGGCTGACAAGTCGTAGCCCCAGGCATTTTTAGCCCCTATTTTATCGGCCAGAATACAGGCTGAGGAAGGGAAAATCATATCGCCCGTTACCGTGCAAAAAATGATTACTTCAATATCGTTGGCAGTTATGCCGCGCTTTTGCAACAATCCGTTAACTGCTTCTACAGCCATATCGGAAGTAGCCAGTCCGGGAGTTTTTAAAATCCTACGCTCTTTAATTCCGGTGCGCGTTGTTATCCACTCATCGGATGTCTCTACCAGTTTTTCCAAATCAGCATTCGTGAGTACGTCAGCAGGAACATATCCATTTACACAGGTGATAGCAGCACGAATAGTAGACATAGGCCTGAGTAGTTTTATTGCATGGGTAATACCAGGTTGCGGAATGATTCTTTAATCACATCGCACAATTTGGTGTCAATTACATTTTTGGCCGAAAGTATCATGTTTTTAAATGCTTTGGCATTGGATATTCCATGACCGATAATAACCGGTGCGTTCACTCCCAAAATAGGAGTTCCTCCGTAATTTTCGTAGTTCATGGAATCAAAATATTCATCGTTAATGCCACGCTTTTTCATGACGTAATAAATGGACTCAAAGGCCTTAAGAACGACATTGCCTACGAATCCTTCGCATACGTATACATCGGCTTTGTCCGATAACAAATCACGTCCTTCTACATTTCCCACAAAATTGAGCTGTCCTGATTCAGCCATAATATTATGTGCTGCAATTGTTATCAGGTTGCCTTTTTCTTTCTCTTCGCCAACACTAACCAGGCCAACTCTAGGGTTTTCAATACCGTAGGTGTTTTTCATGAGTAACGAGCCGAGCACACCAAACTGAAATAACACATCCGGTTTGCAGTCGGCATTGGCACCTACATCAAGTAGAAGTCCGAGTTTTCCATTAGGTTTCGGAATTATGGAAGTAATGCACGGGCGAATAACGCCTTCTATGGGTTTGATGGAAAACATGGATCCGACCAACATGGCACCGGTATTTCCGGCACTCACAAAAGCATCCAATTGCTTAGATGCCAACATTTTGAAACCAACACTGATGCTGGAATCTTTCTTTTGTGAAATGGCTTTGGTAGGATGTTCACCCATACCAATAACTTCTGTGGTGTGTACAAAATCAAAAGCCGATTCGTCAGCTTGAAGTTCCTGTAACAGCTTTTTGGCTTCGGCTTCATCGCCAATCAATACAATACGGCCTGAAGAACCGATAACGGCCTGAGCTTGTACTGCACCTGAAATAGCTTCTTTAGGAGCGTAATCGCCCCCCATGATATCAAAACCTATCTTCATTCATTACTTCGTTTAAACGAAACAATTATACATCTTTTTTCATATCGGGAAAAACATGTTTTCCCTTGTAGTAACCGTCTGCGGTTACACGATGTCTAAGATGTGTTTCGCCCGAAGATGAATCAACTGATAATGTAGGATTTACACCTTTGTAATGCGTCCTTCTCTTGTCTCTGCGCGAGTTAGACATTTTTCGTTTTGGATTAGGCATACGCTTATGTTATTTATCTGTTTTAGTAATTATTTATTTTTTTTATCGGTCAATGTTTTCAGCTTTTCCCATCGTGGGTCCTGGCTGTCATCATTATCCTGAGTAAGTGAATTCAGTTTTTCCGGTGGCATATTGCACTGTTTACCCGCCATTTCGCAGGTGTGTCTGCCCGGCAAGGTAACCATCAGGTTATCATACAGGGGCTGGGCCATATTAAATGAAATGGCTTGAGGCGAAATGTAGATGATTTCATCGTCATCGTAACGTTCAAACTCTGAAAGTTTGATAATCAGATGGGCTTCGGCATCTACCGGCCAGTTCAATTCGTCCAAACAGCGGTCGCAGGTCAAGACTATGTGGCCGGAATACCTGAATGTAAGATCAAACAAGGTTGCCGTTTTGTTTAAATTAACATCCACCTGAACATCTGACGGGTATTGAATAGCACCTCCGGATAATTCTTTAAAGAACTCATTATCAATCTTAAAAACTAACTCATTGGACCCGTTTCTAAGCTTGTTAAACTCAATGATATAGTCTTTACTCCTAAACACGTTTCATCGATAAAGCCCGCAAAGATATGTAATTATGGTAATTTTCAGCACCGGAAACAAAAAAAGCCTGATGGCTTTAAGGCCATGCAGAAATCTGCCCGAGTATGCTATATTTGGAAGTCAATACCTCTTGTCATGGATGATACCCTCAAAAGCGGCTTTTCCGATTTGGCCCGTCAGGCCTCGTTACAACCTAAAGAAGCGTTGCTTGAAAAACACAAATCGAATAAAGGATTAATCATAGGTGTACCCAAAGAAACCACCCTTCAAGAACATCGTGTTGCGCTTACGCCCTCATCGGTCAATCATTTGGTAAACAACGGAAATGAGGTATGGCTGGAAACTGGTGCCGGTAAAGCCGCTAAATTTCCCGATAATGATTACAGTGAGGCCGGAGCTAAAATTTGTTACAGCACCGAAGAGGTTTTTAAAACGCAGGTTATAGTAAAAGTAGAGCCTCCAACCGAATCGGAAATCAGGCTACTGAACGGACAACAATTACTTATATCGGCTATACAGCTGGCAAATAAATCGGATAGCTACATACGCTCGCTGATGGAGAAAAAAATAACAGCTATCGCATTTGAATACCTGAAATCGGAAGATGGAATATATCCAATAGTTCGAAGCATCAGTGAAATAGCGGGTACAACATCTATTGCGGTTGCTGCCGAACTGTTAAGTACCAATAATGGAGGCAAAGGTGAAATGCTGGGTGGTGTTACAGGCATACCCCCTACCGAAGTGGTTATTATAGGTGCCGACACCGTAGGCGAGTATGCGGCACGTGCAGCACTTGGCGTGGGTGCTACCGTAAAGGTTTTTGACAATTCTCATGAAAAATTGCGCAGGTTGCAAAATAATCTCGGAGTAAAGCTCTTTACATCGCTGTTGCACCCAAAAATTTTGAACAAAGCCCTGCTCAATGCCGATGTGGCTATAGGATGCCTATGGAATGAGGAAGGCCGAAGCCTTACAGTGGTTAGTGAAGAAACCGTTGCACGCATGAAACCTTTATCAGTTATTGTTGATAGTTGCATTGATCAGGGTGGCTGTTTTGAAACATCAGAACTAACAACGCATGCTCAGCCTACATTTATTAAACACGATGTAATACATTACTGCGTGCCGAATATTGCCTCGCGTGCCAGCCGTACGGCCAGCTATGCACTTAGCAATGTGTTGGCCCCGCTGCTGCTCGACTTAGCCGAAGCAGGTACTATACAAAATTATTTGTGGGAAAACCCGAATGCCCGAAACGGTGTGTACATTTATAAAGGCAACTTAACCAACAAGCACATCGGACGCAGGTTGAATATTTACAACAAAGATATTGACTTGCTTATTGCCGCTCACGCCTGATTTTTGCTGTGGTTGTGGTATAAATCCAGCGCGGTAATCACAGCCATACCTCCCCACCACAATACAGCTATCTTATCCGATTCGATGTAGTTATTCATTACTCCGTGTATAAGGTATGTTATAAGCCCTAGCATAACTGATAGCGCCATGTAGCGTACGTAAGCGGTGCGGCCGTCATAAAACAAACGAAAGGCTGTTTGTAAAACCACATAAATCAATATCAGTAATGTAAGTAATCCCATAACACCCGATTCGGCAAGCGGCCCCAGGTATTCGCTGTGCGCATTTCCTACATCTCCAAAATTTGTGCTGATAATTGTGGTATAATTTGACTGTTGAAACGGTGCATAACAAAACATATAAGTGCCCGGACCAAAACCGGTAATTGGCCGTTCCTTAAACATTCCTATTGCACTCATCCATCTGTTTATCCGCTCTGCGTTCGAAGCATCCGACTTAACATTAGCAACTGACTTTAAATGCACACTCAGGTCGCTTGATGATACATCCTGTGTTTTTGACAACACATAATAAACTTGATTCTGAAACACAACAAACAAGAGCAAGCCGGTGCCTACCAGCAAAACAAGGGTGCGCAGACGCACACGCAACATGAGTGGCACCAGAATAAAAGCCAAACCCATTACACTAAGCCACGCTGCCCGTGTAAAGGAGAATACTAATCCGGCAGCAAATAAACCCAATACAAGCAATACCAAAATACGGCTGATGCCATGTGACAGAAAGCGATTGTAAAATACACATGAAATGACCAGAAACGGGATAAAAAACGCTATAGCCGCTGCATAGATACCGTGTGCTGCATAAAATGGCTGCATAAGCGTGTATGAAGTTTCACGGGTAAATCCGGCTGCACCATGTCTAATTAACGCATAAATTATAACCAGACTTAACGAAGCAATATACAGCCATAAATACTTGGATATATTTTCACGTTTTATGAAAAGCATAACGGCCATGAAGTAAAACACTACAATGTACCAGAATCTAGAGAGCATGAATTTGAGCGATACAAAAGGCATATCGCTGGTAAATGCCGTAAACAGCATCCAGCCGAAATTAATAAGCAATGCAACCGTAATTGGATGCCTGAATACGTCCAAGTGATATTCAGACTTAATGAATATTTTGAATACAGACAAAAACATGATGAGGATAATGAACGGTTCGTCAGGCAGACTTATACCCAAACCATACCCTACATCATCGAAGTTGATTGAAAGTGGGATAAGAAAAGTTAGAAGTAGTAATGCCCTCTCCAGTTCAAAAAAAACCATTAAAAAAATAGCCACTAGCACAGGCAGATAGGATACCCAATAACTTCCGTTGATAATGGCATACGTATTTAAAAGTATGAATGACGTACATACCAAAAGGTAAGGCAACAACCTGTTTTTAGGCATTTCCAGTTTACGTGAAGCCTGAAACATCAACCGGTTTAACATAAACAACTGATTACAGCATGCGTTTGATTTTATCAACCTGTTGCATAGCCAGCAGAAATACACATGCTGCAGCAAATGCTGACAGCACCGAAATCACCAGCATGATACTTCGCTTCGGATATACTTTATCATATGATGGACCGGCATAATTGATGATGAATAAATTGCTCAGGTCTGCCTCCACATCCAGTTTGGCTTGTTCGTATTTTGTACGCAGAAAGGTTATGTTTTCAGCTTCCTGCTGTATCATTTCATTCAGCAACAATACCTCGCCACCGTAGGTTGCCAGCTTTTGTTTTTCTTTTTCAGTAAATTGGTTGTTCTGCCCTTTGCCAAGCACTTCCGAAATTCCTTTGGCCTGATTGGCTAAATCGTATACACCTTCTGCACCGAGCTCTTTCATGCGTTGTTTAAGCGAGTCAATGAGATTAATCTTATCGGTATAGGCTCTTTCGATAATTGTTAAAGCTTGCTTGGCTACACGCCCCTGCATTTCTTTTTTCATGCCATCTACCATATACATGATACCGTTGGCCAGTTCAGCTGCCTTTTCAGGATCGTGGTCGCGCACAATAATATCAATTGAATTGAAGTCGGTACGACTTACTTTTATCTTGTCGTTGTATTGCCTGGCCAGCGATTGGTAGGCACCTTTCGATTCGGGATTTAATCCGTAATGCTCCAACAAATTGTATTTTTTTATGATACGGCCCTTTAGTTCGTCAGAATTTAATAACTGCAAATATTGTTCGGTCACTTCAAGTTCGGCAAACTGGAGTGGATCTCGAACCTTGTCACGAATGGAATAAAACAAAGCAACGGAAACCGAGTTGGTATTGCCGGGATAAAACGAAGCCTTCGATTCGTAAAGTGGTTTGATAAAAAAAGGCATTGTGAAGATAACTGCAGCAACCGCTGCTAATCCGCTAACTACAGCCAATGCTTTCCAGTTTCGGATAAAAAAGAGTACAATATCGGTTAAATCAAAATTATAGGCCGGCTGCTTTTTAGACATATGCGTAAAGGTTTGCAGACAAAAATAGTGTTTACTTTCACATTTTAATTAAACCTCTTGCCTCGGCAACCAATGTTCTCAGGCTGTAAATATTCATGCTAGCCGTGAATACCACAGCCCAGACCAACAATACCGGCAGTGCCACAATCACCGGTACATCCATATATTTAAGTCCGAATGCTCCGGAAATACTTATCACTATGTGTGTACCGATGTAAACAAGTATTTTAGGTGTTAGGCTGTCGGGTATATGAATTTTACTGAATGTAAGCTTGCCAAAGCCTACCGTTGTTTGTGTGATTAATGCGGCTATAGCTGCGCCCCAGGCACCCCACACGGGTATGCTGTAAACATTAACGATAATGTTAAATACTAACGCTGTAGCACAAATTTGAATAAGTGTGCGCAATTTGCCTTTGGCTGTAAGCAGCGAACCGAAAATATACATGGCCGTGTACGGAATAAACGACAAAATAAGTACTGAAAAAACATGTGAGGTGTACTCATCCGTATCAGGTGAAACCAGTCTGAGTATATCCCAGCTGTAAGCTGAACAAACAGATGCTAATGCCGTAGCCGGAACCAAAAGTAAGACAACCAGCATGGTAATGACCGGCTGAACCGATTCATTTCGAGCAAACATGCGTGCAAACACAGGCAACAATACCGTTGATACAGCCCCAACCATCATCACAACTGCTTCCAGAAGCCTGCCCCCGCTCGCATATACACCATTTTGATAGTTGCCATCAGTGAGCATTTTTTTTATCAGCAACACATCGGTGCGCGAATAAAGCAGCATTATAAAGGCCAGCAGAGCATACGGCAACGTCTTTTGCAGCAACTGTTTCAGCAATGCCGGATTAAACGTTAGTTTAGTGTGCTTCAGTCTGGGCTGAACAATAAACCACACTATCAGGCATACACCTGCATACCCGGCCGTTTGTATATAAATAAAATGCGGTATGCTTACAGAAAACCAATTAAACCAAAGCATAGCTACACCCAGCGCTATCATCAGCAAACGGTCAACAGCCGATAATAAGGCATCTGTTTTGAAAAGCTGAAGTCCGCTTACCGAACTGCGCAGAAACGTGCTGAAGTGAGCAAGTATCTGATTTAAGGCCAATGCAGCGATTAGAAACAGGAACGACCAATCATATCCGAATACGATTGCCAGCACAAGTGTGGCTATCAAATAAAGCAATGACAGCAGAATTTTAAGTGGAACAAGTTCCGAAAATTGCTTGGTTACCGATTCGGGATTATTGGCAATGGTAGAACTGTTGTAGTTGTTTATTCCAAAGTCAAGTAGCATGGTTAATATGATTGAAATGCTGAACATGCCTGCATATTCACCATAGGCCTCATATCCCAGCGTGTTTTGCACACCCCGATCAATAACCAATATCCATAGCGGTTTGATAAGAATATTGACTACAAAAACCAGCCCTATACTGCTAAGCACTTTTTTTTGCATGGAGCGCCTTATTATGACTTTATTTGTATGCAATAATACATACACCACTCTCATTCAACCTAAAAATTATGCGTGTAGCTGTGAATACCCGTTTTTTACTGGCCGGCAAATTGGAAGGCATCGGGCGATTTACGCATGAAATACTAAGCAGGATGGTAAAGAATCATCCCGAAGTGGAGTTTCTTTTTATTTTCGATAGGGCCTATGACCCGGCTTTTATCTACGAACCTAACGTGAAACCGGTGGTCATTTCGCCACCTGCACGTCATCCGTTTTTGTATATCGCATGGTTTGAGTGGGCAGTGGCACGCATACTTAAAAAATACAAACCCGATATATTTTTAAGCACGGATGGTTATTGTACGTTAACTACCGATATTCCAACTACACTGGTGATGCACGACATAGCATTTGAGCACATACCCGATGCTATGAATCGTATAGGTATGTGGTATCACAAAAAATATATGCCGCTGTTTGCCCGCAAGGCTACTCGTATTGCAGCTGTATCGGAATTTACTAAATCTGATTTGCACCGTACGTATGGCATACCCACCTCTAAAATAGATGTGGTATACAACGCCCCTGCCAGACAGTTTATGCCACTGTCGCAGGAACAGGTGCAGCAACTGCGAGCCACTAAAACAAATGGGAAAGGCTACTTCATTTATGTGGGCGCAATGCATCCGCGAAAAAATATTGCAAACTTATTGCGTGCCTACAACCGCTACCTTACTCTGACCCAAGATCCGCTTCCGTTAATTATAGTAGGACGAAAAGCATGGGACACTGACGAAATTGAACGTGCGTATAGCAGCATATCTCGAAAAGACATGATTCAATTTACAGGCCGCGTTAGCGATGACGAGCTGGCCGGATGGATAGGTGCGGCTCATTGTCTAGTTTATGTTCCATATTTCGAAGGATTCGGATTACCTATCGTTGAAGCAATGGCATGTGGTGTACCGGTAATAACATCCGACTGCACATCAATGCCCGAAGTAGGCGGTAAGGCTGCATTGCTGGTAAATCCTGCTGACTACATATCCATTGCAGCTGCATTGCATAGTATGACTGAAAACGATGAACTATATAATGCACATAAACAGCTAACCCTGCAGCAAGCTGCCACATTTAATTGGGACAAATCAGCCCATGCACTTTGGGAATGCATACTAAAAAGTATTCATCACGAATAAACCCTCAAACTGTGTTTTATACATAGCAGCGACATGGGTTTTCAGCTGCAGAAGTTGTCCATTCACATACACTCACTTGCACCTTAGTTGTAATTGTTTACTTTAGCATAAAACTTAACAGAACGTACCATGAAATCCGACATTCAAATCTCGCGCGAAGTTAAACTTCGACCCATTCAGGAAATAGGTAAACAACTCCACATCCCCGATGAAAAATTAATTCCGTATGGCCATACCAAAGCCAAGATAGATTTGAGCGTACTGAATGCTCAACACATTGCAACGAGTAACTTAATACTGGTAACTGCTATTTCACCTACTAAAGCAGGTGTGGGTAAAACCGTAACTACAGTGAGTGCAAGTTTAGGATTGAATAAAATTGGCAAAAAATGTATTGCTGCTTTACGCGAGCCTTCTCTTGGTCCTGTTTTTGGAATGAAGGGCGGAGCGGCAGGTGGTGGTTATGCGCAGGTGTTGCCAATGGAAGACATCAACTTACATTTTACAGGAGATTTTCATGCCATTACCACTGCTAACAATACCATTGCTGCGCTGTTAGACAACTATCAATACAACAACCTGAACAGCGATAAGGCACTGAAACAAATTACCTGGAAACGCGTGCTGGATGTGAACGACCGCTCACTTCGATTTGTGAATACCGGACTTGGTGGTCGCACAAACGGTATTCCTCAGGAAACAGGATTCGACATTACACCGGCCTCGGAAATTATGGCTGCCTTGTGCCTGGCCGAGAATCTTGAAGACCTTCAACACAGGATTGATACTATCATTTTGGGATATAAAATGGATAATTCGCCATTCACGGTTAAAGACCTGGGGGTGTCGGGTGCCATTACCATTTTACTGAAAGATGCCATCATGCCTAATCTGGTTCAAACAACTGAAAATACACCTGCCATCATTCATGGCGGACCATTCGCCAATATCGCACACGGATGTAACAGTGTGATTGCAACAAAAATAGCTTTAAGCTGTGCAGAGTATGTAGTGACCGAAGCCGGTTTTGGAAGCGACCTGGGTGCCGAAAAATTTCTGGATATTAAATGCCGTGTATCCGGCCTTCAGCCTAAAGCAACGGTGCTGGTGGCTACTACACAATCTGTAAAAATGCATGCCGGACTTGAAGGTGACGATACGAAAAAGCCCAATCGTGAAGCACTTGAACAAGGCATTGTTAATCTCGCACGACATATTGAAAATCTTCAAGGATTAGGACAAAGCGTAATTGTGTCGCTCAATAAATTTCACTTTGATGTGCAGGACGAAATAGACTGGCTTCGTACGTATTGTGAAAGCAAAGGTTGCGCGTTTGCCGTGAATGAAGCTTTTGCCAAAGGTGGTGAAGGTGCTGTAGAGTTGGCCAATAAAATTGTACATACGGTAGAAAACAATCCGTCAAAACCGGTTCAGTTTACTTACGAACTTAATGACCCTACTGATAAGAAAATAGAATTGATTGCCACTAAGATATACCGGGCAGGCAAAGTAGAATTCAGCAGCAAATGCAAACCTGTACTGAACCGTATCAAAAAATTAGGCCTCGATAACTTACCTGTGTGTATTGCAAAAACACAATACTCGTTTACTGATAATGCCGATGTATACGGAGCACCTGAAAATCACACCTTGCATGTGCAGGATTTAGTTATTAATGCCGGAGCGGGTTTTATTGTAGCCGTATGTGGAGATATTATGCGTATGCCGGGCTTACCAAAAGAACCGGCAGCTAATGGCATGACATTTACAAACGGTGTTATTGAAGGATTAAGCTAGAGTATCTCCTAACAAAATAGTTATGGGCCTTAAACGATATTACAGCAAAGGACAGTTGGAAGCGGGCTGCGATGAAGCCGGTAGAGGCTGTCTGGCTGGTCCCGTTTTTGCTGCTGCTGTTATACTTGGCGATACGCAAATAAAAGGACTGGATGACTCTAAAAAATTATCTGAAAAAAAACGCCATGCATTGCGGTTAGAAATAGAAAAGCATGCACTGAGTTTTGGTGTTGCCATGTTATCCAATCATGACATTGATAAATTCAATATTCTTAAAGCTTCGTTTATGGCCATGCATGCCGCGCTCGATAAGCTGCACTTTGAACCTGAGCTTTTGCTGATCGATGGCAACCGATTTATTCCGTACAAAAAAATCAAACATGAGTGTGTGGTAAAGGGCGATGCGAAATACCAAAGCATTGCAGCTGCATCCATCCTAGCAAAAACATACCGCGATGAATACATGATGAAAATTCACGAAGAGCACCCCCAGTACCTTTGGGATAAAAACATGGGCTACCCCACTGCTGCCCATCGCGATGCAATTAAAAAATATGGCGCTACATCCTATCACCGCATGAGCTTCACTTTACTCAACGATCAACTAGCCTTTGACTTTTGATATGCTGGAAAAATTAACTTTTCAAAACATTGTTGAGTTGCTGGGTGTGTTCGCCTTTGCCATGTCGGGTGCATTCTCGGCCATGCAAAAACGGCTGGATGTGTTCGGTGTTTTAGTACTCACTTTCGTTACCGCCATTGGCGGTGGTACTGTTCGCGATGTCCTTATTGGAAGCATGCCCGTAGCATGGATTCAGGACCTTGAGTTGATCTATGTTATGTTCTTCGCATTTTTCATAAGCATTTTCTTCAGCAAGAAACTACAAAAAATGGAGCACGCTTTATTTTGGCTCGATACTGCCGGACTTGCGTTCTTTTGTATTGTGGCCATAGAAAAAGGCATACAATTTCACCTGCATCCCATCATCTGCATAGCACTTGGCACCATCACCGGAAGTTTTGGTGGCATTATACGCGATGTACTGCTGAATGAAATACCCTATGTGTTTCGTAAAGATGTGTACGCCTCGGCATGCATTGCAGGAGGTATTCTATATTTTATATTGTTACACGTAATCAATGATGCAAACCTGATTGGCATATTAGCAGGCATATTGATCATGCTGATTCGCATTGGCGCGAAATATTTTAAATGGAGCATGCCGGATATTTATCGTTTCAGGTAATCACGATTTCACTCGCAACACAATTTTCCCAAATTGTTCTCCGAGTTCCATGCGTTGTGAAGCTGCATTGGCGTCTTCCAGCGCGAATACCGAATCGACAACGGGCACTATTTGTTTAGCTGCAACTAACTTCAACATATCGGCAAACTCCCCATCGTTGCCCATAGTACTGCCACAAATGGTAAGTTGTTTCCAAAATATTTTTGTAGGCACACCACTGTTAAACGCTCCTAATGTTGCACCGTAAAATGCAATACGTCCTGCGGGTTTACATATATCAATTAACTTCTCAAACTGCTCACCACATGCACTGTCTACAATGGCATCAAAACCACCACTCATTTTTTGCAGGTCTTTGTGCCAGTTTTCGCTTTTATAATTTACTCCGCCTTTGGCTCCCATAGCAATGGCTTTGGCAATTTTTTCGTCACTGCCTGATGTTACATAAACCTGGCACCCCAAGGCAACGGCAAATTGCATGCTATGCAAAGCTACGCCACCACCCACTCCGGTAATTAATACCGTATCTCCCGGTTTTGCCATAGCACGTGTTATCAACGCACGATAGCCGGTGAGTCCGGCCAATGGCAATGCTGCGGCTTGTTCAAAACTTAAGTGTTTAGGTTTTTCGTAAACCAATCGGGAGGCCACTTTTACATATTCAGCAAATGTTCCGTCTTGTGCCATACCCAAAATGATATAATTTTTAGTTTGTGTATGCGGATTATCGCCCCAATTGAGCGATGGATTAATGATTACTTCTTTTCCCAATAACGAATTATCTGCATCCTCACCTACTGCTGATACTATGCCGCTTCCGTCACTACCTTGTATACTTGGAAATCGCAGCCCTGCGTATTGCCCTTTTTGTATCCAAATATCGCGGTGGTTAAATGCGGCTGCCTTTATTTGTATAACTACTTCATCCGGAGCAGGCTTAGGCATTTCAAGTTCAACACACTCAAAAGGTTGGTTAATTCCATTTAATACTATGGCTTTCATGCAGGTCGTAGGTTTATTTTCATTCATCGTCTTCATTGTCATCAATACCTTTCCAAAAATCGTCATCGTCTTCGTCATCTCCATCTTCCCATTCGGGCAATTCATACGTATGCTCAGGATCATAGAACATTCCCCACCCGTCTGGTATATCTCTAAGTTTATCGAATGTAGCCAACCATTCTACAAACAAAACCCTGAACTCTTCAATTGCCGTACGCAGCAGCAACAGGTACTCGTGATGTTTATAATTATGCATTCTTAATGCAGATGTTTGGGTAAG
>JBKCPL010000024.1:0-13605 GCA_046309355.1 Bacteroidota bacterium
TTAATCTGTAATGAAACCGATAATGCAGGAATAGCCCTTAAGTTTAACACATCAGAAGAAACCATTAAAAAACGCAAACTACACCTGGCACAAAAACTGAGCATTACTAATCACCCTACTTCTTTTTTAAAATGGGCGTTACGCAATGGCGTGTATCAGTTGAGTTGAGTAAGCGTTTTTTATTAATTGCTCGAGCATAATTTATAGTAGACGACTACATTTCATAAACAGCAATTAACCTTACGCCTACGTCTTAAGATAGGTAGTTGACAGCAGCTATTTCTAAGCCGGTTTTTGCGGTGGTCGTCTGCCTTTATTTTTATTAAATCCCGGCCTTGGTCGACCCGATTTTTTATCTCGTACTACCCGTTTTTCGGGTGTATAATCAGGAGCTTTCCCCAAGGCTTCGGGCAATGGTAATTTGCTAACTTCTCTTCCTATCAGGCTTTCAATTTCAAAAAACCTGCGGGCATCTTTCGGGTTGATAAATGTAATGGCCGTACCGGTACTTTCGGCACGTGCGGTGCGTCCTATGCGGTGTATATAATCCTCCGGATCGGGCGGCACATCGTAGTTGATAACCAAACTGATTCCATCTACATCAATACCGCGCGACAAAATATCTGTGCCTATCAGCATTTGAATTTTACGGCTTCTGAATTCACGCATGATATCTTCACGATCGGCCTGCTCAAGGTCGCTGTGAAAGGCTTTGATGCTGATAGAAAAACTGCGTAGTTCCTTTTCCAGTTCTTTCACTTTGTCTTTGGTACCGGCAAATAGTATAATGCTGTCGTGTGGTTTATCGGTCAGTATTTTTTTAAGCAAAGGCATTTTCTGATTGTCGTAAGCCATGTATGCCAGTTGCTCTATTCCCTCTGCAGGCTTGCTGATGGCAATATTGATTTGTTCGGGTTGATTTAAAATCTTATTGGCCAGTTGCCTGATTTTGGGTGGCATGGTTGCCGAAAACAATAACGTTTGCCTGTTTGCCGGCAAGTAATTGATAATTCGTACGATGTCGTCATAAAAACCCATATCCAGCATTCGGTCGGCTTCATCCAGTATCAAATGCTTTAATGAGCTCATATCAACTGAGCCCGATGAAGTAAGCAGAGATATAAGGCGTCCGGGAGTGGCAATTATGATATCCGCACCCTCGCGCATGGCTTTTAATTGCTGAGTAAATACAGCACCATCGCCTCCACCATACACCGGTATGGAGCTGATGCCTGTAAAATAAGCCAACCCTTCAACCTGCTGATCAATTTGCTGCGCGAGCTCTCGTGTAGGTGCCACAATTAGTGTATTGATGCGCGAATGACCTTCATCCGCAATTTTGTGCATCACCGGCAGAAGATAAGCTGCCGTTTTTCCGGTTCCGGTTTGTGCACAGGCTATTAAATCTTTGCCCGAAAGTATAACCGGAATGGCTTGCTGCTGAATGGGAGTAGGTGTTTCAAACCCCATTGCATCCAATCCATCGAGGAGGGTTTGATTAAAGTTAAAATCGTGAAATGTCAAACTGATAAATTATATTAATACTTGGGCAATATAGGCTTTTGTTCTGTGTAAATAATAGGGTCGGTAGTTACATCTATAGAATGATGCAGAAAAAAACAACCAAACTAATACGTACTTTTGACGCTAGTAACGCATAACGTATGATACGTTCATGAGGTGAACAACAAACGGAGAAAATGTGGAATGATAGCCTATCAATACTGTTGCCTACAAATATTCAGGATAATGCGAAGAGGAAAGTAAGCATGATAAACAACTCGGTTAGCACTACAGATTTGAAGATACCACCATCCTATCCTCTTTAAAAACTTAAAGTCAAAATCTATGACCAAACCCAGCGTAAGCGCATACCGCATCACACGTATCATCCATAACCAATTCGAAAAAGTGGAAGATTTACTGGCTGTGGAAGAGCCTCTGGAAATACGCCTGGGCTATGGGCCTGCCGATATGCGGGAGCAAAAAAGCATTTCCGTAACCATGCGCACGCCCGGTCATGATTTCGAACTGGCACTGGGTTTTCTGTTTACAGAAAACATCATTCAGTCGCCTACGCAGATTTATAAAATACACTACTGTACAGAGGCCAACACCATTGAAAACAAAGAGAATATTGTGCGGGTAGAACTGCAACCCGATGTGGCAGTTGACCTCAGTAAACTGCAACGCAATTTTTACACCACCAGCAGTTGCGGGGTGTGCGGCAAAGAAAGTATTGAAGCAGTTATGCAAAGCTGCCCGGTTATAACCGGCACTAATTTAAACGTATCCCCTCACATCATCACCCATCTGCCCGACACACTTAGGGCTTCGCAAAATGTGTTTGAACACACAGGTGGCTTACATGCCTGTGCCTTGTTTAACTCAGATGGTAAATTGTTGATGTTGCGCGAAGACGTGGGACGCCACAACGCCATGGACAAACTGGTGGGTGCTATGCTTGCCTCCCATCCAGATACATTCAGCCAAAGCATTTTGTTGCTGAGCGGACGGGCCAGTTTTGAGTTATTGCAAAAAGCGGCTATGGCACAAGTACCCATCGTGTGTGCGGTAGGTGCTCCCAGCAGCCTGGCAGTACAAACCGCTGAAGAATTTGGCATCACGCTTATCGGCTTTTTGCGGGGTGAGCGGTTTAATGTGTATACGCATGCTGAACGAATAACCCGCTAGGCTATAGGCATCAAACAACTTTGTAAGACCAAAAAATAGATGCTGTATTTTTTATATTTGCCCTAAGCAATACACAGTTTATGAAATTACGTATAAAAGGCGATAGCATTCGGTTACGACTTACCAAAAGTGAAATAGATCAATTTGCACAATCAGGTAGCGTAGAAGAGATAACTCACGTAGGAGCTTCTACCCTAATTTATCAGTTGAAGAAGTCGAACGCTCATGCCGATATAACCGCTGAGATGAACAACAGTACTCTGATTGTATACATGCCCGAACCGATGGCCAATCAATGGGTAAAGACAGAGCGTGTGGGGTACGAACAGCATATGCCCTTGCCTGATGGCGGTAGTTTATTTCTGTTGTTAGAGAAAGATTTCAAATGCCTGGATGCCACGCACGAAGACCAAAGCGATATGTATGAGAATCCTATGGCTGAGTTTCACAAATAGCACTCACACGACCTCGCGTATTTCGTAAACCTGATTCATAAACTGAACACGATCGCCAATTGATTTGCCCATTAAAGCAACAGCCAACGGTGCGTTTGGCGAAATGCACTGAATCACTTCGTGGCTTAGCGTTAATTTACCAAGTGCGGTAATCAGGTAAAACACTCCCTTGCCGGTGGTAACTACGCTGCCCGGCATTACACGAACATGTACCGAATCCGGAACTAATTTTTCCAAAGCATCTTTTTGCCTTGCGTACTCATGCAATTGCCTGTTCAGTTTTTCCTGCTCCAGCTGCATCATACTTATGGCTGTTTCATGCTTATCACCTGCCGAACTTTTCGCATCGTTTTGCGCATCGTTCTTCAATTCCTCCAGCATCTGCTGCCCTTTACGTATGCGTTCATCCAATACCAACCTGCACGATTCGAAAAGATGCTTTTTCAACGCCAGTGGTGAAACGGAGACATTTTGTAATTGTTTTTTCATTAGTTTCGTACAAATGAACGAATTTCCGAACAAACCCAATCCGGAAAATCCCGAAACGTTCGAGTCGCTAAAACTGACCGAACCCAAAACGATAGCAGCCGGAATACCGGCAGTGTTATCGGCTGTAAAACATGTTTTCAGCGAGATGGATCCGTTACGGGGCACCAAGGCGTTGCTTAAAGTAAATCAGAAAGACGGCTTTGATTGCCCCGGCTGTGCGTGGCCCGACCCGGATGACGAACGTTCACCCATTGCCGAGTACTGCGAAAACGGAGCCAAGGCCATAGCCGAAGAAGCAACCACCAAAGCGCTTCGCCCCGATTTTTTTGCCACCCATTCTATTACCGAATTATCCTTACTGGATGATTACCGCATAGGCAAAAAAGGCCGCGTGGCACAGCCCATGTACCTGGCCAAAGGCGCTCAATATTATACACCTATAGGCTGGAACGAAGCCTTTCAGCTTATTGCTAAACACTTGAATGCGGTGAGTACGCCCGATGAATCCGTGTTTTACACCTCAGGCCGAACCAGCAACGAGGCTGCCTTTTTGTATCAGTTGTTTGTGCGCGAATACGGTACCAATAATTTACCCGATTGCAGCAATATGTGTCACGAAAGCAGTGGAGTTGCATTAACTGAATCGCTGGGCATAGGCAAAGGGTCAGTTACGCTGGAAGATTTTTATAAGGCCGAGGCGGTTATTATTCTGGGCCAAAATCCGGGAACTAACCACCCCCGTATGTTAAGTGCACTGCAAAAAGCAAAAGACAACGGATGCAAAATTATATCGGTAAATCCATTGCCCGAAACCGGTTTGATGGGCTTTAACAACCCGCAAACGGTGCGCGGCATCATAGGTCGAAAAGCACAACTCACCGATATTTTTCTGCAGGTAAAAATCAATGGCGACATGGCGCTGATGAAGGCGCTGATGAAGCGCTTGCTGGAAGAAGACGAAAAAGCTCCGGGCACCGTACTCGACCATGAATTTATTGCACACCACACCACCGGATTTGATGAGCTGAAAAAACAGTTGCAGCAATACACACTTCACGAACTGAGTGAAGCGTGCGGAATTAGCCTACACCAACTGGAAGAGACGGTTGATGTGTTGCGGCACTCAAAAAAGATAATTGCCTGTTGGGCAATGGGACTTACGCAGCACAAAAATGCAGTAGATACCATTAAAGAAGTGGTAAATATGCTGCTCATAAAAGGCAGTATTGGCAAGCCCGGAGCAGGAACGTGCCCCGTGCGTGGCCACAGCAACGTGCAAGGCGATCGCACGATGGGCATTTATGAAAAGCCTTCTGCTGCTTTTCTTGACAAACTTAAAACCGTTTTCGGTTTTGAACCACCGCGTAATCACGGCTACGATGTAGTGGATTCCATAAAGGCCATGCATGCCGGAAAGGTTAACGTGTTCTTTTGCATGGGCGGCAATTTTCTTTCGGCTACACCCGATACCAAGTACACCGCTGAAGCATTGAAGAAATGTAAATTGACTGTGCAGGTAAGCACCAAACTGAACAGAAGCCACCTGATAACAGGAGAAGAAGCACTGATATTGCCAACATTTGGCAGAAGTGATAAAGACCTGATGAATGGCGAGGAGCAATTTATTAGTTGCGAAAATTCAATGGGTGTGGTGCAAATGAGCAAAGGAAGTTTAAAGCCGATAAGCAATGACTTGATGAGCGAAAGCGCTATTGTTTGCCACCTGGCCAAAGCCACATTAGGCAGTAAATCGGTCGTTGATTGGGATAAATACCTGCAGCACTACGACACTATACGTGATGACATTGAGCGAACCATTCCCGGTTTTGAGCAATACAACACGCGCGTACGCGAGCCGGGAGGATTTTATTTGCCTAACTCATCGCGGATGGGCAAGTTCAACACCTTTGACGGCAAAGCACATCTGAATAGTGCACCACTTACCAAAATTGAATTGAAGGCCGATGAGCTGATGATGATGACTATTCGCAGCCACGATCAGTTTAACACAACCATATACGGGCTCGATGACCGATACCGTGGAGTGTTTAACGAGCGCAGAATCATTTTTATGAACAAAGCCGATATGAATGCCCGAGGCCTTCTGCATAAGGACGTGGTTGATTTGTACAATTATCATGATGGTGTGGAGCGCGTAGCCCGTAAGTTTATCGTTATTGAATTCAATATTCCTGAAAGCTGTACGGCTACTTATTTTCCTGAAGCAAATGTACTGGTACCCATCACTTCGGTTGCTGAAAAAAGCAATACGCCTACCAGCAAAATGGTGGTACTAAAAATACGCAAACACGATGGTGTTGCTGCTGCCTTATCGGCTTAGGCTTTATTCATGCCCTTATTTACCAGCCACAATCCGGATAATGTAACAAGCACTCCGGCAAACATTTCCATGGTAAGTTGTTCATTCAGCCATAGCCAACCCATCACTACAGCTACTACAGTATTGATGTACGCATACGTTGAAACGATAGTAGCGGGCATATTTTTTAAGATGTACATATAACATCCGTATGCCAATATCGAACCGAATACAATCAAGTAAGCCAATGCCCATAGTGCCTCACCGTTAGGCGAAAAGTGCTGCCACTCCCCCATGGATGCACCAATGATGTGTAGTGTAACTCCACCGCTTATCATTTGCAAACCTGCTCCGAACAACGGATGTGTTTCTGTGTGATGATTTTTAGAGTATACCGAACCCAATGCCCACGCAATGTTAGCAATCAATACGAACACGATACCCATGGTGTAATTGGCGTTGGAAAATTCGTCCATACT
This sequence comes from Bacteroidota bacterium, assembly GCA_046309355.1. Lineage (GTDB taxonomy): Bacteria > Bacteroidota > Bacteroidia > UKL13-3 > UKL13-3 > CAYSBE01. Next base: position 6,438 of record JBKCPL010000024.1, read on the forward strand.
GTTTTTGAAAATAAGTAACTGAGCCAGCAAGCACAATACAAAACCGGTGACAATTTTTGTATTGAGCAACTCTTTGCCTTTGGTAAAGCTGTTGAAGCCTACAATCCAGATAGGCGTGAGCGAACAGATAATGGCGGCCAGACCACTTGATACGTACATTTCGGCCCAGGTTACTAATCCATTTCCAATCACCAGCATTAGAAAACCATTGATGGCAAACACTTTGAGCGATGGCCATGCAGGTATAGAATATCCTCGGAGTAAGAAATAACTGCAAATAAGAATGCCGCCTATGCTATGCCTGAATGCGGCCATCAGAAATGGTGGAAAAGACTCTACACCAATTCGAATGGCGAAAAATGTAGTTCCCCAGAAGATGGAAACAGCTGCGAATGCCAGCCAAGCGTATGTACTTATGCGTGCGATAGTCAGACGTTAATGTGTTGCAATAATTCATTGAAATACCGAACACTATGCAACAGCCTGCTTCCGTACCAGCTAAAAAGCTCTCCATCAACACATAAAATTTGAGATTCCGGTAGAACCGCTTGTAATTCTTCTACGTGTTGTTGCTTAAATGGATAAGGTTCCGAGGAAAGTAGCACAACCTGCGGATTTAATTGCCGAAGTAACTCATCACTCAACTCCGGGTATCGGGAGAATTCATCCTCCAACACATTGATGAGTCCGCATCGCATCAGCATGTCGTTGATAAATGTATGTGCACCGGCCGCCATCCAGGGTTTTCTCCAGATGAGATACAAAGTACGCTTTGGCGCAGAGGATGTCGCAATAGCATCAAACGCTCTACTGATTTGAGTTGTCAATACGCTTGCTTCACCTGTTTTACCCACAAGCTCACCTACTCTATGTATCATTTCAAGTGCATCATTCAGATTCTTGATATCACTCATCCACACCGGAAATTCATTTTCGAGGGCCTCGATACGCTGCTTATCGTTTTCTTCTTTATTGCCAATGATTAAGTCAGGCTGAAGGGCACGAATTTTTTCTATGTTGAAATTTTTTGTACCTCCTACTCTTGGCTTAGTTTGGTGCATACTTTGGGGGTGTATGCAAAAAAGTGTTTGTCCTGCCACCTCGTCTTTTAACCCCAAATCATACAGCAATTCAGTTTGCGAAGGCACCAACGAAACTATACGTTTTGGCATGGCCGGTACGTTAAGTACACGACCCATTTGATCGGTTACTTGCCTGAACATGGGCATCAAAAGTAGGAGAATTGGTTTAGTGTGAAAAAATTAATTTTATTTGTCATAAACATCAACACAATGGAAAACAGACAAACCATCACCCAACATGGACTAAAGTGGGGATTAATATCCGGACTGGCCGGCATCATTTTATACACCCTTGTTTACGCCATAAACCGCGGCTATCTGGTATCGTTTGGTGTAGGGGCATTCATGTTACTGGTTAGCATTCTGCTGTTGATATACCCCATTTACCTGTACCGAAAAGAAAACGGAGGATTGCTTACGTTTAAAGATGCCTTTCTCCTGAGCATACTGATTTTTGCCGGCAGTTCGTTGCTGTCAACCATTTATCAGTTTATGCTGTACAATGTTATTGACCCCACCCTTCCCGAATTTATTAAAAACAGTACCATTGAAAAAACGGTAGCCATGATGGAGAAGTTCGGTGCCGACCAAGAAGCTGTTGACAAAACGCTGGAAGAATTGAATAATCAGGATTTCAACTTCAGCGGAAGCCGATTGGGTCAAAGCTATTTGTTGGGTTTACTTTTTGGTGCATTCATTTCGCTGATAGTAGCAGCCATTTTCCGCAAGCAACCCAAACCAGAAGATCACATTTAATGACAACATTCGATATATCGGTTATTATTCCATTGTTCAACGAAGACGAGTCGTTGCCGGAGCTTACTGTTTGGATTGAGCGTGTGATGAACGAGAACAACTACTCGTACGAAATTCTATTTATAGACGATGGAAGTACCGATAAGTCGTGGCAGGTTATTGAAAACCTGCAGCAACAGTACACGGCAGTTAAGGGTATTCGGTTTCGCAGAAATTACGGCAAATCAGCTGCGTTAAATGTAGGATTTCAGGAAAGCAAAGGCCGCGTGGTGATAACCATGGATGCCGATATGCAGGATAGTCCGGATGAAATACCCATGCTGTATACGCTGATTGAAAATGAAGGCTACGATCTGGTGTCGGGTTGGAAAAAGAAGCGCTTCGACCCTATCAGCAAAACCATACCTACTAAATTATTTAACTGGGCTACCCGCAAAATGAGCGGACTTGAGCTGCACGATTTCAATTGCGGACTGAAGTCGTACCGCAGTGATGTGGTTAAGAATATTGAGGTGTATAACGAAATGCACCGCTATATACCCGTACTGGCTAAGTGGGCAGGCTTTTATAAAATAACGGAGAAAGAGGTTCAGCACCGTGCACGAAAATACGGAACTACGAAGTTTGGACTCGAGCGATTTGTGAATGGTTTTCTGGATTTGCTCACTATATTTTTTGTGTCGAAGTTTGGCAAAAAACCTATGCACTTTTTTGGTGTATTGGGAACATTGTCCTTTTTCACCGGCTTTATCATTACGTGTGTGCTCATAGGCGAAAAAATAGTGAATGCCTACAACATGATTGAACAACGTGGGGTTACTGAGCAACCTTTGTTTTATCTGGCATTGGTACTGCTTATTGTAGGTGTACAGTTATTCACCGCTGGTTTTATTGGTGAAATGATTTCGCGAAATGCATCGGAACGGAACATTTACGGCATCAAACAACGAATTGGTTTTTAAGCGGTGAGCAAAATACTCATAGTCGGTCCGGCTTATCCGCTACGTGGCGGCCTGGCTACTTACAATGAGCGTCTGGCACGCGAGTTTCAGGCAATGGGGCACACTTGCCATATCCTGAGTTTTTCACTGCAGTACCCTTCGTTATTATTTCCAGGCAAAACACAATACTCTACCGATACTGCACCCGATGATTTATTTATAATGAGCGAAATCAATTCTATTAATCCGATAAATTGGATTAAGGTGGGTAATCGTATCAAAAAAGATAAGTATGATTTGGTGGTATTTCGCTACTGGATGAGTTTTATGGCTCCTGCTTTTGGAACATTAGCACGCAGAATAAAAAGCAATGGTCACACAAAAATTATTGCCATCACCGACAATTTATTTCCGCACGAAAAACGTTTTTTCGACAGTGCATTTACACGTTTTTTCATACCTCAATGTGATGCCTACCTGACCATGTCGCACTCGGTTCAAAAGCAATTGAGCCAATACGTGCCGGGTAAAAAAATAACCTATACGCCACATCCTATGTACGACATGTTTGGTCCGAAAATGGATAGTGCCGATGCACGCAAAAAATTAAATCTGGATGTGAATGGACGGTATTTATTGTTCTTCGGATTTATTCGAAAATACAAAGGACTGGGATTGCTCCTGGATGCTATTGCCGATGAACGGATAAGGCAACTGAATATGAAGCTGATTGTAGCCGGAGAGTTTTACGAAGATGCCCAACCCTACCTGGATCAGATAAAAGCGCATGGACTCGAAAATCAAATTTTACTACATACCGATTTCATCCCCAACAATGAAGTGGCTGCTTATTTCAGCGCATCAGATGCCGTGATACAACCCTACCTCCATGCTACACAAAGTGGTGTTACCCAAATAGCATATTACTACAATAAGCCCATGATTGTAACCAATGTTGGCGGTTTAGCTGAATTGGTTCCGGATGGAGAAGCTGGATATGTGTGCGATGTAAACGCAACCCGAATTGCCGATGCTATCGTAAAGTTTTATACTGTTGCCGATTGGAAAGCGTTTGAAGTATCGCTTGAGCGTGAAAAACAAAAATTTACTTGGGCTACTGTTTGTAAAGAATTGCTAAAGCTGGCTGAATGAAAAACCATACACGCACACGTATTTGTCATTTTGCCAGTGTTCACACTACCGATGATACACGTGTGTTTCATCGAGAGTGTGTATCGATGGCCAGGTACTTTGATGTACATCTTATTGCCATTGGTAAACAATCGGGATTGATACATGGAGTACATGTTACTGCAGTACCTACGCCAAAAACTCGGCTACACCGGCTACTCTTTACCACCTGGGTTGTTTTTTTAAAAGCATTACGCGTGAATGCACGCATCTATCATATTCATGATGCTGAACTTCTCCCCTTCGGTATTTTGCTTTCGCTTTTGGGCAAAAAAGTAATTTACGATATACATGAAAATACCTATGAAGACATCAGGCATAAACCCTGGATTCCTCGGTATATAAAGTTTTTTGCATCGCGCATATACAGGTTTACAGAGTGGGTAGCATCGTGGTATATGCATTTCATACTTGTAATTGCCAAGCCCGAATTGGCTTCGTGTTTTCGCACCCGAAGATTCAGCATCATTCAAAACTACGCAGATATAACCGAGCTGAAACCGTATAGGGTCAACAAGCGTTCGGCACTAAACGACAATACACTTTTTTACATGGGTACGGTGCACGATATGTATTACAATTTTAACACCGTAGTGGAAGCGATAGCCTTACTGAAAAAACGCGGAACACGTATACATCTGAAAGTAGCAGGATTCTCTCGTAAATACGAGCAATTTGACCTGCCCCTGCTTCGTGCATACGATAGTGTAAAGAATCAAATACAATTTTTAGGATACCAGTCACCGGAAGATGCATACAAACACTCCATGAGTTGTAAGCTAGCACTGTGTCTAAAAAACCAGCCCGCTCCTATTTTAGTTTCACACGAACGAAAGTTCTTTGAGTACATGGCGTTGGGCATGCCTTTCATCTGCTGCGATTCACACATATATACCGATGTATTGAAAAAGTATAAAGCAGGTATAGCTATTGACCTAAGTAATGCCTCTGCATTAGCCGATACCATAGTGTTTGCACTTTCACATCCGGATAAACTCGATAGCATGCAAAACGAAGGGATACGGGCATCCGAGAGTGAATACAACTGGGAAAGTCAGCAACGTATTTTAGCTGAGTTGTATACCTCAATGATTCATTAGCATGTAGAAAAAACCACCACAGCTACAAGTTCACAATTAAAGTTCATTTATTTTTACCTGATTCTGCAAGCGTATTCCTTTTTCAGTGGTATGAACCGTACAGGCTTCATTCAGCGGATCATGCTCAAAGAACAGAATATATTTTTCTGATTGTGCCGCCTCTTGTAAAACCTCCGTTTTTTCTTGCATCGTCATAAGCGGGCGCACATCATAGCCCATCACGTACGGCACGGGAATGTGAGCCTGAGTAGGAATCATATCAGCCAGATAAGTGATGGTGTATTGCTTATACTGAATAACCGGATGAAGCATTCCGCCTGTATGTCCGTTCGAAAATCGGAGGCGGATGCTATCATGAAGTGAAAAATGCTCATCTATAAGTTTGAGTTGTCCGCTTTCCTGTATAGGCAAAATATTCTCCTTGAGAAAAGAAGCTTTCTCTCTGGCATTAGGCTTCATGGCTTCTTCCCAGTGCTGTTGTGCAACATAATACGTAGCTTTCGGAAAAGCAGTTTTGTAAGCCGTTCGGCCGGCATTCCATTCTATACTTCCCCCGCAGTGGTCGAAGTGCAAGTGCGTGATGACCATATCCGTTATATCGTTTCTACTGAAACCCAGCTTATTCAACGAATTGTCCAGTGAGTGTGTACCGTGCAGATAGTAATGGCCGAAAAACTTTTCGTCCTGTTTATTTCCAATTCCATTGTCAATTAAAATTAACCGGTTTCCGTCTTCTATAAGCAGGCATCGCATAGCCAAACTAATCATATTAGTATCGTCAGCTGGGTTCAGCTTATTCCAGATGACTTTTGGTACTACGCCAAACATGGCGCCTCCATCCAATTTAAAATGGCCGGTTTCTATCGTGTGTAGTTTCATGCAGTAGCGTATAACATGTTTTGGTTTTCCATCTTCGAAGTTCGAATTTAGCTACAATCCACCAACTTTATTCTACTTTCGCTGCTGCTCATCACATGATTAAAGAATCAAAACGAACTATATTGTTTTTAGTGCTTGGCTCATTTTTTATTGCCAATGCCCTTATTGCTGAATTTATAGGAGTAAAAATTTTCTCGCTTGAAAAAACCCTGGGCTTTTCACCGCTGCAACTAAATGTATTGGGATACGACTTATCGCTAAACCTTACTGCCGGAGTGTTGCTGTGGCCACTGGTATTTGTGATGACGGATATCATTAACGAATATTTTGGACGCAACGGGGTAAGGCTTTACTCCTACATTGCTGCAATACTTGTAGCCTACGCCTTTGGCATCGTATATTTTACCATGGGCCTCACTCCTGCCGATTTCTGGATCATGCGCGAAACCGAATTCGGACAAGTAAATATGCAGGCGGCATTCAATACTGTCTTTGGTCAGGGATTATGGATTATTATCGGTTCGCTCACCGCATTTCTGGTTGGTCAGTTGATTGATGTATGGACGTTTCATGTCATAAAGAAACGTACAGGCAACAAAGCATTGTGGCTGCGTGCTACAGGCAGTACGTTGGTATCACAATTCATAGATAGTTTTGTAGTACTGTTTATTGCATTTAAGCTGGGTGCAGGCTGGGAAACCAAACTGGTACTGGCTATAGGTGTGGTAAACTATTGTTACAAATTTGCTGTAGCACTGTTACTTACTCCGCTGCTGTATGTGCTGCATTCGGTAATTGACAGGTATTTGGGGAAAGAACTGGCCGAGAAAATGATGGCCGAAGCGCATGCGGATTGATTTGTTTAAGAGGTGAGACGGGAGAAGTAAGAAGTAAGAAGTAAGACAAAAGACGGGAGACGGGAGACGAGAGAAACGAGAGTTGAGAGATAGTTCAACTTCGTGGTTCGCTGTGAGCGCTGTGGTTTTTTGAGTAGATGAAAGAGGTAAGAAGTAAGACAGAAGACGAGAGACGGGAGACGCGAGAAACGAGAAGCGAGAGTTGAGAGATAGTTCAACTTCGTGGTTCGCTGTGTGCGCTGTGGTTAAAAATAGCTAAAGACAATTACACAATGTAAAGCAAAAATCCTCTCCGCGTGTTACTCCGTGTATCGCTGTGTTCGCTGTGGTTAAAAAAATAAAACTCTTATCTACCTTATCAA
>JBKCPL010000025.1:0-24313 GCA_046309355.1 Bacteroidota bacterium
TGTACCTGGACCGGTTATGAACATTTCCTGACGTAAATCCTGCAGTGTTGAATTTTGCAAAGAAGAGCTTACAAAACGCCATCTGCGGCCGAAGCTATTCGTTGTAGCTGGAGATGTTATTCCGGGTATATAACGTTCAACGGTTACATTGGTAGCATCGCTTAATGTACCTGTGATTTGCCCGATTGATGCAGTACCCGTGCTATCGGATTTTAAGGTCACCGGTTTGCCACCAAAATTTGCAGATCCCGAAATGGTTAACGTTTTACCCGGAGCAATGACCATAGCACCTGTTCCATCAATTACGAATGCTTTACCTGGTTGTATGGTTAAATCCTCATCCAACAGAATTGTTCCGTTCAAAACTGCTATATCCATAGTGCCGTCAGGTACGGATGAAAAGTTCCAATTGGCCGGGTTACTCCAATTGTTATCTCCACCTAACCACACAAAGTGATTTGTATTAAACTCATAAGCGCCAATGTCCGGAATTAATGCTCTGGCTCGATTGGTATAATCATCAGTTACTGAAGTCAGATTTGTTCCATTGTCATTCAATAAACTTGTGGTAACGGCATTTGTAGTATCGGGACGTAAGAAATCTACATCACTGCCATTGGTGCTGATGAATGTAACTACTCCTGATTTTGAATTGCTGTCTCGTGGTGTAAGAATGGTTTGGAGATTGGTAAGAGTTTGAGCGTTATTGACACTATTTGAAAACAGTAAATTATTTACACCAGGAGTACCTGCATAAAAGAGATTATTATTGGAGCTTGATAAGTAGATGGTGTTGTATGAAGCTCCCAAAGCAGAATGCAGAAGCGCTACTGTTTTACCTGCTCCACTTGGTGCAGAAGAATTACTGATGATGTTGTTTCTCATATCCAGAAGCGTACCAGTATTGCCGTGGTAAACTCCGGCAGTGCCAAAATCTGTTCCAGTTGAACTAGCATATAGATGAATCGTATTGTAATACAGATTACACAAACCTTTCACAAAAGTTGTATCTGCATCACCAAGGTATATTCCTACCACAGCATTTTCTGTGCTGGATGTATTGGGTGCTTTTAAATCATTAACAAGATTATTATAAATATTCCACACATTATCTGCAAACAAATTACTTACAGAAATTCCAATAACAGTTGGTACTGTGGGTGAACCTACACCGTTTGAAGCAATATTGTAAATTTTATTTTTGTATGCATTCCCATTTACACAATCGTTCAGATACAGTCCGTATAACTGGTGGTTTCCACTTCCGTTACTTGAAATATTGCTAATGGTATTGCTATAAATAGAAATTGCTTTAGCGTTTACGTCTCCTACATTACCAATTCCCAGCGTGCGGTTGTCTCCAATACCTCCGGCATTGAATAAATTACTTATCGTATTGTTATAAATTTTATTTGGCAAATTACTCGTACTTACATCAAAAGTTTGGAAACGAATACCTTCTAGCCTTACCGAAGTGGTTGAAGAAGAACATGCCAAATGAACGATAGTGTTATCATAACAATTTAAAACACCATAAGCCCGCAGACTAATGCCGTAAATACCGGCCAAAGCATCTATGTTTTCAATAGTGTTATTGAATACTGATGTTTTGTTAATACCATAATCAGTTACATCTAGGACAGTTGTAAAACCACTACCTACAGTCCAGTTGCGAAATATATTGTTACTAATCGTTTTTGTACATTTCCCTATATCAACATTAGACCATCCATTCACACTTGTTGAGCCGGCAATGGTTATGTTCGAGAAGTTATTTCCGGAGTTAATGATGGTAGCTGTTGAATCGGAATTGTTACCTGAAGTACATAGTGTAACTACACCTGATGTGCCTGAATTGTTGAATCCGGTAACAATACTATTGTTGCTTATGGTTTGTGTACCATTGGCTGGTAAAGAAACACCATTTTGTATGAAAATAATATTTCCACTTGTATTTACGCTGAGGTTAGTAAACGTATTGCCACTGATGGTTTGAGTTAGTGTAGCTGCATTATTTAGTATATAACTGTTTAAACCGCTACTAGCCACCGCATACACAACACCTCTAATATCATTATTTTGAATCGACACATTGCATGCTGTTGAACCGTTAGCGTTATATATACCTAAAAAATGTCCACTGTTGGCTACTGTAAATGTTATTAAATCGCCATTGGCATCACCCAGTTTGTTATTGTTCAGAGTAATGAAGGAAGTTATAATTCCTGAATTTTGAATAACTCTGACTGTGGCTGTACTGTTTGTGATAGTAAAGTTGCGAATGGTATTGTTGCTCATGGATAAACTAACTGCTGCGCCTGAATTGTTTATTCCTAACGTGGTACCACCACTACCAAAAACGGTGTTATTGGCAATCGTATTGCTGTCCATTTCAATAGTACCCGTGGCTGCACAATTGATACCTATGATAGAACAAACACCGGTGGTGGTATTAATATCACCCATTGTTATGGAATTGGCCAGTGTAGTACTGCCAATGGTATTTTGCCTGATGGTAAAATTACCCAATGCACCGGCAGTAGAAATGCCGATAAAACTATAGGATGAAGTAGCAGCCGAACTGGTACTGAAACCGCTAATCACATTGTTTTGTATAGTAGCCGTAGCACTGGCCGATGCCACATAAATGCCATTAATCCGGACAGCAGTTGCGGTTGTATTATTGACTATAATAGGGCTTGAATTACTTCCGATGATATTGGCTTCAGTTGTTCCCATATTTACCGTACCGGAACTTACAGCAATGCCTGAGAATGCCCCAAGTCCACTTGTGGCACCTGTAACCAGTGATGTTGTAAAATTAATCCCGGCAATCGTATTGCCTTGTATGCTTGAGGTTGTTGTATTGGCCGTTAAATCAATACCCCGATAAGCTGTTGTAAAAGCACCATCATATATGGTTGTTCCTGTCCCTGTATCACTGGCAAAGCCAATACTATTATTATGGATGGTGTAGCCTCCTGCAGAAGCAGTAATCACTCCAATACCACGGATAGTTCTGCTATTTGTAGTTGACGTACGGGTAGCGGTTTGAAATAGTTTATTATTAGTAATGGTCCACGCTGCGCTATTCGATGCTAAAAATATACCTGAAGTTGAGAGTGTTGGGCTAAAATAATCACGAATGGAATTGTTGTGAATAGTATTGCTGCTATTATCGATAGCTACAGAAGTACCCGCTGAATAAATAGCATTTACGGGTAAATTGGTTCCGGCAGGTGTAATGGCACAATTGGAAATGGTATTGCCATCATTGCCCGTTGTAGTACCTGTCGAAAAAAATACAGTTCCGGAAGTAGCTAAATTACTTGAGCCGGATAGGGTGCAATTGGTGATGGTATTGTTGCGGGCATCTGCAATAAAACGAATGGTTGACGTTCCTGCAGTGGCAGAAACTGTTGTGTTGATAATGGACAAAGAGTTTACGTCCGTATTTAGACCATTGATGGTTACATTATCAGCTCCATTAAAATTAATGAGTGCACTACCGGCAGTGGTTGCTCCTGTTATGATTCGTGGACCATCAGGAATTATTGTTAGCGAAGCCCAAGTTCCGGCATTTAGAGAAGCTGACGAAGACAATTCATCCGTATTTTTTGTAATGGTAACAGTGATGTTAGCACCTGTTTGAGTACCACCGTTTATAGCAGTAAAGGCAGTACCTAAAGTCGCGTAGCTTCCGTTTCCAACCAAAGCGCCTGTTACAATGACCGAATTTATAAACGGGATTCCATTTTGTTCAAATGCACCTAAATCGGGTGCAGTTCCGGTACTAATTGAGCCGGGATTACCCTGACGGATATTGTCTGTATAATCTGCGGTAAAATCAGCTATATTTATACCCCCGCTTTCAGTGGCACTAGCTACTGTAGTATCCGGCCTGAGGAAGTTGGTACTGCTGGCTGTAGTACTTAAAAATACTGTGTTTTCAGTAACTGAATTGATCTCTCTAGGCGTAACAACTACTTGTAAATCATTCAATGTGCGATACGTGGTACTAGACGCTGAAAGTAACACGTTTCGGGTACTGGGTATTCCGGCATAAAACAGGTTATTATTAGATGATAAATCATAATTATTTAGAACAGCAGCACTACGATAGTAAGCAATGGTTAAACCGGTTCCGTTGGAAGTAGAGGTATTAATAATAACATTATTAATTAAAATTAACCTGGCTGTTGTAGATGTTGCGCTACTGGCATGAAATAAACCATAAGTTCCAAAATTAGTACCTGTTGAGGTGGCGTTCAAGTAAACTGAATTGTAAAATAAGCGATAGGTGCTGTTAGCTATCGTGGAGTTTATCAAAATCCCCCGAACTGCAGCAGTACTTGAAACACTTGGTGCTCTTAAATCACCAATGATATTGTTATAGCATGTTACATTAGTTCCACCGGTTATATTAAACCCATTTACGGTAGCACCGGTACTAATCCCATTTTCTGCTATGTCATACACTTTGTTTCTATAGATATTTACTGTTGCACCTCCGCTAACTGCCAATCCTTGCGCTATCGGGCTGGTTACACCGGTACCTCTAATATTACTTAATATATTTGAGTAAATCGATACAGTTCCGGTTCCACCGGTTATGCTTATTCCGGCTACAGTTACCGAAGCCCCAGTTGATGACAGGTTGTTGATAGTATCGGAAAATATATTTACAGCAGTAGAATTATTGGCTGAAGCCAAAGCAGTAACTGCTCCACCTGTGCCGGTTGACGACAGTCCTGAGATGGAATTGCCACTCACATTTAATACAGTAGCTGTTCCTGTAGCTCCTATGGTTATACCTGTAATAGCGGCTTGCCCAGTAATGGTTGAAATGGTATTTCCAGAAACGGCAGAAGTATTTCCAAAACCACTTACAGTCATCACTGTAATGGCTCCTGTACCGGCAGTCCAGTTAGTAAACCTATTATTGGAAATGGACTTTGTTGTTAGTCCTACATCCAACTGGCTCCAGCCTGTTAAAACAGTAGCACCAGAAACCGTTATATTGGAAAAGTCATTCCCTGTATTCGTAATGGTAGAGCTGACATTGGATGTGGCTGCTGTGGTAAAAATGGTGACGGTACCTCCAGCACCAGTTTTTGCAAATCCTGTCACAACTCGGTTGTTGCTGATGGTTTGAGCTCCACTGGCCGGTAATGATACGTTATTCGAAATACATGTGGCTCCTCCGGTGGTGTTTACACTCAGATTTGTAAAGGTGTTGCCACTGATATTTTGCGATAAAGTAGCTGCTGAGTTTAGGATGTATGTATGTGCACTGCTTCCTGTCACCGAATGCACAACTCCGCGTATGTCGTTATTTTGAATAGATAATGTGCTGGTTGCTGCTCCTCCAGTATTCGATATTCCTGTTAAGGCTCCGCTACTGGCTACCGTGTAGCTAATTAAACCACCCGTGGCATCGCCTAGTTTATTGTTATCTAAAGTAATGGACGATGTGACTGCTCCTGAATTTGAAATGGCTGTGAAAACTCCAGTGGCATTTGTCATACTGTAATTACGAATAGTATTCATACTAATAGATAAGGTAGTGGCTAGTGCACTATTACTTATCCCAAGTGAGGTTCCTGCTGTACCAGTAATTGAGGCATTGCAGATTAAGTTTGAGTTGATGTTGACAGCGTTGCCACCGGAATTTACTATTCCACTGATAAGAGAAGCTGCTGTAGTCCCAAAAACTACTGTGTTTGCAACCGTATTGCTATCCACATTTATTGTTCCTGTGGCCGCATTATTAATACCTTGTATGGTACATACACCGGAGGTGGTATTATTATCTCCCATTGTTATGGAGTTAGTAAGTGTAGTGCTACCTATGGTATTATTTCTAATGGTAAAATTTCCAGAGATTCCAGCTGTTGCTATGCCTATAAAACTATACGACAAAGTAGCTCCTGTTCCGGTACTAAATCCACCAATCATATTGTTTTGTATGACAGCTGTGCCACTGGCTGATGCAGCGTAGATACCATTGATTCGAATAGCTGAAGTGGCTGTATTATTAATAACTATTGCGTTAGCTGTAGTTCCACTTCCTACACTATTGGCTGCAGTTGTTCCAATATTTACCGATCCTGCGTTCACCACAATACCTGAGAATACTCCAACACCGGTAGTGGCAGCTGAACCTGTAAGGGCTGTTGTAAAATTAATCCCAGCTACTACATTTCCTTGTATGCTTGAGGTTGTAGAGTTGCCGGTTAACTCAATACCACGATAAACAGTTGTAAAAGCACCATTATACGTTGTTGTACCCGTACCTGAGGCATTGGCAAAACCAATGGTGTTGTTGTTAATCGTATAACCTCCACCTGCACTTATGAATATTGCTTCTATTGTTAGGCTACCCGCAGATACTGTTCGTGTAGCCGTTTGAAATAATTTATTGCTGGTAATGGTCCATGTTGTACTGCTTGAGGCTATTAGAATTCCTGCAGAAGAAATCGTAGGGCTAAAATAATCTTGTATCGTATTGTTATGAATAGTATTGCCACTGTTATCAACTGATGCTGATGTGCCTGCTGAATAGATAGTATTTACAGGCAGATCAGTTCCGGCAGGTGTAATAGCGCAATTGGAAATGGTATTGCCATCATTTCCTGTTGTAGTTCCAGTCGAAAAAAATACAGTTCCGGATGTGGCTAAATTACTCGAACCGGAGATGGTGCAATTGGTGATGGTATTGTTGGTGGCATCATTTATAAAACGTATCGTGGATGTTCCTGCCGAAGCTGATAAGGTGGTGTTGATTATCGTTAATGAATTGCCACCGGTATTTAATCCATTAATGGTTACATTATCAGCTCCGTTCAAGTTGATTAATGGGTTGCCAGCCGTAGTTGCTCCCGTGACCGTTCTGACTCCATCCGGAGTGATGGTTAATGATATCCATGCTCCGGCATTTAATGTGGCAGTGGCGGCTAGTTCATCAGTATTGGCTGTTATTGAAATGCCAATGCTAGCGCCTGTTTGTGCACCACCATTGATGGCAGTGAATGCAGCACCTAATGTAGTATATGTTCCATTACCCACTAAGGCACCAGTAACCGTAACTTGAGAGTAGCTAGCTAAAGTTGTACAGAAAAAGAAAAGCAGTAAGAGCCAATTCTTTGAGCTATTCAAAACAGGAATCGAGCAGGCGTGCTGATAAGACCATTGCGGTTTTTTGTTCATTATATACTCTTTGTTTGTTGATCAGTTTACAGATAGTTATTAAGGTATACCAACACGCAAATCCATAGCCATTAGACTACACAGGTAAAGTGCAACTAGTCGTTAGTAGGCTGTTTGAATGAATGCAGTAACGGACTAAGAATTAACCACCCTAGCTGTACTCACGAATGAAGTACAGAAGGCATAGTTTCGTCATGCTTGACAGCAGACGGAAAAGTCGAGCGACAATTTGGAATTAAGTAAGTAGTAGTAGTAGACATAGACTTAAATGATAAATTCGTTATATTACAAATAAATGTTATTTTTTATAATTATATAAGACTTCTTATATAATAATTACATTATTTAAGTACTTAAATGCATTTATTAGCATAATTGCTAATTTATATGCCATTTTTGATATAATCAATTTATCATACTTATTATAATGAACAGTACGTTTTTGGTTCACGACTAACCAAACCATAATCATTGCCCAGAAAACAGTGAAAATGATTACTGACTCATTCATAACTCCCATCAGCTGTTCCGATGTGTATGTATTTCGTAGCATCATAAAACTCCCATTTTTCGCATTCCATGTTGCATATTTGTAGCAGCCTATGTCACACAGCTTAACTCACAAAGCACAACTTGCTGAACAATACATCAATTTCACACAGAAAAATATATTTCTGACAGGTAAAGCGGGCACAGGTAAGACTACTTTTTTAAAACATATTGTAAGCAGTACCCACAAAAAATGCATTGTTGCCGCTCCTACCGGAATTGCTGCGCTTAATGCCGGTGGAGTAACACTACACAGTCAGTTCCAATTGCCACCGGGAGGTTTTATTCCCGAAAACCGCGAACTCTTTATTAAGGATAATCTCAAATTGGAAACCCGCAGCTCGCTTCTGCGCCATATGCGAATGAGCGATGCCAAAAGAAATACACTGCGCGAAATGGAACTGCTGATTGTGGATGAGGTAAGCATGTTGCGTGCCGACCTGCTGGATGCCATAGATTGTACGCTGCAGCATGTGCGAAGAAACAACCTCCCTTTTGGCGGAGTTCAAGTGCTTTTTATTGGAGATTTACTGCAACTGCCACCGGTAACCAATAAAGAAGAATGGAATGTGCTCTCCAGGTATTATTCCAGTCCTTTCTTTTTTGATGCACATGTATTGCATAAACAGCCTCCTGTATACATTGAATTGGATATCATTTTTAGACAAAGCGATGCTGAGTTTACTAACCTGCTGAACAACATGCGCTACAATCGGCTTACAGCAGACGATATTGAATTGCTGAACCGACATTATTATACAGACTTTGAACCTGCATATCACGAAGCATACATTACACTAACCACTCACAACCGATTTGCAGAGGCAATAAATAGCAGACGCCTAACCCAGCTTGACGGTGACCTACAAAGCTACGAAGCAAAGATAACTGGTGAATTTCCTGAAAACCTCTATCCGTGCGAAACAGAGTTGCAGCTAAAAACAGGCGCTCAGGTTATGTTTATTAAAAATGATCCTACGGGCGCTCAGCAATTTTTTAATGGCAAACTGGGATGGGTAAAACGTACAGGCCAAGATTTTATACAGGTGGAGTGCGATGATGGACTACAGATAGAAGTACCCCCATATGAATGGGAACACATACGCTACGAAGTGGATGAAGAAACCAAGGAAATAAAAGAACAGGTACTCGGAACGTTCACGCAGTATCCACTTAGGCTGGCTTGGGCCATTACCATTCATAAAAGTCAAGGTCTTACATTTGAAAAGGCCATACTCGATGTGGCCAATGTGTTTGCATCCGGGCAGAGTTACGTAGCTTTCTCCCGTTTGAAAAGCCTTTCAGGGTTAGTATTGAGTGAGCCGTACAGGCCAAATCAGGTAAGCCATGCGCATGAGGTAATGAACTATGAGCAGGAAAATACACTGCAAAAAAAACCTGAAGAAACACTGAAAGAGGAAACACGCCATTACCTGAAACAACTGTCAATTCAGGTATTCGACTTTTCTTCGCTGTACAAGCAATGGCACTATCACCTCAGCACATACGACAAAACGGAAAGTCACTCCGAAAAGCAAAAGCACCGGAACACTTTGGCTGAGCAACTCAAGTTACTGCTGAATTTGGAAGAAACGTCTAAAAAATTCCTGAGCCAACTCCATCAGTTATTCAGCGAAACTTCACTTAACTACGAGCACATACAAAAGCGGTTATCCGCTGCATTTTCATACTACGAACAACAGCTGATGCCGGTGATAAAAACCGTAGTACTCCTGCGTAAGAAGATGGAACACCTAAAACGAACCAAAAGCTATGTGAACGAACTGAATGAACTGGATGCTCAGCTGATGCGCACTCTATATGCTATGAAAAAAGCGTGTCAATTATGTGAGTCGTTAACTGAATCCCGCACTAATGATATAGACAGAAAGTATTACCCGCCATGGCGAGCCCAACTGGATGCAGAAAAACCCGAACCCGAAACCAAAGCCAAACCCCAAAAAGTAAAAGGCGAAACCTATCTGCACACACTGGCATTGTTTCGCGAAGGGAAAACACTGGATGAAATTGCAGTCGCCCGTCAACTGTCGCAAGGCACCATAGGCAGCCACTTTGCCCGTTTGATTAAAATGAAAAAACTGCACATTGACGAATGCCTGAGTGCAGATACCATTAAAGCCATAACAGCTGCTTCGGTAAATAGAGGGAATGAGGTTTCTTCAGGAAGCTTATTCAACGACCTGGGCGGTAAATACAGCTATGCAGAAATACGCATGGTGCTGGCCTATCTGCAGCAAAACGGCAGTACTATGTACGATGAACAAGCCGAATAACATCTTCACAACTTGCACACCGCGTCATGCAATTTTTACGGCAGGCAATTCGTTTAATTGCATATTTTTGATGCATTGACTAAACGCATACTACTTACTTTTTTACTGGCTGCAACCCACGTAGCATTTGCTCAAACGGGAGGCAATTCGGTGTACCGTTTTCTGGAGTTGCATCCGAATGCACGTGTAGCTTCATTGGGTGGACTGGCTATAGCTACTAAAGCTTCCGACATCAATCTGACGTTGCAAAATCCTTCCCTGCTATCGCCTGAAATGAATAATCAGGTAGCCTACAGCCATCTGTTTTTGTTTAGCGACATACAAGCCGGCTATGTGGCGTATGGAAAACATATCGAACAGGTGGGTACGTTTTCGGCCGGCATTCACTATATCAGTTATGGAAACTTTACCCGCACAGCCGACAATGGCGAAAAAATAGGCACCTTTACAGCCGGTGATTATTCATTCAATATAGGTTATGCACGTCAATTGGATAAGAACTTTTCCGTTGGCGGACAGGTTAAATTTATTTATTCATCGCTCGAAGCCTACACATCAACCGGAATAGCAGTAGATGCGGGGATAACTTACCACAACCCCGAGCGTTTACTCACCATTGCTGCAACAGTTAATAATGTAGGCACACAACTAACAACCTACACCGAAAACACAAAAGAAGAGTTGCCATTAAGCGCCAATGTGGGCATAGCTAAAAAACTGGCCAATGCTCCCTTTCGGTTTACCTTAACAGGCAAGCAACTAAACCGACCGGGCAAACTGCTGTACCAAAATCCGTTTCGTCCCGATGTACAAAAAGACCTGGAAACCGGTCAGACTATTGATGAAGATTTGCATGCCGGCAAGCTCCTGCTGAGCCATATAAATGCCTCTACAGAATTGTTACTGGGCAAACATTTTTATTTTGCCGTGGGCTACAACTACCTGCGCAGGTGGGAAATGAAATTGCGCGATATGGCAGGCTCTGCAGGCTTTTCGTGGGGTTTTGGACTACGCATCAGTAAATTTCAACTGGCCTACGGCAGTGCCTCCTATTTTACCGGCAACAGCACCGATCACCTTTCCATCATTGTAAACATCAATGATTTCAGAAAGAAGAAATAACACGAATTTCAGGCATACCGCACATCTGTATGCTTTACCCAAAAAACATTTTTCAAATCCCAAATCAGATGTAATTTGCGTTGCAGATAATTAGTATTGCCATGCCCCGAATAATCATTGCCATTGACGGATATTCATCGTGCGGAAAAAGCACACTGGCGAAGGAACTAGCCCGACACCTTGGATACCGCTATATTGATACCGGAGCCATGTACAGAGCCGTAACGTTGTATTTTATCCGCAATCAAATTGATTTACACCATCCCGAACTCGTTAAAGGTGCATTGAAGCACATTGCCATCGATTTCAGAATTAAACCCGAAACCCAACAGCAGGAAACCTACCTGAACAATGAAAATATTGAACATGAAATACGTGTTAACCCAAGGGTGGCCAGTGTAGTAAGTGATGTGAGTGCCATCAGTGAGGTGCGCAGATTTTTAGTAACACAACAGCAGGCGTTGGGTAAAGAAAAAGGGATAGTGATGGATGGAAGAGATATTGGTACGGTGGTATTTCCCGAAGCAGAAATCAAACTTTTTGTTACCGCACAGCCGCACATCAGAGCGCAGCGAAGGCTTGACGAACTTACTTCAAAAGACCAGCATACCACCTTTGATGAAGTACTGGCAAACCTAACCAAGCGCGACCACATCGATTCAACAAGGGAAGACAGTCCGCTGAAACAGGCCGATGACGCCATACTGCTGGATAACTCAGCCATGAACCGTGAGGAGCAATTCCGTTTTGCGCTGGATATTATCACTAAAAAAATACACGCTACGGCATAAAAAAATCCCGAACACTTTCGTATCCGGGACTTATGTATTCGGTTGTATACTTTTATTCTTTTACACGCTCTACATAATCGCCTGTGCGCGTATCTACTTTTACTTTATCGCCCACGTTGCAAAAAAGCGGCACCATTACTTCGGCTCCATTTTCGAGTGTGGCAGCCTTCAGTGTATTTGTTGCTGTATCACCTCTCACTCCGGGTTCGGTATAGCTTACTTCCATAATAACGAATGTAGGTGGCTCCGCTCCTATCGGCTCATCTCCCTCAAACGATACTTTAACTATCATTTCTTCTTTTAAGAAACGTGCTGCATCACCAAACATGCTTTCACTTACATATATCTGTTCGTAGGATTGAGGATCCATTAGTACCAGATTCGTTCCGTCTTTATACAGGTATTGCATTTCTTTAAACTCTACACGCACCATTTCTACACTTTCACCTGCACGAAAGCGGTGTTCCATTTGTTTACCCGTTTTCACATTGCGCACCACTACCTGATAAAAAGCGCGTAGGTTACCCGGTGTACGATGCTGATATTCCATTACCTGACAGAGTTCACCATTGTAGCGGATAAAACATCCTTTAAATAAATCGCCTGTATTTGCCATAACTGTTTTTAATGAGGGCGCGAAAATGCAAAAAATCAGCGGTATTACAAACCGGCCTGTTTTTGCAGCATCAGCTTTCGGTTTAGCACACCACGAGTGGTTGTTATATGTACATAAAATACCGATTGAGCTAAGCTGCTCGCCACATCGGTTAAATCCAATTCAGTTACTCCCTGTTGTGCGCTATAAACTACCTTGCCCTGCACATCGGTGATGCTAATGGATTCTATTTCCTCCTTTTGCAATCCGCTTATGGTTACTTTACCTGTAGCGGGATTCGGATACAGTTGTATACCTGCATCTGCAAACACATCCTGAACAGCGCTTGGCGATTTGCACATGATTTTATTCAGCTCTCGCCAAATCAAGGTATCGAGCACTACCGGAACTGGCGATAGGTCAGACGACTCGCCCATACGCACCACCACCAGCTTCATGGATGGTACAATGTGCAGTTTCTGGTCGTTTTTGCCCAGTGCTGCGATTAAATCATCAGGTGCATTCGGAAAAAGTTTGCCGGTAAATTTAAATGCCGAACCGGGCAGCATGTACGATGATTTCCCATTCAGCCACCACAGGTAACCGTATGCCTGATTGAGTGTCTGAGAGGTATTCACCATCTGGTTAAAATACGATGTGTCACGCAGAATCGTGTCGGCCGACCAGCGTCCTTTATTCAGTATGAGTGACCCGAAACGTGCCATTGCTCGCGGTCGCGAATAAAACACCCCATCTAACCACACCCCTCCTGTTCCTATTTTCTGATTCAGGCGTGAGGATGTGAACTGCTGCAATGTTAGCCCGCTGGCCGATTCAATGACATCCTGCAACAGCAAATAGGGTGCATTGTGATAATACCATTGCGTACCTGCATCTGCTTTGTATTTGAGGCACGTGGGCTGCTTGCAGTCCTGATCGGGAACGTTGTAGTCCAAACCTGTTGTCATGGTTAGCTGATTCCATACCGTAATCAGCCTTTCTTTATTCGGTGGGCAGGTTGTCCATCCTGCTCCCAGGTATTTAGATGTAGTATCGTTCAGATTCAGCTTACCTTCCTGTTGTGCTATACCTGCCAAAAAAGCGGTGACTGTTTTGCCTGCCGATGCCCAGTACCATAATGAATCGGCAGTGAAGGAACCAAAGTAGCGTTCCATTACTATTTTACCGTCTTTTAAAACGATAAAGGCTTTGGTTTTGTAATCGGCCAGTATGCGGTAAAGCGTATCGATGCGCTGCGTACACCAGCCAAGTTGAGCCGGACTAAGCGTATCCCATGCAGCTGAACCATTGGGCGGAAAATAATAGGGCTGTGCACGTGTGTAAAATGCAAGTGCAACAAAAATCAGCAGGAGTAATTTTTTCATCGTAAAACAAATTTGCGGCTTTGATTCCATAAATCGTGTAAGGTTTACCGAATTGTTTTGTTTTTTGCAGACCGTAAATGTTTAAACGCACACACTACGATATCGTTATATGCGGGGCTGGCCCTGCAGGGTCCATGGCAGCACTTGCGCTAAAAAAATCAGGCTTGCATGTGGCGTTGACGGATGCCGCTACTTTTCCGCGCGATAAAATTTGTGGTGACTCCATTAGCTCCGTCAATAAGCGCATCCTGCGTGAAGTGAATCCTGATCTGGAAACAGACTTACTTGATTTTTCTGCGAAAAGTAACATCACTCAGGCACGCTTGTTCAGCCCAGAATTTCGTGCACTGCAAGTCTCTTTTAAAAAAACAGGACACTGCATCAGGCGAATTGATTTTGACAACTGGCTGTTTCAGCATGCACGCCAATCGGGATGTGATGTGTATGAAAATGCACGGCTGAAAGAAATAGAGCCAAACGATAAAGGATATACGCTGACGTATACCAATGGAAATAAAATTAACGCATCGGTAGTAATCGGCTGCGATGGTGCACACTCCGTAGTGGCAAAAAAACTGGCCGGATTTAAGGTAGATAAACACCACTATTCGGGTGCCGTTCGTCAGTACTATAAAAATGTAGCAGGCAATGACGGCAACACACTGGAGGTTTACTTTCTGAAAGATTATCTACCCGGTTACTTTTGGATTTTTCCGCTCAGCGATAATACAGCCAATGTTGGATTTGGCATGCTCAGCCAAACCATTGCTGATAATAAAATCGATTTGAAAAAATCTATTCACCGCATCATCCATAATATACCGCAGGTAGCCGAACGGTTTAAGGATGCCACACCGCTTGAGCAACCCATTGGGTTCGGATTGCCGCTGGGGTCTAAAAAATACTGCATCAGCGGAAATCGCTTTATGCTGTGCGGGGATGCCGCATCGCTGATCGATCCGTTCAGTGGTGAAGGAATTGAAACAGCTATGGAAAGCGGAAAATTTGCAGCCGAACAGGCAGTAAACTGTTTTGCTGCAAACAGGTTTGATGCTGAGTTTATGTATGGGTACGATGAACGGGTGTACAAAAAAATGTGGCCCAACTTCCGAAATCATTACCTGCTGCAACGAATACTAGGGAATCGAACACGATTAATAAACACCTTGATTCGTGTGGGGAATATTCCGTGGGTAAATAAACAAATACCAAAACTCTTCTATTAATTTGAACCTGCTATGTGGAAGAAAGTATTACTCATCATCGGCATACTGCTGGCCATATTTTTACTGGGCATAGGCTGGGCCACCTACTACTTTTACCCAAGTGCCGATCGTGTATTGAAGTTTGTTAAAAAGCATCCTGAAAAATCGGCCATACATGTTTTGTACAATAACCGCGTGCTTATATCGCAACATGCCGATACGGTTATGCCACTGGCCAGTGCTGTTAAAACCATCATTGCCATTGAGTTTGCTTACAGCGCTGCCTACGCACTGATTGATACAGCTGCACGAATTGATACGCTAGAACTTGACCGCTTTTATGTACCCGAAACCGATGGAGGAGCACATGCTGCATGGATGGACCACATGCGCGAACACAAGCTGTTGCAAAACGGAACGGTGAGTCTGTATGCTGTTGCCAAAGGCATGATGCAGTACAGCTCCAATGCCAATTCCGAATACCTGATGGACATATTGGGATTGACTCGAATAAATGCTCGTATAGATTCGCTAGGCATACTGGCTCATCAGCCTCTTTATCCTTTTGTGGCGGCATTGTTTGTTTGCCAGAATACACAGCGCAAGGATCATAAAACCTACGAAAACGATTTGCGTGCCATGAGCATGAATGAATACCGTGCTGCCTGCCTAGCCTACCACGATTCGCTTAAAAACAATCCGCAGTTCAAAAACAGTTTTGTTCAAAGTGAAATGGATTTGAGTATTCAAAAAATCTGGTCGCAGCGATTGCCCGGAAGTTCGTGCCGCGAATATGCGCAGCTGATGCAAAAAATAAACAGCGATTCCGCTTTTACCGAACCCGTATATGCTACTGTTCGAAGTTTGATGGATTGGCCTTCGTCCTCCTTCCGAAGATTCGGAAGAAAAGGAGGATCAACCGCTACCGTGCTTACCGATGCCTGCTATGCTACCGATATGCAAAACAATACAACCGAGTTGGCCGTTTTCTTTAATAACCTGACCGTATTAGAAAATTTAAAACTGCAAATGAGCCTTGTTGAGTTTGAAAAGCGTATAATGCAGGACAGCAGTTTTCGTACCCAATTAATCAATCAACTTAACCCATGACATTTAGAATTTACACCAAAACAGGCGATACAGGCGAAACATCACTGATAGGCGGCATACGTGTGCCTAAGCACCATCTGCGCATTGAAAGCTACGGAACCATTGACGAACTTAATTCCTACATCGGATTAATTTTAGACTCCCTTAACCGCGATGCTAAATACAGCACACTGCTCGAAATACAGGATAGGTTATTTACCATAGGTGCCGTGCTGGCAAGCGACCCCGAAAAGTCGAAAATGAAAATACCTGATTTGCACGATGCCGATATAACCGTACTGGAAAAAGCCATTGATGAAATGGACGATTCGTTGCCTGCTCTCAAAAGCTTTATTCTGCCGGGTGGAACTGTAGCAGCTTCGCATGTGCATGTGGCACGTTGTATATGCCGCAGAGCTGAGCGCTTGGTAGTGTATCTAACTACTACTACTGAAGTACCTGAGATCATTATCAGGTACCTGAACCGCTTAAGCGATTACCTGTTTACACTGGCCCGTAAAATAGTGCACGATGCAGGTGCCGATGAAATACCCTGGAAACCGCGTATGTAAACATACATGCTACACCTGAATTTTAAAACATACGGAAGCGGTGAGCACACGCTTATCATTATTCATGGTTTTCTGGGCTCGCTTGATAACTGGCATACGCTGGCCACACGCTGGGGCGAAGCCGGCATTCAGGTTTTTTCGCTGGATATGCGAAATCACGGAAAATCGCCACACACCCATACACATAGCATTGACGATATGGTGCAGGACGTGGTGGATTTCATGCAGCAGCAACACCTTTCATCAGCTACGCTGCTGGGCCACTCTATGGGTGGCAAAGTGGCTATGCAGTGTGCACTCAATCATCCCGGGTTAGTAGAAAAACTGATTGTTGCCGATATGGCACCACGGGCTTACCGCCATGGACACGATGATGTGTTTAAGGCCATACAAAATATTGACTTGTCGGCTGTGCAATCGCGCAAAGAAGCAGAAGATGCCATGAAACCCTACCTGGGTGATTTCGGAACGCGTCAGTTTATACTTAAAAATCTGGAACGTACAGATAGCGGTCACTACAGCTGGAAATTCAACCTTACCACGCTGTTGCACGAGTACGAAGAAATACTAAAACCCATTGACAGTGTAACCACCTATAGCCATCCTGCCTTGTTCCTGAAAGGTGAGCTGTCAGTGTATATCAAAGACACGGATAGGGAACATATACTCAAATTGTTTCCGCTGGCAAAAGTGGTATCTGTTTCGCAAGCCGGACATTGGCTGCATGCCGACCAACCCGAAATATTTTTTAAGTATGTACATGATTTTGTGACAGATTGATATAGATTTGTTTTACCATGAAGATTGAAGAGGAGATAAAACAGAGCAAACGTTTTCCAAGCGATCACGAACGCCTCATTGTAAACATTCTGTTTACAGCCAGTTGGCTGGAAGGCATCACTATTCAACGACTCAAACCATACGGAATTTCGCCCCAGCAATTTAATGTGCTTCGTATTTTGAGGGGAGCATCACCTAAGCCTGTTGCCCTCCACGTAATTACGCAGCGTATGATTGACAAAAATTCAAACGCCACCCGGCTGGTTGAAAAATTACGTTTGAAAGGACTGGTAAAACGAGAAATATGTGCCACTAACCGCAGGCAAGTTGATATAACCATTACAAATAAAGGCTATGAACTATTGGCCGAACTGGATAAAACTGCTGACCAATGGCTAAAACGATTTGAGCACATCACTATGCAACAGATAACCCAGCTGAATGATCTGCTGGATAGCATTCGCGTGTAATTTTTTTTTATTCTTATACTTGTATATACATTTGTTGTGAGTACATTTGAAAAACTCTACGTAATACGACACGACATCATGAAAACATGGATACATCGGGAAGAAAAGCGCGGACATGCTCTCCACGGATGGCTTAACGCCAAACACTCGTTCAGCTTCGGCCGTTGGTATGACCCTTCACGCTTACACTTTGGTGCATTGCGTGTGCTTAACGATGACGAAGTAGCTCCGGGAATGGGCTTTGGCATGCACCCGCACGACAATATGGAAATTATTACACTGGTGCAATCCGGTGCGCTGGAACACAAAGACAATATGGGAAATGGAAGTGTAATGCGGCCAAACGATGTGCAAGTTATGAGTGCCGGAACGGGGGTACTTCATTCGGAGATGAACCCATTAAAAGATGAACCGGTCAAGTTATTTCAAATCTGGGTTTTCCCAGATAAGGAAGACGTTAAACCACGATACGAACAGAAAACTTTTGACCCCGCACAGCGCAAAAACAAGTGGCAGCAGATTATTAAACCCGATACACAAACCGAGGGCGAAGGTATTTTTATTTATCAGCAGGCCTGGTTTTCGCTGGCCGATACAGAGGGCAACAGTTCGCTTACTTACACCTCAAAACGCACTGGAAACGGAGCATACGTATTTATTATTGACGGGCAGGTAAGAATTAACGGTGAACAGTTGAATACACGCGATGCCCTATGCGTTACTCAATACTCCGAAATTGAAATACACTCCACCACAGATGCTCGTATACTGATTATGGATGTACCCATGATTGAACTGTTTAACACATAAATAAACTAAAGCAATATGACCATACAATCACAAAACAGCTGGACAATAGACCCGGCTCACAGCGAAATCAGTTTTAAAGTAAAACACCTGGTCGTAACTACACTTACAGGAAAGTTCGACAGTTTTGACGGATCACTTATTTCGTCAAACGCTGATTTCAGCGATGCTACCATTCGTTTCTCGGCCGATATCAACAGCATTAATACCGGAAATACCGATCGTGACGGTCACCTGAAATCGGACGACTTTTTTAATGCGGCATCCTTTCCTAAACTAACCTTTGACTCTCACTCATTAACTAAAACCGGACATAACTCGTATATACTTGTAGGAAACCTGACTATACGCGATGTTACAAAGAGTATTGAGTTGGATGTAGAGTATGGCGGAACTATGGTTGACCCATGGGGAAACACAAAGGCAGGCTTTGAACTGAACGGAAAAATTAAACGGAAAGAATTCGGATTGAAATGGGATGCCATAACTGAAGCCGGTGGCGCAGTTGTTAGCGATGAAGTAAAACTTCACCTCAATGTGCAACTCATCAAACAGTAAGTCAATTATATCACCTATTCCTTTTCGGCTTATGTCTGAAAAAGCAATAAAAAATAAACATAGTATCATACCAGTACCCATTTTTCACAGCTCAACTCAACACTCTTTACTTCGTTCTTATCTCTTATTTACCTCTCCCCCAATTGTTCTGTTTTCCGTCTTCCGTGTTCACACTATTGGCTGCCTAATCATCTTCATTTTCCATATATTCACGGCAAAATTACCCCTATGGAAAATGAACGGTTAATTAAAAAATACACCAACGATGAAGTAACCGTGGTGTGGCAGCCATCGGTATGTATTCACTCTACCTTGTGCTGGAAAGGATTGGGGGAGGTATTTAACCCGCACAACAGGCCCTGGATAACAATGCAGGGTGCTGATACCTCAGCCATAATTGAGCAGGTAAAAAAGTGCCCAAGCGGTGCCCTTTCGTATTTTATGAACAACGAATTGCAGAAAGAAGATGTAACAGCACAGGCCGAAACCATTGTAGAGGTAAGCAAAAACGGTCCGTTGCTGGTATACGGAAACGTAACCCTGAAAGATGCCGATGGCCACGAGGTGCATAAACATAAAGTAACTGCTTTTTGCCGCTGCGGTGCATCGTCCAACAAGCCGTTTTGTGACGGCACACACCGCAAAATTAACTTTGAAGGGTAATACGGCCAATGCGCTTCAACTTCCGTAACCGTTTGATCATTTTAGGCAGCGCGCTAATAGGTGCATTGCTGTTTTTTTCATTTAAACCCATGACAGAAAAACCAAAAATTATTTATGTGTTCGACCCCATGTGCGGGTGGTGTTACGGTTTTAGCAAGGTAATAAACCGGTATGCAACCGAACACAAAACCGAATTTGATTTCGACATCATAAGCGGAGGCATGGTTGTAGGCGACCGCGAAGGTCCTATTGGCGATTTTGCCGAGTATATTTTAGGCGCTTATAAACGTGTAGAAGACTATTCGGGAATAAAATTTGGCGAAGCTTATTTAGCTCAATTGCGCACAAAAAAATTGTGGTCGTCATCCGTAACACCGGCAATCGCCATCGAAACATTTAAAACCTACAAGCCTGATGAAGCGATTGCATTTGCATCGGCTGTGCAGAAGTCCTACTTCTACGATGGCAAAGACTTGCGCAGCGATGATGTGTATCGCGAAGTGCTGAAACCGTATGCCATCGATGCCGACCGTTTTATAGAGAAAATGCATACCGAGCAACTGCGAAAAGCTGCTACGGATGGTTTTCAGGAATCGGCTAATTATGGAATTACCGGATACCCTGCGGTGTTGCTCCTATACAACGGCAAATACTACATGGTGGCCAAAGGCTTTACGGATTACGAAACGTTTTCAAGAACTGTACAAACTGTACTGGACAAATACAAATGAAAACAGCAGTTGTAACCGGTGCTAACAGCGGTATGGGGTATGTGGTTGCCAAAACACTTGCCCAAAAAGGATACCGTGTGCTGATGGTGTGCCGAAACCGGCAAAAGGCTGAGTACGCCCACCAAAATATTGTGCAGCTAACGAATAACTCCCACGTTCACTATTACCTGTGCGACCTGTCTGATGTAAAAGCCGTGAAGGCACTCACTGCAACTATCGTTGCCGAATATCCGGTGATTGATGTATTGATAAACAATGCAGGACTATACATTGATAAGCGACAAACATCGGCACAGGGTTATGAACTCACCTTTGCCAATAATCACTTATCGTATTTTGCTATGGCTGCGGGACTTTTACCTGCGTTGAAAGCTGCGCCCGAAGCACGGATTGTAAACGTAGCCAGCGAGGCACAGCAGTACGGAAAACTGAACTTAGCCGATGTGCATCTTGTACATTCATTTAAACCAATGCTGGCATACGGCAACAGCAAGTTGTACAATATACTGTTTACGTTTCAGCTGGCCGAAGACCTGAAAGGCACATCAATAACTACCAATTGCATGCATCCCGGTGGTGTTCGCACCAATTTTGCCAAAGGCAGCGGTGGGCTGGTGGGCTTCATCTTTAACGTGCTGGGCTTTATGCTGCGCACACCCGAAAAAGGAGCCGATACGATAGTGTGGCTCGCTGTGTCGGATGAAGTAGCCGGCATTAGCGGAAAATATTTTTACGACAGAAAAGAAATAAAAGCACAAACCGATGCATACAGTAAATTGAACCGGCAAACGCTGTGGAACATCACTACTACGTATTACGAACAGACTTAAACAGAAGTACAATGAAATACAAACTACTTGGCCCCAGTGGCCTGAAAGTATCTGAACTGTGCCTTGGCACTATGGGATTCGGCACCGAATGGAAATGGGGTGCTGATAAGGAAACCAGCTTTGCCATCATGGATACATTTGCCAACGCGGGTGGTAATTTTATAGATACAGCCAATAGATATACCGATGGCACGAGTGAAAAATTTATTGGCGAATACATCGCAGCCAATCGCGATCATTTTGTAATTGCAACAAAATACAGCCTGCACGATAACCTCACCAATGTAAATGCATCGGGCAATAACCGCAAAAACATGATGCGCAGTGTGGATCAAAGCCTGAAAAGATTGAATACCGATTTTATTGATTTGCTGTATCTGCATATTTGGGACAACCTCACTCCTATTGATGAAGTGATGCGTGCACTGGATGATTTGGTGAGGCAGGGAAAGGTAAACTATGTGGCCATAAGCGATACCCCGGCATGGATAATCAGCCGCGGACAAACGCTGGCCGAACTGATGGGCTGGAGTCGGTTTGTGGCGCTGCAGGTTGAATACAGTTTAATTCAACGCACGCCCGAACGGGAGCTTATTCCTATGGCTAAGCACTACGGCCTCACTGTTACTCCCTGGGCTCCATTGGCAGGCGGTGCGCTTACCGGAAAATACCTGAAAGGCGACAAAGGCCGCTTGCCGGAAAACAGCAAGCGACTGAATGAGCGCTCGGTTGCACTTACAAAAACCGTGATGCAAATAGCCGATGAAATGGGTTGCAACGCCTCGCATGTGGCACTGAAGTGGACCATGATGCAGGGCTTCTCCTCCATACCTATTGTAGGAGCCACTAAAGTTTCGCAACTGGAAGATAACTTAGGAACACTGAGCGTGGAGCTAAGCAGCGAACAGCTGAGGCGATTGGATGAGGCCAGCAAAATTGAACTGGGTTTTCCGGGCGACTTCTTAAACGAAGAAGGTGTAAGGCTGGTTACCTATGGGGGATTTTATGATAAAATTGAAAAGCGGTAGCTGCAAGTCATTTTCCCGATTAGAATTGACCTATTTGGGGTGATGCTGCTTTACGGGTAGCATACACCGCCCTTGTATACCCCTGTAAGGGTCTCCCATACGTATCATAAAATGCCGGAGGCGACCACCGGTTATAGGAGTTGGTTTTTTCAGGTAAACCGTTTAAGTTGCGGCTACACTTTTTTCATTCACTGATGAATCACACTATCTCACACTGGCTGGTAGAACCCATTACACACGAAGGAAAGACCCGGCTTGCCTTACGATTTAATTACAATAAGGCCGATAATGCGTATGTACGCACGTTAACAGGCGCGCGGTGGAGCAACACACTCAAATGTTGGCACGTGGAGGATAATGGCCATTACCGAAAGCTTTTTAACCTGACAACCCCGGCTACTTATTTACCCAAAGAAGTAGCTGATGCAGGCACAGCTACATCAGAAAAACTAAAAGAGTATGTTTTATGGATGCGTAGCAAACGCTACAGCGAAAGCACTATAGAAAGCTATACCAAGGCATTGGTGGTATTTTTTCAGTTTTTCAGCCAAAAGTCTATTGAAGATATTAGTAACCAGGATGTGGTGGTATTTAACAATGAGTATGTACTGAGGAAAAACCTATCAGCCACGTATCAATCGCAGTTTATCAATGCCCTTAAGTTGTTTTACTCCATACTAAAAAAGAAAAAGATGGACATAGAGCAACTGGTTCGCCCCAATAAACCCCATCAGTTGCCTAAGGTAATAAGCGAACAGGAAGTAGAGGCCATTCTCAATGCGTGTGAAAATATAAAGCACCGCTGTATGTTGAGCCTTATATACAGTGCCGGCCTGCGCAGAAGCGAATTGTTGAACCTGAAAAAAAGTGATATTGACAGCAATCGCATGATGATATCGATATACAAAGCCAAGGGCATGAAAGATAGGTTGGTACCTCTTTCACCGGTAGTATTGGGTATGTTGCGCGAATATTACCAACTGTACAAACCCAAGGAGTACTTATTTGAAGGACAATATGGTGGGCAATACTCGAGCAGAAGCCTTGATAAGGTTTTAAAAATAGCCAGCCAAAAAGCCGGAATAAAGAAAAATGTTAACTTACATATGTTGAGGCATAGCTATGCCACGCATTTATTAGAGGGCGGAACAAATTTGAGGCATATACAGGAACTGCTTGGCCACAAAAGTCCTAAAACCACCCAGATATACACACACGTAAGCACCGAACAATTGGGTAAAATAGCGAGCCCATTAGATAAATTAACATTAAAAAAATGAAAAATATCCGGCACTCCATAGTCAAAATAGGTACACAGTATTATAGAATTAGAGCAAATACTGTGCACCCGTTGGAAGAAAAGGTTCCAGGATAAACAAGTTACCAGTAATTGTAAATGACGACAACAGAATGACAAATCAGCTCGACTTTGAAATTAAATCTAAGGGACAAATTTCAAAAGAATTTATCGATAGGAATATTTTTACTTTTAATCAGGCTTCAATTTTCGTAAGACAACTTGCGTATGGACGTAATGCTGATAAGAATAATTTGACTTCAGTATTTACTGACAACTGCGGAACTTGTAGTACAAAACACGCATTACTCAAAAAACTGGCAGACGAAAACAACTTT